>CACEZK010000007.1 GCA_902564025.1 uncultured Pelagibacteraceae bacterium
TTCATATCCTGTTTTTTTTATTGCCTCTTTTATTAGTGCACAGGCATGGTCTTCATTTATTAAGCTTGGCGCAAAACCACCTTCGTCACCAACTGCTGTTGGTATATTTTTTTTCTCTAAAATTTGTTTAAGTGTATGAAAGACTTCGGATGCTTTTCTTATTGACTCTGTAAACGTTTTACATTTTACAGGTATAATCATGAATTCTTGAAATGATAAATTATTATTTGCATGGGCTCCTCCATTTATAATATTAAGCATAGGTGTTGGCATTCTAAAAGCTTTGGAGCCGCCTAAATATTTATAAAGAGGAATACCCAAATACTTTGAAGCTGCGTCGGCACAAGCAAGAGAAACACTTAATATCGCATTTGCCCCTAACCTTTTTTTATTTGGCGTTCCGTCTAGTTCTATTAAAGTCTCATCAATTTCTTTCTGCTCAAGAACGTCATAACCAGAAAGTGTATCAAAAATTATGGTATTGACATTGTCTACTGCTTTTAAAACAGATTTTCCATGATATGACCTTTTGTTATCTCTTAGTTCAAAGGCCTCATTTTTGCCAGTTGAAGCGCCAGATGGCACTGCGGCTCTACCAAAAACACCGTTCGATAGAAAAACGTCTGTTTCAACAGTTGGGTTACCTCTGCTGTCGAATATTTGTCTAGAAACTATATTTTTAATAAAATGCATAAATGTGTTAGTTATATTAGCTTACTTATTTTTCTTTGACCAAATTGTCAATTTCAATGAGTTTTTTTATTAAATCATTTATATCTTCTAATTTGACCATATTAGGTCCATCGGAAGGAGCGTTATCTGGGTCATTATGAGTTTCCATAAAGACTCCTGCAACACCAACCGCCACAGCAGCTTTTGATAGAGCTGGTACATACTTCCTATCTCCCCCACTTTTGTCCCCCATTCCTCCAGGAGATTGTACTGAGTGAGTTGCGTCAAAAATTACAGGGTATCCTATTTTGCTTTTCATAATTTCAAGTGACCTCATATCAGAAACTAAATTATTGTAACCAAATGAAGCTCCTCTTTCGGTCAGAAGTATTTTCTTATTGCCGCTCTCTTCAATTTTTTTAGAAACATTAATCATATCTAATGGAGCTAAAAATTGACCTTTTTTAATGTTTACAATTAAATCAGTTTTTGCTGCAGCAATTAACAAGTCTGTTTGTCTACATAAAAAAGCTGGAATTTGTACTATATCAACATAATCTTTCACTTTTTCACAATCAGATACATTGTGTACATCTGTTAAAATATTTATTTTATATTCGTCTTTAAGAGATTTAAATATTTCCAATGAAGCATCAATTCCTAAACCTCTTTCAGCATGTAAACTTGTACGGTTGGCTTTATCAAAAGAAGTTTTATAAACAAAATTTATTTTTAATTTTGTAGTAATTTCTAAGAGTGCCTCAACCATTTTTTTAGCATGACTATGAGACTCAAGTACACATGGTCCGGCTATTAGAATTAATTTATTATAATTAGAAAATTCGAAATTATTCAGTTTTACTGCTTTATTCATCTTTGTGTTTTTTTGCTGCATCTATAAATGACTTAAATAAAGGATGTGGTTCAAATGGTTTTGATTTTAATTCAGGATGATATTGAACTCCAATAAACCATGGATGATCTTTCAATTCAACTGTTTCTGGTAATAATCCGTCAGGTGAATAGCCAGAGAAGATAACACCTTTACTCTCAAATTCGTCAGCAAATTTATTATTAACTTCATATCTGTGACGATGTCTTTCATTAATAATTTCATCTTTGTATATATAAAATATTTTACTGCCCTTTCTTAATTTTGCTTCATATGATCCAAGTCTCATTGTTCCGCCAAGGTCGTCAGTTTTAGACCTCTTTTCGGTCGTATTATCTGAAGTTGTCCACTCTGTCATGAGGCCAACAATTGAATTATTGCAATTAGAGAATTCACTAGAATTTGCATCCTGTATGCCTAATATATTTCTTGCCATCTCTATAACAGCAAGTTGCATTCCAAAACATATTCCAAAATAAGGTATTTTGTTTTCTCTCGCATACTTAATTGCTGCAATTTTTCCTTCTGAACCTCGTTCACCAAATCCTCCAGGAACTAAAATGCCATGACAATTTGCTAATAAGCTTGTTGTATTTGAACTATTTAATTCTTCAGATTCAAACCATTTTAATTCAACTTTTACATTATTAAAAATTCCACCGTGAGATAATGCTTCATTCAGTGATTTATAAGCATCAGCAAGTCCTGTGTATTTGCCTACTATTCCAATTATGACCTTTCCTTCAGGTTCAAGAACATGTTTAGAAACTTGAGACCACATTTTAAGATCTATAGCTTTATTTGCATCTAAATTGAAATATTCTAAGACTCTTTTATCTAATCCTTCATTATAAAAATTAATTGGAACTTCGTATATTGAATTTGCATTTATCGCTTGAATTACACAGTTATGTTGAACATTGCAAAATAAGCCAATTTTTTTTCTTTCTCCTTCAGGTATTATTCTGTCGGATCTGCATAATAAAATATTAGGCTGTATACCCAAACTCCTCAATTCTTTTACTGAATGTTGTGTAGGTTTTGTTTTTAATTCACCTGAACTTGCAATGTATGGTACCAAAGTAACGTGAATAAATAATGAATTCTCATGACCGTTATCATTATGAAATTGTCTTATAGCTTCTATAAAAGGTAAGCTTTCAATATCTCCAATTGTTCCGCCTATCTCACATATCACAAAATCTTCTTGTTCAAGATCGTTTGAAATAAATTCTTTTATCTCATTTGTAACATGTGGAATAACTTGTACTGTAGCGCCTAAGTATTCCCCTTTTCTTTCTCTTGTTATAATTTTTTGATACACTCTTCCAGAGGTGATATTGTCAGATTTTTTAGAAATCACGCCAGTAAATCTTTCATAATGACCGAGGTCTAAATCCGTTTCTGCGCCATCATCAGTAACATAAACCTCACCATGCTGGTATGGGCTCATTGTTCCCGGATCAACATTGAGATATGGATCTAATTTTCTAATTCTTACTTTATAGCCATGATGTTGAAGTAAAGAAGCCAAAGAGGCAGAAGCCAAACCTTTACCTAAAGATGATACCACGCCGCCTGTTACAAATATAAATCGCGTCATGGAAGTATTTTATACTACAGAGTCTTGATTAAATCAAAGGTATTAATCAAGTTGAGGTAATTCAGGCAAATCTTCAATTAGATCTTCATTTGTCTGCTCTACGCCTGTATCTTCAAAATTTAGAGTTCTATCTGAAGATTTTAAACTTAAAACTGTTAGGCTTATACTTGTAATAACAAATAATACAGCAACAATGGCGGTTGTTCTTGTTAATATATCAGCACTTCCTCTAGGAGACATTCCGTCACTGCCACCTCCAATACCGAGTGCACCACCCTCAGCTCTTTGAATGAGTACAATAATAATTAATACAACTGCAAGTAACGCATGAATTATTAATAAAGATGTTTCCATAAAATGACTTATATATCTAATTATGAGTAAGAATCAATTATTTTGCTAAAATCTTTTGATTTTAAAGATGCGCCACCCACCAATACCCCATCTACTTGATCTAAGTTTAAAATATCGCGAGCATTAGAAGGATTAACTGAGCCTCCATATAATATTGAGATATTTTGACTTTTAGATCTACCAATTTTTTTCGAGAGTAAATTTCGAATACCTGAATGCATATTATTGATTTCATCAATTGTTGGGGTTTTACCAGTACCGATGGCCCAGACAGGTTCGTAAGCAATAATAAGATTTTTTATATTTATTTTTTTTGGAAGTGAGCTGAGTTGTATGTTGAGAATTTTTTTTCTAATCTTTATTTCATTTAATTTCTCACCGATGCAGTAAATAATTTTTAAATTATATTTGTTTGCAATATCAATTTTTAAATTTAGTTCTTTTGACGTTTCTTTTTGATGCTCTCTTCGTTCGGAATGACCTATTATGACATATTTACATCCAGCAGATTTAAGCATTTGAGCACTGATACATCCAGTAAATGCACCTTCATTTAGGTGATGACAGTCTTGGCCCCCAAAATCAATTCCAGTTTTTGCATTTATGAAATTAGTCAACAATGTAAAAGGAGGGCAAATGATAACTTTAGATTTTTTATGTCTTGTTTTTTTAATATGCTTATCAATGGAATTAACTACCTTTACAGCTCCATTTAAGCCATTCATCTTCCAATTAGCGATAGTGTATTTAACCCTTTTCATTCGTGATTATTCCTTTTATAAACTCTAATTTATACCATCATAGTAAAAAATGTTAGATATAATAAGAAATTTAGTTTCATCAATTTTTGGCAAATTACTTCTTGCTATAATGGTTTTGAGTTTCGCTCTGTGGGGCGTAGGAGATATACTTTCTTCCGGCAACAGTCAACTTGCTGCAAAAGTAGGTAATGAAAAAATATCACTTGATGAATTTTATATAAAGTTTCAACAAACTGTAAGAGATTATAATCAAAATACCAATTCAAATTTTAGCCTCAAAGAAGCTTATGAGTTAAAACTTCATAATCTACTTCTACAAGATCTCATTTATTCTAAAATGGTTAATGATTATGCTAAAAAAAGAGGCATATATTTAAATGAAGAATCTTTGAAATCAGTGATATCTAATCTAGATGAATTCAAAAACAGCAATGAATCATTTTCTAATATTAAGTACAAAAATTTTATTTTAAATAATTTTCAATCTGAAGATACTTTTCTGAGAGAAATAGAAAATACTATTTTTCAAGGTATTATTTTTGAAAGCTTTAATGCTGATAATTACATAAATGATGCAATTATTAATAAACTTTATGAATATGAAGGTGAAAAGAGATCAATTAATTATTTTTTATTGAATAAAAATGAAGTTAAAATTGATACAAACGATAATTTAATCAAAGATTACTATTTAAAAAATAAATCGAATTATTTAATTCCTGAAAGTACTATTATAGATTTTATTGAAGTAAATATTAATGATTTTAAAAGGAAAGAGAATATTAATACTTTTGAAGCTCAGGATTACTACAGCAAAAATATTTATCAATATACTGAAGAAGAAAGTAGAAATATTCAATTTATAAGATTTAACAATGAGTCAGAAGCTTATGATTTTTACGATGCAGTAGCAGATAAAAATATTAATGATTTTAATGAATACATTAAAATAAATGATTTTAAGCTTTCAAATATAGAAAAATTTACTGGTGGTACTTTCTCTAAAAAAATTTCAGAGTATATTTTTGAATTAGATGTTAATAAGCTGAGTGAACCCATTAGCTACGATGATTTAGGGTTTTATTTATTTAGGGTAAATGAAGTAAATGATGAAAAAGTGATAGATTTTGAAACTGTAAAAAGTGAAATTATAGAATACCTAGCTTTAGAGGCTGCGTATCAAGAATTTGATGACGCCATTAATATTTTAGATGAATTGCTAATTAATGATTATACGTTTGATGAGATAGTTGAAAATCAAGTGAACATCAAAGTATCTGAAAATATTGATTTTGAACAGTTTGTAGTAAAATTAGGGGAAGATAATTCATTTTTGGATAAAAATACTCCAGTTGGATTTATTTCAGAAATAATAATTAAAGAAAATATTGCCTATATTTATACAGTTAAAGAAAAGCAAAAATCTTACGTACCTGATTTAGAAAAAATTAGAGAAAAAGTTATAATTGACTATGTAGCCGAGCAAAAAAATAAAAACCTACATATACTTTCTGATGATATTTTAAATTCAATTAACTTGCAAAAAGAGGGCTCTTTTTCTGAATATGTGCTTAAAAATGAATATAATTTGCTAAAATTTGAAAAGATTAACCGCACAAACTCAGACCTTCAGAATGAAACAGTTTTCAACGCATTTAATAATAAGCTTAATCAACCATTTAAAATTCTAACCTCTGACGGAAAAATTGGAATTGGTGTTGTAACTGAAATTATTATGCCAGGAAATCAAATTTCTGATGATTTTTATAATTCTGTTAAAATGAATGTAAATAATAATTTTAATGCATCACTAGTTGATATTATGGCATCTGAAATTATTCAAAACTCATCTTATGAAATTTATGATCAAAATATAGATAAACTGTTCATGTAATGAATTTTTCTCATACAAAAAATCAATATTTAACATTCATTAAAAATAAAAATAATTTTATATTTTTCAAAAAAATAAAAAAATTTAAATCTGACCCTATTCCTGAGTTTATTAATATTGTAGAAAACAATAATTTCAGCTTTCTCTATGAGTCTGTTGAAAAAGGAAAAGATAAAGGAAGATATTCAATATGTGGTTACAATACAATTAAAACAATTCAAATTAAAAATAGAAAAAAAGCTAAAGAAAAAAAACTTTCTTCAATAAATAAAAATGCATTTTTAAAAATTGATAGAATAATAAGTAAATATAAATTTTTAAAGGACAAAACACTGCCACCTATGGCAGGTGCTTTTTTTGGTTATATATCATATGAAAATATTTATAATATCGAGGACATATCTAAGTTCAAAAAAAAGAACACTCTAAAGACTCCTGAACTTATACTATTTATTCCTCAGATATTAATTGTATATGATAATGTTACTAATTCTTTATATCTATTAAAACATTTCTTATCTGGCGTAAAAAAAAATCAAGAATATGAACAAGTTCTAAATGAATTAAATGATATTGAAAATAGCCTTTATAAAAAAATAAACAATCAAGCAATTAATCTCAATAAAAAGAAGAGGCTTAAAATTAAATCAAATATAACTAAGTCAAAATTTATAAATAATATTAAAAAAGCAAAAAAATATATTAAAGCTGGTGACATATTTCAGGTAGTTCCAAGTCAAAGATTTGAAACTAATTTTAAAAGTAAAGGAAGCTCGCTCTACAAAGTACTGAGATTGACTAACCCCTCACCTTTTATGTATTATTTTAATTTACCTAATTTTCAAATTGTTGGCTCAAGTCCAGAGATACTTGTAAGACTCAGGTCTGATTTAATAACTTTGCGACCTATCGCAGGAACAAGGCCGCGAGGCAAAAACATAAAACAGGACAGAAAGTACGAATTGGACCTACTTTCAGACGAAAAAGAAACATCGGAACACTTAATGTTGTTAGATCTTGGTCGAAATGATGTGGGTAAAGTAGCAAAAAAATCAACTGTAAGCGTAACCGCTAAATTCATAATTGAAAAATATTCTCATGTAATGCACTTAGTTTCCAATGTAACTGGAAAACTTAAAAAAAATATCAGTACAATTGAAGCACTAATGGCAGGATTTCCAGCTGGAACAGTATCGGGTGCGCCAAAAATAAGGGCCATGCAAATTATAGATGAATTAGAGAGTGATGTTCGTGGTATTTATGCAGGTGGAATTGGTTACATCTCTCCTGATGGAGATATGGACACTTGTATCGTTTTAAGAACAGGGATAATTACTAAAAATAAATTATATGTTCAGGCTGGAGGCGGTGTAGTTTATGATAGTGAGCCGGAACTTGAATATATGGAGACTGTAAATAAAGCTAAAGCAGTATTAAATGCTGCTGAAATCGTACTTGGAAACAACTTATGATATTGCTAATAGATAATTATGATAGCTTTACTTATAATTTGGTTCACTATGTTGAAGAACTAGGACATAATGTTCAAGTTTATAGAAATGATAAAATATCTTTAAAAAAAATAGCAAAACTTAATCCCAAAAAAATTATAATATCACCTGGTCCCTGCACTCCTAATGAAGCAGGTATTTGTTTGAACCTTGTTAAAAGATTTTATGATAAAAAGCCTATACTTGGTGTATGTTTAGGGCATCAATCCATCGGACAAGCATTTGGTGCAAAGATAATCAAAGCAAGTAAAATTATGCACGGCAAAACTTCAAAAGTTTCAAACCTTGGTTCAAAAATATTCAAAGGACTGCCATCATCATTTGAAGCAACCAGATATCACAGTTTAGTAATTAAAAATGGAACGGTGCCTAAAAATTTTAGAGTAATTTCTGAAACTATTGATAATAAAAAAAACGTAATAATGGGAATTGAGCATGAAAGTTACCCTTGCTATGGAGTTCAATTTCATCCAGAAAGTATTGCCTCTGTTCCATTTGGAAAAAAAATAATGAAGAATTTTTTAAATTTATGACTGATTTTAAAGAATTCATTCAATTAGCTTACGAAGATTGTTTAGATTTAAAATCTACTAAAAATGCCTTTATACAAATTATGAATGGTGAAATAAGTGAGATACAAATAAGCTCCTTTATTTCATTGCTTCAAAAGTCCGGTGTTAAATCACATCATGTAATTGCTGCTTTAGAAGTAATGAGAGAAAAAATGCTCTCGATCAATGCCCCATTAAACACAATGGATACATGTGGCACGGGAGGTGATGGAAAAAATAGCTTGAATATCTCAACCGCAACAGCTTTTATTTTGGCGGCCTCTGGTATACCAATAGCTAAACATGGAAATCGAGCGCTAACATCAAAATGTGGTTCAGCTGATGTTTTAAAAGCATTGAATATAAATGTCGATATGGAAACTTCTAAATTAGAAGATTGTTTGAGAAATACAGGGATATGCTTTATGTTTGCTCCAAATCACCATCCTGCCATGAAACACGTTGCTAAAGTGAGGCAATTACTTGGGTTTCGCACCATATTTAATATGTTGGGCCCCTTGTTAAATCCAGCGAATGTTAGAAATCAAATAGTCGGTGTTTATTCTAAAGAAGTTTTTAATATTTATAAGGACGTTTTTGAAAAAGAAGATAAAAATGTTTGCTTAATTGCTGGTCATGATGGTAACGATGAAATAGCTCTGAGTGGTATAAATTTAATTTTCTCAAATAAGAATGGCATTATGCAGTTTGATCCTAAAATACTTGACTGTCCACAAATAATAAATGATGAAATTAAAGGAAGTGACGCAAGATTTAATGCTGATCGTATAATTGAAATTTTTAAAGGTAAAAAAGATACTTTTTATAATACTGTTTGTGCAAATGCAGCATTTGGTATTCTCATAAGCCAATCTAAAGATTTCAATGAAAATAATATTTTAAACGCTTTTAATGAAGTTCAATTAATCATTAGAAGTGGAGAACCTTTGAGAATCATTGATCAATTATCTAAATTTACAAATTAATAATGTCAATATTAAAAAAAATATATGAATATAAAATTGATTTTGTTTCAAATCAAAAAGAAATAATTTCTCAATCAAAAATTGAAAGTAAATTAAATATAACCAATATTAACTTTCCATTTTTTGAAAAATTAAATCATCAAAATAGTCAAATTTCTATAATAGGAGAAATAAAAAAATCCAGTCCCTCCTTAGGTAAATTTACTAAAGAGAATATTAATTTAATTGATTTTGCAAAGGCATATGAAGATAATAATATTTCTTGTATCTCAGTTTTAACAGACGAAAAATTTTTTAATGGAAAAATTGAAGACTTAATTGAAATTAGAAAAAAAGTGCAACTGCCTATACTAAGAAAAGATTTTATAGTCGATGATTATCAAATATATGAAAGCAAATTAATTGGGGCAGATTGTATCCTAATCATACTATCTATGTTAAGTCAAGATGATGCGGATAGATTTGCTGAATTAGCAAGTGAACTAAAGATGGATAGCATTATTGAAGTGCACGACTATGATGAATTGCAAAGAGCAAAATTTATGAATTCAAATATGATAGGTATAAATAATCGAAACCTTAATAATTTTGTAACTAACTTAGATACCACAATAAATTTATCTCAACACTTAGATAATTGTGACAAACTCATAATCTCTGAAAGTGGCTTTCATAGTAAAAGCGACATTTCAAAAATTTATACAACCACAGGTATAAGTAACTATTTAATTGGTGAATTTCTAATGAAGTCAGATAATTTGCCGAAACATATTGAAGAATTATTAAATTAAATAATTACATAATCTTAATTAAGTATTGAAAATATTGATTTTTTTTTTATTGAAACCATAAGAGAACATTGATAGAACATTAGATAAGGATCGAATCAATGCTAACCAAAAAACAAAAAGAATTGTTAAGTTATATACAGAAGTTCCAAAGTAAAAATGGTGTGACTCCATCTTATGAAGAGATGAAGTCTGCACTAAATTTAAAATCAAAATCAGGGATTCATAGGCTAATTTTAGCGCTCGAAGAGAGAGGATTTGTTAAAAGATTGGCACATAAAGCAAGGGCACTTGAAATAATTAAAGATGGTTTATCTAACATAAAAGTTTCTGAAAAAATCAAAAATAATCTAGTGGTAGGTAATTTCATAAATAATTCAAATGAGGATAGTCATAAATTAAGTACCCTTCCGCTCTTAGGAAAAATTGCTGCTGGTACTCCAATTGAAGCCATTCAACAAAATGATACATCTGTTGATGTTCCAAAGGAAATGATGCCAATTGGTGAAAGTTATGCATTAACAGTTGAAGGGGATTCAATGATAAATGAAGGCATTCACAATGGAGATACTGTTTTAATTAAAAAAACTAATATTGCGGATAATGGAGAAATTGTTGTTGCCCTGATTGATGACAATGAAGCAACTTTAAAAAGAATTAGAAAAAAAGGTCAGAGTATTGCACTTGAAAGTGCTAACCCCGTTTATGAAACAAGAATCTTATCTGCTCACAGAGTAAAAATTCAGGGAAAATTAATAGGTCTTCTTAGAAAATATTAATTTATTTTTACCTTTTATTAATTTTTAAATAGTTTAATTAATAGATGAATGTCTAAAACTAAAGTAGCTAGTAAAAATAAAACAGCCAAACTTACTATAGATAATAAATCAGTTTTCTTACCAATTTATCACTCTACTGAAGGTGAATCAGTAATTGATATTACTAACTTGCATTCTGAGGCCAATGTATTCACTTATGACCCAGGGTTCACTTCAACAGCTTCATGTGAGTCAAAAATCACATTCATAGACGGCAATAAAGGCATATTAAGGTATCGTGGTTATGACATTGAGGAATTAGCCAAAAAAAGTGATTTCATAGAAGTAGTTAATTTATTAATTTATGGTGATCTACCTAATAAAGCACAACTAAAAAAGTATAAACAATTAATTTCACGACACACTCTTTTACATGATCAAATAATAAATTTCTTTCAAGGCTTTAGAAGAGACGCTCACCCTATGGCTATGATGGTTGGAGTTATGGGTGCACTTTCCTCGTTTTACCAAGATAGCTTAGATATTAATGACGCCCACCAAAGACAGGAAGCAACAAGAAGAATAATCGCAAAAGCATCAACTATTGGAGCAATGGCATACAAATATTCAATTGGTCAATCATTTGTTTCACCAAAAAATAACCTTTCTTTTTCAGAAAATTTTTTGCATATGTGTTTTAGCAATACAGCTGAAGAATATAAGATTTCACCAATTCTTGCTAAAGCAATGGACACAATTTTTATTTTGCATGCGGACCATGAACAAAATGCCTCTACCTCAACTGTGCGACTAGCTGGCTCATCAGGAGCAAATCCATTTGCATGTATTGCTGCGGGAGTCTCATCTCTCTGGGGACCAGCTCATGGTGGAGCGAACCAGGCTGCTTTAGAAATGTTAGAGGAAATTGGCACATCAAAAAACATACAAAAATATCTCAAAAAAGCAAAAAGTAAAAAAGACCCGTTTAAACTTATGGGCTTTGGTCACAGAGTCTACAAAAACTACGATCCAAGAGCAAAGATATTAAAAAATATATGTCAAAAAGTTTTAAAACACACAGGAATTAAAAATGATCCAATTCTGAAACTTGCAATGGATCTTGAAAAAATTGCCTTAAATGACAAATATTTTATAGAAAAAAAATTATACCCAAATGTAGATTTTTATTCTGGTATTATTCTTAAAGCAATTGGGTTTCCGCCTGAAATGTTTACAGTCATATTTGCCATATCTAGAACAGCTGGGTGGACAGCTCAATGGACAGAAATGATAGAAGACCCAATTCAAAAAATAGGCAGACCTAGACAGTTATATACTGGAAATAAGCATCATAAATACGGCTATAAAAGATCGAAAAAGAATACGAGATAAATTAATTATATATACTATATATTTTTAAGTCATTTTTTTTTGCAAATCTTATGAAATCAGTTTTACTATGTATAATTGTTAATTTAGGATTTATTGCAATGCCACTAAGATTTGCTCTTCTAATTAATTTTAATGTACTTACACCTACAACTGGCAAGTCTACTAACTTGCTTTGATTTTTTTTGGGTATCTTAGTTAGTACACCAATCTTCTTTTCCAACTGGCCTAATCTTTTTCGAATAATTGCAACTCTTTTCAATAAATCATCAGTACCTTCAGCAGCTTCTATTCCCAGAATATATCCATTTGAGGTAACAATTGATTGTGCGTTGTCGTATTTTGATAAATCGTTAAGTATTTTTATTGATTTAGTGATATCAAGTTTATGAATTTTTAAAACTTTTTTACTCAATTCGTCATTTGTAAGAAAAAAAGACTTAGAAATGTTTCTAGGTGAAAGTATCCGAAAACCTTTTTGAATAAAAATTTCCAGTACCGCTAAAAGAAGATGTCCATCTCCTTTTTTATATGAGTTGATTAAGCTTGGAATGTATTTATCAATCTCACCATCACTTTTAAAATTTGATAGATTTGGTCGGTTTATTTTACCAATAAATAACAAGTTCTTTATTTTATTTTTTTTAAGTATGGTTAATATTTTTCTTAATTCAAATATTTCAAAGTTAAATACACTGTTTTTTTTGACTTTATCACTGTTAATATTTATAAAAATTGATTTATTATTTAATAATTTGACTTCAGAAAAAATATCTTTTGCTATTAAATCATAGCCACCAATTAATGCGGTAGCATATCTATTTTTCATATTTACATAATCCTCTTGAACTATCTTTATCCAAGAAAGAGAGGAGTTTTTTTACAAGAGGATTTTTGGTAGTTAAAAAGTTATTTTTTTCCTTAGATATTGAACCACTGGTAAAAATTTTTTCAACGATTTGTGAATACTCTCTTATTTGATCTTTACTATAATTAGCTCTTTTAAGTCCAATTATATTTATGCCTGTAACCTTTGCCCTATTTCCAATTGCTAAACTATATGGTATTACATCGTTCTCGACTGCGGACATACCTCCGATCATAGCTAAACTCCCTATTTTGCAAAATTGATGTATTGCTGAAATACCGCCAATTACAGCATTGCTTTCTACATGAACATGACCACCAAGTGTAGCTTGATTTGCAAAAATAACATTATCTTCAATTATACAATCATGAGCAACATGAACACCAACCATAAATAATGAATCATTTCCAATCACAGTTTCCATTCTATCACCCTCAGTTCCAAGGTTTGCATTAAAATATTCTCTGAATATATTGTTTTTACCAATTATTAGTCTGCTATCTTCTCCTCGATATTTTAAATCTTGTGGAATTGAACCAATTGAGCAAAATGAAAAAAATTCATTATTTTCGTCAATATCTGTATTGCCATTAATGCAAACTGATGAATGTATAACATTATTATTTCCAACCTTAACTTTATCGCCGATTACGGAGAAGGCTCCAATAGTAACGTTGTTACCTATAATTGCATTTTTAGATACAATAGCAGTTTTGTGAATATTATTCATGTTTCCTGTCCATTATCATCGCACTCCAGCGAGAATTACAAACAGTCTCCCCTCTTTCATTAAAAGACTCTCCCTCGAATCTCCATACTCTCCCCTTTGATCTAAGAGCCTTTACGTTCGCATTAATTTTTTCATTTGTGAATACAGGTTTTCTAAATTTTGAACTATCAATATTCATTAAATAAACAATTTTATCAAAAGTCTCATCTCTTATACTGAATGCAATCAAAGCTGCAGCTGTTTGGGCCATCATTTCAATTAATATAACTCCTGGAACTACAGGATGACCTGGGAAATGACCTCTGAAAAAAAAATCTTTTTCTGTAAAAGTCTTTATGCCTGTGGCTTTTTGTAGCTTTTCGATATTTAATAATTCATCAACATACAAAAATGGTTCCCTATGGGGTATGAGATTTCTTATTTCATGCAAATTTATCTTATTTTTTTCCATATAATTTTTTATATGTTTTTATAAATTTATATTTCTGTATAGCTGGATTACCCATTACAGAGTCACCATCTCCAAGACTGTAAAAAACACCGCTTTTTGCAGCAATTTTTACATTGTTACCTATTGTAATATGGCCAGCGATACCAGTTTGACCACCAGTTAAAACATTATTTCCAACTTTTGTACTCCCAGCAATTCCAGTCATTGCAGCAAATGCCGAATTATTTCCTATTTGGACATTATGAGCTACATGACAAAGGTTATCAAGGAAGGTATTTTCCCCGATTATTGTATCACTAAAACTTCCTCGATCAATAGTGCAGTTTGAACCAATGGACACACCTGTTTGAAGTAATACTCTTCCTGCATGGTATATATAATCATTACCTTTGTTGCTTAAATGGAAGCCAAACCCACGTTGTCCAATTGAAGTATTATTCCCTATACTAACATTTTTGCCAATAATGGAATTTCTTATAACTGTGTTTGATTCAATATTAGAATTATCTCCTATTATACAATTATGCTTAATGATTGAGCCATGATTTATTCTTACATTGTTTCCTATAATTACACCCTTCTCAATGGTAACGTTACTGCCTAGTACACAATTTTTACCAATTTTAGGGGGCTTAAAATTTTCTATTTCAAAAGGATTATAATCTCTGTAGAAAATATTAGAGATTTTTGCAACACACATTTGTACATTTTCAACAATGATTAATTTTTGGTTAGTGTTTAAGTATTTAGCTTTTTTCTCACTACAAATCAATGCTACGTTATCTGATAAATCATTTGAGAATGTTTCATTATCGTACAAAAAAGATAATGAATTCTTGTTTGCATTTGAAATTCCAATGAAATTAGTAAATTTTTCATTATCAGGTATATTTCTAGTTTGACATTCAATTACAGAGTTAATTGAACCCATATTTATCGGTCCTAATTTTTTAAAAAAACTAGGGTTCATTTTATCTAGTTTACTAATACTTCAAGTTTAGGGAGTTCTTTATTTAAGATTTTTAATGCTTCTTCTGTAATATCCATATTCTCAGCATTCAATAAAACTGAATTTTTTTCGAGCAAAATGGTTATTCCTTTTTTGTTTGAAAGATCTTCAAGAATAGGTTTAAGACTACTTAGCACATTATTTCTTGATTCATTAACCAATTGATCAATAGACATCAATTTTTCTTGTCTAGTAATATTGTAGTTTTGCACTTTTATTTCATACTCATTTCTTTTTTCATCAAAAGCTGCAGGAGCCATGATTTGTTGAGACTCTATAAGTTCATTTTGCTCATTAATAAGGTTTTGATCATCTTGTTTAATGTCTTCCTCAATCTTTTTAGCAATTTTTTCAATTTGCTTGGCTGCATCTATTGCTGCATCTGCTTCAGACAAGATATAATTAAGATCTATTACACCAATAATTGATTTTGGATAATCATCAGCTGGTAAAGAAGTAGTTAGAATATGCATAAAAATAGCTATGCTTACAAAATATTTATATGTTTGTCTTAATTTCATTTAAAAATTATATCCTATATCAAAATATAAATTATCAGTAGTATCTCCTATTTCACTCTCTAGGATTCTTGCATATATTATGTTTATTGGTCCAATTGCAGAGTCCCAGTTAAAATTCGCACCCAACGACGACCTAACCTCATGGTCATCATTGATTGCTGAATACGCCGGGTTTTCTAATCCCCATACACTTCCAACGTCTATAAACAATGTACTTGTTATATCAAAAGTATCTAAATTAAAATCAATATTTGTTTCAACAGATGTCAAATAGTAATATTGACCCCCTGTGTATGAATTTCCAGTTCTTGGTCCAACTTTACCAGATTTAAACCCTCTTAATCTTTTTCCTCCTAATTTAAAATTTGATGCTAATGGTGCGTACTTGCCGTTATATCCATTTAAGTTTCCAGCTTCTAGCTTAAATGCACCAATTAATTCATCACTTAATCTTTTATATATATTGTAATCGATACTATTTTTTATATAGTAGCTTGTACCTCCTAATCCAGCAACATCTTGATCAATTTCAAAAACAAAACCACTAGAGGGCTTATACCTACTATTTCTTTTATCGTATGTAAGCGAGTATCCTACAGTGGAGATAGTATCTGTTCCTGCAAGTAGTTTTTCATAATTAGTTGCTCCAGAGTCAGCTCTAATTTTTGAAGTAAAAAGAGAATATCTTGTATCTAAGAATGTGTTGGTTGATAGAGGAAACTGCGCTTTAAAACCGATACCTAAATCTTCAGTTTCATAGTTAACGGATGATGGGTCAGTAAAATTACTATACAAACTTCCTGTTAAAGCTAACTGCTTATTATTAAAATATGGCTCAGTGTATGAAATATCATAAGTATTTCTAACATTTGAAAAACTTGAGGTAAAATTTACTTTTTGCCCTCGTCCTAAAAAGTTAGTTTCTTTTAGCCCTAAGTTTAAGGAGGTTGATGTAGCACTTGAATAACCCGCTCCCAATGAGGCCTCACCTGTATTCTTTTCTTCTACTTTTATTTCTAAATCAATTTTATCTGGAAATTTAGTTCGAACATCTTTTATTTCGACTTTTGAAAAATAGTTTAGAGCTCTTACAGAGTCTTTTGAGTAGTTTATAGCAAATTTATTGTAAGCATCGCCCTCTGATAAAGAAATTTCTCTTCTAATAACTTTATCAATGGTTCTTGTATTTCCAATTACATCGATTTTATTAACATAGACTCTTGGCCCTTCATTTATTTCAAAGTTAATATCTACTAGCATATTATCGCTGTCAGTTTTTAACCTTGGACTTACATCTATAAATGTATAACCACTTAACTCGGCAGTATTTTTTATTTTCGTAATAGAGTCTTTGATAAGATTGCCATTATATAAATCTCCAGAGGTGAATGGTAATGAGCTTTTTATTATTTCAACATTCATCTTTTTTAGCTCACTAGTAACGTCTATTTTGCCAAAATTATACTTTTCGCCCTCGTCAACGGATAGTATGATTTCAAAATCGTTTTTACTAAGTGATAATTGGGCAATCGATGAGGTAAATGTAAATTCTGGATAGCCATTATTGTTATAGAACTCCGTTACAAGCTGTTTATCATATTCCAATTTGTCTGGATCGTATTTATCCGCTGAGGACAGAAAGCGAAGAAATGTTTTTTCTTTAGTTTTCATAATTGATTTAATTTTGGAAGATGTAAAAACTTTGTTTCCAAGAATTATTATTTTTGATACTTCTGCAATGTCTGACTCTTCTATTTCATATGTTAAATTTATTCTATTGTTTTCAAGTAATTCAACGGTAGGAATAATTTCAGTAGATAATCTGCCTGATCTTTGATATAGGGAAAGCATTCGTTCAGTATCTTTTTTAACCTTACTTCGTGAATAAACTGATCTTTCCTTAAGAGATATTTCTATTAGCAAATCTTCATCTTTAATTTTTTGATTACCCTTAAATTTAACAAGATTAATTGTTGGATTTTCTTTAACTAATATTCGCAAAGAATTGTTCTCAAATGAAATTTCAATGTTTGAAAAAAGATTTGTTTCAAATAAGTCTTTTAATATTTGATTGCCCAACTCCTCTGTATAATTATCTCCAATATTGATTTTTGAGTAAGATATTACTGTTTCAATATCAATTCTTTGAGTGCCTTCAACGTCAATAATGTCTATCGTATCATTATTTGCGTGAATATTGATAGTGAGTAAAGTAAAATATATAAAAATTAAATAAAATTTTAAATTAAAAATATTGAACATAACTTAACTTAATTACCAATATATAAATTATTATCAATCCAATTATTTATATTTTTTATGTCAATTTTTTTTGGGTTTTTAATATTAGGATTTTTACTGAATATTATGTCAAGATTGACTTCATTAAGTCTCACAATATCAATGAATTTTATCCTTTTTTTGATAAATAGATCCACCAATAGTTCATTTAAATAGTTAAATACATGAGGAGCTAAACCACCCATTTTCATAACTTCGTAACCGAGTCTAATTGCAGGAAATTTCTTAGTATCAATTGGTATAAATTCTAAATTATTATACTTAGATAAATTAACTGCTATTTCCGAATTTAAAGATTTGTTGAAATCAAAATAAATTGAAGAAATTGGTATTCGCATATCCGGCTTATTAAGAATTGCTGTACTTACTCCATTTTCGTAATTAATTAATGCATGAATAATCGCTTGAGGATGAATAATGGCATCTATTTGATCATTTTTTAGATTAAATAAATATTTTGCCTCTATAATTTCCAATGCTTTATTCATCATAGTTGCAGAATCTATTGAAATTTTTTTTCCCATTTTCCAAACTGGGTGCTTTATAGCTTGTTTCAAAGTAACATTTTTTAGTTGTTTACTATTATAATGAATAAATGGACCGCCTGTTGCAGTAATTGTTATTGAATTATACTTACCTAGATTATGTTTAAGCAAATAATAAATTGCATTATGCTCAGAATCTAATGGAATAATTTTTGTATTATATTTTTTTGAAATATAATGAAACTTATTGCCAATTGTTATAATGCATTCCTTGTTTGCAATACCGACCTTTTTACCTGACATTAAAACTTTCGATAATAGATCTATACCTGCCAAACCACTTATAGCAAAAATAATAATGTCTGTTTTACTTGAAATAATATTATGAAAAAGTGATATGTCATTAAATGTATTATATTTTTTTAGATTATGTTTATTATTATTTAGAGATTTTTCGTTAAATCCAATTTTTTTTACTTTAAAAGTATTTGCAATTTTTATAAGTTTACTAACATTTCGATCACAAGTAATTCCTTCAACTTTTATCTTTTTTAGATTTTTACTTATTATTGATAAAGTTGACGAACCAATACTACCAGTTGCGCCATAAATGATAGTATTAATTTTTTTCATATAAACAAATTAGCTAATCCAAAAAAAATAAATACCACTATAAATGAGTCAAATCTATCCAGTAATCCACCATGTCCTGGCATAATTTTTCCTGAGTCTTTTATAGATGCGTATCGTTTTAGCATTGAAACAACTGTATCCCCAATAAAAGATAAAGCGATAATAAATATTGTGTAATAAATTGAAAATTTATATTCAATTTCTAAATAATAAAACAATAATTGAATAAGAAATACTGTCATGAATATACCTGCTATTAATCCACTTACGGTTTTACCCGAACTAATTTTAGGCATTAATTTAGCGCCTCCAATGATTTTTCCCCCTATGTAAGAGAATGTGTCAAAAAGCCAAATTGTGGCAATAGTAGCTAATATAAAAAGTAATGAAACAATTTCAGTAATTAACAAAAATAAAAATAAGAAAAAAGACAATACTGTAACTGCCAAATATAAATTAAATATTAAATAATTTCTGTTTTTATTTTTCATTTGATTAATCTCATGACAAATGATCGATGTTATAAAAAGGAAAACGATTACAGAAAAATAATTATTGTAAATAAGAGGCAATATAACTAATGGAACAAAAACAATAACAGACCCCAATCGATAGAGTAGCTCTTTTGTAAAAAAATCACTCATTCATTGACCAAAATTTCGTTTTCTTTTCATTAATTGATCAAGAGCCCTGTTCAGATTACTTATCTTAAAATCAGGCCATAAAACTTTTGTAAAGTACAATTCAGCATAAGCACTCTGCCATAACATAAAATTACTTAATCTGATATGTCCACCAGTTCTTATAATAAAATCTGGGTCATTTGATTCAGGAATATAGAAATAATCTCTTAAATTTTTGGATGGGTTTTTAAGTTTTTTTATTTTATCTACTGCGTCAATCATTTCTTGTCTTGATCCATAATTAAATAATAAATTTACTATAGTCCCCTTATTGTCTTTAGTGATCGCAGTGACTTCATCAATTATACTTAACAATTTTTTTGATAATTTTTTTCTACTTCCATAATGTCTTATTTTAAGATTGTTATCATTAGCTGTTGAACTAAAATCTTTGTAAAATTCAGTTATAAGATTAAATAAATTTTTTATTTCAGAAGGGTTTCTTCTCCAGTTTTCAGCTGAAAATACATAAAAAGAAATTTCATTTAGTTTATAATCTAAATTTCTTAAGCTCTGACATAAAGAAATACAATTCTGAATTCCGTATTTGTGGCCAGTTTTTTTTTGGAGATTATTTTTTTTTGCCCATCTACCATTACCATCCATAATAATAGCGACATGGTTGATCTTTTTTTTTGATAATTTAGTTGAGCTCACTTAAGATTATATTTTTTTTAAATCTTCTTCTTTATTTTTTAGGATTTCATCGATACTTTTGATTTGATCTGCAGTAATTTTATCGATGTTTTCTTGATACTTTTTAGAATCATCCTGTCCAATTTCTTTGTCTTTTTCTAATTTTTTCACTTGTTCAATGCCATCTCTTCTAATGTTTCTAACAGCAACTTTTGTATTTTCTGATATTTTACTAGCCATTTTTAGAAATTCACTACGTCTTTCTTCTGTGAGCTGTGGTAGAGGCAATCTAATTAGATTTCCTTCAATCATAGGATTAATTCCTAAATCAGATTCTCTTAATGCTTTCTCGACAAGTGATATGTTAGCACTATCCCAAATATCAATATTTATCGTCCGAGGATCAGGTGTTGTTATATTTCCAAGCTGGTTAATATTCATTTTCTGTCCATACGCATCAATCTTAATTGAGTCCAGCATACTTGGCGATGCCCTTCCGGCACGTATACCCTGCATGTCTGACTTAAAGGACTGTATTGAAGAGTCCATACGGCTTGTAATATCATCTTTAATTATATCATACATTGTTAATCTCAGAATATTGTTGTTTATTATTATATACGTTTTTGAAACAATTATTTTGTAAAATTGAAAATATTTTTATAGGAATTTCATTGTCTCTTGCAATACTTACTGCAGCACTATCTAAAACTTTAAGATTCTTCGACAAATAGTTTATATATGATATTTTTTTAAATCTTTTTGCTTTCTTGTATATATTCGGATCTTTATCGTAGATACCATCCACTTGAGTAGCTTTATATATAACTTGACATTCAAGTTCTGCAGCTCTGAGAGCTGAAGCAGTATCTGTAGAAAAATATGGATTACCAGTTCCAGCTGCACATATAATAATTCTGTTTTTTTCCATATGTCTTATTGCTTTTCTTCTGATGTATGTTTCGCATATAGATTGAATTGGAAATGCAGACATAACCCTAGTTTCAACATTTAATTTTTCTAATGAATTTTGCAAAGCAAGACTATTCATAACTGTGGCTAACATACCCATATAGTCTGCACTGGCCCTATCCATGCCTTTTGCAGAAGCTGCTAAACCCCTAAATATATTTCCACCACCAATTACAACACATATTTGTATTTTTAATTTTTTTAATGAGAGCAAATCATTTGAAATCTGTTTAACGGTATTTAAATCAATTCCAAATTTGTTATTACCCATAAGAGACTCACCAGATAATTTAATTAATATCCGGTTTAACTTTTTTTTGGGCATCTTTTATGAGCCTAATTCGTATCTAATAAATTGATCTACAGAAATTTTACAATTATTTCTTTCTGCGCTTTGCTTTATGTAGTCTTCAACATTTAGCGATGGGTCAATTACAAATTTTTGGCCCAGTAATGTGTTTTCCTCAAAAAACTTTTTTAATTTACCCTCCAGCATTTTTTCAAGAATATTATCAGGTTTGCCGCTATCTTTTAGTTGTTGTTTTATTATTTCTTTTTCTGCGTTTACTAATTCATTGCTAAGGTCTTTTTCGGAAATTGATTTAGGATTCAAAGCTGCAATATGCATACATAGGTTTTTACCTATTTCAGATACTTGATCACTATCAGTATTTAATTTTAAAAGAACGCCAATCTTGCCTAAGCCTTGACCTACACTGTTATGAACATAACTATGAATGTTTCCACTGAGATGACTTGATCTTCTTAGAACTATATTTTCTCCAATCTTACCTACAGCGGCACTTATTAGCTCAGTAACATTTTCATTGCTAGCTAATGTATTATCTTTGTCGTCAATAGATATATCCAAAATCGAGTTCACAAGACTGTGAAATTCAGAATTTCTAGAGACAAAATCAGTCTCTGAATTTAATTCAATTATAGATGCTTTATCTGACTGAACTTTGACTCCAATTAGACCTTCATTGGCGTCTCTACCAGATTTTTTCTCAGCTTTTGCAATTCCTTTTTCTCTTAATAATTTAAATGCTTGAGTAATGTCGCCTCCTGAATCAGATAAAGCTGACTTACACTCCATCATCCCTGCTCCAGACATTTTTCTTAATTCTTGAACTTCTTTTGCACTAACTGTCATTCTTAGAGTCCTCAGGGTCAGAAATATTCTTATTATCAGAATTATCACTAACACTTTTCACATCAGGCTCAGAAATCTCTTCTTTATTATTAGAATTGATTTCAAAATCAATTTCTTTAGTAGATGAATTGATTGTTTCTTTAATAAGTGAACAATATAAATCTATAGATCTACGTGAATCATCATTACCTGGTATGGGGTAATCTATCTTATCTGGATCACAATTTGTATCAACAATTCCAACAATTGGTAAATTTAATAGATTTGCTTCAGAAACAGCTATGTGCTCTAGTTTAGTATCAATAATAAATACTAAGTCGGGAGATTTTTTCATTTCACTAATTCCACTTAATGACCTTACTAACTTTTCATATTGATTAGTAATTTTTAATATTTCTTTCTTTGTGAATTCATTGTCAGGATTAGATTTTAGTACTTCAAGTTCTTTCATTTTTTTGATCGATTTAGTAATTGTTGACCAATTGGTAAGCATTCCGCCTAACCACCTGTGATTCACATAAAACTGATTAGTTTCCTTTGCTAAAGTTGCAATTTTACCTGCTGCTTGTTTTTTCGTAGCTACAAATAAAATCTTTCCACCCTTTGAAACCACATCATCAATAACTTTAAGTGCTTCACTCAGCATCTGCACTGTATAGTTTAGATTTATTATATGAATATTTTCTTTTGTACTATGAATGAACTTAAGCATTTTTGGATTCCATCTTTGCGATTTATGGCCAAAATGAACTCCAGCTTCAACAAGCTCTTTTAAATTAATATTTGGTATAGTCATTTTTTTCTCCGGTTATTCATCCACAGCAATTTGACCTGATTAAGGACCGGACAGCATTAGCTATCGCTGTGTGATATTTTGAATGTAATTATATTAAATAATCAAGCTTTACAACAACTTATTCAACAAAATCTATTTTCATTACGCCGTTAAGGTTTTTCATCTTATCAATCATCTCTGAGGTAATATTGAATTCACCAGGAATCTTAAGTAATTGATTATTAATGATAATCTCTATTTTATTATGCCCTTTAACCCAATTTAATTTTGCTAACTCATCCTTTGAAAAGCTTCTATCGGCATAAATTTTAAGTGTATGATTGTTTAGTTTGTGATTTTTTCTGCTGTTAAAATTATTTGTATTATTAAGCTTTTCAACTTCTTCGAAACTAAATACTTTTTTGAGCTCCCCTCTTAAACTTCCATTTTGTGATGAAAAATCTACACCTAACACAAATGACTCACCTTCTAAAAGTAGCTCACGGTATTTTCTAAGATTACTTTCAAATATAATTAGCTCAAAAATTGATGACAGGTCAGAAAAGTTTAAAAATGCATAATTATTACCCCTGGCTGATCTCTTTTCTTTTTTAGAAAGTAAGGTACCACCCAAAAGAAGATCTTTTTGATTATGCAGTTCTGAGTTTTCTTTGATTTCTGAATATTCTTTTAACATTAAAGATTTATAGTTTTTTTTGTGTGTCGACAAAGGGTGACCCGATAAATAAAAACCTAACATCTCATATTCTTTCATTAGTTTATAATTTGAATTCCACTCTTCTTCCTCTGTTAAATTAAAACTTGATATGTTCATATCGCCAAACATATCTTTTTGATGATCTATGGAATTGCTATTTTTAGACTTATGATACTTTACAATTTCTGAGGCTTGATTAAATACAGCCGCTCTACTTATGTTGAACTCGTCAAATGCTCCTACGCAAGATAGAGCTTCAATTGTTTTTTTGTTAATTACTGAGGTATTGTTTCTATTTATAAAATCGTTGAGATCACGAAAATTACCGTTTTCGTTTCTTTCATTGTATAAATCCTTCATTGACTCAACACCCACATTTTTAATTGCTCCTAGCGCATATAAAATTGAGTCATTATTTCTTAAAAAATTTGGTCCTGAGTAATTAACACTAGGTGGGGCTAATTTAATTTTTAGACGCATCAACTCTTGCTGAAAAATAGAAATTTTATCTGTATTGTTAATATCTAATGACATGGAAGCTGCAAAAAACTCTATTGGATAATGAGTTTTTAGATAGGCTGTTTGAAATGCTATTACAGCATATGCTGCAGCATGACTTTTATTAAAACCATAGTCAGCAAATTTAGATAATAATTCAAAAATAGTATGCGCTTCATTTGACGTTATATCTTTTTTTAAGCAACCATTTATAAACCTTTGTTTTTGAGCGTTCATTTCCTTTTGTATTTTTTTTCCCATTGCTCTTCTTAGCAAATCTGCCTCACCATCTGAGTATCCTGATAACTCTCTAGCTACCCCCATTACCTGTTCTTGATAAATTACGACTCCATAAGTTTCTTCTAATAAGTCTTCTAATAAAGGATGTATGTAGTCAGGTTTTTCTCTGCCATGCTTTCTTTCTATGTAGCTTGGTATATTAGCCATAGGACCAGGTCTATAAAGTGCAACAATAGCAATAATATCTTCAAATTTATCTGGTTGAAGCTGCTTAAGAGTATCCTTCATGCCCGCACTCTCTAACTGGAAAATGCCTGTTGTTTCACCAGTACTTAATAAATCATAAGTGTCTTGATCATTTAATTTAATGTTATCAATATTAAAATCAGGATTACTTAATTTTACCAATTTTGTACAATTATCAATTAGCGTTAGTGTCTTGAGACCTAAAAAATCAAATTTTACTAAACCCGCATTTTCAACCCATTTCATATCAAATTGTGTTAGAAAAATATTTGAGTCTGGGTCACTGTATAGTGGGACATCTTTGAATACTTCCTCTTTTGAAATTACTACCCCAGCTGCATGAATTGATGCATGTCTTTTAAGACCTTCTAATTTTAGAGATATGTCTAATAACTTTGCAATTTTATCATCTTTATTTGCCTCCTCTTTTAATCGAGGCTCTTCATCAATGTATTGTTGCAATGTCATGGGTCTTGAAGGATCAAAAGGCATTAATTTACAAAGATAATCTACCTGACCATATGGAATGCCAAGAACTCTACCTACATCTCTAATTACTGCGCGAGCTTGTAGTTTTCCAAAAGTAATTATCTGAGCAACATGGTTATTCCCATACTTTTGATGTACGTAATCGAGCACACGATCTCTATTATCACGACAAAAATCGATATCAAAATCAGGCAAAGAAACTCTCTCTGGATTTAAAAATCTCTCAAAAATTAAACCAAATTTAATTGGATCTAGATCAGTAATTTTTAAACACCATGCAACCAAGGAACCTGCCCCAGACCCTCTTCCAGGACCAACCGGTATATCATTATCTTTTGCCCATCTTATAAAATCCGAAACAATTAAAAAATATCCTTCATATTTCATATCTATAATTATTTTTAACTCTTTTTCTAATCTTTCCTCATATTCCTTTTTTATGTTTAATTTTAAATTATTATCTATTTGTTCACTCATAAATTTTTGAGTGAGATTTTGCTCAAGGCCTTTATGAGATAGTTCTATTAATAATTTTTTTTCTTGATTATCATCATTATCGTAAGATGGAAGTACTGGCATTTTTATTTTAGGTCTATGAGAGCACCTTTGCGCAATCTCAATTGTGTTAAATAATGCTTCCGGAATATCTGAAAACAGTTCTTGCATTTCATTTTGAGACTTAAAATAGTGATTTTTTGACAACTTTTTTCTATCTTTTTGAGAAATAAAAAGTTTTTTTTCAATACACATTAGAGCATCATGTGCTTCAAAATGATCAGGTCCCTCAAAGTAAACATCGTTAGTTGCAACAACTGGAATATCATTATCGTATGCCAAATTAAGGATAACTTCTTCATCAATTCTATAATCATTTCCTTCAATTCTCTGAATTTCTATGTAAAAATTATCAATAAATTCTTTTTTAAAGTCAGCAACAAATGATGCAGATTGTGAAGTAATGCTATTACCATTTGAATATTTTAAGATAGAGTTATTTCCACCTGAAAGAACTAGTAGGCCTTCTTTATTTTTGTACAACTGTTCAATATCTACGTAAGCATTTTCTTTATGATTCATGTATGCTCTTGAAATAATATTTAATAAATTTTTATAACCAACCTCATTCTTAGAAAATATATTTAGAAAGAAATGAAGATCTTCTTCTTCAATATTTTCATGAAGATAATTTTTTGGTGTTTTGATTTTTAAATTACATCCTATTATGGGCTGAACTCCGACACTTGATACTTTCTCACTAAATTCCAAAGCTCC
Organism: uncultured Pelagibacteraceae bacterium; assembly: GCA_902564025.1. Taxonomy (GTDB): domain Bacteria; phylum Pseudomonadota; class Alphaproteobacteria; order Pelagibacterales; family AG-422-B15; genus CACNXQ01. The sequence continues at coordinate 26,843 of CACEZK010000007.1, forward strand.
AAACATATTATTCGTGTCAGTGATACCTACAGCTGGCATTTTAAAAGCCTGACAAAGTTCTGATAGACGCGCTATAGGTAAAGCACCTTCTGATAAAGAGTATTCTGTTTTATTTGTTAAATGAATAAAGTCGCTCACTTATAAATTTATCCTTTTATTTGCCTTAGAAGCCAACTCTTCATCGTGAGTAGCTATAATTAGTGTCATACTTTCTGATTCGACATAATTTTTTAAATAGTTAAACACCAAATCAGAATTCTTACTGTCTAAATTGCCAGTTGGCTCATCGGCAATTATAAATTTTGGATTATTTACTAAAGCTCTTGATATTGCCACTCTCTGCTGCTCTCCTCCTGACAATGAATTTGGGAAATGTAAGGATCTATCTTCAATCATAAATACCTTCATTATATTTTTAGCCCTTTGTGTCGCCTCATCCTTACTGTATCCATTTAAGATTAGCGGTAATGCAACATTTTCTATTGCATTAAAATTTTCCAATAAGTTATAGTTCTGATAGATAAATCCGTAATTATTTCTTCTAAATTTATTCTTCTGTTCACTATTTAAATTCGTAAGATCCTTACCATTGAATGAGATAGTGCCTTCGTCGGATGTATCTAGTAACCCTACTACGTTAAGTAGAGTAGTTTTTCCTGAACCTGAAGGACCTGTAACTGCAATAAAATCACCACTCGTAACTTCTAGAGAAATATTTTTTAAAATTGATAAGCTATTATTAGCTTGATGGTAAGATTTTGAAATGTTTTTTAAAATTAGAATTGATTCAGACATTATTTAGTATTCCTCTAATTTCTGTCTTAGAAGCTTTATAAGCTGGATATACAGTTGCTATTATTGATATAATTAATGAAAAGAAAATAATTAGTATAATTTGTGTCAAATCAATACTAGTTGGCATTTTATCAAGATAATAAAACTCAGATGGAAATAAATTTAAATTGAATGTTGAATTTAGTAAATTTCTAATTGTATCAATATTTATTGTAAAAAGTATTCCAAGAATAGAGCCTATGATTGTTCCACTAAAACCTATAAAAGTACCGACTAGCAAAAATATTCTTAAAATTGAGCTATCACTGCTGCCAATTGTTTTAAGAACTGCTATTTCTCTATTTTTATTTTGCACTAAAATAAACAGACTCGTGACAATATTAAATGCAGCAATTATGATAATAAGTGATAACACAAAGAACATTAATTCGCGCTCTGTTGCCAACACTTCCCAAAAAGAACTATTTAGATCAATCCAATCTTTTACTAAATAATCATCATTATAAATTTTAAGTAAATCACTCTTAACTTTTTCTACATCATTGATATCTTTTAAATGTATCTCAATGGTTGATATCTCATTATTGAGACTCAAGAGTTTTTGAACATTTGCAAGTGAAGTAAATGCAAAATTTTTGTCATATTCACTCATACCAGAACTAAATGTAGCCGATACTCTCATTTTGTGAGATCTTGGAATTTGACCTAGTGGAGTAGAAATCATTGAAGAAGAAGTGACTTTTATTGTGTCTCCAGGTAATACACCTAAGGAAAAGGCTAGTTCTTCACCTAATATTATTGAATTAGCAGTAAGCAGATTATCATTGTTTAGATTATCAACAATTTCGTAAAATTTAATATTCTCATCATTGATCGATTTGATAACTATTCCACTGCTCTTATTAGCTGAACTTATTAAGGCTTGAAGAGATATATTTCTATCAATAAATAATATTTCCTTAATTTCAGAAAGGTTTTTATCATTCTCAAAGTATGGCTCTATATTTTTAATATAAATATGGCCATTAAAACCAATAATTCTTTTTTTTAGTTCATCATGAAAACCATTCATTACAGACATCACAATTATTAATGTTGCAACGCCAATACAAATCCCAATAAATGATAGCCATGAAATGACTGATAACAACCCACCTTTTCTCAAAGGAACCAGGTACCTAAAAGCTATAAATCTCTCAAAATAATAAAATGGCACTTTGTTTAAACGTTCATTTCTTTTAGAAGCTCACCTAATTTGTCTAGGTTAATGAATTCTGTTTCTCTACTTTTTCTATTTTTATACTCAACTATACCCTCAGACACAGCTTTGCTTCCTATTATAATTTGATTTGGTAAACCTATTAAATCCATTCTAGAAAATTTTACTCCTGCGTTATCATTTTTATCATCAAATAAAACTTCAGATTTATCATTAATTTGATTGTAAACTTTATTGGCAATTGAGGAGACTTCATCGTCTTTTGTTTTCAAGTTTATAATACCAAGTCTAAATGGTGACACTGCATCAGGCCATATTATTCCACTTTCATCATGAGAGGACTCTATTATAGCTCCCACTAGACGTGAAATTCCTATTCCATATGATCCCATGTGTACCGTTTTTTCTTTTCCATCAGAATCTAAAACATTTGCCTTCATTGAATTTGAATATTTTGTTCCAAAATGGAATATGTGACCCACTTCAATTCCTTTTGAATTCATTTGTTTTTCTTTTTGAACTATTTCATCAAATCTAGCCTTGTCATGTTTCTCATCTGAAGCAGAATAATAACTTTTAAATTTTTCAACAATTGAATTTAGGTCGTCGTCATAGCTAATGTCAGAAATCTTATTTCCTTCATTCAGTATATTATTATCAAAATAAATATCACTTTCCCCAGTATTAGAAATAATTATGAATTCATGCGAGAGATCTCCCCCGATAGGCCCTGTATCAGCAGCCATAGGTATTGCTTTGAGACCTAATCTTGCAAATGTTTTTAAATAACAAATAAAAAAACGATTATAAGTATCTTCTGATGACGCTGCATTAATATCGAAAGAGTAAGCATCTTTCATTAAAAATTCCCTACCTCTCATTACTCCAAATCTTGGTCTTAATTCATCTCTAAATTTCCACTGTATATGGTAGAGCAGCATTGGAAGCTCTTTATAGGATTTAACATTTCTTCTAAATATATCTGTTATTTGCTCTTCGTTTGTCGGACCATATAGCATTTCTCTTTCTTGACGATCATTAATTCTTAACATTTCTTTTCCATAATCTTCATATCGTCCACTTTCTTTCCATAAATCTGCGGGTTGAATAGTTGGCATTAATATTTCATTAACTCCCGCCTTATTCTGTTCATCTCTGACGATATTTTCGATTTTTTTTAAAACCTTTAACCCAAGAGGCAGCCAAGAGTAAATCCCAGAACTTGATTGACTGATCATACCAGAACGCAGCATAAGTTTATGAGAAACAATTTCTGCTTCACTTGGAGATTCTTTTAATACAGGGAGGAAATAATTAGATAACTTCATTTATGTAAAAAAGCTTTAAGATATACATCAGAAAGCCTTCATTATTTAGAAAACTATATATGATAAACCAGATGACTATGGAGACAACTGTTGTAATTAAGAATTTTCTAAATAATTGTGGATTATTAGGCGCTCCAGGATCTTCCCCTTCTATATAGTTTCCTGACCCGCTTTTTTTTATATTAATTGGGAGTGATATGAAAAAAATTAACCACCAAATTAATAAAAAAATGATAATTGAGCCAGTTATACCCAAATTATACTTCTTCTAACTCTATGAGTGTTCCGTTACAGCTCTTTGGATGAAGAAAAACTACTGGTTTACCGTGAGCACCAATTTTTGGTTTGCCAGTACCAGTTATTGATACTTCATGAGTGTTTAATTTGTCTATAGCAGTATTAATGTCATTAACTTCCAGGCAAATATGATGCATTCCACCTTTTGGATTTTTGTCTATAAAGTTTTGAATTGGAGACCCCTCACCTAATACCTCTAGTAATTCTATTTTTGTATTACCTAAATCTATGAATACTGTTGTTACACCATGATCGGGCTGCTCAACAGGATCAGAAACCTTTGCACCAAAAATATTTTTATATTGTTCAGCAGCTTCTTTTATATTTGGTACCGCAATAGCGATGTGATTTAATTTTCCAATCATACTATTTAAATATGAACAATACTTATGTTTGTCAAAGGTTTTTTACGAGTATGCTTGAAAATAAAATTTCGCGATAATGTCTCAAGCTTTTGATATAGTTTTTTTTCTTTTTTTGATAAATTTGTCTTATCCTCAAAAAATTTATAAATTTCCTCTTCTAATAAATATACCATTTCATCATTCTCATATTCTTGATCGCTTACTATGCCACTGCTAATAATCAATGGGTTTTCTTTTAAATTCATTTTTTGATCAATTATGCATGTAACATTCAATACGCCATTGTAAGCCATTCTTTTTCTATCTTTAATATGACTACTTTCACTTTTTACTAATCTATTTCCATCAAAGTACTGTCTGCCAGAGTCACACTGATCAACCACGTATGGGGATCCAGGAGCAATTTGCAATATATCTCCATTAGAAATTAGCATCGGGAACTTAACACCCATTTCTTTTGCAAGATTTGAATGTCTTTTTAAGTGTCTGTGTTCACCGTGAACTGGGACTGAAATTGTGGGCTTAATATTTTCATACATATCAACCATTTCATCTAAACATGGGTGACCCGAGACATGTATATTTTCATCATACTCAGTTATCACATTTGCACCTAACTCAGAGAGTCGATTAAACAATTGGAAAATTTTCTTTTCATTGCCAGGAATAATTTTTGATGAAAAAATAATAGTATCATCTAAATCAATATCAACATGAGGAAAATCTTGATTTGCAATTCGCATCATTGCGCCCCTTGGTTCACCTTGACTGCCTGTACAAAGGTACAAAACTTCTTCCCTCTTCTTTTTAACTGCTTCCTTTTCAGATAAGATAACATCTATATCATTAAGAATACCATTTTGCCTTGCGACACTTATCATGCGATGCATAGATCTGCCTAGGACGACTAAAGATCTATTTGTCTCCTTTGCAGCATGGGCAATTGTTTCAAGTCTTGCTACATTTGAAGCAAAAGATGTTACAAAAACTCTATTCTTTATCCCTTTTATAACTTCAGTTAAATTATTTTTAACTTCTGATTCTGATCCAGATCTTCCTTTTGTTAAGACGTTTGTTGAATCACAAACCATTGCAAGAATATCTTTTGTGTTTGATTTGAGTTCATTAAAGTCAATAGCTTTTCCTACAACTGGATCATCATCAATTTTCCAATCACCAGTATGATATATATTTCCTAGCTTTGTTTTTATGATAAGTGAATTTGGCTCAGGTATTGAGTGCGTCAGAGTTTGAAATTTTATATCAAAGGGTTTTATTTGTATTTCAGATGACAGATCTATTACATTCAAATAACCTTCATGATTCAATCCTCTTTCTTCAAATTTTAGTCTTATTATTGAAGCTGTAAATGGAGTAGCATAAATAGGACATTTTAAATCTGGCCATAGATACGCAAGACCTCCAACATGATCTTCATGAGCATGAGTTATTATAATTCCTGATAAATTATCTTTTCTTTCCTTTATAAATTCATGATCAGGCAAAATGATGTCTACACCTGGTGTGGTCTCATCCCCAAATGTGATGCCAACATCAACAATTAGCCATTTCATGTCATCAATCTCTTTACCGTATCCATAGAGATTCATGTTCATCCCAATTTCACCAGTGCCTCCTAAAGGCAGAAATACTAATCTATCACCTTTGCTCATTGTAATTTATTGCTTACGATTAAAAGACCTTCAAGAGTAAGATCTCTCTCGAAATAGTTAATACATTTAAGGTCATTTTCAAATAGTTTTGATAAACCTCCAGTTGCTATAGCTTTTGCATTAGGGCACTCGTGAGAAGTTTTTAATCTCTCAATCAAGCCCTCGATTAAACTAATATACCCCCAATAAATACCCGATTCCATTGCGGCAATTGTATGTTTACCAATTAATGTTTCAGGCTTTTTAAAAGTTATAAGTGGCAATAACGCTGCACCATCTGACAGTGATTTTATTGATAAGTTGACACCAGGACAAATTAACCCTCCAGAATATGCACCGCTCTTATCTACAACATCTAACGTGGTAGCTGTCCCAAAATCTACAATTATGAAAGGAGGTTCATACTTATCTATAGCCGCTATTGAGTTAATGATCCTGTCATCTCCAACTTCAGCTGGGTTGATAACATTGAATTTTATAAATGCCTCTAAGTCAGAAGTATTTAATTCTCTAATTGATAGATTTTCAAAATTATTTGAGACCAAAATTCGTAAATTTTTTTGAGCTTGTGGTACGACACCCGAAATTAAAATATATTCTACATCAGCTAAAAAAATGCTTAGCGATTTCAATATATCATCTGGTGAACTTATAACTGTATTAGTTTCAAATCGTACTTGATCAATTAATCTCGAATTGTCATATTTCCCCATTAATACATTTGTATTTCCTATATCAACTAAAACCTTCATGATTAATAACTAAATGACAGTTCTCCTGAATTGAATTTCTTAAGCTCTCCATTTACTTTTATTAGAATCTCAAATGTATCCGTTATATCATCTAATATACCTTCAAATTCAATATTATTTTGTAAAAAACGAACCCGATCTCGCATTTTCCAGCAATTATTTTTATATAACTCAATTAATTCTGAAATATCATCCCTGTTAAGAATATTTAAGTAATTATTGATATTGGAGTCTAATGTTTCAAGTATATCTTTTGGCATAACTTCATTTTCGATTATAGATTTTATAGAAATAGTTTTATGATTATTTATTGCTGGTGAATTTTTTAAATTTATACCAATTCCAATTATTGAAAAACTCGCACTTTCACTTAGTAAATTTTCTATTAATATTCCAGCTAATTTTGCATCATTATATAGTATGTCGTTTGGCCATTTAATTTTTAAAAGGGCATTATTGGGTAAAAAATTTTTAATTGCATCATATACCGACAAAGAAGTTATACATGAGATAAATGGTATCTTTCTATGATCCAAGTTAATTGGCAAGACATATGAGCCGTAAAAATTACCTACCTCTGAAACCCATTTATTATTGTTTCTTCCTTTGCCTGAAGTTTGTCTATTTGCTATAATCCAAGTTGCTTTATTTATTTTGTCATTTTCAATTAATCTTTTAGCTTCTACATTCGTGCTATCGATTACTTCATGAAAAATAACTTCTGATTGAATTTGTTCTAACATTAAATAATTGATTGAATAGCATATTCAGAAATATTTATTACTGGCGATGGATAAATAAAGAAAATAATAATTAGTATTGATGAAGGATAATAAAGCAGATTAAGTGATTTGATACTTGATCCATCAAATTCTTCTTTAGGTTCATCAAAATACATTATCTTAACAATCCTTAAATAATAAAATGCACTGATAACACTTGCTACGACGCCAATGATTGCGAGAAACAACATTTCAGACTCAATAGCTGCAACGAAAATATAAAATTTCCCAAAAAAGCCAGCTAGAGGAGGGATGCCAGCTAAAGAAAACATAATCAAGGCAATTAGCATGGTCCTTAAAGGATGATTTTTATGCATTCCAGATAAATCTGAAATATTTTCAAAATATCCATCGTTTCTTTTTAAAGACAGTAAAAAAGCAAACACTGCAATATTCATAATTAAATAAATCATTAAATATATTAATAATGACCTTAACCCCTCATCGGTAAAACAGGCCACACCTATTAAAGCGTATCCAATATGACCTATTGAACTATACGCCATTAGTCTTTTTAAATTAGTTTGTGCAATGGCAGCAAAGGCAGCGAGCATCATCGATGCGATTGATATGAAAAAAATAATTTGTTGCCAGTCAATATAAATCTCACCAAATGAATTGAATAAGAATCTAACAAGTAAACCCATTGCAGCTATTTTTGGAGCAAGGGCAAAGAATCCTGTAATCGGAGTTGGTGCTCCTTGATAAACGTCAGGCGTCCACATATGGAAAGGAACTGCTGACACTTTAAAAGCAAGTCCTGCCAATACAAAAACTATACCAATAATTAAACCCAGACTTTCGGGGTTAATATTTACAGCGATTAGATTAAAGTTTGTATTTCCTGAAAATCCATAAATATATGAAATTCCAAAGAGTAATAAACCTGAGGAAAGAGCTCCAAGGATAAAATATTTAATTCCTGCCTCTGATGACAATAAACTGTTTCTGTTCAAAGCCGCAAGAACATAAAGGCTTAATGATTGAAGCTCTAATCCTATAAACATTGCAAGCAAATCATTTGCTGAAACCATCACCATCATACCTATGGTTGAGAAAATTATTAAAATTGGAAATTCATAAATATTTATATTTAGGTCATCTTTACTTGATACAAACATAATCAATGAAGCAATAGAGCCGATTAATATCGTAACTTTTAGAACTAGTGAAAATTCATCTACGACAAAACTATTTAGAAAGGCTGACTGAAAGGGTTGATTTAAAATTAAGATAACTGTGACTAAAAGTGAAAATATAGCAAGTAAGTTAATAAGCTTTATATTTTTCAAAAACAAGCCAGTCACTAACAAAACTGTTGCAACTATAAATAAAAATAATTCGGGTAATATGTATACTAAACTTTGCATTTTAATCTAATTTCATTTTAATTTGATTTACAATTTTTTCTGTTGAAGGTTCAATTATATTTATGATTGGTTTCGGATATAAGCCTATGAATATTGTAAGGATAATTAAGGGAAGAAAAATAATTATCTCTCTTCTTGTTAAGTCAAACATTTCAGATAGATCATCTTTAATTAAAGCACCAAATATTATTCTTCTATAAAGCCATAATGAATATGTGGCTGCCAATACAACACCTGTAGTCGCAAATATCGCGAAATATGTATTTATCGAAAATATAGAAAGAAGTACTAAAAACTCGCCAACAAAACCACTTGTTCCAGGCAAGCCAAGGCTGGCTAATATAAAAATCATAAATGAAAATGAATAAAAAGGCATTTTACTAACTAAGCCTCCATATCTTGCGATTTCTCTTGTGTGAAGACGATCATATACCACGCCAACACATAAAAATAATGCAGCAGAAACAATGCCATGACTTATCATTTGAATGATGCCACCTTCTATTCCTTGTACGGTAAATGTAAATATTCCTAATGTTACAAATCCCATATGAGCAACTGATGAATAAGCAATTAGTTTCTTCATATCTTCTTGCACTAATGCAATTAGAGAAGTCACTATTATTGCTATGACACTAAGAGAAAATATAAATGGCGCAAAAAATTCTGATGCATCCGGAAAAAAACCAATAGAAAATCTTATAAAGCCATACCCAGCCATTTTTAATAGAACGCCCGCAAGTATAACTGATCCAGCTGTTGGTGCTTCTACGTGGGCATCTGGTAGCCAAGTGTGAAAAGGCCACATAGGTATCTTGACCATGAATGAAGTAAAAAATGCGATCCACAATATTAATTGTTCGTTTGTAGTAAAATTATACATCAAGAGTGTTTCAACATCAGTTGTGCCTGTAGAAATGAAAATATAAATTATTGCAAGTAGCATAAATACTGAGCCAGCAAGTGTATAAAGAAAAAATTTGAAAGTTGAATAAACCCTTCTTTCTCCACCCCATATCCCAATGATTAAGAACATTGGAATTAAACCTCCTTCAAAAAATAAATAAAATAAGACAAGATCAAGAGAGCAGAAAACGCCAATCATAAAAGTTTCTAAAGCTAAAAATGAAATTAAATATTCTTTTACAGAAAATTTAATGCTTTCATAGCTTGCAAGTATGCAAATAGGTACAAGCATTGTTGTCAGTATTACAAATAAAATTGAAACACCATCTATACCTAAATGATAACTGATACCACTTTCTATCCATGCGTATTTTTCTACAAATTGAAAATCTGGGTCATTTAAGTCAAATGAAAATAGTAAAGATAATGATATAATAAAATTTAAAAATGCGATCCATAAGGCGGTGTGTTTTAAATTTTGCGAGCTTTGGTCATCATTATTTCTTATCAATAACATAAAAAATATACCGACGACCGGTATAAAGATTAAAATACTCAAGATTGGAATTTCACTCATCTTTTAAAACCTAAAAATTATGAAAGTAATAATGAGTGAAAGACCAATTAAAATGGCAAAAGCATAATGGTAAATAAATCCAGATTGAACTTGCTTTGCTTTTATTGATATTCTGCTCACTAAAGCAGCTATTCCGTTAGGTCCGTAACCATCAATAATTAAACCATCAATAAACTTCCAAAAAATCTGGCCAATTGCCATAGCTGGTTTTACAAAAATTGAATTATACAACTCGTCGAAATACCATTTATTTAATAGAAAATTGTAAAGTGGCTTATTTAACTCGGCTATATTCTTAGCCATATCTGATTTTCGAATATACATGAACCAAGCGATAATAAATCCAACTATGCCTAAAATTGCAGGCAAATAATATATTAACAAAGGAATTGAATGGTGATCTTCATGGTGGACGACAATTGAGCCATTCCAAAATACATCACTGTAATAACCGACAAAATAGCTTTTGAATAAAAATCCAAAAAATAAAGCTCCAATTGCTAAAATTATTAGAGGAATTAACATTACTGAGGAAGACTCATGAACTTTACTAAGGTCTTCTTCAGCCATTCTTGTTTTTCCATTGAAAACAAGAAACATAAGCCTCCATGAATAGAAAGATGTCATCACAACACCAACAGTAAGTAAGATATACGCATAGTCTGCGAAATTGGAATTAGATAAATAAGCTGTTTCTATGATTGCATCTTTTGAGTAATAGCCAGATGTGAATGGAAAACCCATAAGTGAAATTGTTCCAATTATCATCATTAGTTGAGTTATTGGAACAAAATTACTTATACCTCCCATTTTCCTTATATCCTGTTCTTCATGAACGGCATGAATAACCGATCCAGCTCCTAAAAATAGAAGTGCTTTAAAAAATGCATGTGTAAATAAATGGAACATAGCTGCACCGTAAGCTCCAAGTCCAGCTGCAACAAACATGTAGCCTAATTGGCTACAAGTTGAATATGCAATAACACGCTTAATATCATTTTGAACCAGCCCAACTGTAGCTGCAAAGAATGCAGTACTTGCACCAATCAAAACTACAAAGTCCAGAGCAACAGGAGCCAAATCAAATAAAGGTGAACATCGTACAACTAGAAATACTCCAGCTGTAACCATTGTTGCCGCATGTATTAATGCAGATACTGGTGTTGGGCCTTCCATTGCATCAGGAAGCCATGTATGAAGAAATAATTGAGCTGACTTACCCATAGCGCCAATAAATAAGAAAATACAAATTAAAGTCAAAGCATGTAGTTCAATACCTAAAAAATTAAAATTTACGTTCTTAAAAGATGAGACATTACTAAATACTGTCTGGTATTCGATGCTGCCAAAAACAATAAATATTGTAAAAATACCTAAAGCTAATCCAAAATCACCTATGCGATTTACTATAAATGCTTTAATTGCAGCGGCATTTGCAGTTGGTTTTTTATACCAAAAACCAATTAATAAATAAGAGGCAAGTCCAACACCCTCCCAGCCAAAGAAAAGTTGCAAAAAATTATCTGCTGTAACAAGCATCAACATAGCAAATGTGAATAATGATAAGTATCCCATAAAACGAGGTTTACTATCATCATGAGACATATAACCAATTGAATAAATATGAACTAACGCTGATACGCTTGTAATTACTACAAGCATTACTCTTGTAGCTGTATCTAGATAAATTGACCAATCGGCATTGAATGAACCAGAGGATATCCAGTTAAATAGTTTGATTGATACTACCGATGGGTCCCCAATATTATCAATAAAAATATAAAACGAAAATATTGCTGTAATAGTAATAAATAATGAAGTGATAATCTCTGCTGCTCGGTCAATAAATTTATTAGATTTAAAAAATGATAACGAACAAGAAATCAAGAACCCGATCAAGGGTAATAAAATTATACTATGCGCCATTCAACATTATCCCTTTAAGGCGTTAATTTTCTCAATCTCAATACTGCCAGCGTTTCTATTATAAATCACAAGTATAGCAAGTCCGATTGCAGCTTCAGCGGCAGCAACAGTAAGTACAAAAAGAGAGAATATTTGCCCAGTTAGATCATTTAAAAAATATGAAAAAGCAATAAGATTTAAATTTACAGAGAGCAAAATGATTTCAATTGACATTAAAATGATAATCACATTTTTTCGGTTTAAAAAAATACCAATAACGCCAATTGCAAACAATAAAGCAGATAAAATTAAAAATTGATTTAATTCAATCATTAAACATCAACACCTTTTCCTGATTTTACATCTACTAAATCAATTTTGCCCTGTCGTTGTAGTTGCTCTGAAACAACTTGCCTCTTTACGCCTTCTCTTTCGCGGAGAGTTAATACAATAGAACCAATCATTGCAACTAGCAGAATTACACCTGAAAGTTGAAAATATAGAATGTAGTCTGTGTACAAAACTGAGCCAATTGCTTCTGTATTAGACTTACCAGTGAAATCTGAAAGAGGATTTGGTAACACTTGAATATTTGACAAGTCAAACTTCGTATTAATTAATACAATTATTAACTCTGCAATAAAAACTATACCTATCAAAATTCCTATCGGAATATATTGTAAAATATTATCCTTATTGATTGATGTTTTAAAATCTAACATCATTACAACAAATAAAAAAAGTACTGCAACAGCACCAACATAAACAATTATGAGTATCATTGCTAAAAATTCGGCGTGAAGAATAACGAATAAGCCGGCGGCATTCAAAAATGAAAGAATTAGAAATAATACTGAATGGACTGGGTTTTTAGTTGAAATTACCATCAATGAAGAAATTAAAATAACCCCTGAAAATAAATAGAATGTTAATAATTGAGCTGTCATTTATCTATACTTTGCATCGGCTTCTAAGTTCTCAGCTATAACTGTTTCCCACCTATCACCGTTTTCAAGCAATTTTTCTTTCGTATAATAAAGTTCTTTTCTCGTTTCAGTTGTAAATTCAAAATTTGGACCCTGTACAATTGCATCAACTGGACACGACTCCTCACATAAACCACAGTAGATACATTTAACCATGTCAATATCATACCTAAGCGTTCTTCTTGTCCCATCATCGCGAGGTTGAGTTTCAATTGTTATCGCTTGAGCTGGACATACAGCCTCACACAATTTACATCCTATACACCTTTCCTCACCACTCGGATATCTTCTCAAAGCATGCTCACCTCTGAAACGAGGGCTTAATTTACCTTTTTCAAAAGGATAATTGATTGTTGCTTTTTTCCTAAAAAAATATTTTTGAGCTAAATAGAAGGCTTTTAAAAAATCTAGAAGAAGGAACGGTTTTAAAAAATTAATTATTTTCATTACATTCCTGGAGCTAGATTAAAAAAGAACAATATCGAAGATGTTGCTACAACTGCAAAAAGTGATAAAGGCAAGAAAACTTTCCAGCCGAGTCGCATTAATTGATCATAACGATACCTTGGAACAAATGCTTTAACCATTGCAAATAAGTAAAAAACGAAAGTTACTTTCAATAAAAACCAAACGAATCCAGGAATAGCATTTAATGGATAAATATCAATTGGCGGCAACCACCCCCCAAGAAATAGAATAGTAGTCATTGCGCACATTAATAAAATATTTATGTATTCTCCAAACATAAACAAAACGAATGGCATTCCTGAATACTCTGTTTGATATCCAGCTACTAACTCAGACTCTGCTTCAGGAAGATCAAATGGAGGTCTGTTCGTTTCAGCTAGTGCAGATATAAAAAAAACAATAAACATTGGAAATAAAGGTATAAAAAACCACATTGTCTTTTGAGCCATTACTATTTCAGTCAAGTTGAGTGAGCCTACACATAGCAAAACAGTTATTATTACAAAACCTATGGAAACTTCATAAGAAACCATTTGAGCAGCTGATCTAAGAGCGCCAAAAAAAGGATACTTACTGTTTGAAGACCATCCTGCCATCAGAATTCCATAGACACCAAGAGAGCTAATTGCAAAAATGTATAAGATTCCAACATTGATGTTGGCTAATACTACACCCGCCTGAACTGGTACGACTGCCCAAGCTGCAATTGATAGAGCAAGAGTAATAATGGGAGCAATTAGGAATACTGTTTTGTCAGAGCCGTCGGGTAAAATAATTTCTTTAAAAATAAATTTTAATCCATCCGCAGGAACTTGGAACAAACCATATGGGCCAACCACATTTGGACCTCTTCTTTTTTGAACTGCTGCCCATATTTTTCTATCTGCATATAACGCCATTACAACACCCAGAAGTAAGGGAATAAAAATAAGTAGGCAATAAAGAATAATAGTCATTACTTCGATAAAATAAGTTTGAGCTAAGTAAATCATTATGAAGCCTTTTCCGTTACTGATGACCGTACTTCACTTCTGGCTCGGCTGCATTCGGCCATCGTACTAGAATGTCTTGTAATTGAATCGTTAATATAAAAGTCTTCAATACTGAAACTTAAGTTTTTAATTTTAAAGTTAATTTCTTTTGGCTGAGCATAGTACGCCTCCTGATTGTCGTTTAAAACAACAATTCCATCAGGTGAAAAGTTTGCGTCATCTGCTAATCCAATTAAATTATTTTTGTTTCTTTTAGTATAGGCCCACTTCTTCTGATTATACGTGAGATCATTCCAAGCTTTTCCGATACTATTTGCGTATTGGTCCTCATAGGGCAACACGATGTTATTCTTCTTCTTAATATCATTAACAACTTTAAAGCCATAATGCTCTGTAAATTCTGACCATGTCTCAGGATAATTATATTTTCTCAGATACTCTCTCTGGCGATCATTTAGATCAGTCCAAGCTGTATTAAATATTTTTTTTGCTGAATTTTCTTCAAAGCTCTTAATGTTACCATTGATTGTATCATTCTTTTTTTCTTGGCTTGATCTTGTATCCTTATTAATGATTTCTACTTCTTCATTAGCTTTATTATCAATAATTTTAACGAAACCATTATTTTGATCATTAAAGTCTTCATTAAGATGAGGAAACTTGGCAAACATTTCATCTCTTACATCATACAATTCTAAAAACGACCATTTTAGTTCAAGGACTTCGCTGAATTGATTAATAATTTTCCAATCTTCCCTGGCTTCACCTGGAGGAAAACTTGCTTTATTTGCGTATTGAACTCTCCCCTCAGTGTTTATAAAAATTGCATCTTTTTCAGTATATGCTGCTGCAGGCAAAATAAAATCAGCGGCGTTTGCGCCTCTATCTCCATGTGTGCCCATATAAACTATTTTACAATTAGAAAAATTTTCATAACTGATTTCATCAGCGCCAAATGAAAACACTAATTTGAATTTACCTTTTTCTGCATCGGCAACCAAATCATCGAATGATTTATTTTTTTGTATAAGACCCATCTCAAGAATACCTGTTCTTGCAGCGGCAAGCTGTAATACATTAAATCCATTCCAATCTTCCTGAATGAGATTGAATTTATCTGTAAATGTTTCAAGCAGTGAGTAAATCTGCAATGAGTCTTCACGGTTTAACACGGACTGGCCAATAATAATCATTGGCTTTGAGGCATTTGTTAACTTTTTATAAAATGAGTTTTTTTCATTTAAAAGATCTATAAGGATATTTATATCATCGCCTAAGTGATTGTATTTATATGTAAGATCCACATTTTTACCAATCAGTGCAACTGGAATATTTGATGAAATAACTCTTTTCCTTATTCTTGAATTAATAATTGAAGCTTCTTCACGCGTGTTCGTTCCAATCATTAAAATGCAATCTGTTTCATCAATGCCTTTAATTTTAGAATTAAATAAGAACTGAGATCTATGGTTGAATGGAACTTTACATCCTTCCTGTCTTCCATCAACTGCCTTGATGCTTAGATCTTCCGATAATTTTTTTATTAAGTAGCTTGTTTCTAAATCAATAAAATCACCTACTAAAAACGCAATTTCATCAGGATCTGTGTCCATAACAAGTTTTTTTAATTGAGAAAAAGTTTCTTCCCATGAAACTTGCTCTAATTTGTTATTCTTTTTTATGTAGGGTGTGTCTAGACGTTGATTTAAAAGTCCATCGCATGCATACCTTGTTTTATCTGATATCCACTCTTCATTAATATCTTCATTAAGCACTGGTAGTACTCTTTTCACTTTCCACCCGTAAGTATCAACTCTAATATTCGACCCTACCGCATCCATAACATCAATGGTCTCAGTCTTCTTTAATTCCCAAGGTCTGGCTTCAAATTGATACGGTTTCGATGTAAGTGCGCCTACCGGGCATAAATCAACGATATTAGCCGATAGCTCAGAGTCTAATGTCTTTTCTAAATATGTTGTTATTTCCATATTTTCTCCGCGATTTACTGCGCCTAATTGATTTACTCCCGCTACTTCATCTGCAAATCGGATACACCTTGTGCAGTGAATGCATCGAGTCATATAAGTTTTAATCAATGGGCCCATGTGCTTTTCTTCAACTGCCCTTTTATTCTCTTCAAACCTTGAATTTTCAGGACCAAAAGCAATAGTTTGATCTTGTAGATCGCACTCACCGCCTTGATCACAAACTGGGCAATCTAGTGGGTGATTAATTAGCAAAAACTCCATTACACCTTCTCTAGCTTTTTTTACAGACTGAGTATTTGTATGAATTGACATGCCTTCGTTAATTGGCATCGCGCATGAAGCTACTGGTTTAGGTGAACCTTCCACATCAACAAGGCACATTCTGCAATTACCTGCAATTGAGAGGCGATCATGGTAGCAAAATCTTGGTATTTCAATTCCTGCCTCTTCACATGCCTGCAGTATCGTCATGCCATCAGATACTTCAATCTCGGACCCATTTATTTTTACTTTTGCCATTATGCAGCCTTAGTCTTTTTTAGTTGCTCTTCTATTTCATCTCTAAAATGCCTAAACAATCCTTGAATTGGCCATGCCGCCGCATCACCAAGCGCACAAATTGTATGGCCTTCGATTTGCTTTGTCACATCAAGTAACTTATCAATATCATTTGAACTTGCATGACCCTTTCCAATCTTCTCCATCATTCTCCACATCCACCCTGTTCCTTCTCTACAAGGCGTACATTGACCGCAACTTTCGTGTTTATAAAAGTGAGATAGCTTAGAGATAGCTTTGACGAGGTCAGTGCTTTTATCCATAACGATTACAGCAGCTGTGCCTAACCCACTTTTAACTGCAGACAGTGAGTCGAAATCCATCAGGACAGTATCGCAAGTTGATTTTGGTATAAGTGGAACAGATGAGCCCCCAGGAATTACAGCTTTCAGATTATCCCATCCACCAGTTACCCCTCCAGCATGCTTTTCTATAAGCTCCCTGAGAGGAATGCTCATTTCTTCCTCTATATTGCAAGGATTATTTACATGACCAGAAATACAAAAAACTTTTGTACCTGTATTTTTTGGTCGACCAAAAGATGAAAACCATTCTCCACCTCTTCTTAAAATTGTGGGAACAACAGCTATGGTTTCAACATTATTTACAGTAGTTGGCGATCCGTATAGACCTTTATTAGCTGGAAAAGGAGGTTTGAGTCTTGGCTGGCCCTTTTTTCCTTCCAAGCTTTCAAGTAGAGCTGTCTCCTCTCCACATATGTATGCACCCGCGCCTCGATGTAAAAATATATCGAAATCCCAACCCGACTTGGCAGCATTTTTCCCAATTAAACCTGCGTTGTATGCTTCGTCAATCGCTTTTTGAAGAACAACAGCTTCATTAAAATATTCACCGCGAATATAAATGTAACAAGTATGAGCATTCATTGCAAAAGATGCTAACAAGCATCCTTCAATAAGCTTGTGAGGCTCATTTCGTATCATATCTCTATCTTTACAAGTGCCTGGTTCAGACTCATCTGCATTAACAACAAGATAATTAGTAAGCTTTGAATCTTTAGGCATAAATGACCATTTTAATCCTGTAGGGAAACCTGCACCTCCTCTTCCCCTTAACTCAGATTTTTTCATCTCATCAATTATCCATTCTCTTCCTTTTTTAATAAGTTCTTTTGTATTATCCCAATCACCTCTTGCCTGTGCATTTTTTAAATAAAAAGGCTCATCACCAAATAAATTAGTAAATATTTTATCTTTTTCTTTTAACATTATGACACTGCCTTTGAACTTTTACGGCCACTTTGTGAACCTATACTCAGTGGCGATCCATCTATAAGAGATTGCAATACGTTTTTCGTAGTATCGTAAGTCAAATCTTCATAATAATCGTCATTGATTTGAACAAGTGGAGCATTCACACATGCACCAAGACACTCAACTTGCATCCATGAAAATAAACCATCACTTGAGACTGTATTTGGTTCTGGTGAAATAACTTCTTTACACGCTTTTATAACTTGATCTGAACCTCTTAACCAACAAGGTGTTGTTCCACAAACTTGTACCAAATATTTTCCATTGTATTTTGTGTAATACATTGAATAAAAAGTAACTACTTCCCAAGCCTTGATAAAAGGCATTTCTAAGTAATCCGCTACATACTCAACTATATCCCTGCTCAACCAGTTTTCATTTTGTCTTTGCGCTAAATCAAGCAAAGGCATGATTGCACTTTGCCTTCTATCAGTTGGATATTTAAGAAGAATTTCTTTTGCCCTAATTTCATTTTCTTTATTAAACACAAAGGTATTTTTTTGATTGCTCATCTATCAACCTCACCAAAAACTATTGCAATTGATCCAAGAATTGCAGGGACATCTGCTAGAAGATGGCCTTTTGAAAGCAAATCAAATGCTTGCAAGTGAGCAAACCCAGGGGCTCTAATTTTACATCTATAAGGTCTGCTGGTTCCATCGGAAATTAAATATACCCCAAATTCACCTTTAGGAGCTTCAACGGCTGAATAGATTTCTCCTTCAGGTACATGAAAGCCTTCAGTGAAAAATTTAAAATGGTGAATTATGGCTTCCATTGATTGTTTCATATCTTCCCTTTTGGGCGCTGCAATTTTGGAATCTCTGTTGATGACTTCTCCTTTAGGCATCTGATCAAGACATTGAAGCATGATTTTTGTACTTTCTCTCATTTCTTCAATCTGACATAGATAACGGTCATAACAATCACCGTTTTGACCAACTGGAACTTTGAATTCAAGTTTATCGTAACAATCATACGGTTGGGACTTTCTTAAATCCCATGGTACACCGCATGCTCTTAATATGAATCCACTAAAGCCACGATCAACGGCATCTTCCTTTGATACTTTACCAATATTTACATTTCGTTGTTTAAATATTCTATTTTCAGTCAACATGCTTTCAATATCATCAATCGATTTTGGAAAATTATTACAAAAATTAAATATCTTATCAGTTAATCCATCTGGTAAATCTTGATGAACACCACCTGCTCGAAAATAAGCTGCATGAAATCTAGATCCAGATACTTCTTCGTAAAAATCTAACAGCTTTTCTCTTTCGTCAAAACCCCATGTGATTGGTGTCATGGCTCCCACATCCATTGCTGTAGTGGTAACATTTAGTAGGTGGCTTAAGAGACGTCCAATTTCAGCAAATAAAACCCTTATATATTGTCCTCTCAACGGTACTTCTACATTAAGCAATTTTTCTATTGCTAATGCAAAGGCATGCTCCTGGTTCATAGGCGCGACATAATCCAGTCTGTCAAAATATGGTATAGCTTGAAGATAAGTTTTGTGCTCGAT
This sequence comes from uncultured Pelagibacteraceae bacterium, assembly GCA_902564025.1. GTDB lineage: Bacteria > Pseudomonadota > Alphaproteobacteria > Pelagibacterales > AG-422-B15 > CACNXQ01. The sequence goes on from CACEZK010000007.1 coordinate 46,612, forward strand.
TAATTTTTCAGTGCCTCTGTGTAAAAGCCCGATGTGCGGGTCGGCCCTTTCTACAATTTCTCCATCTAGATCAAGAATGAGTCTTAAAACTCCGTGTGCTGCAGGGTGTACTGGTCCAAAATTAACAGTTACAGTTTTATTATTACTCACTTTCTTTTGCTTCCTTATCTAAATACTTTGTTCCTTCCCAGGGACTTTGAATGTCAAAATTTCTAAAATCTTGTTGAAGTTTAACAGGCTCGTAAACTATTTTTTTTTCAATTTCTTCATATCTGATTTCGACATTACCTGTTAATGGAAAATCTTTACGTAGAGGATATCCCTCAAAACCGTAATCAGTTAAAATTCTTCTCAAATCAGGATGATCAGTGAAAGTTATTCCATACATGTCAAATGCTTCTCTCTCAAACCAATTAGCTGCTGGAAAGATTGATGTTATGCTCGGCAAAGACTCCGCTTCACTTATCTGAGTTTTTACTCTTAACCTTAAATTGAACCCAAAACTGAGAAAATGATAAATAACTTCAAATCTTTTTTCATTTTCCGGAAAATCCACTCCAGCAATATCTGTAATTTGCTTAAATTCACAGCTTGGATCATTCTTAACAAAATCGATAACCTGTATTAGATTTGCTGGGTCAACCGATAGTTGTAACTGCCCTAAGTTTACATCTATATCATTCAGTCTACAGTTCTTTTCAATGGCAGCTTTGGCCATTTCAATTTGCTCGCTCATTATCTTTTGATGTTGCCTTCTCTTCTTATTTTTTTCTGTAACTGCAATAATCCATAAAGCAGACCTTCTGCTGTAGGTGGGCACCCTGGCACGTAAACATCAACAGGTATTATTCGATCGCAACCTCTAACAACAGAATATGAGTAGTGATAATACCCTCCACCATTCGCACAACTTCCCATGGAGATTACATATCGAGGTTCTGGCATCTGATCGTAAGCTTTTCTTAATGCGGCTGCCATTTTATTTGTCAAAGTACCTGCCACTATAAGAACGTCTGCATGTCTTGGTGATGCTCTTGGAGCTGCGCCAAAACGCTCAACGTCGTAGCGCGGTGTTCCAACATGCATCATTTCGACAGCACAACAAGCTAATCCAAATGTCATCCAATGCAGAGAGCCTGTTCGAGCCCAGTTAATAAGGTTATTGATACTGGTGACAACAAACCCCTTATCAGCATACAACTTCTTTAGTCTTTCTAGTTCTGGACTTGTCTCTTCAATATTTGTATTTATTGCCACTCCAATGCTCCTTTTTTCCACTCGTATATGAAACCAATTGTTAGAATAGCTAGAAAAACCATCATTGAAACAAAACCAAATAAGCCCAAGGTTCCAAATGTAACGGCCCAAGGAAATAGGAACGCGACTTCGAGGTCAAAAATAATAAAAAGTAATGTGACTAAATAAAAACGAACATCAAACTTCATTCTAGAGTCTCCAAACTGTTCAAATCCGCACTCATAGGCAGAATTCTTTTCAGGATCAGGGTTATTTACTGCAACTAAGAAATTTGCCAAAACAAATAGACAGCTAATCGCTAACGCAACAAACATAAAAATTAGTATTGGTAAATAATCAGCTATCGCTATGTCCATATTTTAGAATCGTATTAGTATCACCGAAAATATATATTCAAATCATTCGAAAACAATAGAAAATATGGGAAAAATTGTGTTTCCGACCGTTAGCGATTAATTTTTAAGGGAGTGAACCTAAATTTACAAAAAAATAGAGTGGAATTAAATTAACATATTTGAAAATATACAAAAAAATCGTAAATTTCCTAATTTTTCAACACTATTTGACCTTTGATCAGTGACTTTTAACATTAATTAAACTCTCAAAAAAATTTAGTGAGTATCTGTATACACTTAATTTACTGGTAAATAGCCATATAATAGTTTTGAATTAGAATAACCAATAAAATTAGGCAAAATATGAATAGTAATTTCAAATTAATCGCAGATAACCTTCACTTTTCTGAAGGTCCAAGATGGAAAGATGGTAAACTTTGGTTTTCAGATTTTTACCATCATGCTGTAATGACCGCAGATGAGATGGGGAATGTTGAAAAAATAGTCGATGTACCTAATCAACCATCTGGCCTGGGGTGGTTGCCAAATGGTGATCTCATTATTGTCTCTATGCTCGATAGAAAGCTACTAAAGTTTAAAGATGGCAATCTTACTGAGCATGCAGATATGTCAAAACTGACACCTTTTAGGTGCAATGACATGGTGGTCGATAAAAACGGTAATGCTTTCGTTGGTAATTTTGGGTCAATTCATCACGGAAAAGATATAAAGCCAACTATTCTTATAAAGGTAGATCCTGATGGAAACCCCTCAATTGCTGCTTCAAATTTAGACTTTCCAAATGGAACTGTAATTACACCTGATGGTAAAATACTAATTATTGGTGAAACCTATGCAGGAAGACTTACTGCATTTGATATAGATACAGATGGTAATCTATCTAATCGGAGAATATGGGCTTATATGATGCCTAATCTATTTTATTACTACACAAAAACCATGCGTTTTTTAAAAATTACTCCAAAAGAAGGCAAAGGCATACCTTACCCTGTTCCTGATGGTATTTGTTTAGATGAAAGGATGGGGATCTGGATAGCGTCTCCAACAACCTCGGAGGTAGTTAGATATACAGAAGGTGGAAAAATAACAGATAGGATTGCTACTCCAAATAGAGCGTATGCATGTATGTTAGGTGGATTAGACGGCAAAAAATTATTTGTATGTACTGCTGATGCGTCTGAACCCGAAGAGGCTAAAGCCGTGAAATCTGGAAAGATTTATTCAATTAATGTGGAGTACGCCAAAGCTGGGTATCCATAATGAAATATAAAATCTTCGGTAAATCAGAATGGGGCTCTGATATAATTGAGTTCCTTTGCCACGAACTATCCATTGAATATGATTTTGTTGAGATTGGTGATAATTTTAAAAGTGACAAAACCATACTTAGCGTTAATCCCCTTGGCAGAGTGCCAATGGTTGAGACACCAAATGGCGAATGTTTAATAGAAAGTTTGGCAATTGTTTATCATTTAACTGAGGGGAAAAGCCACTTGGTCCCTGATACTAAAAATGGAATGACTTATTTCCATCAAATTATGGCATTCATGTCTTCGTCAATTTATCCCGCAATCCTTCTTTATTTTCATCCCGATCATTACGTTTCTAATGAAAATACTGAAGACTTAATGAATAGATCTAAATCAATCTTGGAAACCTATTTAAATTATCTAGAAAATAAAATAGGTGAATATATTGTTGGTAATTCACTGTCAGTTGCAGATTTTTATTTATTCACATTGCTTTTCTGGTTGGAAGAGGATCATTTTCTTGAAAATTATCCAAAAATACAAAATTTCTACAATAAAATGCTACAGAATCAGACAATAATGAAAGTAAGGAAAATACAAAATGAGAGAAAGACAGTTTAAAAAATTTTTTATTGTTTACGGCCATTACGATGATAATTCATTTAATGCAGCCATAAGAGATACCTTTATTGAAAGTGCAAAAAAAGCTGGTCATACAGTTGATATGGTTGATTTATATAAAGAGAAATTTGATCCTGTGTTTGCTGGAGGTAATCCTGGACCAGATGTTTTAGATCACCGAAGGAGGATTGAACAAAGTGATACAATTGTATTAATTGCTCCTATTTGGAATTTTAGAATGCCTGCAATTCTGGAAGGCTGGATAGATAAAGTTTTAGCTCCTCCATGGGCATTTACTTTTAAACAACTAGTAGGCAACTATGGCTACCCTCAAGGTAATTTAGGAAATAAAAAGGCGATAATATTTTGCACATATGGCTCTCCTCGTTTAGCAATAACTACTTTTTTTCTCAACTTGCCAATAAGACGCTTGAAAAGAGGTGTTTTTCACATATGTGGTATTAAAAGCATACTTTACAAAAGATATTTTGCTGTACCGTTTGTAGCTGACAAGGTTAGGAAAAAATTTTTAAAGGATGTCAAAGATACAGCAACTTTATTTCAATAAAACTGAATGAAGAAAATAGTAGAGATATTTAAGGGTTTTTGGTCACCGATAATGGACTCAAATGTTAATCCGTTAAAAAATATAACCAATCTTAAAATTCGTCACATGATAATGCAAATTCTTGCTTTTATGTGGAGTGGTGTATTTTCACTTTACATCGTTGACAGTATTTTTGTGTTTGGTTTTACTGCAATTGCTCATGCATTATTAATTGCTGCAATCTTCATAACGATGTTTGTATTTGTCACGGCTGAAAAAAAACCCCAAATTTATGATTTAAGATTCTTTAGGGGCAAAGATGGTGAACACGAATAACTTTAACAATGAGGATTCTAAGCCTAACTCCAAGTTCTACCGAAATAATATTCGAACTTGGTCTGGGTACTCATTTGGTCGGTGTAAGTCATGAATGTAACTTTCCGAGTGAAGCAAGGAAATTAGAGAAAGTATCGTTTTCGTCAATTAATTCTAATCGATCTCAAATTGAAATTGACTCTCAGGTACGTGAAACTCTTCAAAATAATGCGACTCTATATCAAATAAATACCCAACGTCTAAATGATTTAAAGCCTGACTTCATTGTTACACAAGGCATTTGTGACGTTTGCTCTATATCTAGCAATCAAATTGAAGTTGAGCTAAAAGGAACTTTATGCACCTTGCCTGCATCTACAAAAATAATTTCTTTAAATGGAAGAACATTTGATGGTATTTGCGAGGATATTATGATGCTTGGTAATGAACTTCATTCCATTGACTCCGCAAAAAATCATGTCGATACGGCTCGAAATGCAAAAGAAAAATTACAAAACCAAACAAAGTATGATTATCGAATTCTATGTTTAGAATGGATTGATCCTTATTTTTCTGCAGGTCATTGGGTTCCCCAACAGATTGAACTCGCTGGGTTTCGATCTGCGATTGGTAAAACTGGTGACCAGTCAAAAGTATTGTCTTCTGATGAAATAATTGCCTCAGATCCTTATGCAATTGCCTTAATATGCTGCGGTTATAATAAAAATCAAAATTTAGAATTTAAAAAACAGCTCTTGCGAGATGATTGCATAAATTTTCTTACTCCATTTAAGGAAAATAAAGTATTCGCTTTTGACGCCGACTCATATTTTAGCAGGCCAACTACCAGAATACTTCAAGGATCAATCCAATTAAGAAAAGAAATATTAGCTGACTAATATCAATGGCGGGAGTGACGGGACTCGAACCCGCGACCTCCTGCGTGACAGGCAGGCGCTCTAACCAGACTGAGCTACACCCCCACAGTTAAATTTTTCCATCTCGTGGGAGGAAATGGTGGGCGATGAGAGGTTCGAACTCCCGACATTCACGGTGTAAACGTGACGCTCTTCCAGCTGAGCTAATCGCCCGGAAAGACTGTTATATATCTATTTTAGTGAATATTCACAGATATTTATAAAAAAAATCCGACCACGCTTTGTTTAAGAGTGATCGGATTTTAAATAATTTAGTCAGCGATTAAGAAATTACATTCCTCCACCGCCAGCATTATTAACAGCTTCTTTCAAACCTTTACCTGCAGTAAACTTAGGTCTAGTTGACTCAGGGATTTGAATAACCTCATTGGTACGTGGATTTCGCCCTTGAGATGCTTTTCTAATTGATGTTTTGAATGTGCCAAAGCCCACCAATCTTACTTCTCCTCTTGCTTTAAGAACATCAGTAATTTGGTCAAAAACTGCATTTACTGCCTTTTCTGAGTCAGATTTTTGCATACCTGTAACATCAGCTACTTTTGCTATTAAGTCTTGTTTGTTCATAACCCCCCCCCTTTTTAGGAGTTTTTGATTCGTAATATAACTATGAGACCTGAACTACTATATATAGTCAAGAAAAAGCCCAAGAAAACTGCTAAAAATTAAAATTTAGGTATCTTTATTTAATATAATATAATTAAATCAGTGAGTTATAGGATTATCCACATCTTGATCAGCATCATCTTCAGATATATCACTAGAGGACTTGGGTGAATCCTCCTCATCCCACTCAATAGGCAGGAGAGGCTTTGTCAAAGCTATTTTTAATACCTCATCAACATTATCGACGAATATTAGTTCCAGTCCATTTTTTACATTATCTGGTATATCAGCCATGTCTTTTTCATTTTCCTTTGGAATTATTACAGTTTTGGTTCCAGCTCTGAGAGCAGCTAATAGTTTTTCCTTTAAACCACCAATCCCAAGCGCCTTTCCACGTAGTGTTACTTCACCCGTCATAGCAATATCTTTTCTAACCGGTATACCTGTCAACACTGAAACTATTGAAGTAACCATTCCTAGGCCAGCGGAAGGACCATCTTTTGGAATTGCACCTTCTGGTACATGAATATGAATATCGCGCATCGGAAAAATAGTTGGCTTTATTCCAAACTCAATGCATCTTGAGCGAACATAGGATTTTGCGGCTTGAATAGACTCTTTCATTACATCGCCTAATTTTCCTGTAATAGTCATACGGCCTTTTCCAGGCATTATTACCGACTCTATTGGCAATATATCGCCACCAACTTCTGTCCAAGCAAGTCCTGTAACTATTCCAACCTGATCGTCATTATCAATTTCACCAAATTTAAATTTTCTAACACCTGCAAACTCATGCAGGTTATCTTCGTTTATTGTTAGTGATCCAATGTCACCTGCTACAATTTTTTTTACTGTTTTACGAGCGAGGTTAGCAAGTTCTCTTTCTAAACTCCTTACACCTGCTTCCCTAGTATAATATCTTATTAAACCAGTTATCGCACTATTATCCAATATAAGCTCACCACTCTTCAAACCATGCTTCTCTAACATCTGTGGGGCTAAATGTTGCTTTACAATTTCTACTTTTTCATCTTCTGTGTAGCCTGCAATTCTAATAATTTCCATTCTGTCTAAAAGTGCAGGAGGCATCCTTAATGTATTAGCAGTTGTGATAAACATTGTATCGGACAAGTCATAATCAACTTCTAAATAGTGATCGTTAAATGAATTATTTTGCTCTGGATCAAGCACTTCCAACAAAGCTGATGAAGGATCTCCTCTGTAATCAGCTCCTAACTTATCAATTTCATCTAATAGAAATAATGGATTAGATGATCCTGCTTTCTTCATCATCTGAAGAACTTTTCCTGGCAGAGATCCTATATAAGTTCTTCTGTGCCCTCTAATCTCAGCTTCATCTCTAACTCCTCCTAGTGACATTCTTACAAATTTTCTTCCCGTAGCTCTAGCAATCGATTTACCCAATGAAGTTTTACCTACGCCTGGAGCTCCAACCAAACATAAAATTGGACCTTTCATTTTCTTTATTCTTTGCTGAACAGCCAAATATTCTAGTATTCTCTCCTTAACTTTTTCAAGACCATAGTGATCTTCGTTTAGAACACTCTCTGCGAATTTGATATCTTTTTTAACTTTTGTCTTTTTACCCCATGGTATTGTTAATATCCAATCTAAATAGTTCCTTATAACACTGGATTCAGCAGACATTGGGCTCATTGATTTCAATTTTTTTATTTCTGAATAGCATTTTTCTTTTGCTTCTTTTGAGAGCTTAGTACTCTCAATTTTTTCCTCATACTCCTGAATATCATCTTTACCATCATCGCCTTCTCCAAGCTCCTTTTGGATGGCTTTCATTTGCTCATTTAGATAATATTCCCTTTGAGTTTTCTCCATTTGATTTTTTACACGACCTCTAATCTTTTTTTCAACTTGCATAACATCGAGTTCTGCTTGAATAAAATTCATTATTTTTTCAAATCTTTCGGTAAGGTCGATTGCTTCCAATATCTCTTGTTTATCAGACAACTTAATTGATAAGTGTGATGCAATTGTGTCACTCAACTTAGCTAAATCATCAATTTCGTTTATTGTTCCAAGTACTTCAGGAGGAATTTTTTTATTTAAATTTACATATTTATCAAAAAGATCAGTTATTGATTTAGATAATGCTCTTAGTTTTTTATCTGAGCTATCATTGTTCTCATCAATAAGATCAATGTTGGAAACTAGATAATCCTCATTATCAGTAAACATGTTAATCGAAGCTCTTTGAAGTCCCTCGACAAGTACTTTGACTGTGCCGTCAGGCAATTTTAATAACTGTAATACATTAGCAACTGTTCCAAAGTCAAAAAGGTCATCTTTTTTTGGGTCATCCACTGAAGCACTTTTTTGAGTGATGAGCATGATGCGTTTATCACCAGCCATAACATTTTCTAGCGCCTTGACTGACTTGTCTCTACCAACAAACAATGGAACCACCATATGAGGGAACACAACTATATCTCTTAATGGCAAGACTGGGATGCTATTTTCAACCATATTCGACTCGATAATCCTTTTATCAATAAGATGATCAATACTAAAACTAGTAAAGTTATTTATTTTTCATCTACTCTTTAAATGTGCATAAATTCCTAATTTTCAAGAAATAAAAGATTTGTGAGCTAAGCGCTTGTTTCTGAAGCTTTTTTTCCGTCTGTGTAAGTGTAGAGCGGGCGAGCACGGCCCTCTGCGACCTCAGCATTAATCACAACCTCTTCAACACCTTCAAGGGATGGTAATTCAAACATAGTATCAAGCAAGATACTCTCTAATATAGACCTAAGTCCTCTTGCGC
>CACEZK010000008.1 GCA_902564025.1 uncultured Pelagibacteraceae bacterium
GAAATTCTTGCCCCTCAAGATTGGGGCTTCCCTGTACCGATAGCATATGGTCCAGGTAGATTTTCCGAAATAGGAACTTATTGTTCTGAGAATGAGATAACAAATCCACTTATTGTCACTGATAGTGGCAGTGTTGATCTTCCCTTCATTGATAACTTGGTCGAAATTTTAAAAAAATCTAAAATTAATTCAGGTATTTACTCAAAAATTTCACCTAACCCAAGAGATGATGAAATTGCATCAGGAAAAAAACTTTTCAATGATAATAATCACGATGCAATAATTGCCATTGGCGGCGGAAGTGCCATGGATGGTGGCAAGTCAATTTGTCTAACCGCTAATAATGATATTGAGTTATTTGACTTTGAGTGGGAAAAGACACCTCAAGTTATTGGACCTGATAACAAATTTCCTAAACTTATTACAATTCCTACAACAGCTGGAACAGGCGCTGAAACAGAAAGTACAGCAATGGTAACAGATACCAAACAAGGAATTAAACTTTGTATAATGCATCCTGAATTGAAGCCTTCATTAGCATTGCTCGATCCTGAACTAACATTGGGATTACCCTCGAATCTTACAGCATGGACAGGTGCAGATGCAATGATCCACTCAATTGAGGGTTATTGTGTGCCAGGTTTTCACCCCTTGTGTGACGGTGCCGCACTCGAAAGTCTAAACTTAATTTCTAAATCGCTCATTACAGCTGTAGAGGAACCAAATAATCTTGAAGCAAGAGGGGCTATGCTAGTTGCTTCATGCTTGGGGGGAGTATCTTTTATAAAAGGGCTGGGTCTTGTGCACGCTATTGCGCATATGGTTGGAGCAGAATTTAATACGCATCACGGACTAACTAATGCTATTATTTTGCCAGCAGTTCTAAGATACAACCTCCCAGATATGGAAGAGAAAGTGACGAGAATGGCTCAGGCAATGCAATATAGAGATCATACTGCAAATCATTTCATCGAAAGCATGGAAAAAATACTAGACCGAATTAAGATACCTAAGGGTTTAAATGAAATTGGTGTTCCTGAAGATTGTATTGAGAGAATATCTGAAAAGTCAATGATTGATACAGCCTTTGGCACTAACCCTCGTTCAGCTACACTGGATGATGTTAGAGAGCTCGTCAAGATCAGTATTTTTGGAGCTCGATAAAAAACCTCTTAGATGATTACTCATTTATCTGTTCGGGAACAAATTGATTTAATTTCTAAAAAAGAAATAAAAGTTGAAGAACTTTTTCAAGAATACTTGTCCAATATTGAAAAGCTTAATCCTAAGCTTAACGCTATTGTGTCACTGAGAGACAAAGATTGGATTATCGATAAAGCAAAGGCACAGGATATACAAAAAGTTGATGTTACAAGAAAACAAATTTTATTTGGACTTCCATTTGTTTCAAAAGAATTATTCGACGTCACTGGATTGCCAACTACTTATGGAATACTTGAATATCAAAATAATTTTCCACAAAATGACTCTTTAATTGTAAAAAAAATAAAGCATCAAGGAGCCACAATTATTGGAAAATCAAATATGTCAGAACTAGCGATTGGATCTCATACAAAGAATAAATTATTTGATCCAGTTTCAAATCCTTATAATTACAATCTATCACCTGGCGGCTCAAGCGGAGGAGCGTCAGCAGCTGTAGCCAGCTGCCTCATACCATTTTCTGATGGTACGGACATGATGGGCTCTTGCAGAAACCCTGCAGCTTTCACAAATCTATATGGTTTTAGACCATCTCCTGGGCTGATATCTGATAAAAGAGAAATCAGTAAATTTCCTGTATTGACGACTCCAGGTGGAATTGCCAGAACACCCGATGACTTAAGTATTTTTTTAGATGCCGTCGTTGGAAAAGATATGGAAGATCCCTACTCGTTTAACTTTGAGGGTTCATTTCAGTCAATTACCAAAAATTTATCTAGTGAAATAAAAATTGGTTGGATTAACAACTTTGTTGAACACTATTCTTTTGAAGAAGGAATTATTGAATTATGCGAAGCTTCTTTAAATAAACTCGTAGAAACAGACAAAAAAATATTTTTTGAAAAAATGCAAAGTTAATATTGATCCAGATAAACTATGGGAGACATGGTGCACTCTCAGATCAAAAATCACATTTAATGATATTTCTGCAATACAAATTAAGGATTTTGATAAATTAAGCTTTCCAGCTAAATGGGAATACGAAGAAGGAAGTAAAATTACAGATGATCAAGTTTCTAGTTCAATTGATTGGTATCATAATTATAAAAAGTATGTCGATGGTATATTTGAAAAATATGATTTTATTGCTTTACCATCAGCGCAATTGTTTCCATTTAACAAAGAAATAGATTTTCCAAAAAGTATTTCAAAAACCCAGATGGACACATACCATCGCTGGATGGAAGTCACAGTATTTGCAAGTATGTTTCAATTGCCTACCCTCTCAGTACCAGTTGGCTTTAATGATAAGGGGCTACCAATGGGTATGCAATTAATGGGGAAAAATAAATCAGATGAAAAAGTAATACAAATTGGAAAATATTATGAAGAAATCTTTAATCATTCAAAAATAAAACCTAATATAATTAATGGTTAATAAGTTAGTCGATACTCCAAACCCAACTCTTGTTACATTACGCGACAATAAAGCTAAATGGAACCTTCCGGAATATAGAAGAACTGGCTATAGGAATCTTCATAAAATAAACAGATATGGTCTTTTGTTAAGATCAGATTACGTTCTTTTACTTAATGAAAACAGTAAAGATGAAATAGATAAAATAAACTCAGTAAGAGAAATGACGAGCCATAAATCTTTTTGCTCTTTAGTAGTTGGGAGAGAGCAAGAAATATTTTTTGAGAAATATGCAAAAGATTTCTCTCCTGAAACACCGCATACAATAATGTCAATTTCAAAGATGTTTTTAAATCTATTTGTCGGTGAATTAGTTGAGAAAGGCAAATTGCAACTAGAAAAACCTATTTCTTATTATTTGCCAGATATTGGAGAAGGATATTCAAAAGCGACGGTTCAAAACGTATTAAATATGAACATTATTAATGCTTTTACCGAAGATTATACTGACCCGTATTCAACATCATTTATGCATGAAACTGTTGGTGGCTGGCGAATACCAGATGAAGATAAAGATGAAAAGTTTCAAGAAGATTTCTTGAACAGTATTCAAACAGATGGATCTAATTCTGTAATAAACAATTCTGATAAAGCATTTTATAAGTCAGCAAACAGCGACGTAATTGCTCTACTGATTGAAAAATTAAGTGGGAGAGAGCTGCGAGAGTGGCTTCTCTCGTCAGTAGAAGCAATGGGTCTTGAAGATGGTTTGTATATGGCAACGGATAGAGGTGGGATGCCATGGCTGTCCGGTGGTGGTTGTCTTGTTGCAAGAGATTTGCTACGCATGGGACTGCTTTTCTCAAGAAAAGGTCTTGGGATCAGAAATAGAATAGCTGGCTCCAGTAAATTTATTGATGATACAGTTTCTGAAAAAGGTCCAAAATATATGCACTTAAAAGATGAAAAATATGTTTATTATGCAAATCAAACTATGAAATCTAATAATTGGATTGGGCATTCTGGATATGGTGGGCAATTTTTAATGATTAACTTAGAAACAAATATTGTTGCAAGTTTTTTTTCTGTTTTAGAAACCGACTCAGCAACTGATGAAGACTATAAAGCAAAAATGATTCTGATGCTTGAGGAAGTAACATCAAAGCAATATTCATAGAAAGGATAGATGATGAGAGGATACGTAATGGTTGGGTCGAGTAATTTAAAAGAATCTAAATCTTTCTACGATGCTGTCCTTGCAGTAATTGGAATAATCTCAATTTATGAGGATGAGGTGTGTGTAGGCTACGCACATGAGGGAAATAGTGATGTTGAGTTCTATATAACCAAACCGGCAAATGGAGAGCCTGTTACATATGGAAATGGTACTCAAATATCCTTCTTAACTAAGTCAACACAGGAGGTTGATAAGTTTCATAAAACTGCTCTCGAACTAGGTGCTAAAAATGAGGGTGATCCCGGGTTTAGACCGAGCGATAGTAAAGTATACTATGCATACATCAGAGATCCAGATGGAAATAAAATTTGTACTTACTCAAATTAATAAATAAATGGATAAATTCCAGTCAATGATTAGAAATTTTTTACATGATTAGGAGTATCATGATTTATTTTTTCTCATTTATTGTTTTTTTTATTTTTTTCTTAATTGTTTTTATATTACCTCAACTTTTCATTAAAATGAAAATTACATTTCCTAATATTCAGATCAATAATGAAGTTGTTGATTATATTAATGATAAAGAAGAAAAAATTGACTCACTTGAACAAAATGCAAAGAAACAAATTATTTGGAATTCAATTTCAAATAAAAAAACAGAGTACGCTATAGTTTATATACATGGAAGTTTTGCCACTGGCTTCCAACAAAAAGAATCCTTAATAAAAATAGCAGACAAACTCGAAGCTAATCTTTTCATATCTAGACTTTGAGGGCACGGTGTTGGTTTTGAGGGGACCAAAGGGGTATCTGCGTATGATTTTATAGAGGACACCGCTGAAGCAATTGCTGTAGGAAACAAAATTGGCGATAAAGTAATACTAATCGGTTTTTCAGCTGGAAGTGGATTAGCAATGCTCGCTTCTCAGGATCAAAAATTAAAAAGTAAAATACACAGCCTTGTTTTAATAGCTCCTCCGACTCTTACTGTTAGACCAATTTTCGTTTTGGCATCGATAGGCCTTCTTTTTAAAAGAACTCACGAATTCAATTTTCCAAAATTCAATGGACTTTCATATGAAGAATGGGGCCCATATTGGGTTAATAAATTTGAAAGCTCGCTTCCAAGAGCATTCTGGAAAGTTTTGTCATCTGTAAAAATAAAAAATGATATTGATCAATTGCCAATGCTTATTTTTTACGACAAGAGAGACCGTGTAGTAAACTTTGAAAGAGTCGAAAAAATATTTGATAAATGGTCAGGTCCAAAAAAAATTATAGATATAAAAGCCGTGAATGGAGGTAGAAATAAGCATAATCTTATAGGCATTTTAAATCCAACCCAAGATGATGTTTTTGTAAATGAAATTCATAAATGGATTTCATCTAACCCTTAAATAGATATGAATATTTTTCTCTTAAGATATTCTTTTGTACTTTACCCATAGAATTTCTTGGCAATTCCTCCAAAAATATGATTTTTTTGGGCTGCTTATATTTCGCTATTTTATCTTTTAATAAATCTTGTACGTTGCGTTCTTCTAATTTTTTATTATCTGATATCACTAATGCTACAACTGCTTCCCCAAAATCATAGTGATTTATACCAATTACCGCTGATTCTAATATATCGGGTATTTGGTTAATCACATCTTCTATTTCCTTAGGGTAAACATTTAGTCCACCGCTTATAATCATATCTTTATCTCTACCAACAATAGTAAAGTAACCATTTTCATCTTTCTTTGCGAGATCACCTGTTATGAAGAAACCATCATCTTTAAATGATTCTTTGGTCTTTTCTTCCATTCCCCAGTACCCCTTGAAAATATTTTCGCCCTTAAGTTCAATAGTTCCTATTTGACCCACTTCTACTTCCTTACCTTCTTCATTGACTATTCTTATTTCAATGCCTGGAAGAGGTATGCCTACTGTACCTGCTTTTCGTAATCCGTCATATGGATTTGAAATATTCATATTTGTTTCTGTCATGCCATATCTCTCAAGAATTTTTTTACCAGTTCTTTCTTCAAATTCAATGTGAGTTTCTGATAGTAAAGGTGCTGAACCAGAAATAAATAGTCTCATGTGTTTTGCTGACTCATTATTTAATTTTTCATTTGCCAGCAATCTTGTATAAAAAGTTGGTACGCCCATCATGGATGTGGCTCTTTTCATCCAAAGCAAGGCTTTTTCAGCATCAAATTTTTCCAAGAAAATCATTGATCCTCCAACAATTGCAAGAAGATTACATGCAACAAAAAGACCGTGCGTATGGTAAATAGGTAGCATATGTAAAAGCACATCATCTTCTGTAAAATTCCAAAAATTTCTTAAAACTTCAGAATTTGAAACCAAATTTCTATGCGATAGCATTGCTCCTTTTGATTTTCCAGTAGTACCGGATGTATATAAAATGGCAGCTAAGTCATTTTTGTTTCTTTTAATAGATTGAAATTTTTTTGGATATTTTTTTATCTGCTCAATCAATGAACCAGTTTCATCTAAATTTAATGATAAAATTGAAAACGAAGAATAGCTCAATAAGTTTTTTACTTCATTTTGAATTTTGTCATCGACAATTATCACCTTAGGTTTGGCGTCATTGAAGAAATATTCTAATTCACTTAGGGTATAGCCAGTATTGAGTGGTAGATAAACACCTCCAGCTTTAATGGTTGCTACGTATATAGCGAGTTGAATTACATTCTTTTCTGCCTGTATGGCCACTCGGTCACCAGGTAATAAATTAATATCTATTAAGTAATTAGAAATTTGATTTACAATTTCATTGAATTCTAAGTAACTTATCTCTTTATTTTCATTGATCAAAAAAATATTTGGACTCGTTTCGTTAGATTTGAATATTTCATCAAATAGATAGTTTGATTCAGTCATTACTATTTTCATCCAATGAATAAATGCTCAACCGAGATAAAATATCTTCGTGAATAACTATGCCAAGTCCAGCTGATTTATTTATATGTGCTTTATTATCAATAATATCAAAAGGTAACTCACAAAATTTCTTTGAAAAGTTTATATAATCTGGAAATATTTCAGCCTTTTCTGAATTAGAAATACTTGAGCAAACATGAAGCATCGCAGATGCTGAAACGGACATTGAATTCCAGCAATGCGGAGAAATAGAGATGCCATTATTTGATGCTTCATTTGATATTTTGATAATATCAATAAGTCCGCCCATACCTGAAATATCAGGATTAAATATATCTGCTGCATTTCTCTTTATTAATTCTCTGAAATGGACCAAGCCTGATTGCTTTTCACCAGTTACAACTTTCATATTAAAAGTATTTTTGATCTCAGTAAGTAAGCTAATATTCTCACCATCAACAGGCTCTTCTATCCAGTAAGGATTAAATGACGATACTTCTTTTAAAAAAGATATTGTCTGATCTAAATCTTTAGGCACAGCTAAATCAAGCATTAGCGGTAATTCATCTCCCACTATTTCTCTAACTTTTTCAACAAACTGAATTGAAATTGATACGTTATCTAGCATTGGATATATCTTAATCCCCCCATATTTCTTTCCATAAAATTTTTCTATTTGTCTCAAATAATCATTTGTGTCTTTTTTTAAATTGCTCCAACACGTAGCATAAATGGGAACATTTGGTTTGGGGCTTTTTGTTAGTAAAGAATTTAAAGGAAGATTTTTTAACTTCCCTGATATGTCCCATAATGCAATTTCAATGGCGCTTGTAGCAGAGCTGAAATCTAAACCCCTGTGACAGTCACTTAACAATGAAATTTTATTATAAAATGACTTTATTGATAGATTTGGAATATTCGAAATTTCTCTAAATAACTCTTTTATAATAATCGCAATACCTTTTTCTCTAAAATTAATAGAGAACGCTTCTCCCCAACCTTCAATTCCATCTTCAGTAGTTATTTTTATGATGATAAATTTTTTTGTATTTGACCATTGATCGTCAGAAAGATGATTATCAGTTATCCAGATCTTTAACCTTGAGAGTTTGCCAATGCTTATATCTTGATTATTCATTATCAGTATTAATATTAGATGGAATATAATTTAATTTGATCTTTAACATATATAAAAAAAAACCTTATGTTAAGGTATGATTTCAAAGTTAATACTAGGCGCAGGATGTTTTTGGGGAGTAGAAGTTCTTTTTGAAGAAATGTCTGGCGTTAAAAAAGTAATTTCAGGATATGCCGGCGGACATACAGAAAACCCTACATATGAAGAGGTCTGTACAGGAAAGTCAGGACACATTGAAGTTGTTGAGATTGAGTATGATAATAGTGAAGTAAAGTTTGAGGAATTGTTAGACAAGTTTTTCTTTATTCATGATCCAACTCAGATGAATCGTCAAGGTCCAGACATTGGAGAACAATACAAGTCAGTTATTTTTTGTAATTCTGATGAAGAAAGAAGAATATCGGAAAGCAAAATTGATGAGATTAATAACTCGGGCGAACATCAAAACGAAGTAGCTACAGAATTAAGAGAGAATGCTAAATTTTGGCCCGCTGAAGAATACCATCAAGACTTCATAGAAAAAAAATGGTAAAGTTTGCTATCACCAACTTTACGTACAACACAAATCTTAAATTGTATTATTATTAATGCTCAGCACGTTGATTTGTGCTGAGCAATTAATACAAACTAGCCCTTTACAACTTCTCTTGTATTCGCGTTGAAAGACTCGGTAAACGGAACATCAACTGTTACGGCGTCTACTGGTACTCCTGGCTCATCAGCATATATATCAGGTAAATGAACTTTAAATTTTTTACCTAGTTCCCATTTTGGAAAACCATTTGGATTAAGAGTTCCATCAAAAGGTATATAACCCATAGCTATATTTTTTCCTTTTTCAGGATGATACCAAGGTGAAGTAATAAAGCCACATGGGTCTCCACCGTCACCAGGAGACACAAGCCAAAAATCAGGCGCATACTCATCAATTGGTTTGCCACCAATCTCAAATCCCACCAATTGTAACTTGTATGGCTTATGACCATCTTTCAAGTCAGCCTTCATCTTTTCAAGCGCTTGCTTACCGATATAATCACCTTTTTTTTTCCCACTCACCTTTTCCAGATAAAGAAACTTGATAACCAAGATTACATTGAAAAGGATTGTGCTCATGATCTAAGTCCTGACCCCAGGATAAAATACCTGCTTGTATTCTTCTGTGGTGAGCAGGTGCTATAACCATTAGATTATGTTTCTTGCCTGCTTCCAAAACAGCATCCCACATATCGTCAGCATAGAGCGTCGCATTTCGTAAATAAATTTCATAACCGGACTCGCCAGAGAAACCAGTTTGAGAAATCACGCAACTTCTTCCACCAACTGTAACTTCTGCTAAACCATAGAAAGGAATATTATCAAGATCAACTTGATCACCCACTAGGTCTTTCATCAAGGCAATGGCTTTTGGTCCTTGAATTTGAACAGGGCACGCATCAATTTCATCAATTTCCACATCAAATCTTTTATCAGCGTTTACGCCTTGCAAATAAAGTCCAATATCTGAGTCTGACAAACTAAACCAAAACTCATCTTTCGAGATTCTTAAGAGAATAGGATCATTTAAGACTCCGCCTTTATAGTTACATAATATTACGTACCTAGCTCGTAATGGTGATATCTTTGTGGCATCCCTTGTAATTACATAGTCTGTAAATTTTTCAGCATCTGGACCAATTACACGTATTTGTCTCTCAACTGCAACATTCCACATAGTCACATGATTTTTAATTGCTTCATATTCAACCATTGCTCCACCATCTTCAGGCTTTACATAACCTCTGGGATGATAAATACGGTTATAAACTGTTGCTCTCCAGCATCCTGCCTCCATCGACTTATGCCAATATGGTGACTTTCTCACTCGAGTTGAAATCAACATTTCAACTTTTGTTGGTCCACTTTGGCGTAAATTGTAAGGAACATGTCTGTCGCTTTGATCAACAGTAGTGTTATGTTCTATTTTTTTAGACATAGTAGTTCTCCTTTTCTAACCATTCGTTTGCTTTTTTTATTCCACCAAACGCATAAATGTGAAAATGTTCAACGTTATCTTTTAATTCTTGAATTACATCATCAGGTGTCTGAACAGTCAATAAATCAAAAATTTTAGATGCATTTTTTTTTGCGAAATTAAGCGTATTCTTTAATCCAACAAATCCAGCGAATTTTACTAGTGTCTTCATAGAAGCCGGACCCGCAACGCCTACATGAACAGGAAGTGGTGCTCCAGAAATAAAAGACGATAATGCTTCTGTATCTTGTGTCCACTGTGTTACAATATAGTCAGCAAATGGGGCCTTTGATTTCATTGCTTCTTCAATAGCTGCATCGCTCATATTTGGAGATCCCTCAGGATGACCAGCAATACCTATTTTCATTCCATCAAACAATCCAGTTTCTATAAGTTGTAGTGAACAATGATATTTTCCTAAAATATCTCGATCGCCACCGATTATTAAAACTTGTTTAACTCCAGCCTCTTTAACTTGCTCTATATATGATTTTAACATTTCTGAGTCAGTAATTGAACGAGCTGGAAAGTGAGGAATAGGATTATAACCTGCACTAGCTAACGCTTTGGTTTGTTCAATAACGTCAAGATAACTTGTGCCAGGCAAAAATGTAATATAAATGTCATTGAGTTTAGGCAAATCAGACAGATTTGTTCTTGTAGTAACTTCCAATGAAAAATTTACATTTCCCATAATGCTGTAAATGAGTGTACCGCTTAAGCCACGCGAATTTTCAATTGCACTGCTTGGCTTAATTTTGCAGCGCTATTTGAGTCTCCTAAAACAAAATTTAAGTAAAAATTTGTTCTATAGCAATACATTTTTGTAGACTCCTATCTGTAAAGTTCTTAAGTTGTCTAGGTTTTTAATATTAGTATTATTTATGGCTGTACTCTCAGATATTGAAATTGCTAGAGAAAATAGCATGGCTCCTATTGAAGAAATTGCTTCAAAATTAGACTTAAAAGATCAAAATCTCCAAAAATTTGGACACCACATTGCTAAAATTGATACTCAACATATAGAAAGTAATAATAAGAACGGAAAACTCATTTTAGTGACGGCTATTTCACCTACCCCAGCGGGCGAAGGAAAGACTACTACATCAGTCGGTCTTAGTGATGGCTTAAATAAAATTGGAAAACAGTCATTGGTATGCTTGAGAGAACCTAGTTTAGGACCTTGCTTTGGTGTCAAAGGGGGTGCTGCAGGAGGCGGTTACGCCCAAGTAGTACCAATGGATAAAATTAATTTACATTTCACAGGTGATTTCCATGCGATCACATCAGCACATAACCTCCTTGCATCGATGATTGATAACCATATTTATTGGGGAAACGATTTAGGAATTGATACAAGAAGAGTGGTTTGGGGACGTGTTGTAGATTTAAATGATCGTGCTTTAAGAAATATTAATGTTAATTTAGGCGGTATAGCCAACGGATACCCACGTGAGGATAAATTCGATATTACTGTTGCATCTGAAGTGATGGCAATTTTTTGTTTATCTACAAGTTTAGACGATTTACAAAATAGACTTGGGAATATCATTGTTGGTTATACAAGGGAGAAGAAAGAAATTACGGCGCGAGACTTAAATGCAGACGGCGCGATGACTACTTTGCTAAAAGATGCTTTCTTACCTAATCTTGTTCAAACACTAGAGAAAAATCCTGCTATCATTCATGGGGGTCCTTTTGCAAATATTGCCCATGGATGCAATTCTTTAGTCGCTACTCAAACTGCTCTTAAATTAAGTGATTATGTTGTAACAGAAGCAGGCTTTGGTGCAGATCTTGGAGCAGAAAAATTTTTAGACATAAAGTGCCGTAAAGGAAAATTAAATCCTTCAGCAATAGTAATAGTTGCAACAGTTCGAGCGTTAAAAATGCATGGTGGTATGGATAAAAAAGAATTAAAAAATGAAAATGTTGAAGCTGTAAAAAAAGGTTTATCAAATTTAAAGCAGCACATTGCAAATATGCAAATGTATGGGGCGCCTGTTACAGTTGCTATTAATCATTTCATATCTGACAGTGAAAAAGAATTGTCAGCAATCAGCGATTGCTGTGACTCATTAAATGTAAAGTCATTTAATTGCACACATTGGAGCAATGGTGGTGCAGGTACAGAGGACCTAGCAAAACACATAGTAGAAATTACTGAGCTAAATGCTCCAAAGATAAAGCACCTGTATCCGGACGAAATGAAATTGTGGGATAAGATGAAAAAAATTGCACAAGAAATATATGGAGCGAGCGATATTATTGCTGACCAAAAAATAAGAATGCAGTTTGATGACTTGGAGGAAAAATATGGCCATTACCCAATATGCGTTGCTAAAACTCAATACAGCTTCTCAACTGATCCAAATCTAAGAGGCGCTCCAAAAGACCATGTAGTTCCTATCAGAGAAGTTAGACTAGCAGCGGGTGCAGAATTTCTTGTAGTTGTATGCGATAAGATTATGACTATGCCAGGTCTGCCTAGAGTTCCAGCTGCAAATGCTATACACTTAAATAAAAATGGCGACATAGAGGGATTGTTTTAATGGCTCACATGTATGATACAAATTTAGACAAAAACGATGCAAATTTTACACCGTTATCTCCTTTAAGTTTTCTCATACGAGCAGCGGAAGTTTATCCAAACAGAACTTCGATTATACATGGCAAAAAACAATTTACATGGTCTGAAACATATAAAAGAAGCAAACAACTTGCGAGCGCACTTTCTAAAAGAGGTATAGGAAAGGGAGATACTGTTGCGGTTCTTTGTTTTAATACTCCTGAAATATATGAGACACATTTTGGTGTTCCGATGATAGGCGCTGTATTAAATACGATAAATATCAGATTAGATGTAGATACAATTAGCTATATTCTTGAGCACGGTGAAGCAAAAGCATTGATTACTGACAATGAGCTTTCACCGACGATAAAACAAGTACTCGATAAGATAAAAAATAAAATTCTTGTAATAGATATTGATGATGAGCTAGCAAATCATCCTGAGGGAGCTGGAGAGAATCTTGGAGAAATTAATTATGAGGATTTTCTTTTAACAGGTGACAGTGATCTCGAATGGAGTTTGCCAGATGATGAATGGCAATCATTAGCGCTCAACTATACGTCAGGCACCACTGGATTACCAAAAGGGGTTGTTTATCATCACAGAGGCTCATACTTGATGGCACTTGGATCTGTTACTGCTTTTAGTATGCCAATGCATCCTACTTATATGTGGGTTGTTCCAATGTTTCATTGTAATGGTTGGGGTAATCCCTACACGCTTACAGCCCTAGCAGGCACGAGTGTATGCCTTAGATATGTTTCAGCTAAAAATATGTTTGATGCTATTGCAGATCACAAAGTAACTCATTTTGGTGGCGCACCAATTGTTCTAAATTTTCTAGCACAAGCAACAGCTGAGGAAAAAAGAGAATACTCTCAACAAGTATATGTAGTCACAGCAGGAGCTCCTCCACCCGCAGCCACATTAGAAGCGGTTCAAAAAATGGGTTTTGACGTTACTCATGTTTATGGACTGACTGAAACATACGGACATATTTCATTATGCGCATGGCAGGATGAATGGAATGAGCTGTCAGTTGAAGAACAGTCAAAGCTTAGATCAAGGCAGGGCGTAAAGTTTCCGATGATGGATGGTCTGGCAATTATGAACCCTGAGACTATGGAGCATGTTAAGAATGACGGTGAAGAAATAGGTGAGATCATGATACGCGGTAACTGTGTAATGAAGGGATATTTAAAAAATAAGGAAGAAACAGATAAAGCTATGGCAGGAGGCTGGTTTCACTCAGGTGATCTGGCTGTAATGCATCCTAATGGTTACATTCAAATAAAAGATAGAAGCAAAGATATAATCATCTCTGGTGGTGAAAATGTCTCATCAGTTGAAATAGAAAATACACTTTATAAACATCCATCTGTATTATTTGCTGCAGTGGTTGCAAAACCAGATGAAAAATGGGGTGAAACACCATGTGCTTTTATCGAATTAAAAGATCAAAATGATAGCGTGAGTGAAGGCGATATTATTTCGTTTTGTAAAGAAACTCTTGCTGGCTTTAAGTGTCCTAAAAAAGTCGTTTTTACTGAACTACCAAAAACTTCAACAGGTAAGATATTAAAATACGAACTGAGAGAAATGGCTAAAGCCGCCGACGCTTAAGAAAAATGAATAGAATCGTCGTTTAGTCGGCCAAATTTAATACCAAAGAAATCTTTAAAATAATTTTGTGTATTGATCCATGGTGACCTGCTGCCTTGTTGGGGGAATAAATGAATAGCTCGATGTATATATCCTGATGAAAACTCAGTCGCGAGCCAATCTTTTTCAGCTTTCACATCCACTGGAACCCTTGGTACACAATGACTGTAGTTATTCTGATCAAGATAATTAATTAATCTACAAGCATATTCACAGGTTAAATCTGCTTTCAAGGTCCAAGATGCATTAATATAACCAAAAGAATTTACGAAATTTGGAATACCGCTGAACATCATACTTTTATAGGTCATTGTTTCAGAAGGCTCGACCAATTTGCCGTCGATATGAACTTGGACACCACCAAAAGATTGTAAGTTTAAGCCTGTAGCAGTTACGACAACATCAGCTTCAATATTTTGCCCTGATTTTAGCTTTATTCCCTTGCTAGTAAACTTATCGATATGATCTGTAACGACTGACGCTCTATTGTCTCTTATGGACTCAAATAAATCGCCATTTGGAATAAGACACATCCTCTGTTCCCATGGATAATATCGCGGAGTAAAATGTTTTGAAATATCGTGATTAGGCAATAATTCTTTAACTCCATCTATGAGCTTTCGTTTTACATATTTTGGATATGATCTACAAATTCTGTAGAGAAGCTGCTGAAAGAATACATTTCGTAACCTAACAAGAGTGTAAGACATTTTTTGTGGTAAAACTTTTTTTAAAAAATTTGCAAATCTATCTTCATCAGGACTTGGAAAATAATATGTTGGTGAGCGTTGTAACATCGTTACGTGTTTAGCTTTTTTTGATAGTTCGGGTACTATAGTTGCTGCTGTTGCGCCACTACCGATAACAACCATTTTCTTATCTGTGTAGTCAAAATTTTCAGGCCACTTCTGAGGATGTATTAATTTACCTTCGTACTTGTCTAGATCATCAAATTCAGGTGTGTATCCTTCATCATAATTATAGTATCCTGTCCCCATGAATAGAAAATTTGCTGTTAATAATATTTCTTGCTCATGATGAGCAGCTCTTACTTCCCAGTTTCGCTCTGCTGAATTCCAGTTTGCGCTTAAGACTTTGTGACTAAATTTTATTTTTTCGCGTAAATTATTTTCTTCAACTGTTTCTTCTAAATAACTCAAGATGGAAGGTCCGTTTGCAATTGTTTTTTGCTCTTTCCATGGCTTAAATGCATACCCGAGTGTGAACATATCGGAGTCTGATCTTATTCCTGGATATTTAAATAAGTCCCATGTACCGCCTATATTCTCTCTCCCTTCAATAATACAAAAGGATTTATTGGGACAATTTTTTTTTAAGTAATATCCAGCTCCTATACCCGATATTCCAGCGCCAATTACAATTACATTAAAATGATTGCTATTTTCCATTGATATTAATTCTTAATCGATATTTCCACTGCATCATATATATTATTTCTATACTCTAATTTCGAGCTAAAATTTTGGGACATATATTCCCCGGATTCTCTCACATGCTCGAAATATTCAGCCATTTCATCTTTAAAAATCCCAACATTATCAGCAAATACTACAGAATTTTTGACAATTATGCCCTTTGATTCCAAAAGTTTTAAATCCGAAAGATACTTTTTTTTCGCATGGTCAATAAATACAAAATCAGCATTGAAATTTAATTTTGGTATTATTTCCTCAGCACTTCCGTGCAGCAAGTCTACTTTATGAGCTAGTCCAGCAAAGTTAATTAATTCTTTCGCTATTTCAATAGAGTGAATGTCTGAGTCAATCGAAGTTAATTGACTTTTTTCTCCAATAGTTGATGAGATTAATACTGCTGAATATCCAATAAAAGTTCCTAACTCTATTACATTATTTGGTTCTGATTTTAAAAGATGGTTTTTTAAAATTTCTCCTTTTTCTGGACCAACATTCATTAAGAATTGACCACTCTCTAACACAAAATTATCTATTGTTTGCAGTATAGATTTCGGATTGTTTCTTTCAGCATTTGAAAAAACATAATCCAAAGTTTGTCGCATCAACATAACTTATTTTAGCGGACTAGCGGCGCCCCAGTAATGATAGCTTAAAAATTTTGGTCCGGGAACATACATGCTGTCTATTTTATCTATTTTAAAATTAGCTTTCGTTATTTCATTTGGAATATCTACATCAAGATGACAACCGCCCGCTATCCTTTTTTGAATCCCGTTCATTCTTTTTTGCCATTTCAAAACATTTGAGTCAGGAGATTTGCCATGTTCAGAGAATAGAAATTTAGCGTTTGGTTTCATAACTCTGTTTATTTCAGACATAGCACTGCCTAAGCCAGGAATGGAACACATTGTGTAAGTGCTAATCACTGTATCAAATGAGTTATTATCGAAAGGCAACTCCTCAGCCTTAAGTTGTTGGATATTCAAATCTATATTGTTTAATTCTGCATTTTGTTTTGCTTTTTTCAACAATACGCCATCTGGCTCAACAGCAAACACCTCAGATACATTTGCTTTATTGTAATAATTAAAATTTAATCCTGAACCAATACCTATTTCTAATATTCTACCAGACGCAAAGGGTATTACTTTTTCTCTTTGTTTTCTGAATGGTTTCATTTGCATCGCATAATTAATGAGATGCGGACAAATATATTTATCGTATAGTTTTTGCAGCAATTATTTTACACCTAATTTTTTTTGAATATCGCTTGATGAAGTTGTGTATCGAAAAGTTAGCGTTTCATCTGGTCTAGCGCGTATAAATGCTTTCTGTGCTGCTAGGGCGGCTTCATGAAAGCCAGATAGAATTAACTTTAGTTTACCTGGGTAATAAGAAATGTCTCCCATTGCAAATACACCTGATAAATTCGTTTCAAAATTTTCCGTATTGACCTCAATTTGTTTTTCATTCAAATTTAGGCCCCAATCATTAATGGGTCCTAGCTCCATTTTAAGTCCATAAAAAATCAAGATTTCGTCACAATCTATAATTTTTTCATTTCCTTCATTATCTTTTATGATTGCTTTTTCAACTCTATCACTGCCCTTAACATCACTAATCTGATTTTTTGTGATCAAGTCAACTTGACCCTCTTTGACAAGTTGTTTCATTAAATTAACTGTGTGATTAGCTGCTTTAAACTCATCACGTCTATGTACTAATGTTACATGAGAAGCAATTTTTGAAAGTTCAACAGTCCAGTCAAGCGCGCTATCACCTCCACCAAAAATTATAATCTTTTTATCTTTATAAAAGTTTTTATCAGGTATCGAATATTGAATGCCTTTATTTTCATATTTAGATACATTTTCAATTGGTGGTTTTCGTGGCTCGAATGAGCCGACGCCACCAGCTATAAATATATTAGGAGTTTCAAAAACTTTATTGCCCGTAGTTTTAAGTTTCCATAAGTCACCAGTGTTTATTATTTCATCAATTCTTTCATTAAGGTGAAACGGTGTATTAAATGGCTTGATTTGTTTTTGTAAATTTTCAATTAATGATAATCCAGTACACTCTGGCAGCGCAGGTATATCATAAATTGGTTTGTCTGGATATAACTCAGCACATTGTCCTCCAATTTTGTCAAGATTATCTACAACGTGACTGTCTAGTCCTAATATACCTAACTCAAATACTGCAAACAGACCGACAGGGCCCGCTCCAATAATTAGACAATCAGTCTTGATAGTTTCAGACATATATTTATTCCTTGTTATATGATAATAAATAATATTACTTATTGATTATACAATGATTTTATTGCGCAGATACCTATTATATTTAATTGCAGTAATATTGATTGCTGTAGCCTTTACTTATGCTTCCGCCAAGCTTTACGAAGAATTTGCATTCATCAAGAATGACAATTGGCAGATTTTACCATCTCCAGGCGATAAAAATAGAGATATTTATACAAGAGCAAATGTCGCAATGAGAGGAACATTTGCATTGGCAAAGCCAGAAGCTGCATATTTCCATGCATATAATGATATTGAAGAGATAAAGTTACAAGGCAACTGTTCTTATCATCTTTTTGGAAATGATATTGAATCAAGATGGTGGAGTATCACCGTTTATAATGAGGACGGTTATTTAGTTGAAAATAATGAAAAAATATATGCTTTAAATAGTGAAATAATTGATTTCAATGTCGATGGCGGGTTTGATATTTTTTTAACTAATGACAATAATTTTATTTCAAAAGTAGCTGAAAAAAATTGGATTAGGACACCTAGTGATGAGAGTTTTTCCGTCGCATTAAGAATTTATTTACCAGGTGAAGAATATTTCTCAAAATTAAAGAGAGTAGATTTGCCAGTTATTGAAAAATTGGAGTGTGAGGATGAGTAATTTAATTAAAAAATTATTTGCACTTGTGCTCATTGGATTTTCACTTCATCTAGTGATAATTTACTACACACCTAGTTTAATGATGAAGTTTATTGGTAGAAATTGGGAAGAGCAAAATATGATTAATAATTCATTTGCTCGCGATTTACCTGATTCAGAATTTACTGAAGTTATAAGACCAAGCGCCGATATACTTTATGGTGGATGTGTTTATGACGTTACGTACTTTCCATTGGTTATAGAAACTGAAGTGCCTGAGTCTTACTGGTCGATATCGTTCTTTTCAGAAAATACTGATAACTTTTCTACAATAAATGAAAACGTGCACAACTTTGGCAAGCTTAAAATTTATTTGTTTGGACCTAATTCTATGCCAACAAAGGTAAATGATGGGTTTATAGTTGTTTCTCCTTCTAATAATGGCCTTATGTTAATGAGACAGTTCATAGGAGATGGTTCAAAAACTGATAAATTAAATGAGATACAAAATAGTTTAGACTGTAGTCTTGAGGGGTCTTAAAACTGCTTCTCAGGCATATTAACAACTAAACCGTCTAGCTCATCAGAAACAGTAATTTGACAGCTTAACCTGCTGTTATCTTTTACGTCGAAAGCAAAATCCAGCATATCTTCCTCAGAGTCCTCTTTTGGAGGCAGTTTTTCTATCCATTCTTTTGCTACATATACATGACAAGTAGCACATGCACATGCACCGCCACAATCTGCATCAATGCCAGGTATTTTATTCTTAATCGCACCCTCCATGACAGTCAGCCCACTACTAACATCAATTTCGTGCTCCGTACCGCTAAATTCGATATATTTGATCTTTGCCATTGAGATTTTTTTAAGAATATTTAAAAATGCATTGCTTAAGGGGATCAAATACATCAAAAAAGCGCCAAAGCAAGAATTTTCTCACTTTAGCGCTTTTTCTGGGGCCGGTCGAACCCCGAAACGCATGAACGTCTCATTGCGAACGATCATTCTAGGAAGGTATTTTTTTTGAAACAAGGGGTTATTTATGCAAAAAAGTTATCCACACGAATTAAGCACACTTATCCCCACTCAAACATAAACTTATTAACATGATATCAAAGCCGTATTTATTATTTCTTGGAGATGCAAAAGATGATTTGGCAATAAAGACTGCTGCAGGAGTAAATTACTGGCGTCCAGATTGGTGTATCGGTCAAATGAGCCTTCCAAATGCCAAATCTAGCTTAGGTTTACAGGAAATGAGTATAGAAGAAGCTGTTAAGAATGGTGCTAAGACATTTGTTATTGGCGTGGTGAATGCCGGGGGAGTTTTGCCTGAAGAATGGAAATCCATTATAATTAATGCAATATCATCTGGAATGAATGTTGCCAGCGGAATGCATTCAAGACTATCTTCTTTTAGTGAAATTGCAGAAGCGGCTAAAAGAAATAATGTTCAACTTCATGATTTACGGTTTAGTGATAAACAATTTCAGACAGGAAAAGGAGGAAAACGATCAGGTAAAAGACTCCTTACTGTTGGAACAGATTGTTCTGTGGGAAAGAAATATACAGCACTTGCAATTGAAAAAGCGATGCAGAGCAATCAAATAGATGCATCTTTCAAGGCAACTGGACAAACTGGTATCTTAATTGCAGAAAGTGGCATTGCGATTGATGCTATTGTTTCTGATTTCATCTCAGGAGCAGTTGAATGGTTATCGCCTGACAATGATGATAATCACTGGGATATTATTGAAGGTCAGGGATCTCTATTTCATCCTTCATTCGCAGGAGTTTCACTTGGATTGCTTCATGGAAGCCAACCAGATGCATTTGTTGTATGTCATGAACCAACACGAACTAATATGAGGGGCGTGGATACACCTTTACCGAGCATCAGAGAGGTTATCGATCAGACAATACAAAATGGTAAGCTTACTAATAAGCAAATACAATGTATTGGCATTGCGCTTAATACATCAAATTGTCAATCTGAGGCAAGTGATCATAAGGATAGATTATCTAAAGAATATGACTTACCATGTTTAGACCCTTTACAAGACAACCTTGATCCATTCATTCGGATTATTGAAAAAATTTGAAACATTAATGTCCAATATTCAGATAAAGCATATATCTTGGGATTTAAATAAATCATTTAATATTTCTAGAGGCTCTAAAACTACAGCCGAGACAATCGAAGTAAAGATAGAAACTAATAATTTCTATGGTTATGGCGAGTGTGTTCCTTATAAAAGGTATGATGAAACTATTGATAGTGTAACTTCGGAAATTCACAATTTAAAACCTGACATTGAAGAAGGTAATATCAACTTAACTAATCTCGATCGTTTCTTAAAAAATGGGGCAGCAAGAAATGCAATTGACTGCGCAATGTGGGATCTCGAATGTAAGATGAAAAATACCTCGATTTGGAAAGTAATGGGAGTTACAAAGCCGACTACATTACCTGGTAGCTATACCGTAGTATTAGATGAGCCAGAAAAAATGATAGAGGATGTTAGTAATCATCAAGAATTTCCAACATTAAAATTAAAAGTTAATAAAAACAATCTTCACGAAATCATAACAAAAACAAGAGAACTTTCTCCAAATAAAGTAATAATCGTTGATGCTAACGAGGCATTCAATATAGATGACTTAAAATCAAACGCTGATTTATTTGTAAAAACAAAGATTGATTTAATAGAACAACCACTATTATCTGAAAATGACAATGAGTTAAAAGGATTAAATTTTCCTGTTTCTATTTGTGCAGATGAGTCATTTCATGACAGTTCTGATTTGGCAAAAATGGCTCATAAATATAATACGATAAATATTAAACTTGACAAAACTGGCGGCCTTTCAGAAGCATTAAAAATAGTCAAAGAAGCAAAAAAGTTAGATCTAAATATCATGCTTGGATGCATGGTCTCAAGTTCCTTATCAATGTTACCGTTATTACCGCTATATGAATACGCAGATTTTATAGATCTCGATGGACCTTGCTTTATAGCTAACGATAGAAAAAACGGACTTATTTATGAAAACGGTATGATGCTAGTTAAGGAAGATCTTTGTTGGGGTTGAATTATTTTTCTGCTTTTGGTGTAAAGATTTTCTTTCCATTATAAGTACCAGTTGTCATATCAACATGATGAGAAAGTCTCATTTCACCAGATTCTTTATCTTCAATAAAATTTTTTCCCTTTAGACGCAAATGAGATCTTCTCATACCTCTTTTAGAATTCGATATCTTACTCTTTGGGACAGCCATTTTATTTTCCTTTATAATTTAGTTGGATTAGGTTCATCCCCATAAACTTCATCAGGATCAAAAACTTTTTCTTTTGTGGTGAACCTTAACCCAGACTTATTTGCAGTATCTTCTAAGTCAATTTCGCGGTAAAAACAAGACTTATAACCAACGTGACAACTAGCGCCATTTTTTCCGATATCAACCTTCAAACAAAGAGCGTCTTGATCATCGTCTATTAGGATTTCCTTTACTTTTTGAGTATATCCACTTTTAGCTCCTTTATGCCATAAGGCATTTCGGCTTCTGCTAAAGTAGAATGCCTCTTTCGTTGTAATAGTTTTTTCAAGTGCCTCTTCATTCATAAAACCTGTCATTAAAATTTCATTAGTTTGATAATCAACTGTTGTAACAACTATCAAACCATTATCATCGAATTTTGGGGCAAGTTCATTGCTCTCTTCAACTTGCTGTACTGATTGTCTTTTCTTAAACATAATTTATACTTGTCAAATAATTTAGTGTGGGTTTAACTTAAAAAATTAGATAATTCAAATAATTAAACATAAATATGGCAAACAATAAAGATCCTATAAAACCAGTCAGGGCACAGGGCGCTAGGACAACGTTTTTTCCTCCTTACGCCCTAATGATTGGGTTGATAGCATCAAGCCTTCTTGATAGTTTTTTCATACATATACCCCTCCTTAAGGGAAGTATAATAGTTTTAATTATCGGATTAATTATTGCGGTTTCCTCATTTTTAATGGCTATTTACACCTTAAAAATATTTTCCGACAATGAAGAAAACCCTCACCCAAAATCAGTTCAAAATCAATTGTTTGTTGGCGGAAGTTTTAAATACTCAAGAAATCCAATTTATTTAGCAATGGTTATAATTCTATTAAGTTGCGGACTAGCATTCAACTCCTGGTGGTATGTAATTAGTGCAGCTATATCAGTACCACTATTAACATATGGAGTAATAATTCCAGAGGAAAAATATCTTGAAAAAGAATTCGGAAATGTTTACTTAGACTATAAGAAGTCCGTCAGAAGATGGCTTTGAAATAATTTCATAAATTTTTAAATATGTACAGCTTGCTTAAGGGAACGTGGGCCCTATTTTTTGGTGTTGCAATGATAATGCTTGCGAATGGGCTTCAAGGTAGCTTGATTGGAGTTAGAGCATCAATCGAAGGGTACTCTGCTGCATCAGCAGGTATTATACTTACTGGGTATTATGCTGGATTCTTATCTGGAGCCCTCTTGATACCCCGACGCATAAAAAGTGTCGGACATGTAAGAATGTTTGCAGCGCTTGCATCAATAGCCTCTATCTCAATTCTCTTGCATTCAATTCATGTAAGTTTCTATGGATGGTTTTTAATGCGTTTTATATCTGGAATGTGTTTTGTAGGCATGTATACCGTTGCAGAAAGTTGGATTAATGACCTATCAGAAAATAACAATAGAGGTAAAGCTTTATCTATTTATATGATGGTTAGTATGGCTGGAAGTGCAGTAGGTCAGTTATTTCTAAATATAGCAGACCCAGAAACTGCATCTTTGTTTATGCTCGTTTCAATTCTAATTTCCATTTCTCTCGTACCAATATTAATTGTTGTAAGTAAACAGCCAGATTTCAGTGTTACCGAGTTTTTGAATATCAAACAGCTTTACGAAGCATCGCCTCTTGGAGTGATTGCTGCTATGATGACAGGTTTAGCTCATGGAACTCTTTGGGGTATCGGAACCATATATGGTTTAAAAAGTGGACTGTCAATTGAGCAAGTATCAATTTTTATGTTTACATTTATTATTGGAGGAGCACTCAATCAGTATCTTATCGGCTATTTATCAGATACTTATGACAGAAGAACAATTATCGTAATTGTTGCTTTTTTAGCAGGTATCTTCTCTATTTTAGCTCTTATTTTTGGTAATACTTTCTCAGTTCTCGTGGCAATTACTTTCATATTTGGAGGTCTGACTGTGCCTCTTTATGCACTTTCGATTGCACATACAAATGACTTTTTGTCAAAAAGGGAAATGGTTGCAGCAAGCTCTGGCCTTCAATTGGCAGGCGGTATAGGCCTTACATTAGGACCCGTCATAGGGGGATTTGCGATTGACGTTATCGGCGCCTCTGGGTTTTGGATATACCTATTTCTTATACACACAAGTTTGGGTCTATTTGGAATTTATAGAATGACAATAAGGACTGCGGTTCCATTAGAAGAACAAGGTACCACTGTTTTAGTAAGTAGTCGTGCATCTCCAGTTTCTATGGAGTTATATCCCGATGCGGAAGAAAAATAAATTAGATTGAGCTTAGCCAGACTTTTAAACCATCACTTATTTCGTCTGGTGCTTCTTCCTGAAGGAAATGGTGTCCTTTTACAGTAATCTCCTTTTGATTCTTAAATTTTCTACAAAATTCGATTAAGGGTTTTGGCATTATTCTTCCAGGATTACCTACTATGAGGAACTTTGGTAAATTAGTTTCCATCATAAATTTCAAATTATCTTTTACCTCATTATAAACTTCAATTGGTTCATTATCGATTGGAATTTGCCGAGGCCAATCTAATGTTGGTCTTCTATCTTCACCAGGATTGATAAATGGTTTCCTGTATTCATTCATGACCTCATCACTCAATGGTTCTATGGGATCAGTTCCAAGCATTTTTTCTACAAAAAAGTTTTCTTCAAGAACTTTTTTGTCTCCTTTTTCAGATCTAATCATAAGAAAAAGTCCTCTCGTTGGCTCAACCATTTCATCTGACCTAATTGGCGCAATTACAGTTTCGAAATAGCAAATACCTCGAACATTATCATTATTTTCTCTTGCCCATTTAATAGCAAGAGGTCCTCCCCAATCCTGACCAACGAGTGTAACTGGTTGAGTTAATTCTAAGCTTGTAATAAATTCTGACAAATATTTATAATGTAATTCAAAGGTATAGGACATATGACCTGAATTTTCCAACTTATCTGAGTCACCCATGCCCAACATATCAGCTGCAATACATCTGTACTGATTTTTAAGATTCTTAATTATATTTCTATATAAAAAAGAAGATGTGGGATTTCCATGAAAAAAGATTATAGGATCTCCTTCGCCTTCATCTAGGTAAGCAATTCTCCTATCATCATATTTAAAAAATTTTTTTTCTGTCACTTATCTATAATTTTACACCAGCCTTCAACTGGTCTTCTATTCGTTTTATAATTGTTTAATGGCGAAGAAACATCCCTATATCCAATTGCCATACCACAGAATAACATGAGATCAGAGTCAGCTTCAACAAATTCAGATACCATTTTCTGCCTAAGTGACCAAGATTCCTGTGCACAAGTATCAATTCCTTCTTCTTGAGCAAGTAGCATAAATGTCTGTAGGAACATTCCTAAATCTGACCACTGAGGTTGGTTCATCTGGCGGTCTACAAAACAGAATAATGCTGCTGGTGCACCAAAAAAAGTAAAATTTTTAAGCATTTGATCTACTCTTGCTTGCGAATCTGATCTTTCAATTCCAATAGAACCATATAATTGTTCACCAACTTCAAACCGTGAAGTTCTATAAGGCTCTTTTAGTTTTGCAGGATAAATAGGATACTCGGGTGTATCTGTGCCCTTCCATTTATTCTGAAATTCAAGAAAACGTTTCATCGAGTTCCCATTTATTATAAATATTCTCCATGGTTGTAAGTTTCCTCCCGATGGGGATCTAGAAGACTTATTAATTAGGCTTTCTAGTATTTCATTCGATACCTGCTTTTTTGTAAAAGCTCTAACTGATTGGCGATTGTTTACGGCCTCTGAAACGGTTGTCATAATTTAATTTTTATTCTTTTTTTTTCATGAAGTTTTTTTTTATTTGCGACCTTTTTTGGTCTAAACTTATCTGTCCTTAACTGTCTTGCAATAGGATTGCTTTTTAATTTACTTTTTTTCTTTTTCATTATTTACAGAAGCACACTGCCTCCATCTACCATCAGGGTTTGTCCTGTAACGAATTTACTTTGATCACTTGCAAGATAGAGAACGGTTCCATATATATCATCAACTTCAAGTGTCTTTTGTAATATCTGTCCTTTAGAAATAACCTCAAAACCACGTTCTGCTTTTTCTCCTAAAAATTCCTTTGCCGACTCGGTTCTTACCATAGATGGTGCTACTGCATTTACACGAATGTTATCTTTTCCCATTTCTCTCGCCATAACCCGAGTTAATCCAATAACGGCAGCTTTTGATGTAGCGTAATCTGCAGCATAAGGCATGCCAAATTTAGCTGCTAGAGAAGCGATATTTATTATTGAACCACTTTTGCTTTCTCTCATTATTGGAGATATTGCTCTGCAGCAATTCCAAAGTCCTTTCACATTAACATTCATCGCTTTGTCCCATTGATCTGGATCAATATCTTCAAATCGTGAACTTTTTAATGCTCCATATAGTGCAGCGTTATTTACCAATACATCTATTTTTGAAAATTTATTAACAGCCTTCGCCATCATATTGTTGCATGAGTTTATATCCGTCACATCAAGATTTAGACTCAAAAATTTATCTGTAACTTCACTCACCTTTTTTTCTGTCTCAGAACAATCAGATATATCTGCAAAAATGATATTTGCTCCAGCTTTTGCAAATTCAAGTGAATATTTCTGTCCCAGGCCTCTTGCGGCACCTGTAACAATAATTGTTTTATCTTTGATCATAAATATCTTCTAGCTCCTCTTTACTCATTTCAAATAATATCTTCTTTACGATGTTATATGAAAAACCTGCTCTTGACAAAACTCCAAGTTCTCTCATTTTTATTTTTTCTGTAAGCTCATTTTTTCTATAAGGTCCTATAGATTTCTTTTTCGCTAACCTGCAAGCGGCTATAAGATCAATATTTTTAACTGAATCTCTTATGTTCTGTATTGTATCAATGATTGTATTATCCTTTACATTTAGTTCTTTGAGTTTGAATTCAATTTTTTTTAATGACCAACCCTTATTTAGATAATTCCTAATTTTACCCTCAGAAAATAGCTGATCATTAAGAATTTTTTGCTTTTCTAAAGAAAAAATTATTTCATTGATAATTTCCTCTGAGTTAATACTTAGATGGCTATCTTTAACTTTTCGTCTTAGATAATTTCTTAAGTTTTCTGAGCTTGATGCGTATCTTTGTAAGTACCATAAAGCTTTTGACTCAATTTCAGTATAATTAGATTTATTTTTCATTAACTATCTGAATAATTTTTTCTGCTGCCATTATACTTGGTGTGCTTTGAGATTTGAGTTTCGCAGCAGCTTCACTTGCATTTGATAGAACTTCTTGACGATAATCAATATCATCTAAAAATTTTTTTAAATAATACATAATATTATCTTTATTACTTTTACTTTGTAGCAGTTCAGGAATAATAAATTTCCCTTGTATAATATTAATCAAATTACCCATTCTAGTTTTAATAAGAAATTTCAGAATAAAATAGGTTACAGGATTGAATTTATATGCTGTCACATAAGGTGTATTAAAATATGAAACTTCTAGAGCTGCAGTTCCTGAGGTTACAATACCAAGTTTTGCATGATAGTAATAAGAGTATTTAATATGCTCATCTAGAATTATTTTTATTCTATTTTGTAAACCGAATTGACTTAAGATATCTTCTACATAAAAAGTCATTTCTTTTGTAGTTGGCATTACAAGTTCATACTTATCATCTAACTTCATGGCTTCTATTACTTCTAAGTAAGTTGGCAAAAGAGATACAACTTCCTTTTTTCTACTTCCTGGTAAAATTAAGAAAACTTCTCTATCTTCTTCAGTAATTTGATTGTTTTTAAAGTTTTCAATATTTATCTCTGTTATCGGATGTCCAACAAAAGTTGTCGGCACTTCATATTTCTCAAATATTTTCTTCTCAAAGGGTAGAATTGTCAGTAAATGATCTACTGATTTCTTTACTGTATGGACACGTCCAGGCCTCCATGCCCAAACGCTAGGAGCCACATAATGAAGAATTTTTAATTTATTATTTCGTTTTTTTATCCGTTCTGCAATTCTCAATGTAAAATCCGGACTATCAACAGTGAAAATAATATCAGGATCAAGTTCAATAATTTGATTAACCACTGACTTTATTATATGATTTATTTTAAATATCTTAGGAATAACTTCAATTAACCCCATGACGTTGATGTCTGATATATCAAAAAATTTTTGAATACCCTCTTTTTCAAGAGCTCTTCCACCAATTCCGTAAATTTTAAGAGGCTCATTTGAGATTTTTTTTAGTTCTTTCATGGCTGATGCAGCTAATTTATCGCCAGACTCTTCACCAGTTATTACTACAATCTTCATTTTACTATTTGATCTAATTGTTTATATTTATAACATTATATATGTCTAAAAACGTAACATTTTGCTTTGATTTTGGAAGTCCTTACTCGTACCTAGCCTACAGCAATCTTAGAGTAATTAAAGACGAAGGAGCAGAAATTGAAATTATGCCTGTTCTATTGGGAGGCATATTTAAGGCTACAGGAAATCAACCACCTGCGACTGTCCAAAAAAAGGGGGAGTATATGTTTAAAGATATTACTCGTTGGACAAAAACACTCAATATCCCATTTAAGATGAATCCCTATTTTCCAATATTAACAGTGCCTCACATGCGAGGGGCGGTCTTAGCGCAAAAAAATGATATTTTAGAAAATTACATGCAAGTTATGTTTGAGTCTATTTGGACAAAAGCTATGAATCTTAATGATCAGGAACTTCTGACCCAAGTTGCCACTGAATCTGGAATGGATGCAAATAGTTTTGCTGAAGGAATTTCAAGTGATGAAATTAAAAATAAATTAAGAGAGAATACTGAATTTGCTATTAATAAAGGAGCGTTTGGAGTACCAACATTTTACATCGATGATGAAATGTATTGGGGCATTGACAGTATGAAATTTCTTGTTGAATATTTAAAAAATCAATAATCAGCCGTTATCCTCTTCATTATAATTACGAGCAATAATAGCTCCTAAACCAGGGAAATATCTTGATATATATAATGCTATTTTTGGAAAGCTTATTCTAGGAACAATATAAGATTCTCTTTTATTTGCCTCTATTGATTTAATAATCATTTCTGAGGCTTTATCCAAATCCATACCTTGACTTTTATGGCCTCTATCATTAGCGCCATAAGGAGTGCCATCTCCAGTTAAGGCTTTCATACCTATCTCAGTGTTAACAAATCCTGGAGCGACAGTATTAACTTTAATATTATGTTCATGAACTTCAGCTCGAAGCGAGTCCATAAAACCGTGCAATGCATGTTTTGATGAAGCATAAACAGTTCTTTTTTTTGATCCAAATTTTCCAGACAAACTGGTGTTCGTTACTATCTGACCTTTTTTATTTGATATCATTTGTGGAAGCAAACACTTAGTTAATTTAACAACGGAGAGAAAATTTAGATTCATAACTTGTGTATACACATTAAAATCTGTTTCATTCGCTGCAGAATATGCAGATACTCCAGCATTATTAAAGAGTATATCTATTGAACCCACCTCACGGGTAACTCTATTAACTAAATCATCAATGGACTCCAACTTTGAGAGATCGTGATCAAAAATATGCGCCTTAGCATTTCCACATTCTTTTTTTACTTCCTCTAATTTATCTCTATTTCGCGCAGTTAATATTACTTCTGCACCTAATTTTGATAGCTTAATTGCTACTGATCGACCGATGCCAGATGAAGCGCCCGTAACCCAAATTCTTTTATTATGAAAATAGCTCATAGAGTTATATAATCTAGCATTATGCAACTGAGACTAGCAAGAAATAAAGACGGAAATCAAATAATCAACTTAATCAAAAGATGTTTTAAAGATTATAAAAATTGCTACCTTGATGTAGACAACGACTCTCCAGAGTTAAGAGGTGTTTATTCTTACTTTAAAAATAAAAAAGGAAAGTTCTGGGTATATGTTGATAAAAATAAGATTATCGGATGCATGGGTTATCTACCACATGAAAAAAATAACTTAGAAATACATAAACTATATATAGATAAAAATTATCGAATGAAAGGCTTGGCAAAAAAACTGATATTAAGGATTGAGAGTATTGCAAAGAAATATAAAAAAAGACGGATAGTGCTATGGACTGATACTAGATTCAAGGACGCTCACAAAATGTATAAAAAATTAAATTATAAAAAAATGTCGAAAAAAAGAAAGTTAAATGACATAAGCAATACAACTGAATATGCCTTCCAAAAAGTGATTAATTAGCTTTCACTGTTCCTAATTTTCTCTCCGCTAACCCAACAGCTAAAACTATAATGAAGTTGATAATTAAATATATTGATCCCGCTACTAAAAATATTTCAACAGGCGCGTAGGTTTTTGAGATTATAGTTCGAGCTATTCCAGTAATTTCCATAAGAGTGATAATTGATATCAATGAACTGGCTTTAACCATTAATATCAACTCATTACCATAAGCTGGCAATGCTTGTCGTACAGTAATTGGTAGTGTAATTAGCAAAAATGTCTTAATTTTATTTAGTCCTAATGCTCCGGATGCTTCTATAAAATTTTTTGACACAGACAGGATACCTCCACGAATTATTTCTGAGGAGTAAGCACCAGTGCTAATAGTCAGGGTAATGATACCACACCAATATGGCTCTTTTAAAATTGGCCACAATATACTCTCTCGAATAAATGAAAATTGCCCAAGACCATAGTAAACAAAATACAACTGCAGTAATAATGGTGTCCCCCTAATTAAATAGACAAAATAATAAGCAGGAATTGACATTGATTTTCTTCCAGAGATTCTCATCAATGCCACGATTATAGCTAATGCAAGTCCAAGTACTGTTGAAATAGAAACGACTTGTAATGTAAGAGGAATGCCCTCAACTATTTTAAAAAATGACTCATACATTAATTCAAATCTCATAGCGCCCCCTTGGATACAAAGCCTCTAGAGTAAGTATTTTCAGCCTTATCAAATAAAATGTTAGAAAGCCTAGTGATTATCAAATACAGAATAATAGCAGCTGTATAAAATATAAATGGTTCATGTGTCGAGCCCGCCGCAATACGCGACTGTCGCATAATTTCAACTAACCCTGTAACACTAATGAGTGCCGTATCTTTAAGTGTGATTTGCCATACATTACCAATACCTGGCAGTGCAATTCTTGCAACTTGTGGGAATATTACTTTTCCATAGAGACCATATCCATTTAATCCAAGTGTTTTACCTGCCTCAAACTGCCCTTTATGAACGGAGTTGACCGCACCTCGAATAACTTCTGTAGAATAAGCCCCTGAAATTGCACCGACAGCAATTGTGCCAATTGTAAATGCATTCAGTTCAATATAGCCATCATATCCAAAAATTTTAGCAATATACATAACTGCGCTGCTGCCACCAAAAAAAAGAAGATAGATAACTAAAAGCTCAGGTATTCCTCTTATTATTGTTGTGTATGTATTTGCTATTATTTTTAGAATAAAAATATTTGATAGTTTACATGCAGCAAAAATAATTCCTATAAGAATACCTAAAAGTAAAGATGACGCACTTACAAGAACTGTCATAAGTGCGCCCATAAGCATCTCATCTCCCCATCCAGATGAGCCAAAGGAAAATACTTCAAACATATTTATTTATATAAAAAAAAACGGCTGAGTATTAGTCAGCCGTTTTTTTACGTTATTAATTTCAAAATTACGGTGCTAGGTCTTTACCAAACCATTGCATTGATATTTTAGAAATTGTTCCATCTGCAGCCGCATCAGCTATTGCTTTATCAAACATCGCTTTAAGATCAGCGTCTCCTTGTCTGATACCCGCGCCAACACCTTCACCTAAAAGTCCTCCAAACACATTTGGACCAAAAGTTACTACATTAGAACCACCCGAAGTTTCCATAAATGCTTCTGCTGTTCCAACATCACATAACATTGCATCTATTCTACCAGCCGCAAGATCAAGATTCATTTCGTCTTGTGTTGGATAAACCTTTAAGTTTGAATCTAAGTATTTATTTGCAAAATCCTCGTGGATTGTCGCAACAGTTACTCCAATATTCATACCTTTCATTGCATTATTTAACGCACTTATAGTACCAGAAGTAGCACTGCTATCATCATCAAGATTTAAGTTTTTTGCTGAAGTAAAAGTGCTTAATGGTGAACTATTAAGTGTGAAAAATCTAGCTGGTTCTGTCATGTAAGCTTTAGAAAAACTAATTGTTTTTTTTCTTTCTTCAGTTACTGACATACCTGCCATGATTACATCGTATTTACCATTAACTAGTGCAGGAATGATTCCATCCCAGTCCTGTTGAACGAACTCACATTCAGCGTTCATTCTTTTACATAGATCTCTTGCAAGATCTAACTCAGCACCAACGAGATTTCCTGATGCATCTGTAAAGTTCCATGGTTCGTATGCGCCTTCCGTCCCAATTCTAATTTTTGACCAATGACCGTCCGCTAATGCCATTGAAGATATAGCGCTTATAGCCAATCCAATTATTAATAATTTTAAATTTTTCACTAAATTTCCTCCAATTTGAAATAAACAGAGAGATAGGGTCTATTAAAATTACTAAATGGGCAAGAAAAATGTTAGTTTTACTTATTATTTTTGAAGTCTATTCCAAAGATATATAATGATTGCTACAGAAATTATACCCACAACACCCTCACTTCCTAGCTGGTTAATCAAACCTACCAAGTTCTGAGTAATATTTTTTCCTAAAAAAGGTGATGATGGCCCAAAGAGTACTTCCAAAATTATAGCTATTGCAATCAACAATAAGCCAAAATCAATGATTTCTCTTAATATTTGTTTAATTCTTGAGATCATATTCTAATTTTTTATCACCTCCCATGTTAAACATGGGAAGTGATAATATGTTTAATCTCTAAATAACCAGAGAATAACGCCAACAGCAATTAATCCAACAACTCCGGCATTTCCTAACTGGTTCACAAGAGATACGATATTGCTAGCTATATTGCCAACAAATGGGATGCTTCCCCCGCTTAGCAGGCCAACAACAATACCCAGAGCTAGCAGTGAAAGACCAAGACTCGTTAGAGCCTTTATCGCGTTCTGTGCGTTTCTAATCATAACTTTCCCCCTCGTTATGTTTATTTAGATAGCAGTACTATATTTAGTACATAAGTGAACAGTATATTCTAAATATGGTAAAACAAGTTTCTTTTATAATTTAAGTAATTGAATTTGTTTGATTTTTCCTAATATTTTTAAAAATGTCACATTTATACAACATTATTTTGTACATCAGTACGGGGTTGATTCTATTCTATCTGCATTAATAGCTCAGATACAAGTTTATTAATATCTAACCCTTTTGATGCAAGTCCATAGATCTTTTTATCTGGTCTAATAATTATTTCTCCTGCTTCTAAATAATCGGATAACTCGGGGCCAATATTAAAATCAGAATAGTCAAAAATAAATTTAAAATTCAGGTTAATTAATTTTTCATATATATCTTCAGATAACTCACTTCTTACATCTTTTTTCGAAAATATTGCAAAACAGTTTCCAATCATTTTGTCTAAGCAAGCAATACCTTGTTTATCAGTAATCTCTCTATTAAAAAGTCTTCTGTTGATTATCATTTCACTCTGTGAATGACTAAAAATACCTTTTTTTGATTCCTTTTCTTCAATATTTTTATTTCTCCCAAATGCTTGGTCTCTGGCCTCCGGGGCGATTGCCTCCTCTAATGGCATATTTTTCTGAGATGCGATAGATAGTGAGTCAATCAATTGTCCAAGTGCAATAGATGATTTTATTGTTTGCTTTATTGGTTGAGCTCTTTCTAAATCGTAAGAAAGTAAAAGATTTTTGTTGCAGTTAAAATTAA
The DNA here is from genome assembly GCA_902564025.1 of uncultured Pelagibacteraceae bacterium. GTDB lineage: Bacteria > Pseudomonadota > Alphaproteobacteria > Pelagibacterales > AG-422-B15 > CACNXQ01. Next base: position 33,578 of record CACEZK010000008.1, read on the forward strand.
CAACCAAATTAATTTTCCAGATCAAATTTAATATATCTCTAATTCCTGTATTTAGACCTTGACTTGCATAGGGCGGCATTTGATAAGCAGTATCACCTATTAAAAAAACATTGTTTTTCTGAAAAGTATTAGCAAAAGATCCTCTAAAATTTTGAATAGATGTATTTTCAATCTCATACTGATTAGGCTCTATCCATTTTGAAATCAAGTTTTGGATATTATTTTTTTGAATAATTTTTTTGTGTTGTTCACCTGTTAGTAATTGAAATTCAAACCTATGTCTTCTATTTGAAAGGGAAATATAAGAAGTAGGTCTTTTATCATCGCAGATTTGCCTGAAAACATTTTCTAAACTATTTTCATTCTTTAGCAATATATCGACGAGAAGCCAATTTTTTGAATATCTTTGATCAACAGACTCGATGTCTAATTTATTTCTTACAAAAGAATTGGCACCATCGCATGCAATTAGGTAAAGGGTTTCAAAATATTTTAATTTGTTACCATTTTTTGTATCAAGTCCCACTTTATTATTATTTAAGCTAAAGTTAATAAGTTCGTTATCAAATAGTAAATCTATATTTTCATCAGCCTTACATTTTTCTCTTATTATTTTTTCAATCTCCGGCTGAAAAAAAGTACAAACGGAAGGAAAATCATTATTAGTGTGTAATACTGGATTACGTTGGATCACTTTTCCATTAGTTAGCACAATGTCAGTAAAATCTGGTTTATTTAAAAATACTTTTAAAGCATCGTATAAACCAACATTTTCCAGTAAACGTAAACTTTCATCATCGAATGATACAGCTTTTGAGGAAAATTCAGTGTCCGATTTTGACTCAATAACTAGTGTTCTAAGATTGTATTGACTACATACTTTTGCACAGATTTGTCCAATTAGTCCAAAACCCACAATTGCAACATCATATTGATTAATATTACTAGTCAAAATAACTCCTAGAAAATGAAATCGCTTGACTCTTACTTTTAATTTAGTTTGAATTCAAGCCATTATTTAATTTGATAAAAAAGATTTGAAATGGTGAAAATAGTAAATTCATGGAATGAGTGGGATCCTCTAAAACACATAATTGTTGGAAGAGCAGATAATTGTTGCATTGCTCCAGTTGAACCTGCAATGGCTCCGAAAATTCCTGAAGACTCTGATATGAAAGGTCAATTTGGACCAAGGCCACAACATACAATTGATAGAGCAAATTATTTACTTGATAATTTCTCTGATATTTTAGAAAAAAGAGGAGTAAAAGTAGATCGTCCATCTCCACTAGATTTCAATCAGAAAATTGGTACCCCAGATTGGAGTATAGAAACAATGTTTGGCTGTATGCCTCCTCGAGATGTTATACTTACTTTAGGCAGTGAGATGCTGGAAGCTACGATGTCCTTTCGTTCAAGATGGTTTGAATATTTATGTTATCGACCGTTATTACAAAGTTTTTTTGACCAAGACCCAGAAATGAAATGGGAGACTGCTCCAAAACCAAGGTTAACGAATAAATCATACAGGGATAATTATCTTGCAGATGAAATTACAATAGAACAGAGATACGAATGGGTTGCCGATAAAAAGTTTGTTACAACTGAGGAAGAACCACTATTTGATGCAGCTGATGTGTTAAGAATGGGCAAAGATTTATTTATTCAACACGGGTTCACAACGAACTTAAAAGGCATTGATTGGATTAAAAGACACTTTCCAGACCAACGTGTTCATGTACTAAATTTCCCAACTGATCCTTTTCCTACACATATTGACGCTACATTTACGCCATTGAGGCCAGGATTGATATTAAATAATCCTGAAAGAAGACTACCTGATGAACAAAGAAAAATTTTTCATGATAACGACTGGGAAATAATCGATGCCGCTAGACCCGCTCACAATTCTCCTCCTCCATTATGCTATTCAAGCGTATGGCTGAGCATGAACGTTCTCATGCTAGACCCAAAAACAGTTTGCGTTGAAGAAACTGAAGTTCACCAGATGGATCAACTAGATAAATTAAATTTCGAAGTTGTTCCGGTTCCTTTCAGAGATGCTTATCCATTTGGTGGCGCTTTACACTGCGCAACAACTGATGTTTATCGTGAAAGCAGCCAGGAGGATTACTTTACGAAACAATAATTTTTAATAATTTGTTTTCTCAATTATGATATTTCGATTGATATAACAATTCATTAAAAGTCCAAACCCAAACATAACTGCTAACATTGAACTCCCTCCATAGGATATAAATGGAAGTGGAACTCCTACTACTGGAAGCAAGCCTGTGACCATTCCAATATTTACAAAAACGTAAATAAAAAATACATTACATACTCCTAAAGACAAATATTTACTAAATAAGCTGCGACTTTTTAATGCAAGACGAATAGAAATCATAATTAAGGCTGCATAAATTAATAATAAAAGCAATGTCCCTATGAAACCAAATTCCTCACCTAACATTGTAAATATAAAATCTGTTTGCATTTCAGGAAGAAAATTGAGATGGCTCTGAGTACCTTCCATGTAACCTTTCCCGAAAATACCACCAGAGCCAAGAGCAATTTTTGATTGCATTATGTGGTATCCATTTCCAAGAGGATCACGTTCAGGATTGAAAAAAGTGAGCACTCTGTCTTTCTGATAATCTTTGAGATATTGCCACAAAACTGGTAAAGAGCATAATATTGAAAATACGCCTACTATAAAATATTTATAATTTAAACCTGAGATCCAAAAAAGACTTATCCCGCCAATTAGAATTATCAGAGCTGTACCTAAATCTGGCTGTGTGATTACTAAGAATACTGGGACTATAGTAATGATCAGTGGAATAATCAAAGTCTTAATAAAACCGCTATCATTGTTTATTGAATGAAAATACTTAGCCAAAGCTAAGATTAAAGTATATTTAACAAACTCTGAAGGCTGTAGACTTATACCAGCTATGTTGATCCATCTAGTAGCACCGTTACTCTCAATTCCAAAAAAAGGAATAATGGCCAAAGATATAATACTCAGGAAAAAAATTAAATATGCATAACCAAATATTAACCTTAAATCAAAGAATATAACTAAAAAAAAGATCATTAATCCAAGTATAAATCTTTGAGAGTGCTTCAATGGCCACGAGTTAAAGTCTCCATTTGAAATACTATATAATGCAGCCAAACCCACAAAAAATAATGTAGTTATTAAACCTAGTAGAGGATAATTTATACTTTGTAGTTTGGCAAAGGCTGAACTATAAAAGTTATATTGATTAAACATTAAAAATTTCGTTTCTTTTTAAATGGAGTTTTTTTTCAAATAAATATTTGAATATATCTGATGCAATTGGAGCTGCAGATCCTGATCCACTGCCTCCGTGTTCAACAATTACAGAAACTGCATACTTAGGGTCTGTAGTTGGACCGTATCCGATAAAAAGACCATGATCTCTTTTTTCCCACGGCAAATCTTTATTTTTTATTAACCCTTCTTCTCTTTCTTTAATTGATATTGCTCTTACTTGAGATGTGCCTGTTTTACCAGCCATTTTATACTTACCATTAATTCTTGATCTATAGGAAGTCCCTCCGGGAGCATTAGTAGCTTCGTCTAATGCATTTTTAATAATTTTCAGATATTTGGGATCTGCAATAATTCGCTCATTATAAACATTTGAGGTTTCAATATCATATATCAATTTTGGGCTAAGCCTCGTTCCATTATTAATTAATTGAGCTAATGCAAGAGACAGCTGCGCTGCAGTTGTTAAAAAATATCCTTGGCCTATACCAGCAGATAATGTTTCTCCTACCATCCATCTACTGCCAAGATTTTCTAATTTCCACTGTTTGTTTGGAACTACTCCACTTTTTTCTTCATAAAGAGATTTGAAAACTTTTTCTCCTAACCCATATCTTTTACAAACCTCAGCGATTTTATTAATTCCTATTCTTCTTGCAATTTGATAAAAATAAACATCACAAGATACCTTTATAGCCTTTGTCATATCTACATTTCCGTGTCCTTCTTTCTTCCAGCAATGAAATGTTTTATATCCTGATTCTAGACTAGTATCTTCTATTAGGTGTTTCCCATCACAAAAAAAAGTTTCTTTATGAGGAACTCCTGACTCTAAGGCTGCAAGTGCAACAAATGGTTTTATCGTTGATCCAGGAGGATATTGATTGGATATTGATTTATTAATCAGTGGTTTATATTTATCTGATAAGAGATTTTCCCAAGTTTCATTTGAAATAGATTTACTAAATATATTTGGATCATATGATGGTGAGGATGCCAATGCATAAAACTCGCCATTTTTTACATTAATTACAGAGACACTTCCACTAAGTCCTTTTAATCTTTCATAGCAAAACTTTTGTAATTCTGAGTCAATTGTAAGTTGTATGTAGTTTCCTTGCACACTATTTACTCGATCAAGTTCTCTAATTTCTCGTCCATTGGCATTAACTTCAATATTCTTATTGCCTAGCTTACCTCGTAAAATTGCATCTTTAGCTTTTTCTACACCTATCTTGCCTGCTTTTGCTGTGCTTAGTTTGGATAATGGGTTTGACTCTTCTTCATTTTTACTTATTGGAGAAACATACCCAATTAAATGTGAGTGCGACTCTCCTTGAGTATAATATCTCTTGAAGCCAATCTGAGGGTAAATTCCCTCTAATTTATGAATATTCACATTTATTTTAGAAAAATCTTCCCATGTCAAGTCATCGATAATTCCAACAGGTATGAATTTTTTTCTTGAATTTACTTCATTTAATATTTTTTCTATATCAATATTTGCGTGAGGTAAAAGTGACTTTAAATTAACTAATGATTTTTCTACGTCTCTGGTTTCTTCTTTTATTATTATAATTTCATATTTTTGTTTATTGATAGCCATTGGTCGCCCCTGCAAATCAAAAATAATACCTCTTTCTGGTTCGAGAAATCTGTGTGTTATTCTATTTTTATCAGATAATTTTTTATAATTACTATTCTCAGCGATTTGTAAATAAGCTAGTCTTCCAACAAGCACCGAGAATACACCAGCCTTGGCAATTGTCACAAGCGCTGCTCTTCTATTGATTAAATTTTCAGTATCATATTTTTGGAAAATAAATTTACTTGATTTCTTCATATTTTTTCTGGCTATATATAATTATTAAGTTTAATGGCGGGTATAATAAAACCATTATTATGAAAGCTGACAATTCACCAACAGATATATAATTGAGTTGGTAATTAAAATAGATAAATAAGTTTTTAAAAATAAATAATATTAATAATGCTATAATAAATATTATAAATTTAATTTTTTGTTGTTCGAATAAACCATTAATTGAGATAATCTGACTTAGAACATAGAAATATAAAAAAATACTTCCAGAATAACCTAAATGCATTCCAAGCAAAATATCTTGAAAAATACCCCAAGCAAAAAGAAGAAGAGGTACTAACCATTCGCTTTCATTCCATTTTATTGAATACAACAAAATGGACAGTATTAAAGTTAAATCGATTAGATTAAAATTAAAAACATTGTTAAATGAAATAAAAAAAAGAAGAGATCCATTTAATAGCAAATAACTTTTGAAACTTAGAGTCATTTTTAGTTTTCTTTTATTAGTTTATAATTTAATAATTTCACATGCGATAAAGTCGCTATATTTTCAAATATACTAATCTCGATTTCATTTGATTTTTTTCCAACTACTTGACCAATCAATAGAAATGGAGGAAAAATTCCACCTTTTCCTGATGTTGTGACTAAGTCTCCAATGCTAATTTTTTCAATATGTTCAACAAATTCTATAATTGGGTTTTCTCGACCTTGACCTACTAGCATACCATGATAACCATCTTCAGAAATTATCACTGGAATTCTACTGTTAATGTTGCTTATTAAAAGTACGCGCGAGAGGCTTTCACCAACATGAGATATTCTACCAATTATTCCATTAGATCCTGAAACTGGCATATCCAATTTAATATTTTCTTCTTTTCCTGAATTAACAATTAAGGTGCCGTTAAAATTATTAGAAAAATCACCAACTATCCTTGAAGTTTTAAAATCATATTCAATATCATCAGATGCGTTTAATAGACTTTCATATTGAGCTATTTTTAGTTTCATAGAAACCATCTCTTGAAAACTAGCGGAGTCAAGTAATTGCATTTCTTTGAATCTTTGATTTTCTTCATAAATATTTTGAATCTCGTAAATGCTTTCAAGTCCATTTTTAATTAAATTAATAGGACTGGAAACAATTGAAGTAATTGAGTAAACGGTATTAATACTTTTAGCTCTAAGTTCATTTGAGAGATTGCTATTGTCAAATCGTCCAAAATAAAAAATAAGGGAAAATATGATTAATCCTATAGGAATAAGAATAGACATGTAGCTATTCTTGTTAACATATCTTGAGTAAAAATTACGTGATGTCCTCACTGTCAGACTTTAATTAATAGGCAGAAGATAGAATAGGTTCAAAAGAACTTTCAGATTCAAGTGCTTTACCGCTTCCTAAAGCAACACATGACAATGCTTCATCTGCAATTGTAACAGGTAGCCCTGTTGCTTCTCTAATGGCTTCATCCATAGACTCTAATAGTGCTCCGCCTCCGGTTAAAACTACACCCATATCAACAAGATCTGCAGCCAGTTCAGGCGGTGTATCCTCTAGTGCAGATTTCACTCCCTCGATGATTGTTTGAATTGGCTCGGATAATGCTTCCGCAACTTGTGCTTGTGTTAGCTCTATCTCCTTAGGAACTCCCGAAGCTAAGTCTCTACCTTTGATATCAATTGTTTTTCCATCGCCAGTTTTTGGTGGAATTGCTATACCAACTTCTTTTTTTATCATTTCTGCTGAAGCCTCACCAATTAGAAGATTATATCTTTTTCGCATATAATTAATTAATGCGATATCCATTGCGTCACCGCCAATTCTTACTGAACGAGAATAAACTATTCCTCCAAGTGAAATAACAGCTATTTCAGATGTGCCTCCACCAATATCTACTATCATTGAACCTCTAGGTTCACTTACAGGAAGTCCGGCGCCAATCGCAGCAGCCATTGGCTCTTCTATTAATGAAACTTTTCTTGCACCTGCAGCTAAGGCTGAGTCATGTATTGCCCTTCTTTCAACAGGTGTTGAACCAGTTGGTACACAAATAATAATTCTCGGATTTGCAAATGTTTTTCTATTATGAACTTTGCGAATAAAATGCTTGATCATTTCTTCTGTAACAACAAAATCAGCAATTACTCCGTCTTTCATAGGTCTAATCGCTTGTATATGTCCTGGTGTTTTTCCTAACATACTTTTTGCTTCCTCGCCTACAGCAATAACTTTACTTTTACCACCCTGATTTAAAACGGCGACTACAGAGGGTTCGTTAAGAACGACTCCTCTATTTTTTACATAAACGAGTGTGTTTGCCGTGCCCAAGTCGATTGCCATATCAGAGGACCAAATTCCAATTAAATTATTAAACATTTTAACCTTTCCTTATCAAACTCCGGTGACACCTGACATACTAGCTGGAGCTGACTTTTCTCTTTTAATTATTAATTTGTTTAGAGCATTTATATATGCTTTTGCTGACGCCACAAGTGTATCTGTATGTGCACCAAGTCCAACAACAGTTTTGCCATCTTCAGCCAACCTAACAGAAACTTCAGCTTGAGCGTCTGTGCCCTCAGTAACAGCATGAACTTGATACAACAATAGCTTTCCTTTATGAGGAACAAGTTGACTTAAACCATTGAAGATTGCATCAACAGGTCCATCCCCAGTTGAAGTTACTGTCTTGTGCTCATCATCAATTAAAAGGCTGATCTCAGCTTTTTGAGGTCCTTTCGTTCCAGCTATAACTTGTAAATCCTGTAGTAAAATAGAGTCATTTACTCTAATTACCTGATCATCAATAATAGCAATGATGTCTTCATCATAAATATTTTTCTTTTTGTCAGCTAAATTTTTAAAGTTTTCAAAGGCCTCTTCAATTACGTTGTCATTAATTGAGTAACCAAGTTCGATTATTTTTTGTTTAAATGCATGTCTGCCAGAGTGCTTACCCATTACAAGATTTGACTCTGAAACTCCAACACTTTCTGGGGTCATAATTTCATACGTTTTATTATTTTTTAACATCCCATCCTGATGGATACCTGCTTCATGTGCAAAAGCATTCTTTCCAACGATTGCCTTATTAAATTGTACAGGAAAACCTGTCACTGCTGAGACAAGCTTAGAGGTTTTGGTTAGTTTTTCAGTCTGTATGTTTGTTTGAAAAGGCATCATATCATTTCTAGTTCTGATCGCCATGACAACTTCTTCCATTGCGGCGTTACCGGCTCTTTCACCCAAACCATTTATAGTGCACTCAATTTGCCTTGCACCAGCTCTAACACCTGCAAGAGAATTTGCTACTGCTAATCCAAGATCATTGTGACAATGTGTAGAAATTGTTACTTTATCAATATTTGGAACATTATTCATTAGATGGGTTATAATATTAGTAAATTCGTCAGGAATTGAGTATCCGACTGTATCTGGAATATTTATTGTTGATGCGCCGTTCTTGATCGCCGCTTCGACAGTTTTACACATAAAGTCTAAATCTGTCCTAGTTCCATCTTCACAAGACCACTCAACGTCATCACATAAATTACGTGCAAAAGAAACACTCTCAATTACCTTCTGGTAAACCTCATCAGAATTCAACTGTAACTTGTGTTTCATGTGAAGTTCACTTGTTGAAATAAATGTATGTATTCTTGGAGCTGTTGCATTTTTAAGAGCATCCGCAGCTGTCTGAATGTCATTTTTTGAAGCTCTGCTCAAAGCGCATATTGATGAATTTTTAATCTTTTTTGATATTTCAGAAACTGCTTCATAGTCTCCCTTTGATGCGGCAGGAAATCCCGCTTCAATAATATCAACTTTCAAATCGTCTAAGGCTTCTGCAATTTTTAATTTTTCTTCAATGTTCATTGAAGCGCCAGGAGACTGCTCGCCATCTCTTAATGTAGTGTCAAAAATCTTTATGTAATTATTTTCTTTGTTCATCTCTCATCCTCTTAATAAAATTAAATTGTGTTAAAATTAAGTGCCCCCTGCAGTAATGTTATATTACCCAGGGGCTGCTAAGCAGATCTAACAGCAATAGAGATTGAGAAGTGCTATTCACAGTTAATTGATTTTCTAAATTTTTATTCAATTTCCTCACTATGTTTTATTGCACTTTCTAATTGTTTGAGATATTCGATAATTATATGAAAATTCGTTATTTTTCAACGTATTAGTAAAAAAACCTAATTTTCTGCCATAAATCAAGGAAATTGCTGAACTGAAGTATTGCTGAACTAGTTTTTTTCTTTATCAACCAATTTATTTTTTGAAATCCAGGGCATCATAGCTCTTAAATCTTTGCCGACCTTTTCAATTTGGTGATTATCAATTTTACTTCTCATTGCTTCAAAATTTTTTGCACCACTCTTATATTCTTCAATCCACTCTCTTGTAAATTCTCCAGACTGGATTTTTTGTAAAACCTTTTTCATTTTTGATTTTGTATCTCCATCAACTATCTTTGGACCAGATACATACTCACCATATTCAGCAGTATTAGATATTGAGTAGTTCATATTTGCAATTCCACCCTCATAAATTAGATCAACGATTAGCTTTACTTCGTGTAAACACTCAAAGTATGCCATTTCAGGTGGGTAACCTGCCTCAACTAAAGTTTCAAATCCATTTCTAATCAATTCAACGACACCACCACATAAAACAGTTTGTTCACCAAACAAATCTGTTTCACATTCGTCTTTAAATGTTGTTTCAATAATTCCAGCTTTACCGCCGCCAATAGCTGATGCGTATGACAATGCAATGTCTAGTGCCTTTCCCGTTTTATCGCTATCTACTGCGACTAAACAAGGTACACCGCCTCCTTTATTAAATTCTGACCTAACAGTATGACCTGGTCCTTTTGGTGCAACCATGAATACATCCATATCTGGTCTTGCGTTAATAAGGTCAAAGTGAACATTTAAACCATGCGCAAACGCAAGTGCTGAACCTTCTTTAGCTCTTTGTTCAATATGGTTTTTCCAAACATCTGCCTGAAGTTCATCAGGTATTAACATCATCATTATATCAGCCCATTCAGCTGCATCAGACATAGACATTACTCTCAAACCTTCAGCTTCTGCTTTTTTTACACTCGAAGAACCCTCTCTCAAAGCTACTACAACATCGTTGGCACCCGAGTCTTTTAAATTTAATGCATGAGCATGACCCTGACTACCATAACCATATACAGCAATTTTTTTGGTTTTTATTAAATCCAGGTCAGCATCTTTTTCGTAATATACTTTCATCCTTTTTCCTTACATCTTTTCTGTTCCACGTGCAATAGCTACTACACCAGTTCTTGATACCTCAGAGAGACCTAATGGCTTCATTAAATCGATGAAAGCATCAATTTTTCTTGGAGAACCATTCAATTCGAAGACGAAAGAATCGTGTGTTGTGTCTATAACTTTGGCTCTAAATACATCAGATAACCGCATTGACTCAACTCTTTTTTCTCCAGTTGAAACAATTTTGACTAAGGCCATCTCCCTTTCAATACCCTGTTTCTCAAATGTGACGTTTACCGCTCTTTTTACTGGTACAATTCTCTGTAATTGGCTAATCATTTTATTTACTGTTTCTTCTGTACCTGGCGCCACAATTGTAATCCTAGAGATATGTTTTTCTGCATCTACTTCAGCAACTGTAAGACTATCGATGTTGTAACCTCTACCTGAAATTAAACCTATTACTCGCGCGAGAACACCTGGCTCATTATCAACAAGAACTGATACAGTATGTTTTGAAATTAATTCACTCATTATACTAATACTTTTCCTTCATCTGAGATTTCTTCTTTTTCTGTTTCATCACCAAGTAACATTTCATTGTGGGCCTTACCAGATGGTATCATTGGAAAAACATTTTCGTTTTCATCAACTACGCAGTCAAATATTACGGGGCCATCATAATCAATCATTTCATTTATTGCCTTGTCAAGTTCACTTGGACTTTGGGCCCTTATACCCTTGGCGCCGTAAGCTTCAGCAAGCTTTACAAAATCAGGTAAAGCATCTGTATAGCTGTGAGAGTATCTTTTGTCGTGAAGAAGTTCTTGCCACTGCCTTACCATCCCCATGTATTGATTATTAATAATGAAAATCTTTACAGGCAGTTTGTGTTGAATGGCTGTCGACATTTCTTGTATACACATCAATATTGAAGCTTCACCTGCAATATCAATTACGAGTTTATCGGGATGAGCAACTTGAGCACCTATCGCAGCAGGCAAGCCAAAGCCCATAGTGCCTAAACCTCCAGATGTAATCCATCTATTAGGTCTATTAAATTTATAATATTGCGCAGCCCACATTTGATGTTGACCAACCTCAGTGGTTACAAAGACATCTTTTTCTTTAGTCAGCTCATACAATCTTTGTATTGCATACTGTGGCTTAATTGTTTTTTTATCTTCATTAAACCCAAGTGAATCTACTTCTTTCCATTTATCTATTTGTTTCCACCAGTCTTTAATCTGAGATTTATTAACTTTATAAACTTTTGATTTCCATAGCTTAATGGCATCTTCAAGCACATGTGCAACATCACCAACGAGAGCAACATCTACATCAACAACCTTATTAATTGATGATGGATCTATATCGATATGGATTTTTTTTGAATTTGGAGAAAACTCATCAATTTTTCCAGTAATTCTATCATCAAAGCGTGCACCGATATTTATCATGAGGTCACATTTATTCATCGCCATGTTAGCTTCGTATGTGCCATGCATGCCAAGCATTCCAACAAACTGGGTATCATCACCTGGAAACGCACCAAGTCCTTGAAGGGTGGATGTAATTGGAAAACCAGTAAGACGAACAAACTCTCTTAGGAGTTGAACAGCTGCATTTCCCGAATTGATTACCCCCCCTCCAGTGTAAAAGATTGGCTTTTCAGCTTCTGCGATTAACTTTAGAGCATCATCAATATTATCAATGTTAGCTTTTAATTTTGGTCTATAGGACTTATGTTTAACTGTATCAGGTCCAATATATGTTCCGGTTTGGAATTGAATATCTTTGGGTATATCTACGAGAACAGGTCCAGGTCTGCCGCTTGAAGCTACATAAAAAGCTTCGTGTAAAATTCGAGATAGATCACTTATATCCTTAACTAGCCAATTATGCTTTGTGCACGGACGCGTAATTCCAACCGCATCACATTCCTGAAATGCATCCGTTCCTATTAAGTGCGTAGGAACTTGTCCACTGATACAAACAAGAGGAATTGAGTCCATCATAGCATCAGTTAATCCAGTCACAGCGTTAGTAACTCCAGGGCCAGAAGTAACTAACATTACTCCAACTTTACCACTAGACCTTGCATACCCTTCAGCAGCATGGGATGCGCCTTGTTCATGCCTTACTAAAAAATGGCGTATTTGATGATTTGTATCCTTAGTTTTTGCTAATTCATCATATATTGGCAAAACTGCACCACCAGGATAACCAAAAATTGTATCAACTTGTTGATCTTCCAAGGCCTTCAGAACCATTTGTGCACCAGTCATTTGCATATTAACCATAAATTATACCCCTAATAAGAAATGACTTTTTATGGAGATTTACTTAATAAGTCAAATATTTTAAATATATGAAAAGAATATTTTAAATATAATTTACAAATATTTCTTTATATCAACATTTTGAGTAATATTATTACCTTTTATCCAAGTATCTTGTCTTTTGATATAGTTTCTAGTGTTTTTCTTCATTATGTTTTTGGCCTCATCTAAACTGACTTTTCCTTCAATAAAGTTGGTTATTTCACGAACTCCAATTGCCTTCATAATTGATAATTCAGTACTATAATTTTTCTCAATTAAAGATTGAACCTCATCGACAACACCATCACTAAACATATTATCAACTCTTTGAGCAGCTGACTCATAGAGCTTTTCACGTAAATTGCAAGTTATGATCAATCTATAGTTTACATTATCAATTTTTTTGTTTGGATTAAATTGCCAATTTTCTAAAACTTTACCAGTCTGAAGCAGTAATGAATAACTACGCATTATTCTTTGTTTATCATTTGAATTAATTTTTGTGCCTGGATATTTAGTTAAGATTTTTTTGTATAAATGATCAAGACCATAGGTTTCTAAATCTAGCTTTGCTTGTTCTTCTATATTTTTTTTTATTGAAGGAATTTCTGAAAGTCCATCCATCAAGGCCTTTAAATACAAACCTGTTCCACCTACAACAATTGGAAGCAATTTATTATCGAAACAATTATTAATTTCATGCTCTGCTTTTTCTAGCCAAATAGCTGCTGAGCAACTTTCGCTACCTTTAAGCATTCCATAAAGACGATGGTCGAATTTTTTACATGTCTCATCGTCTGGTCTATCAGTTAGTATTTTAAGATCTTTGTATACCTGTAGACTATCAAAATTAATTATTGCTGATTTATGTTTAGAAGCAATTTGAGTTGCAAGCTTTGACTTTCCACTTGCTGTGGGACCAAAGATAACCAGTATGTCCCTTTTTTCCATTTTATTTAGTCGAGAGACAATCTTGCGCCTATATATTTTTTAGAATTAGGGCCAGAATAAAAAACAATTAAAACATTTTCTTTTCCCTCAGAAACAACCTCATCAATTATTTGTAATACTTCCCCAGATGCTTTCACTGATTTATTTTGTATTTCAATAATAATGTCGTCTTTCTTTATATTTTGTCGTATTAGGAAAGAGTCATTATTGATTTCAGATATAATTACTCCTTGTAGAGTTTTAGCTAAATCTAATCTGGACTTGTCTTCATCTGTCAAGGTTCTGACTTTTATTCCTAGTTCTTTTATTAAAACAGCTGAGCCATTATTTTCAATTGAGGCAAGTTCCTCAAGAGACGGTTGTTTGCCCAGATTTACAAATAACTGAACTTCTTTTTCATCCCGCCAGACAACAACCTTTGTAGATTGACCAATATCAGCCTCAGCCACAAGTTTTGGAAGTGTTTGAACAGATTCAACTTCTTTGCCATTGAATTCAATAATGATGTCACCCTCATTAACTCCACCTTTAAGTGCCGGGCTATCTGTAGTTAAACCCTGAACTAAGGCACCATAAGTTTTACCGAGACCCAAACTCTCCGCAATTTCATCAGTTACTTCTTGAATTCTTACGCCTAACCAGGCTCTTTCAATTTCTCCTGTTTCCTGCAGTTGCTGAATAATGTTATTTGCAAGATTTGATGGAATAGCAAAACCAATTCCAATAGATCCACCGCTTGGAGAAATGATCATTGAATTCACTCCAATCACTTTTCCATCTAAATCAAATAATGGTCCTCCTGAATTGCCCCTATTTATTGATGCATCAGTTTGTATAAAGTCATCATATCTTCCACCAAGCATCCTACCTCTTGCAGAAACGATACCTGCTGTAACAGTACCTCCAAGTCCATGCGGATTACCGATTGCCATTACCCAATTGCCTACTTTTGCAGTATCTGAGTCACCAAACTCTAGAAATGGAAGGTTATTTGCATCAACTTTCAAAAGTGCTAAATCAGTCTCAGCATCAGAAGCAATCAATTCGGCTTCTAATTTTAATCCATCTGTAAAAGTAACTCGTATGTCTGAAGCGTTCTCTACAACATGATTATTTGTAACAATAAAACCATCTGCAGAAATCACAAAGCCTGACCCTAATGAACTAAACTCTCTTTCTGATGGTTCTGGGCTAGGCATATTAAACGGGAAATTAAAAAAATCTTCAATCGATGGAACTTGAGGCCCTGTATTTTCAATTACACCTGTAGTTGAAATGTTAACAACTGAGGGTGAAACTCTCTCAGCTAAATCAGAGAAGGTATCAGGTCCATTAAAGCTTAAAGATTGAAACGTAGAACAAATAAACAAAAAAAAGATGACTGGTATAATTTTGATATCTAATTTCATCTGACTGCAGTCCATAACATTAGAAATCCTACTATTGCTGATGCCAGACCTCCCCATTTAAGAGTGTCATTGTTTATCTCTAACATAGATCTGATCATATTCTTCATTCTATTTGGAAATAAGGCATAAAGAAGGCCCTCTATAATTAAGAGTAATCCAAGAGAACCTAATATAAATTGAGTCATTTTAGGAAAGTTAAATATTTTTACTCAGAGTAAGTTCCAAAATATTGAAAGAATTCACTTTCAGGAGACAAGATCATAGTTGTATCTGAACTTTTAAGACCTTCTGCATATGCCTGCATTGCTCTGTAGAAAGCAAAAAATTCAGGGTCTTTTCCAAATGCATCCGCAAAAATTTTATTAGCCATTCCATCGCCTTCACCACGAATTATGTTGGCTTCTTTCTCTGCCTGTGACTTTATAATCGTAACTTCCTTATCAGCAGTTGAACGAATTTTTTGAGCCATCTCAGCACCTTTTGCTCTAAACTCTCTGGCTTCACGTTCACGTTCAGTTTGCATTCTACCAAAAATTGCCTGGCTATTTGCTTCAGGTAAATCAGCTCGCTTAATTCTTACATCAACAATTTCTATTCCAAAGTTCTTCACTTCCGCTTCGGCTAATGACGTAATTTGTTTCATAAGTTTCGAACGGTCATCTGATAATACGGCTGACAGAGGTTCCTCACCTAGAACGCCCCTAATTCTTGAATTAACAACTGCAGAAATTCTTGATCTAGCGACATTTTCATTACCAAATGCTTTATAGAACTCTAAAACATCAACAATTTTGAATTTTACATATGCGTCAACAATAAGTCTTTTTTGATCAGATGCGATCACCTCAGCGGCAGGGGCATCAATGTCTAGTATACGATTATCAATAAATATCACATTTTGAATGAATGGTATTTTAAAATTAAGACCTGGTTCAGTAATGACTCTTTTTGGATCACCAAACTGCAATACGATTGCATTTTTTACTTCAAGTACTGTGAACAGGGTGAAATAAGCTACTATTGCTATAAACCCTAAAATTATCAATGATATTCTAGTAGTGCTCATATCTAATCCTGTGACTTCTTGCTTAATTCGGGGAGAGGTAAATAAGGAACAACAGAGTCACCTCCGGCTTTGTCAATAATAACTTTGTCCATATCGGAGAATACATCTTCCATTGTCTCATAAAATATTCTTTTCTTTGTCACTTGAGGAGCTTTTGCGTACTCTGTTTGAATTGACAGGAATCTTGATGCCTTACCTTCACTATCAGCAATTACTTTTTGTCTATACCCCTCAGCAGATTGAAGAATTTGCTCGGCCTCACCTCTTGCTCTTGGAATTATATCGTTAGCGTATGCCTCTGCTTCATTTCTTTGTCGTTCCATATCAGCACGTGCAGCTTGTACATCTCTAAATGCATCAATTACCTGTGCTGGCGGGTCAGCCTTTTGAGTTTGTACCTGTGTTATTGTAATTCCTGTACCGTATTCATCTAAAATTTCCTGAATAATCAATCTAGTTTGTTCCTCTATTTCTGTTCTTCCTTCTGTCAGAATGGATTGCAGGCCACCCTGCCCGATAGACTCTCTCATTGCAGTTTCTGCAGCACTTTTCACAGTAAGTTCAGGAGCTTGAACATTAAATAAAAACTTACCTGCATCATTGATTAACCAGAATACTGAAAAGTCAATATCAACAATATTTTCGTCACCTGTTAACATTAAGCTTTCTTCTTCTACATCTCTAATCGCAGTAACTCTAGAGTCTGGACTTTGTCTGTAACCAACATCTATTCTATTTATTTTGGTTACTTTGGGTGTGAATACACGCTCTATTGGGTACGGTAAGTGATAGTTTAGTCCAGGTTGTGTGGTTTTAGTATACTTTCCGAATTGTAAAACTACGCCCTGCTCATCCGGTAGAACTCTATAAAAACCGCTCGCAAGCCATATAAGTATTAATATACCAATGATTACCATTGGTCCTAACTTTCCAAAAAAAGAGCCTGGCATCATTCCTTTGAAACGGTTCTGTGCATTGCGGATCACATCGTCCATATTGGGACCTGGACCACGTCTACCGCTTCCATTTCCCGAAGAACCCCAAGGATCGTTATTGTTATTATCAGACCAAGACATATAATTTAGAATTATTACCTATATATGGTAAAAATGCTTAAAAGCAATTATTTACACTTATACTATGATATATTGTAATTAATTACGTAAATACAAGATCAAAAAAATGGCAGAAACTCTCGAAAATCAAGCTTTACACCTCCTTGGACAAGTTGTTAACGAAGAAGCGGGTGAAAACATAGTGGCCCTGGGTATGGTTAAAAATGTATCCGTGAGTGAGGGAAAAATAGATTGTATTATTGAATTCAAAGAAAATGATCAGAAAAAAAATGAAAAAATTTTTGAGGATGCTCAAAGAGTATTGAAAGAGATTCCTGGTATAACTAAAGTTAATATAATCACAACCATACATAGGGAAAATTCAACACATGTAAATGATGAAGTGAATTCAGACAACAAAACAAATAGCGTTGGCACTAATCAAATAAAATATATTCTTGCAGTTGCATCAGGAAAAGGAGGAGTCGGTAAATCAACAGTCGCATCAAATCTTGCATGCGCGTTTAAATCACTTGGTTTAAAAACTTGTTTACTTGATGCTGATATTTATGGTCCTTCGATTCCCAAAATGATTGGGATTAATGAAAAGCCTCATTCTGATGGACAAAAAATTGAAACAATCAATCGATATGGACTATCGACAATGTCTATGGGTTACATGGTCAATGATGAAAATCCCATCATCTGGAGAGGTCTCATGGTCATGAAAGCAATTAATGAAATGATTGATAAAGTAAATTGGGGAGCTGCAGATATTATGGTTATTGATTTGCCCCCAGGCACAGGTGATGTTCAACTGTCTCTGATTCAGAAACTAAAAATCTCTGGAAGTTTAATAGTTACTACACCTCAAGATATTGCTTTAATTGATGTAATCAGAGGGTTAAAGATGTTTGAAAAAACTAAAGTCCCCATTCTTGGCATTGTAGAAAACATGAGTTACTTCTTGGCACCTGATACAGGTAAAGAATATAAGCTGTACGGTGAGAGTAAAACAAATGAAGTTGCTGAAAAATATGATTATGAAATACTCGCAAATCTTCCTCATGATCCATTGCTTCTTGAGCAGTGCGAAAAAGGTCACCCTCTTACAGATTTAGTGCCAGATCATAAAGTCAGCCAAATGTTTATTGAATTGGCTGAGAATTTATTAAAACGATTAAAATTAGAACAATTAGCAAATACTAACTAATTTCAAACTTTCTTTGCAGTTCGCTCCATTCTCTTTTAGACAGACCTTCTTCTTCAAAAGATACTTTCTCGCCTTTTAGAAGTTTTCTCATCAGATTAACCTCTTTGGCGGAGAGTTCTGTTCCACCAATTCTATAATCTTCAAATGCTTCGTAAGTAAGAGGAACCCATTTTTTTACAATATCTAACATGGCATCCGCATAAACACGTATTTCATACTGCGCATGGTCATCAGCTCTTAGAGCAAGAAAGTGCAATAAATTATTCAGGTCAATCTTCCAGTACCATTGTGTATAGGTATTGAGGGTAAGATTCATTCGGGCTAATTCTCTTGCAATTCCAGATTTACTTTCATCAATTATGCTGCCCTCAGAACTTTCGTTCAACAACGTTTCATAATTAGAATATGTCTGCTCTGCATCCTTTTTTAGTATTTGTATAACATTAGAGGCTTCATCATCTGTTAACGCATCACCTCTACCCTGATTATTGATTGCTGACTGTGCTGCTAGGTTTTCTGCTGATGGAATATAGAACTCTTTATCAAGAATTGAGTAGCGAGCCGAGTACTCATTAACGTTTGCCGTTCTGTGTCGTATCCATTGTCGAGCAATGAAAATTGGAAGTTTAATATGAAATTTAATTTCACACATTTCAAAGGGAGTTGAGTGACGGTGCCTCATCAAATATTTAATAAGTCCTTTGTCATTT
>CACEZK010000009.1 GCA_902564025.1 uncultured Pelagibacteraceae bacterium
CATAACCCACCAAAACAACTGGCATATTTGCATTGTGACCGGCATTTAAATCTGTTGCACTATCTCCAATCATTATTGACTCATTTTCACTTACACTTAATTTTTTACATATTTCAATTAATGGAAATGGATCAGGCTTGCTTTTGATAAAAGTGTCTCCACCAACGAGATAGTCAAAGTAATGCAATACTCCAAGTTTTTCTAACAACATATTGCTGAGCTTTTCCATTTTGTTAGTACAAACCGCTAATTTTAAATTTTTAGATTTAATGAGCTTTAATACAGTTTCAACATTTTCAAATAATACACTATCGTCGTCAATATTATGGGTATAGTGAAGCAGAAATATTTTTAACATCTCATTTATTTTATTTTCATCGTGAGGAATATTTTTAGTAACCACTGTTCTTCGAATTAATTCGCGAGCTCCGTAACCAACTAAGTTCCTTATCTCCTCCAATGTGACTAGCGGTTCATTCAGCTCTGATAGCATATAATTCAGTGAGTTCTTAAAATCTGGAGCTGTGTCAACTAGAGTTCCATCTAGGTCAAATATGAAGAGTTTCTTATTTTTTAAATTCATTTTATGAGTAAATCTCTGAAATAAAATTTTACGATACAATTAATGGCATATTGGTTATTTTCCAAAAAAAATTCAATGAAAAATTTAGAAATAATAATACTTGCCGCTGGTAAAGGCACAAGAATGAAATCAAGCAAACCCAAAATATTTCATGATTTGGGTGGTAAGCAAATAATTGATTATGTGATCGATGCATCAATTAGATTAAAGCCAAAAAGAATTCATTTAGTTATAAACAACCAAATTAAAAATAATTTTAAAAACTATAATAATTTAAATATTGTTATTCAAAAAAAACAGAATGGCACTGGTGATGCAATAAAGTCTGCTATAAAAAGTCTTGAAAAAGATTCAGTTACTCTAGTTCTTTATGGTGACGTCCCTCTTATAAAACATAAAACTATTCTTAATGTCTCAAGAATTAAAACAAACATAGTTAATTTATTATGTTTCAATAAAGAAGAAAGAAATAATTACGGTAAAGTTATATTAGGAACAGACGGTTTAATCAGTCAGGTGATTGAGCAAAAAGAGCTTAAGAAAAATGAAAATTACTACTTATGCAATTCAGGAATTTTTGCTATAGAGACAAAGCTATTAAGCTCTTTGTTACCTAAATTAAATAACAATAATAAGAAGAAAGAATTTTATTTAACTGATATATTTAATTTGGCATTTAAAAAAGGTGTAAAAGTTAATCCGATACAAACCGCAGAGACAGAAGTTATGGGTGTAAATGATAAAAATGATTTAGCAATGGCTGAAAAAGAAATCCAAAATGAATTTAGATCCAAACACCTTACTGCAGGCGTGACCATGAGAGACCCTGACACTGTATATTTATCAAAAGATACTAAAATTGGAAAAGACGTTACAATTCATCCATTTGTGATCATCGGCAAAAACGTCGTTATTGGTAACAATACTGAGATACACGCATTCAGTCATATAGAAGATTGTAAAATTGGGAAAGAAGTCAGTATTGGACCTTATGCAAGAATTAGACCAGGTACAAAAATAAATGATAATGCTAAGGTAGGTAATTTTGTAGAGATCAAAAATTCAGAAATAGATAAAAGGTCAAAAGTTAATCACTTGTCATATATAGGTGACACAGAAATAGGTAAAAAAGTTAACGTGGGAGCTGGAACTATTACTTGCAATTACGATGGTGCCTCAAAATTTAAAACAGTTATCAAGGATAAAGCATTTATAGGCTCAAACTCATCTTTAGTAGCCCCGTTAATTGTAGGTAAGAATGCATATATCGGTTCTGGTTCAACTATAACTAAACATGTAGTTGAGAACAGTCTTGCGGTTGAAAGATCATCTCAAAAGACGGTAAAAAATTGGTCAAATAAAAAAGGGAAAAAGTAATGTGCGGTATCATTGGTATAGCTTCTAAAGAAAATGTGTCTTCGAACATTATAAATGCATTAAGGAAATTAGAATATCGTGGTTACGACTCTGCTGGTATTGCAATAAACACTGCCAAAAAAATCAATCAAAGAAAAGTAAAAGGCAAGCTTGATAATTTGATTTACGCTCTTCAGAAAGATCAATTTGATGGCAATACGGGAATAGGTCATACTCGTTGGGCTACTCATGGGGAACCTTCTGATAAAAATGCTCACCCCCATTCATCAACCTCGGTATCGCTTGTACATAATGGAATAATTGAAAATGCCGCAGAATTGAAAAAATCAGAGGAGGTTAAAGATTACCATTTTGAGTCTGACACTGACTCTGAAGTAATTACTGCATTATTAACGTTTTATCTAAAGGAAGGTTTGAGCCATCTTGAGAGTGTTCAAAAGACAATTTCTTCTCTAGAGGGATCATACGCACTAGCAATTATTTTTAGTGATAGTGAAGACACTATTTATGGCGCTAAGAATGGAAGCCCACTTGTTGCAGGTACAAATGGAGTTGGCAATTCAATAGGATCTGACTCGATTGCACTAAGCTCAGTTGCCAATAAAGTGTGTTATTTGGAAGACGGGGATATAACAGTATTAAACAAAGAAAGTATAGAAATTTATAACCTAGAGGGCGAAAGAGCGAATAGAGAATTTGTTGAAATAGGAATAAACGAGTCAGAAGTTTCAAAAGGTCCTTATAAACATTTTATGGAGAAAGAAATACATGAACACCCTCATGCAGTAGGTGAAACATTTAGACAATTTATAGATTACGATAAGGGTACAATTACAATTTCGAATATTAATTTAAATTTTGATAAAATTTCAAAGATTTATCTAATTGCTTGTGGAACAGCTTATTACTCATGTTTGGTGGGAAAATATTATTTTGAACAATATGCAAGGACACCAGTTGAATGCGATATGGCATCAGAGTTTCGTTATCGTGATCCAGTAATTGATCCAAATGCATTATGTATATTTGTCTCTCAATCTGGTGAAACCGCCGATACTAAAGCTGCATTAGATTATTGTAGAAAGCAAAAAATTCAGACATTGAGTATTGTAAATGTTAAAAATAGCTCAATAGCAAGAGATAGTGATCACTGTATTTATACTAAGGCAGGAGCAGAAATAGGGGTTGCTTCAACGAAGGCGTTTACCGCTCAATTATCAGTACTTCTATCTCTATCAATTCATTTAGCATCGGAAAAAAAATTCGTGTCTGTTGAGGAAAATATAAAGTTATGTAAGGAGATTATGCAAGCACCTCTATTGCTTGAACAAGCAATTGAGAGATCTTATTCACTAAAAGACACAGCAAAAGCAATTATAAATGCCAAGGGTGTAATGTATCTTGGCCGCGGTACAGCATTTCCATTGGCATTGGAAGGAGCATTAAAGTTTAAAGAAATATCATATATCCATGCAGAGGGATATCCTGCAGGTGAAATGAAACATGGTCCACTTGCACTAATAGAAAAAGATTTGCCAGTTGTTTGCATTGTCCCACCAGGTCCCCTTTTTCATAAAACAATATCAAACATTCAAGAAGTTATCGCTCGTGGAGGTAAAATATTAATGATAACAGACGATGAAACACTGGAGTCAAATTCTGAAAATATTTGGGAAGTTTTTCGTTTACCAAAATGCCCTAAATCAATTGAAGCAATCGTCTATTCAGTTCCCATTCATATGCTTGCCTATTATACGGCAGTTGAGCTTGGCAATGATGTCGATCAGCCAAGAAATCTTGCTAAGTCTGTTACCGTGGAGTAATTCTAAAAGGGGGTATTTAATAGATAGAATGAAAATTAAATCTAAAGATTTTTCGTTTCGAAAAGGAGAAAGTAGAGATATCCCTCAATTAGAATCTTGCAGAATAAATAGTATTAAAAACTGTAAAATTTATTCTAAAAAACAAATAAATATTTGGATAAATTCAAAACCAAATTGGGAAGAAATAATTCCAAAAACAATAGTATCAGTTACAGAAAATCATATTTCAGGATTTGTAATTAGTGGCGATAAATTTCTTGATTATTTGTACGTGGAACCCAATTATCAAAGACATGGATTAGGGAATAAATTGGTTTCTTTAGTAGAAACAACAAATATGAAATGTGACTGTAATCCTTATTCAGAAAAAATACTGATTAAAAGAGGTTGGAAATTCCTTTCTGAAAATACTAAGGAAAAATCAGGTGAAAGATTTAACAACAAGTGGTATAAATTTGAAAAAATCGAAAACCCCCCTATCAAAAACAATCAATCACTGTAGAATAATTTATTGACACAAAAACTGACAACATATTATCTTTGTTTAAATGTTGGCAAAAATAAGCATTCTTATTTTTTTATTTTTTTTCAATGCAATAAGTTTCATTCACGCATATGAAGTTTCACCTGGTGTTTTGAGAACGCCAGATACACAATTTGAAAATCTAAAAGATTATCCATTTGAGCCAAATTATATTGAAATTGACGGTCTAAGAATTCACTACCTCGATGAAGGACCTAAAGATGGTGATCCAATTTTTCTTCTTCATGGCTTACCAACTTGGAGTTATCTATTTCGAACAATGATACCGGTGTTAACTGACGCAGGTCATAGAGTCATTGTTCCTGACTTAGTAGGATTTGGAAAGTCAGATAAATTTATATCTAAATATGACTATAGTTATGAGTTTCATATCAACACTATGAAGGCTTTGGTGGTGCAACTTGATTTAAGAGAAGCTACATTCTTTGGACAAGATTGGGGAGGCATGATCGGACTTCGGGTTGTAGCTGAGATGCCTGATCGTTTTGCAAGAGTTGTTGTTTCAAATACAGGCATGGCTGCTAGAGATGGAATAACTGCATGGCTATTTGAGAATTTTGTAAAATTTATGGTCTGGTGGAATGGAGATGTCACTTTTGAGGAACTTAAGACTGCTGCCGATAAAGCACTAATGTTGGAAGAGCCATCACCACTTGAAGGTATGAGAATGTTTTCAAAATGGATTGCACACTCGTATTACTCGGATGATATGGATGTATCAGGAATTATTTCTACCTTCGGGCGTTTAGAGCTATCTGATGAACAAATCAGAGCTTATGAAGCTCCGTATCCTTCAGGTAAATATAAAGCAGGAGCTCATGTCATGGCTTATTTTATACCAACACAATTATCCGAGAATGAGAAATATTGGAAAGATGTTTATGAAAAATGGGACAAACCTTTCCTTGTGGCGTTTGGGGGAAATGAACGAATAACAATAACTATGAAGGAAGATTTTTTGACTAGGATACCGAACCCAACTGTTATTACTCTGGAAGGAGTTGGACATTTCAGCCAAGAAGAGGCTGGTCCTGAACTAGCAAACTTAATAAATGATTTTATTCTAAAAAACTAGAAAATATAAAATTTATACCTATTATAAATTAAACTTTTATTTAAAATTAAATATATGACAGTAACTTTGAGATCAGATGGAGATGTTTCAATCATTCAAATGGATGATGGTAAAGTAAATGTATTCTCTCCTGACATGATAAAAAATTTTAGTGAGATATTAGATCAAGTTCCGTCTGATAAAGGTTCTGTTTTAATAGCAGGTCGAGAAGGAATGTTTTCTGCTGGGTTTGATTTAAAAGTTATGATGTCTAGTCCAGAAAATGCTGCTGAAATGGTTAAAAGTGGTTTTAACTTATTATTAAAAATTTTTACTTTTCCAAGACCGATTGTTGCGGCTTGCAGCGGACACGCAATTGCGCTTGGTGCTTTTTTACTTTGTAGTTGTGATCACCGTATAGGAATTAAAGGTGACTTTAAAATTGGAGCCAACGAATTAAGAAATAATATGATTATTCCAACACCAATACTTGAACTTGCAAAATTTAAATTGACAAAACCGCACAAGCAGAGAGCGCTATTAAATGCGGAAATGTATTCAATAGAAGATGCTATTGCTCCAGGTTATTTAGATGAAGTAACTGAACATGAAAAGTTAATGGAGCTTGCATTGGCTAAAGCAAAAGATTTAGCAACACTCGCTCATCCACAGTATCAGCAAACCAAAAAACTCGACCAGGAAGATGTAGCAGCAAAAATCAGTGCTGGGATAGATACCTTAGGAGCAATAAACTAAGTAAAATCAATGTATTTTACTGAAACTCTAGTATTTTACTTTATTTAGTACTATAAAGCCCGCAAAACGAACATTTAAAAAATATGAAGAAATGGTCTGTTAACAGTTGGAGAAATTACGAGGCTAAGCATTTGCCTGAGTATCCAGATGTGAAGAAATTAGAAAAAACTGAGGATCAGTTAAGATCTTACCCGCCGCTTGTTTTTGCTGGTGAAGCAAGAGATTTAAAAAGAAATCTTGCCAAAGTTTCAGAGGGTAAAGCATTTTTATTGCAAGGTGGTGATTGTGCAGAAAGTTTTGATGATTTCAATGCAGATTATATAAGAGATACATTTAAAGTATTACTACAAATGTCTGTTACATTAACTGCTGCAGGTAATTGCCCTGTTGTAAAAGTTGGAAGAATGGCAGGTCAGTTTGCAAAACCACGAAGCGCTCCTAAAGAAGAAATAGATGGTGTTGAGCTAGATAGCTATAAGGGCGACATAATAAATGATATGGACTTTACTGAAGATGCGAGAGTTCCTGATCCTGATCGAATGATTAAAGCATACACTCAATCAGCTGCTACACTTAATTTATTAAGAGCTTTTGCTAAAGGTGGTTTCTCAGATTTAAATAAAGTACATCAATGGAATATGGGGTTTGTAGATGAAAGTCCTCAAGGAAAGAAATTTAGAGAACTAGCAAATAAAATCTCAGACACGTTATCCTTTATGGAAGCTATTGGAATTTCTTCAAGAAACACAAAACGTTTAAGAAGTGTTGACTTCTTTACAAGTCACGAGGCTCTATTGCTTCCTTATGAAGAATGTCTGACGCGGCTTGATAGTACATCAGGTGAAGTTTATGACACATCAGCTCACATGGTTTGGATTGGTGATCGTACCAGACAACCTGACGGAGCACATGTAGAATTCTGCAGAGGGATTAAAAATCCAATTGGAATTAAATGTGGACCATCTTTAGATCCTGAGGAGTTGAAAAAGCTTCTTGATATTCTAAACCCTGAGAATGAGGCTGGAAAAATAACATTAATTTGTCGATTTGGTTCTGAGACTATTAATGAAAAGTTACCAAAGCTTATACAACCGTTCTTAAATTCAGATCATAATTTAGTTTGGTCTTGTGATCCAATGCACGGTAACACCATGAAAGCTAATTCAGGCTTTAAAACAAGGCCATTTGAAAGTGTTCTTAAAGAAGTCGAGACATTTTTTGATATTCACCATCAAATGGGAACATACCCAGGTGGAGTACATTTAGAAATGACAGGTCAAAATGTAACTGAATGTATTGGTGGCGCTCAAGCCATTAAGGATGAAGATCTTTCAGCTAGATATCATACCCACTGCGACCCAAGGCTGAATGCAAATCAAGCACTTGAACTTGCATTTTTAATATCTGACAAGCTCAGAGAGTCCCAAGAACCACATAATTCAAAGATTACGATTGCTAAGTAATTGCGACTAAATTATTTAGTTGTAAGATCAGTCAAATGACAGAAAAAACCTCCATATTAATTGTTCAGTCCAACCCACAAGTGGGAAATATTGATAAGAATAAACAAATTGTGATTGATCATATTGAAAGCAATAAATCTGACCTCATAATTTTCTCTGAGTTAATGCTCACAGGTTACCCGCCAGAAGATTTGGTTTTAAAACCAGCTTTTATGGAAAAAGTTAACAATGCAATTTCAGATATTTTGAATTGTTCTAAAAATAGTAATTCAACAATAATTATAGGCACTCCTTTTTTGGAAGAGAGCAAACTGTTCAATACAGCTCTTGTAATTAAAAAGGGTAAGATCTTACATAAACATCATAAAATGGCTTTGCCAAACTATGGAGTATTTGATGAAAAAAGAATTTTCTCAAATGGAGAGAAAGTCAGCATAATCGAATTCAATGGAATTAAATTGGGTCTATTTATTTGTGAGGATATATGGGTGAACGATACAATTGTTGAGATTGGTAAAAATGAAATTGACTTGGCAGTATCATTAAACGCATCCCCATTTGATATAAATAAAATTGAGGAAAGAGAAAAAAAAGCACTCAGTTTTGCAAACTCTATTGATGCTCCTTTAATTTATGTAAATCAAGTTGGAGGTCAAGATGAGATAGTTTTTGATGGATCATCCTTCTTATGTGATCAAAAAAAAGTTATTTCTAAATTTAAATACTGTATTGAAGAGAGTAGGGAATATATTTTCAATCTTAATACTAAAACTTTTGAGATTGAAGAAGAGGCAAATGACATCAGTGACAAGCAAGATATAGTCTATTCCAATCTTATGCTTGGACTAAGAGACTATGTTGAAAAAAATAAATTTCCAGGTGTTGTCATTGGTATTTCTGGAGGCATAGACAGTGCATTTAGCGCGGTTGTTGCAACAGATGCATTAGGACCTGAAAGAGTAAAAGGCATATTAATGCCATCTCAGTTTACAAGCGTTGAAAGTAATGAGGATGCAAATCAGCTAGGCAAAAATTTAGGTATCGAGTTAATAAGTGTTTCTATAAAAGATATTGTGAATTCATACGATAGCACTCTTTCAAATTTATTCGCGGGTAAAGAGAAAGATATTACTGAAGAAAATATTCAATCAAGAACTAGAGGCGCAATATTGATGGCCTATTCAAACAAGTTTGGCCATATGGTAGTTACTAATGGCAATAAATCAGAAGTCTCGGTTGGATATTCAACTTTATACGGAGATATGTGTGGGGGGTTTTCAGTAGTTAAGGATATTTATAAATCTGATTTATATAAACTTTCCGAATGGAGAAATGAAAATCTTCCATCATTTTCATCAATTAAAGAAAAGGAAGTTATTCCTAAAAATATTATATCAAAAGAACCCACTGCTGAACTTAAAGAGGATCAGAAAGATAGCGACTCCCTTCCGCCCTATGATGTCTTGGATCAAATTTTGTACTTACTTGTTGAAAAAGAAAGTTCAATTAACGAGATTATTTCGAAAGGTTATGAGCCAAGCTTGGTTACAAAAGTTCAGAATTTGCTCTATAATTCTGAATATAAAAGACGACAAGCTGCTCCGGGTGTAAAAATTTCAGTGAGAAATTTTGGGTATGACAGACGATACCCAATAACAAATGCATTCAGAGACAAGGAAAAATAGATGACAACGATAACAAGATTTGCGCCTAGTCCAACAGGATTATTGCACTTGGGTAATATCAGAACAGCCCTCATAAATTGGTTGTATGCTAAAAACAGTGGTGGAAAATTTATTCTTCGAATTGATGATACTGATCAAGAGAGGTCAAAAGATGAATACATTTCTCAAATAAAATATGATTTGGAGTGGCTGGGAATAGACTATGACGAGACTTTTAATCAGTCTTCTAGATTTGAAAGATATAAAGAACAATTCGAAAAATTAAAATCTGATGGCAGGATATATGCTTGCTATGAAACTCCTGAAGAACTTGAGAGAAAAAGAAAGCTTCAGATGGCTGCCGGTGGAAAGCAAGTGTATGACCGTTCTGCATTAAAATTAACGGAGCAACAAATTAAGGATTATGAGAATGATGGAAGAAAACCTCATTGGCGATTTCTTCTTCAAACAGAACGCATGAAATGGAATGATTTATTAAAGGGTGAAATTGATATTGATTTAACAAGCTTATCAGATCCAGTTTTATTTCGAGAAGATGGTGTTCCACTTTATACATTCAGTTCAGCTGTAGATGATGTTGATTACAACATTACTAATGTAATTAGAGGGGACGATCACACTAGCAATACCGCTGTACAAATTGAAATCATAAATGCATTGGATGAAAATAAAATTTCATTTGCACATCATGCCCTTCTAAAGGCATCTACAGGAGACAAACTATCAAAAAGAGACAATGTAATATCAATCGATAGTTTCAGAAAAGATAATATTGAGCCCATCTCAATTCTCAGCTTACTAGCAACCATTGGAACTTCAAATTCAATTGAACTAAAGAGTGGGATAAAACAAATCATTGACGAATTTAAACTTGAGACAATTTCAACGTCACCAGGACGTATTGAAATTGATGTCCTAAAGGCGCTTAACAAAAAACAAGTCCAAAAATTTGATTATGAGGAAATTCAATCAAGACTTACTGAGATTGATGAAAATGTTGATAAAAAGTTTTGGGACACCATAAAAGGTAATTTGGAAACTGTTGAAGAAATATCTTCTTGGACTGACATTGTATTTAACAGCAAGCCCGCTGAGTCTGATGATAAAGATTATATAAAATTAGCATTAGAGTTAATGCCAGAGGAACCGTGGGATGATGATACTTGGACCACTTGGACGAATGCCATAAAAGAAAAAACAGGACGTAAGGGCAAAGAACTATTTCTTCCATTGCGAGTAGCATTCACAGGACTGACACATGGTCCAGAAATGAAGCTTCTCATACAACTAATTGGTAGAGACAAAATTGTTGAGAGGATACAGACTTAAATGGACTTGATGCTTTACGATACATTTACCAATTCAAAAAAGAAGTTTGAACCAATTGATCCAAATAATGTGCGAATGTACGTCTGTGGGCCAACTGTTTACGATTATGCGCATGTAGGCAATGCTCGACCAGTTATAGTGTTTGATATTTTATTTCGATTACTCCAAAAAATTTATGGCAGTGGAAATGTAACTTATGTAAGAAATATCACTGACGTTGATGATAAAATTATACACGCTGCAAATGATCAAAAAGAAGACATTGGAATACTTACAGAAAAGACAATTAATTATTTTCATGACGATGCGAAATATATTGGTGCTTTAAAACCTACATTTGAGCCAAGAGCAACCGAACATATACCTGAGATGATCGAGTTGATAGAAAAACTCATATCAAAAGAGTTTGCATATGTAGCGGATGGTAATGTTCTTTTTTCTTCAAATAAATTTAAAGAATATGGAAAACTCTCTGGCAAGAATTTAGATGAAATGGTTGCTGGTTCACGTGTAGGTGTAGAAAGTTATAAAAAAGAAGAGTCTGATTTTGTATTATGGAAACCTTCAAAAGAAGATGAGCCCAGTTGGAAAAGTCCATGGGGAGATGGGAGACCTGGCTGGCACATTGAATGTTCTGCGATGAGTGAAAAACTTTTAGGGGAAAATTTTGATATTCATGGAGGAGGCCAAGATTTAATATTTCCACACCATGAGAATGAAATTGCTCAAAGTGAGTGTGCAAATAATAACAAATTTGCAAATTATTGGGTTCACAATGGCTTTGTCACTGTTGAAGGTAATAAAATGTCAAAGTCTGATGGTAATTTTGTAACTGTAAATGAGTTAAAAGACAGTTTCCAAGGGGAAGTTATTAGGCTTACCATGATATCAACTCACTACAGACAACCTCTGAATTGGACCAAGGATAACCTCAATGAATGTAAAAAAACGTTAGATAAATGGTACACATTCTTGAGCAATTTTAATGGTGATGAATTAAAAGATGCAAATAATGATAATGAAATTATGGAAACATTATTGGATGATATGAATACACCTAAAGCTATTGGCGTGCTTCATCAAAAATTTAAAGACTGCCAATCAGGAGATAAAGGCTTAGTAAGCAATTTTTTATATTCAGCAAATATGCTTGGACTTTTAAATGAAAAACCATCTGAATGGCTTTCCTGGAAAAAAGAAAATTTAAATATTAATACCGCTCAAGTTGAGTTGCTTATTGCTCAAAGAAATGAGGCACGATCAAACAAGAACTTTGATGATGCTGATAGGATCCGAAATGAGTTAGACAAAATGGGAGTCATCCTTGAAGATCAAGGCAGTGAAACAACTTGGAAAGTTAAGTAAGTGAAAGAAAAATTATACATATTTGATACGACTCTTAGAGACGGAGCTCAAACTTACGGTGTTGATTTTAATGTTGATGAAAAAAAACTTCTCGCAAAAAAATTAGATGAGCTTGGTGTTGACTATATTGAGGGTGGATGGCCAGGAGCAAACTCAACTGATACTAAGTTTTTTAATGAAGATTTAAAATTTAAAAACTCTATGTTTACCGCGTTTGGCATGACTAAAAAATCTGGTCACAGCGTGGAAAATGATCCTGGTTTGGCTGCAATGATAAATATTAATGCGCCTTCAGCATGTGTAGTTGGAAAATCTTGGGATTTCCATGTTGATCTTGCATTGGGAATTACCAATGAGGAAAATTTAGAAAATATTGGAGAGTCAGTAAAATTTTTAGCAAAAACAAAAAAAGAAGTACATTTTGATGCTGAACATTTTTTTGATGGTTACAAATCTAATCCCAATTATGCAATTGAATGTCTTAAAGCTGCAAAGTCAAATGGCGCACGGTGGCTTGTTCTTTGTGATACGAATGGAGGAACTCTTCCGCATGAAGTTGAAGATATCGTATCAAAAGTTTCTAGAGAAATTTCAGGAGATCATCTTGGTATTCATGCACATAATGACACAGGTAATGCAGTAGCCAATACTCTTGCTGCTGTAAGGGCAGGTGCTAGACAGGTTCAGGGCACGATAAATGGTTTAGGTGAGAGATGTGGGAATGCCAATCTGATTTCACTATTGCCAACATTTGCTTTTAAAAATGAATTTGAAAACAAATTTGACTTATCAATTAATAAAGAGCAACTTAATCTTTTAACCGAGCTCTCAAGGCTTCTTGATGAAATCCTAAACAGAGTCCCAAATCGTACAGCACCTTATGTTGGCTCTTCTGCTTTTGCACATAAGGGTGGATTGCATGTTTCTGCGGTCAATAAAGATCCAAAGACTTACGAACACATCAATCCCGAACTTGTGGGCAATCAAAGACAAATTATCATTTCTGAACAATCAGGAAAATCTAATATTTTATCAAAATTAAAATCAGCAGGAATAGAAGTTGATGAAGACGATAAGACAATTCAAAAAATCTTAGATCGAGTAAAAGAAAGAGAATTTAATGGTTATTCTTACGATGGGGCCGATGCTTCTTTTGAAATTCTTGTTAACAAGGTACTTGGCAAAATGCCAGAATATTTTGAAGTAATCAGTTTTAATGTGAATGTACAAAATTCAGGTGAAGAGGGGCAGACCATGTCAGAAGCTTCTGTGAAATTAAAAATTGATAATGATGAACTGATCGGTACCGGTAAAGGAGTTGGTCCAGTCAATGCATTGGATAATGCTCTTCGAAATAATTTTAAGTCAAGCCGTTATGCTGAGTACATAAACGATTTATCGTTAATTGACTATAAAGTTCGAATTCTCAATACGGGTACCGATGCGATAACTCGAGTTTCAATTGAAAGTTCTGATGCAAATAAGAAAAGTTGGTACACAATAGGTGTTTCAGAAAATATTATCGAAGCATCCTTTAGAGCGCTAATTGATAGTGTTGAATTTAAATTAATGAAAGAACAAGTAAAAGTTTAAATTCAAATGAATTTTGATAAAATTTCAATTATTCTTGTTGATACTCAATTGCCTGAAAATGTCGGTCTTGTTGCTCGGTCTATGTACAACTTTGGTTTCACTAATTTAAAACTGGTATCACCTAAACTTGAATGGCCATCAGAGAAAGCACTTGCAGTAGCTGTAGATGCTAAGAATATAGTTGAAAATATCAAAGTATTTAGCTCTCTTCGAGAGGCGTTGAGTGATTCCAATTATTCAATTGGCTATACAGCACGTCTAAGAGATATGAGTAAACAATTTAGTGACAATTCTAAAATTATCAGTGAAATAAAAGAACAGAAAATTAATGATAGTATCGGCGTTGTTTTTGGCGGCGAGGCTTCGGGACTTACAAATGATCATTTGTCACTTATAACAAAATGTGTGACTATTGATACGCATGAAAATTTTTCATCTCTTAATTTATCTCATGCAGTCAATGTATTTTGTTATTCATTATTTTCTCAAGTATTTAAAACTGAGCAGTTAGTTGATAAGAATTCTGAGCCTCATGGAAGTCAGAATGATCTGATGTATTTTTTTGATCATTTAGAAGAAGAGCTTGAGTCTAGAGGTTTTTTTCAACCTGAAGAAAAAATGCCAAAAATGAAGCAAAACCTAAGAAATATCTTTCATCGTGCCGATCTAAGTGAACGTGAGATAGCAACACTTAGAGGGGTAGTGACAGTGCTTACAGAATATAGAAAAACTAAGGAAATTTAGCTTTCACGTTTGACATTGGCGAGGAAACCAGTATAAACCACGGATCATCAAATATGACAAAAAGAGTTGCACAAAAACATAAAATAGATAGACGTCTGAGTGTTAACCTATGGGGCAGACCAAAAAGTCCATTCAACCTAAGAAAATACAGACCTGGTCAGCATGGACAAAAGCATACAGGTAAATTGTCTGATTATGGTGTTCAGTTAAATGCTAAACAAAAGCTAAAAGGCTATTATGGAAACCTCAACGAAAGACAATTCCGTAATTGTTATAAAGAGGCTATTAGACAAAAAGGTGACTCAGGTGAAAACTTAATTGCTATTTTAGAACGCAGACTTGATACTATTGTTTATCGATCAAAGTTTGTACCAACTGTATTTGCTGCTAGACAATTTATTAATCATGGGCATGTCAAAGTTAATGGAAAAAGAGTTAATATTGCAAGCTGTCTTCTTAAAGAAGGTGATGTTGTCGAAGTCAAAGATAAATCTAAAGAGATGGCATTAGTAGTTGAGTCAATGAAAAGCCAGGAAAGAGACATCCCAGGATACATCACAGTTGATGAAAAAAAATGTTCTTCAACTTTTGTAAGGACACCTCAGTTTGCTGAAGTTCCGTATGCAACTCAAATGGATCCGAAACTAGTTATCGAGTATTATTCTCGATAATATTAAAATGAGTGCATCGCACTGGTTTTCCAAATCTTATACTGAAGCTAAGAAACGATTTCATGAATCTGTTAATCAACTAGAGTCACTGGGCCATCAAGTTCAACGTGATAGCTTATCATTAGATTTAGTAGGTCCTGATGGAGAGGATCTCACAATAGATATCGCAGTTCTTGGATCTTTAACAAGTAATAAATTATTGTTATATACCTCTGGTATACACGGCGTTGAGGGTTTTGCCGGTTCAGCTATACAACTTTCAGTCATTGATATGTTAAAAAATCAAAAGCTAATTGAGGATTATTGCATAATCTTCGTACATATCATTAATCCTTTTGGTATGGCTTGGCACCGAAGAGTCAATGAAAACAATGTCGATATGAATAGAAATTTTATTAACACGCATAGCGGTGAGCCAGATGGCTACAAAAAAATAGATAAATTTTTGAATCCAAACACAATACCAAAAAAATTTGAATTATCCTTTTATATAGATGGAATAAAATTAATTTTGAAATATGGTTTCACTAATTTCAAGCAATGGTTTGCTCAGGGTCAGTACACAAGGCCATCCAGCCTGCAGTATGGAGGTGATAAACTCCAAAAAGGTCCTAAATTATTAATTGATTGGTTGAGAAATAACTTAAAAGAAACTCAAATGATATTTGGTATCGATTTGCACACTGGTCTTGGTAAATCTGGTTACGATACTATTTTAATTTCAGACCAAATTGGTGAAGCTGATTATGAATTGCTGCAAAATTTATATGGAAGTCATATAGCACCGTTGGATCCAAATAAGGGGGTGGGCTATCACGTAACAGGCGACATTCACTCTGGAATTTCAGCTGAATTTCCATCTATTAAGTGGCTTACAATTACGCAAGAATTTGGAACTTATGGACCTGTAACAGTTTTTAAAAATTTAAGAGCTGAAAATAGATGGACACAAAATAATAAACTCAATGATCCGCTGGATATTATGAAACATTGGAGTAGAAATAATTTATTACGTACATTTAATCCAGAAAGTAGGAAATGGCATGAAAGTTTAATTGTACGAGGAAAGATTGTATTTAATAGAGCAGTCGAATATCTTACTTCAAAAGACTAATCGTGCGTAATACCTTTTGTATCAAAAACCGATGCTAACTCCCCACTTTTATGCATGTCTAAAATAATATCGCATCCTCCAATAAACTCTCCCTTAATATAAAGTTGTGGAATTGTAGGCCAGTTAGTGAAATCTTTAATGCCTTGTCTTAGTTCGTCACTTTCCAAAATATTTACATCTTTATAATTTACGTTCATAAAAGAAAGAGTATTTACAACAGCATTCGAAAAACCGCATTGAGGCTGGTCCTTTGTCCCTTTCATAAAGAGAACTACATCGTTTTGATCAACAATATTTTTTATTTCATCTTGCACATTATCAGTCATGATTGAAGAATTAACTGCTTTTTATAATTATTCAATAATAATTTTGAGCCCTTTAGGTCAAAATTCATTGAACCATTTTGTATGGTGGTCAATTAAGCTTGATAATTCAACCTCTCCAATTGAATTGATTGAGATAGATGTTCCTCCAATTTCTCCAATTCTTTCTATTTTGACAGCACTCTTGCTTGCGTCAACTTCTAGTTGTTCAAGTTTATTTTGTGAGACCTCAACCAGGTACCTAGCTTGATCCTCTCCAAAAAAGAATCCGTGAAGAAAATCTTTTGTTATATCAATTTTTATACCTTGCTTACCTGAGATGCACATTTCAGCAATTGCAACAAGAACACCACCTTCACCAACATCATGAACAGATTTTAGTAATTTCTTATCAATGCAATCTAGAATGAATTTTCCATTTTTTAATTCATCATCCAAATTAATTAACGGGGTACCACCGTCTTCTCTATTTAGTATGATTGAGAGATAATGACTATTGCCTAAATGATTGTTGCTTTCCCCAATGAGACATAAAACATTACCCTCATTTTTAAGATCTATTGTCATTGTATTAGATAAATCTCTAATTAGTCCAACTCCACCAATAGCGGGAGTAGGATAAATCCCTTCACCATTAGTTTCATTATAGAGTGATACATTTCCTGAAATGACAGGGTAATTAAGCTTACTGCAAGCATCTCCCATGCCACGAATGCATTCTACAAATTGTCCCATGATTTCTGGCTTTTCAGGATTTCCAAAATTCATACAATCTGTAATTGCAATTGGCTCAGCTCCGGATGCAACAATATTACGCCAAGTTTCAACAACCGCATGCTTTCCTCCTTCATAGGAATTGTGTCTGCAGTAGGTGGGTGAACAGTCTGTACTGATCGCTATTCCTTTGTTGGTTCCATGCACCCTGACAACAGCTGCATCAGAACCAGGTCGTACAACTGTATCTGCCATAACCATGTGATCATATTGTTCCCATATCCATTTTCTGCTGCATAAATTTGGATGACTGATCATTTTTAATAAATCGCTTAAGATATCTTTATCTTCAAAATCCTTACTTTCGAAACTAATTAGGGGAGAAGGGTCATTGAAAATATAATCTCGCTGATACTCTGGCGCATCCTCTACCAAAATATTAATTGGTATACTTGCCTGCTCTTCACCATCCATATGCAATATTAATTTTTTTGTATCTGTAACTTCACCAATCACTTCAAATTCAAGATCCCATTTTTTAAAAATGTTTCGGGCAAGTTCCTCTTTTTTGGGCTGAATAACCATTAGCATTCTTTCCTGACTTTCTGAAAGCATGAGCTCGTAGGCCGTCATGTTAGACGCTCGCATAGGAACCTTAGATAAATTTATATCAATCCCTACATTTCCTTTGGATGCCATCTCAATTGATGATGAAGTCAAACCTGCAGCTCCCATATCTTGAATTGCTATAATTGCATCCTCTTTCATGAGTTCTAGACAAGCCTCAAGTAATAGTTTTTCAGTAAAAGGATCGCCTACTTGAACAGTGGGTTTTTTTTCTTCAGAGTCATCATCAAATTCAGCTGATGCCATTGTTGCACCATGAATACCATCTCTACCTGTTTTTGAACCAACATACACTACTGGATTTCCTATTCCTGCAGCCGCTGAATAGAAAATTTTATCTTTTTTTGCGATACCAACTGTCATAGCATTAACCAATATATTGCCGTTATACGATGGATGAAAATTTACTTCACCTCCAACAGTTGGAATTCCAATACAATTTCCGTAACCACCAATACCACCGACAACGCCTGAGACTAAATGCTTTGTTTTTGGATGATTGGGATCTCCAAATCGAAGTGCATTCATGTTTGCTACAGGTCTTGCGCCCATAGTAAATACATCTCTCAAAATACCCCCTACACCAGTTGCTGCTCCTTGGTAAGGCTCTAGAAATGATGGATGATTATGACTTTCCATTTTGAAAACCGCAACATCTCCATCGTCGATATCAATAATACCCGCGTTTTCACCTGGTCCTTGAATAACTCGTTCCCCTGAGGTTGGTAATTTTTTTAGCCAATATTTAGACGATTTATAGGAGCAATGTTCATTCCACATTGCACTAAATATTCCAAGTTCAGTAAGATTGGGTTCACGCCCAAGTCCCTCAACAATTTTTTCAAACTCGTCAAGTTTAAGACCGTGACTTTCTACAAGTGATTTTTCTGTATCAAAATGCCAATTGGATGATGTCATTAACTTAGAAGACTTTCAAAAATATTTCTTCCATCATCACACCCATGAATGCTTTCAGCTGCTCTTTCGGGGTGGGGCATCATACCTAGTACATTTTTGCTTTTGTTGAACACCCCGGCAATATTATTTATTGATCCATTTGGATTTGAATGGGCATTGATATCTCCATTTTCGTCACAGTATTGGAAGGCAATTTGATCGTTATCTTCTATTTCTTTTATCTGATTACTGTTAGCAAAATAATTTCCCTCGTTGTGAGCTATTGGCATTTTCGAAATAGTGGATTTATTAGTAAATATGGTTTTTGTATTTGTTGGTTTAATTATTATGTCGCGACATATAAAACTTAAACTACTATTTCTCATTAGCGCACCTTGAAGAAGACCACTTTCAATTAGAATTTGAAATCCATTACAAATTCCCATTACCGGCACACCTTTATTTGCATTTTCAATCACACTTTTCATGATAGGTGACGTTGATGCCATAGCGCCACATCGTAAATAATCACCATAAGAAAACCCACCTGGAACAATAATCAAATCTGATTGATTTATTGTCGAGTCTTTATGCCAAACCATTTCAGGCGAAGAGCCAATAATATTTTGAATTGCAACAGCTACATCTCTGTCGCAGTTCGAACCTGGGAAAACAATTACATGTGTCTTCATTTAATTTTCAATTTCTACTGAGTAGTCTTCAATAACTAAGTTAGCCAATAGTTTCTCACACATATCATTACACTGCTTCTCAGCTTCCTCTTTACTGTTACTGTTGATTTCAAGTTCTATGAATTTTCCCTGTCTGACATCATTAACGTTGTCGAATCCCAGGGATTTCAGTGAATTTGCAATAACTGAGCCTTGAGGATCAAGTACATCTTTTTTTAATGTGATATGAATTTTGGCTAGCATTAGACTTTAATGCACGATTCCTAATCTTGAGGCAACCTCCTCATATGCACTTAATAAACTGCCGAGGTTTCTTCTGAACACATCCTTATCAAGTTTCTTATTAGTTTTTTTATCCCATAATCGACAAGAATCAGGACTTATTTCATCAGCTAATACAATTTTTTTGGGGTTCGATGAGAGTCTACCGAATTCAATTTTGAAATCTACAAGAATGATATTCTTTTTAAAAAAAAGATTTCTTAAGTGCTTATTAATTTGAAGAGACATTTTATCTATTTTTTTCAGCTCAGAGTTTGTTGCCCAGCCAAAAGTGATAAGGTGGTCTCTTGAAATCATTGGGTCATCCAAACTGTCTTCTTTGTAATAATATTCTAATAAAGGTTTTTTAAGCTTTAATCCTTCTTTAATCCCTAATTTTTTTGCAATAGAACCAGCTGTTATATTTCTTACAACAAATTCAATCGGAATAATTTCACATTTTTTTATAAGTTGCTCACGGTCATTCAGCTTTTCTTCAAAATGTGTTGGGATGCGTTTTGACTTAAGATACTGCATTATGTGTGCAGAAATATGATTGTTAAGTACGCCTTTGCCTTTAAAAATTTTATGTTTCTTTTTATTATAGGCTGTAGCATCGTCTTTAAAAATTTGAATGAGTGTGTTTTTTTTAGGCCCTTTAATAATTTTTTTAGCCTTACCTTCATATAAAGTTTTAGATGATCTCATTGCAGGTAATAAAAATATTTGTTAAGATAAGAGCTTAAATTAAATTAAATTCATTCAAAAGTACAAAAAATCATGAAAAAACTTGATGAGAGAAAAAAAGGTTTCGAGGGTAAGTATGCTCGTGACCAGGAACTAGAGTTTAAAATATTAGCCCGCAGAAATAAGTATTTAGGTGTTTGGGCAGCTGAAAAATTAGGCATCTCAGGCCCGGCTGTTGAAGAATATTTTGCAGAGGTTGTAAAATCAGATCTTGAAGAAGACGGGGATATGGATGTTTTCAGAAAGGTTAGAAAGGATTTTGACGATAAAGGTATTTCAATTTCAGACGACGAATTAAGACAAAGTATGGATCAATTTTTACTTCAAGCAAAAGAAGAAATTATTGGTAAAGACAACATATAAGAGTTTTTTATGAAGTATCAGTTTGCCCAAAAAAAGAAAAAGTCGGTAAAAAAGAAAGTAACCAAAAGAAAGAAGCAAGTTACTAAAAAAAGGATTATTAAGAAATCAACAAAGAAAAAATCAGTTAGTAAAAAGAAAGCTTCTTTAGTGGATATGATTGATCGTTCTAATTATGTCGTATTTTACTATGCAGGAGCTTATGCGCTGATTTTTGGTTTATTTGCAGTCGCAATTTACTATTCAAATTAAATTACTTAAAAACTTTTTTGAAAATATAGTCAGTTCTGCGAGCGGCATGTTTTAAATCTAAAATTTTTGATATTTCTTTTTTGTTTAGGTATTTTTTTAATTCTTCATCTTTGTTAAGTATTACCTCAAAATCTGTATTCGTTTTCCAAACTTCCATTGCATTACGTTGGACAATTTTGTACGCATCTTCTCGTGATAAACCTTTTTGTGTCATTGCCAGCATCAATCCCTCAGACATTGGCAATTTTTTTAATCTATCTAAATTAGTTTTCATATTTTTTGGATACACAACAAGATTTGATATCACATTATTCATTCGTGAAAGTGCAAAGTCGATTATAATATTTGCATCTGGCGCCATTATTCTCTCTACACTCGAATGTGATATGTCTCTTTCATGCCAAAGAGTAATATTTTCTAAAGCAGGAACCGTATAACCTCTAATCAGTCTTGCCAGTCCAGTTAAATTCTCAGTCAGAACTGGATTTCTTTTGTGAGGCATCGCTGATGACCCTTTTTGTCCTTTTGAAAAAAATTCTTCAACTTCTAAAACTTCAGTTCTTTGTAAATGTCTTATCTCAGTAGCTAAACGTTCAATCGAACTTGCAATTACTGCAAGAGTATTAAAATATACTGCGTGACGATCTCTTGGAATTATTTGAGTTGAAATTGTTTCTGCTTTCATGCCCAACTTTTTTGCAACGTACTGTTCAACACGTGGATCAATATTTGCATAATTGCCGACTGCACCTGAAATCGCGCATACATTTATTTCTTCGATTGCCTCTAAAAAACGCTTATGGTTCCTTTGAAATTCTGCGTAAAAAGATGCCATTTTAACTCCAAAAGTTGTGGGTTCCGCATGGATCCCATGACTTCTTCCAATGCAAGGTGTGTTCTTATGTTTTATTGCAATCTTTTTTAATGATTTTAGTAAATTTAACAGTTCCTTCTCAATAATGACTGAGGACTGTTTTAGTTGAACATTAAAGGCTGTATCTAAAATATCTGAAGAAGTTAGACCTTGGTGAAGAAATCTTGCAGGTGGACCCGCGTATTCAGAAATTGTTGTTAAAAAAGCAATTACATCGTGTTTCACTTTTTTTTCAATTTGATCAATTCTCTTTTCATTAATCTTTGCTTTTGATCTAATTTTTTTACTTGTTCCCTTAGGAACAGTTCCTAATTTCTCCATGGCTTCGCAAGCATAGAGTTCAATATCAAGCCATATTTTAAATTTAGAGTTAGAGCTCCAAACGTCAGTCATCTCGGCTCTAGAATAACGAGGGATCATATAAGTATGTTTTTAATCTTTAATTTACGGTTTATCAAGCCCAGCGGGTGATTTTGTAAAAATTTCTACACCATCGTTGGTAATGCCAATACTATGCTCAAATTGTGCTGACAAGCTTTTATCTTTTGTAACAGCCGTCCAACCATCGCCTAACATTCTAACATCATATTTTCCAAAATTTATCATCGGTTCCACTGTAAAAAACATGCCTGTTTCAATTCTTTCACCTTTACCTTTATCCCCGTAGTGAAGAATGTTTGGAAACTCATGAAAAACTTTTCCCAGTCCATGACCACAAAAATCACGAACAACACTGTAATTTTGTTTTTCTGCATATGTTTGAATTGCACTACCAATATCACCTAATGTTGCATCAGGTTTAGCAGCATTAATGCCTTCATGCATTGCTTGATATGTACAATCAATTAATTTTTGTGCTTTGGCATTTATTTTTCCAACAGGAAACATGCGGCTAGTATCGCCATGCCAGCCATCAACAATTACGGTTACATCAATATTAACAATATCCCCATTTTCTAAAATTCTTGATGAGGGAATTCCATGACATATTACGTGATTAATTGAAGTACAGACTGACTTAGGATAACCCTTATAAAATAAAGGGGCAATCAGGCCTCCATGACGAATTATATAATCAAATGCAATCTTATCTAACTCTTCAGTGGAAACACCAGGCTTTACTTTTTCAACAAGAAGATCCAATGTAGATGCTGCAAGATTACCTGCTTTTCGCATCCCTTCAAAATCATCAGAACTATGAATAGTGTTATTCAATTTAATATCTTTATTTTTTTATTTACACTTATACCATTTCTACCAAAAGAACAGTCATAACATAAAGGCTCAACACCCATTTTTTTAACCTTCTTAAAAGTATCTGCATATTTAGTGTCAATATCTGCAGCGATCTTAAACTTAGCGCAATCATCTCTTTGGACTAAGAAAAGCATGACTGCTCTTACAGATTTGGCTGGAAGAGTGGATAGCTCTATTAAATGTTTTAGCCCTCTCTCAGTGATCGCATCAGGAAATTCTGCAATTGATTTATCTCTCGATAAAGTAACATTTTTAACTTCTACGTATATTTCTTCTTTTTTTGTTTGAACTAAGAAGTCAATTCTAGAATTTTGACCGTACTTAACTTCTCTTTTGAATGATACAATTTTCCCTAGCTCTAAAATTTTGCCTTTGCTTATTGCTTCTTCAACAATCCGATTAGCTCGATGAGTATTTACTCCGACCATTGCTCCATTTGATTGAATTGCCTCTAAAGTAAATTTAAGTTTTCGGTTAGGGTCATCTGCTTCTGTTAAATAGACTAAATTATCTTTTTCAAGCAGCCCCATCATCGAGCCAGTATTTGGACAATGAGCTGTGACAATTTTTTTACTATCAAGTTGAACATCTACAAAAAATCTCTTATATCTCTTTATGAATTTACCAGTGAGGAAATTTTTTGAATTTTTTGACATAAGATTATGAAAGCATCACTAATTATTATAGGTAATGAAATTTTATCAGGTCGTACACAAGATAAGAATCTATCATATCTTGCAAATTGGTTGAATGAAATAGGTATTCAACTAACTGAAGTCAGAGTAATTCGTGATGATGAGGATGTAATTGTTGAGACAGTTAACCATTTAAGAAAAACTTATGACTATGTGTTTACCACTGGCGGTATTGGGCCAACACACGACGACATCACTTCAGAGTCAATTGCTAAAGCATTTTCTGTTGATTTGGAAATAAATCAGGGAGCGCTCTCAATATTAAAAGAGTATTATAAAGATGGAGAGCTCACAGAAGCTCGAATGAAGATGACTAAGATGCCTGTTGGCTCAGAGCTCATTGAAAATCCAGTCAGTAGAGCGCCAGGGTTTAAAATGGACAATGTATTTGTTTTGGCAGGTATACCAGGAATTATGCAAGGCATGTTGGAAGGGGCTCGTCAATTTCTCAAGAAAGGAGATGTAGTAAGATCTAAATCAGTCGATATTTTTACACCTGAAAGTAATGTTGCTGAGATACTCACTAACCTTCAGGCAAAATATAGCTCTGTGGAAATAGGCAGTTATCCATTTAGCAAGGAAAATAGATTTGGAACATCAATTGTTATGCGTTCTACAAGCGATGATCAGCTGTCAAAATGTGATGCAGAATTAAAGGAATTAGTTAAAAATTATGATACAAAGTATTAGTAATTTTTACCCACAAATCGCTAAATAATTGATTTAATTGATTATTATTATTTTTTTAATATTTACTTAAGAAGGATTCTCAATAATAATTGCCTAATTTTATAAAATTAAGGGGAAAATAAACATGAAAGTATTAATGCTAAATCCCGGAGATCACGTTGCGATTTCGTTTTGGTTGATCTCTATGGCCATGGTTGCCGCT
This sequence comes from uncultured Pelagibacteraceae bacterium, assembly GCA_902564025.1. Lineage (GTDB taxonomy): Bacteria > Pseudomonadota > Alphaproteobacteria > Pelagibacterales > AG-422-B15 > CACNXQ01. The sequence continues at coordinate 24,693 of CACEZK010000009.1, forward strand.
ACTGCTTTCTTCTTTCTTGAAAGAGATCGTGTAGCAGCTAAATGGAAAACGTCCCTTACGGTAGCTGGTTTGGTTACTGGTATTGCGGCGTGGCACTACTTCTACATGAGAGGTGTATGGGTTGCTACTGGTGACTCACCAACAGTCCTTCGTTACATTGACTGGTTGATTACTGTGCCTCTACAAATCGTAGAATTCTATGTAATTCTTGCAGCGATGACTGCTGTTGCTTCAAGCCTTTTCTGGAGACTATTAATTGCATCAATAATTATGCTTGTCTTTGGTTACATGGGTGAAACTGGAGCGATGAATGTAACTCTAGCCTTCGTAATAGGTATGGCTGGATGGTTATATATCATCTACGAGGTTTTTGCAGGTGAAGCAAGCAAGGCAAGTGCTGGTAGTGGAAACGCTGCTGGTCAGACCGCATTTAACGCATTGAGATTAATTGTTACAGTCGGATGGGCAATTTATCCAATTGGTTATGCTGTAGGTTACTTTGGTGGCGGCGTTGACGCTGGTTCATTGAACTTAATCTATAACCTTGCAGACTTTGTTAATAAAATTGCATTTGGTATGGCTATTTATGTAGCTGCAGTATCAGACAGCAACTAATTAACTGCAAAGTAAATAATAAAGAAGGGGCCTTCGGGCCCCTTTTTTTTTATCCATTGTTAAAGTTCTGGAACTTAATTACACATAGAGTTATAAATTATTGTATTGGCCTCATGGCGGAATTGGTAGACGCAAAGGACTTAAAATCCTTTGGGATTTATTCCCGTCCCGGTTCGAGTCCGGGTGAGGCCACCAAATGTTTAGATAATTTTTATAAGTGCTATTACATATATTTTGGTTATAATCATATTTTATGAGAAATTTTAAGACCTATATTTGCTCAATCTTTGGTATCTTTTTGTTAATAGGTATTTCAAATGCCTCTAATTTAGAAAATAGAGTTACTTCATATTTTAATGGTCTAGTTAATAGCTTAGGTACAAGTGTCTCTTCATTATTAGGAGAAAGTAGTAGAGTGAAGTATCTTGATTTAAATTTGGGTGTACAGGAGCATTTTAAGCCAACAATCTCACTTACTAATGTGAATATGATTTCTGAGTATGGTAATAGCGCAATATTTAATCAAAACTCTCTAAACCTTCATAACAATGACCAAACAATTAACCTGGGTATTGGACATAGAACTCTTCTTAATGATGACAAAGTTATATTTGGATTAAATGTATTTTTTGATTATGCATTTGATGACTCACATCAGAGAAATGGAGCGGGCCTTGAGGTTATAAGTAGTGTTTTTGATTTGAGATCTAATATTTACGATGCCACATCAGGTATTGAAACAGTTTCTACAGGTAAAGATGAAGAGGCAATGGACGGATGGGATATGCGTCTTGATTATCACTTACCTATTAAAGCAAATGCGAGATTATTTGCAGGATTATTTGAATTTGAAAATGCAGCTGGTTCCTATGAATTAGAAGGAGAGAAGTACGGTCTTAATGTAATTGGTAACAACCTCGATTTAGAAATTGGATATATCGATGACAATAAAACAGGTGACGGCACATTTGCTAATATAAGTTATGTTGTGCCTCTTAGTGGTAATAGTTCTTTCAAAAATAACTCCTCTAGTTATTTTGAGTATACATCCGTCGCTGAGAGATTGTATGAACCAGTTAAACGTGAAAATAAGATTAGAGTTGTCTCTACAACACTAAATGTTAAAGCAAGTGGGTTTTAAATAATGAAATTCAAATTAATATTCAAAATATATACTTTTTTATTTTTAATTTTTGCTCCTATTTCTAGCTTATTTGCTGATAGCCATGTTAATAGTTGTACTATTACAAATGGAGTATTTACAGCCGCTGAGGTAATAGCTGATGGTCAGGGTGAGTATTGTGCAAGTGCGCCAGAGTCTTATGAAGTAATTGTGTATGAAATGTATCTTTGTACAGCAGCTCCAACAGCACCCACAACATCTTCTTCGATGGGATTAGATAATTGCTTTAAAAACTGGGAGTCTTCCTCTGGCGAAACGCTCGCAATTCAACAAAATCAGACAATAGATGTTCCAGGCACTATGTCTAGGCCACCAAATGGCACTTACACTCATGGTGTAATGTTAATTGACAATACATTTGGAATTACTATGGCTATGCAGTTTGATGGGACTATGGGAGGACAAGATGGTACATCAGGAGTTTATTGCGCTTCAGTAGCAGGTAGTGGAACAATGGGATCTTCAGGTACAATACCTACTGCTAGTTCAACTTGCGGATCTTCAGCGATTACCCCTGGAAAATTTGTTGAAACCCTCACAAGTTTTGACAATGAAGATTTTTCCGGAACTGCTACAGCGGACAATTTGAATGGTACGTCCGCATCAATAAATGGTTACTTGGTTGATACAGATGGAAACTTGGCTGAAAACGATGCTGATGTAGACAAATTAACTGGATCTTTAGTCTTTGCAGATGCAGTTAATTTTACAGAGGCGACAACAACTTTGACAATGTCATTCAACGTTGGTGAGGGAATGTCACTTTATGACGATGGTTCAGACCAGATAACTTTTGGCAGTGGACCTTTTCAGGCAATTATAACAACTGATTAGTTTTAAAATTTAAATTGTTCGTTTAAAATTCTTTCATCAAATGAATGATCCTCATCGAATAGAAGTTCTACAACTTGATCTTTACTTTGATGCACTTCAACAGAACTGATATCTCTAAACTCAGTACTATCAGCGACAGCACTTACAGGTCTTTTCTTACTTTCAATAATTTCAAATTTTACATTTGACTCATTATTTAGTATCGCACCTTTCCATCTTCTAGGTCTAAAAGCACTTATAGGAGTTAATGCAAGAACATCAGCATTTATTGGAAGTATTGGACCGTGAGCAGATAAATTGTAAGCTGTGCTACCAGACGGTGTTGAAATTAATACACCATCACAGATTAGTTCATCTAACCTAACTTTGCCATCAACTGAAATTTTTATTTTTGATGCTTGATGTGTTTCTCTAAGTAATGATACTTCGTTAATAGCGATCGCTTCATGAATAGAGCCTTCGACACTCACTGCTTTCATTATCAATGGAGATATTTTAATTGATTGAGATTGATTAATTCTATTTACCAAATCGTTTTCATTTGAAGAGTTCATCAAAAATCCAACACTACCATAATTTAAACCAAATAATGGCAAGCGCTTATCCATGTGAGATTTTATAGCTTCAAGCATAAATCCATCACCGCCCAGGACCACTATTACATCCGAATTATCAAAGTCATTCTTACCATACTTGTCTTCTAAAATTTTTTTCTGAGAACTTGCCTCATCACTGCTAGAAGCCAAAAAAACTGGTTTATTTAAATTCATGGTTTTTTACCTACAAAAAAGTATTCCTTTATCCTAAAATCCTGTCTAATTGAACATAATTAATTAATTATTCTTATCTTATGTCTTTAGATGGGTATTTACTCTCAATAGATCAAGGCACTACCAGTTCACGGGCCTTAATTTTAGATATTCAAGGCAATATTATTAGTCAAAAAAACTTTGAATTTAAACAGTATTTCCCGAATGATGGTTGGGTTGAGCATGATCCAATAGAAATTTTAAAGACAACACAAGACGCTATTAATTTTGTGATTGGAGAAACAAACATAAGCTCAAAAGATATTAATATTGCAGGTATAACAAATCAAAGAGAGACGGTCGTTGCATGGAATAAAATAACTGGAAAGCCAGTCTACAATGCTATTGTGTGGCAGGACAGACGAACAGAAAATTTTTGTGAGACATTAAGAGAAAAGAATTTAACAAAACTAATTCAATCAAAGACTGGTCTCATAATTGATCCTTACTTTTCAGCAACAAAAATTAAATGGATCATTGAAAATATTGAAGAAGCAAAAAAAACAAATCATGAAAATAATTTATTAGTTGGAACAATTGATTCTTGGCTCATTTGGAATTTTACAAAAGGCGAATGTCATTATACTGATGTAACAAATGCATCAAGAACAATGCTTTATAATATAAATGAAGATTGTTGGGATGATGAATTATTAAATATTTTTAATATTAACAAAAATATTTTGCCTGATGTAAAAAATTGTACTGATGATTTTGGAGCAATAGATTCTAGTTTCTTTGGAGAAAAAATTTCAATAGGCGGCGTAGCCGGTGATCAACAGGCAGCTACTATTGGACAGGCTTGTTTCAAGGAAGGAATGGTTAAATCCACGTATGGCACAGGTTGTTTTTTGTTAATGAATACTGGAAATAAATTTATAGAATCAGAGTCCAAATTATTGTCCACTAAAGCTTATAATATATTTGATAAAAAAGATTTTGCTTTAGAGGGTAGTATTTTCAATGCGGGTACTGTTGTTCAATGGATGCGTGATGAAATGAATTTTATTAACGATGCAAGCAAGGTTGAAGAGCTTGCAAATAACAGTACTAACGAAGTACAATTCATTCCTGCTTTTACTGGTTTGGGTGCTCCTTATTGGAATTCTGATGTGAGGGGTCAAATTTCAGGAATTACTCGAGATACTTCAAAGGCTGATATTGCCATGGCTGCATTAAAATCAATATGTTATCAAACAAGAGATCTTCTTGAGTGCCTGCTTAACGATACAAAACTAAAGAGAAATGATTTTACTATTCGTGTTGATGGAGGCATGTCTAAAAATAATCTTATGATGCAATTATTATCGGATATCACTCAAGTAAGAATTGAAAGGCCTTTGAATCAAGAGTCGACTGCTATGGGTGCAGCTTACTTAGCTGGAATGAAATCTGGTGTATACAAAGATGTTGCAGAGGTCGAGAAATTGTGGAAGACTGATCGCAAATTTGAGCCTGCTGTTTCATTGGACGAGGCAGATCAACAATATAATAGATGGCTAAAAACTGTAAAAGGACTAATGAATAATGGTTGATGTAAAAAATAGTGTTTCAAAAGAAGAATGGGAAACAAGACAAGACTTGGCTGCATTCTATCGAACAATTCCATATTTTGGTTGGGATGATTTAATATTTACACATATATCTGCTAAAGTTCCTGGGACTGATGATGAATTTCTAATTAACCCTTATGGTTTTTTATTTGATGAAATAACTGCTTCAAACTTGGTGAAAGTTAACTTAAAGGGAAAAATACTTAGTGACACAAATAATTTTATAAATCCTGCAGGTTTTACCATTCATAGTGCAATACATGAGAAAAGAGAGGATGCACATTGTATTGTTCATCTTCACTCAAATGATGGCGTAGCAGTCGCATCATTGAAAGATGGTTTATTGCCTTTATCTCAAACTGGAATGTTAGTCAGGAGTCAAATCGCATATCACGATTATGAAGGAGTTGCTCTTTTTGAAGAAGAAAAAGAAAGATTGGTAAAGGATCTAGGTGAAGCGCGTTTAATGATACTTAGAAATCATGGAACATTGGCTTTAGGTAAAAATGTTGCAGAAGCATTTACAAATATATATTTCTTAGAGAAAGCATGCTCTTATCAAGTGAGAGCTCTTTCTGGAAATCTTGAATTGAACTACCCCTCAGAGGAATCAATTGAAACAACAAGACAACAAGGTGAGGGAAGAGAAATGGCTGCGGCTTTGCTATGGCCTGCAGTTAAAAGAAAGATGGAGCGACTAGACTCATCTTTTCTTAATTAATCATAATAAATAAGGAGTTATAGATGAAAGTATTGTGTATTTTATACGATGATCCAAAAGCCGGAATGCCGTCAAGTTATCCTGTGGAAACTTTGCCAAAAATTGAAAAGTATCCAGATGGACAAACATTACCAACACCAAAAGGGATAGATTTTAATCCAGGTGAATTGCTTGGATGTGTCTCTGGTGAACTAGGTTTAAGAAAATTTCTTGAGGACGCTGGCCATACGTTGGTAGTTACAAATGATAAAGATGCGCCTGGATGTGTAGCGGAAAAAGAACTAGTTGACGCTGATGTAGTAATTTCTCAACCTTTCTTTCCATTTTATTTAACAAAAGAACGTATTGCTATGGCTAAAAACCTAAAAATGGCGATAACAGCTGGTATTGGTTCAGACCATGTTGATTTACAAGCAGCTATGGACAATAAAATTGATGTTATGGAAGTTACCTTCTGTAATTCAAGATCTGTGGCAGAGCATATTGTGATGATGATTTTATCCCTGGTAAGAGACTATCATAATCAATACCGAATTATAAATGAAGGTGGTTGGAATATTGCGGATGCAGTACAAAGATCATACGACCTTGAAGGTATGCATGTAGGGACTGTTGCAGCTGGAAGGATAGGTTTAGATGCATTGAGAAAACTTAAGCATTTTGATGTTCACATGCATTATTTTGACAGACACAGATTGCCAGAGTCAGTAGAAAAAGAATTGAATTTGACTTTTCACGATTCTGTTGAATCAATGGTTGCAGTGTGTGACGTTGTAACTATTAATTGTCCACTTCACCCTGAAACTGAAAATCTCTTTGACGATGAAATGATCGGAAAAATGAAAAAGGGAGCATATATTGTAAATACTGCACGTGGTAAAATTTGTAATCGTGATGCAATTGCGCGTGCCTTAGAGTCAGGCCAACTAAGTGGCTATGCTGGTGATGTATGGTTTCCACAACCTGCTCCAAATGATCACGTATGGAGAACGATGCCAAATCATGGAATGACACCACATACCTCAGGAACTTCGCTATCAGCACAAGCAAGATACGCAGCAGGTGTAAGGGAAATTCTTGAATGTTTCTTTGCTGGAGAAGATCAAAGAACGGAGTATACAATTGTTAAAGATGGAGCACTTGCTGGAACTGGTGCGCACTCTTATAGCGAAGGCTCTGCTACAAGTGGTTCCGAAGAAGCGGCAAAATACCAAAGAAAATAGTATAAATTTTATATTGGGACGGAGTAAAATCCGTCCTATATAATATGATTATGCTTAGTGTATTTAAAAACTATTTTTCACACTCAACCATTTATGGATTTTTCTTAATGGTAGCCTTCGGACTCTTTTTTATTGTTTCAAACAGTCTATTAACAGAGTATTTATTTTGGTTTTTTATTCCAATCATTTTAGCGCCTTTTTACGAGTGGTATGTTCATAAGTACCAGTTACACCGAGAGCTTACAAAAAAAGAAGGGTGGTATAGAAGATATCAGATCGTATTACACCATGGACACCATAAAGATCCCGATAATATAAAGCTTCAATTTGCTCCATGGAGATACTTAATTTATACTTATGGACAAGTATATTTACTTTACTCACTTATACTTTGGAGTTTTCCGGCTGCCATGGTTCCCTTTACAGGCCATCTTGTTTACCACCTATGGTATGAATGGATACATCTAGCTCATCATTCGAAAGAGTATAAGCCAGTTTCTTCACTTGGAAAAAAATTAAGAGATGCACATATGAGTCATCATTTTCATAACGAAAATTATAATTGGGGAATTACCAATATGATTGGTGATTATTTTTTTGGAACTTTAAAGGACAATAAGTCTATAAAAAAAAGTACTACAGCAAAGTCGATAGCGGGTTATACAGATTAAATTAGTAGCGCTCATACACAAAATTGGCGCGTGAACCCATTGATTAAAAATTTATTGGTACTAATTTAGCAGCAACCACAACTTTTGTTTTTAGATTGACTATCAACTTTTGAAGCTTCACATTTGGTTTCTTCAAGATTTTTGTCAGCTAATTATTTTTTTCGAATCTTACTTTCAATATATTCATGAAGAGATGCAAATCCTAATTTTGTAGCTGTCTTTTCTTCATAAGGTCTTCGTCCCCTAAGATTTTCAATGAATTTTATAACTTCAGGATTTTCCATAATTAATTTTTAGAATAATTATTTTACTTTGCAATATAAAAATAAAAAATAGAGAAAGTTAGGGCGGTAGGTGGTGCCCCCACACGGACTTGAACCGCGAACCTATTGATTACAAATCAATTGCTCTACCAATTGAGCTATAGGGGCATAACAACTAAAACTTTTAAATTTTTAAGTTTTAATTGTCCATAATTATTTGTAAAATGCAAATATGAAAAAATTTTTAGATTTTATTGGTGGTCAAATTGCTCTAGCTTATTTAGTAGTATTCTTTATCTTAGTTATCGCAATGATAGCTCTAGCTTTTTAAATTAATATTTGAAACATAGAACATCATTATAGCTGCTGTATTTGATACATTTAAACTCTCAAGGTTATCGCTCATTTTAATCTTGAGACTCTCGTCACAGAGTGAGTCAGTGATTTTCCTCATACCCTTGCTCTCTGATCCTAAAACAAAAACAATTTTTTTTGGAAATTTTATTTCTGTTATTGAGCTTCTAGCCTTCATGTCTAAGCCGTAAATCCAATAACCATTATCTTTTAATATTTTGATACAAGAGCTTATATTTTGGATTTTCGTAAATGGCACTTTATCTATGGCACTAGATGCAGTTTTTGCAAGAAACGAGTTCTCAGTTACTGAATTGTTATTTGTTAATATTATACCATCAATATTAAATGCGAGGGCAGATCTAAATATTGCACCAACATTTTGTGGATCATCTAGCTGATCTAATAAAAAAATAATAGATCTCTTCTCATTTAAATTTTTAATAAAATCTAAAAGTTGGGGCGTTTGTATTTTTTCAACTCTTAAACAAATGCCCTGATGATTTGAGACACCTTTTAAAAGTAAGTCAATTTCATCTCTAGTTTTTTTAATGGTAATAACATTGATATTTTCCAATTTTATTTCATTTTTAAGTTTTTTTTCAGCTTCAGAAGTGAAATAAACTTCATATTTAACTCTATTCTCATTCATTAGAGCCCCAACCACAGCATGATGGCCGTATATCCAGTAATCAGAATTTTGCCTTTTTTTTGGGAGTTTTTTTGATCTCTTGCTCATTACCTCAATAATTTAACATTTATAATTTAATTAGGTTCAAAAATATTAATATTTATTGATTTAGGGTCTTTTTTTCCATATAAGTCACCCCTTAAGGTTCTATAGACTAAGTCTAGGGAAACTTATCTTGAGATGTTGAAAACTATCTCGGGAGGGGTGCCCGAGTGGTTAAAGGGGACGGGCTGTAAACCCGTTAGCTATGCTTACGTTGGTTCGAATCCAACCCCCTCCACCACGTTGAGGTACCTAAGGGTAGCTTGAGGGAATTAGCGGGTGTAGCTTAGTGGTAAAGCTCCAGCCTTCCAAGCTGATTACGAGGGTTCGATTCCCTTCACCCGCTCCAAAAAAACGAAGACTAAAAACTGAGAGGAACAAAAAAATGGCTAAAGAAAAATTCGATCGAAGTAAACCACATTGTAATGTAGGAACTATCGGTCACGTGGATCATGGTAAAACAACTTTGACCGCGGCAATAACAAAAGTATTATCAGAGTCAGGTGGAGCAGAATTTACTGCATATGACGCAATCGACAAGGCTCCAGAAGAAAAGGAACGTGGAATAACAATTTCAACCGCCCACGTTGAATATACAACCGATGCGAGACACTATGCGCACGTTGACTGCCCAGGACACGCTGACTATGTGAAAAATATGATTACAGGTGCGGCGCAAATGGACGGAGCAATTTTAGTTGTGAACGCTGCAGATGGACCAATGCCACAGACGAGAGAGCATATACTTCTTGCACGTCAAGTAGGCGTTCCTGCGATAGTTGTTTACCTAAATAAAGTTGATCAAGTTGATGATGCTGAGTTGTTAGAGCTTGTTGAAGTTGAAATCAGAGACATTCTAAATGAATATGAGTTTCCTGGCGATACTACTCCGATAGTTAAAGGTTCAGCTTTGGCAGCGGTAGAGAGCAGGGACGATGAAATTGGAAAAAATTCAATTGTGGAACTCATGAAAGCTGTTGACGATCACATCCCTCAACCTGAGCGTGATAAGGATAAGCCATTCCTTATGCCAATTGAGGATGTATTTTCAATCTCTGGACGTGGTACAGTTTGCACAGGAAGAGTTGAAAGTGGTGTTGTTAAAGTAGGTGAAGAGCTTGAAATAGTTGGAATTAAAGAAACTCAAAAAACAACTTGTACCGGGGTTGAGATGTTCCGAAAACTCCTAGATACTGGTGAAGCAGGTGATAATATTGGTGCACTCTTAAGAGGCATTGAGAGAGACCAAGTTGAAAGAGGTCAAGTTCTTGCACATGTTGGCTCTATCACACCACATACTAAATTTAAGTGTGAAGCTTATGTATTGAAGAAAGAAGAGGGCGGCAGACATACTCCTTTCTTTACGAACTATCGTCCGCAGTTTTATTTTAGAACTACGGATGTTACAGGTGTTTGTAAGCTTCCTGATGGAACTGAGATGGTTATGCCTGGTGACAATATCGCAATGGAAATTGAGCTAATTGCTCCAATTGCCATGGATAAAGGTGTACGTTTTGCAATTCGTGAAGGTGGACGTACTGTTGGGTCAGGTGTTGTAACAGAAATTATCTCATAACTGGAGGAGTGTAGCTCAACTGGTAGAGCACCGGTCTCCAAAACCGGGGGTTGGGGGTTCGAGTCCCTTCGCTCCTGCCAATTAAAGTAAATTTTATGAAACCATTCAAGTTTATTCAAGAAGTCAGAAGAGAAGGAAGTAAAGTCACATGGCCTACTTCTAGGGAAACTCTAACAGGCTCTGTTATGGTTGTGATAATTACTGCTTTTGCAGCAGTTTTTTTTCTAATAATCGATCAAATTTTTAGTTTTGGATTAGATAAACTTATCGGAGTCGCAGTTTAGATATGTCTCATAAATGGTACATAGTGCACGCGTATTCTGGTTATGAAAAAAAAGTTGCTGCAGCAATTTCAGAAAAAGCAAAAACAAAAAATATAGAGTCAGCATTTAGTGAGATCATTGTTCCTACCGAAGAGGTTGTTGAAGTTAAAAAAGGTAAAAAGAGAAATGCTGAAAGAAAATTTTTCCCAGGTTATGTTCTAACTAAAATGGAGATGACTGACGAAACATATCATATGGTAAAGGCTTTACCTAAGGTAAGCGGTTTTCTTGGCCACACACAGGGAAAACCATCAGCAGTTCCTGAGAGTGAGATAAATAAGATTTTACAAGATATTGAAGAAGGTGTAACTAGTCCGAAACCATCTATTACATTTGAGGTTGGAGAGCAAGTTAGAGTAAGCGATGGACCATTCGCATCCTTCAATGGCTTAATTGAAGAGATTGATGAAGAAAGGGCAAGAGTTAAAGTATCTGTATCTATATTTGGAAGATCAACGCCCGTAGAATTGGAATATACACAAGTAGAGAAGGCATAATGGCAAAAGAGATCGAAGGAACACTAAAATTACAAGTACCTGCAGGACAGGCCAACCCATCACCTCCAGTTGGGCCTGCTCTTGGACAAAGGGGCATTAACATTATGGACTTTTGCAAAATGTTTAATGACAAAAGTAAAAATGAACAACCGGGTGTTATGTTGCCAGTCGTAGTCACTTATTTTACGGACAAGAGTTTTACAATGGATATAAAACTCCCACCAGCCTCATTCTTTATTAAGGAAGTTTTAAAATTAAAAAAAGGATCAAAAGAACCTGGCAGGGATATAATAAAAACTATTTCTATCAAACAATGTGAGGAAATAGCGTCAAAGAAATTAAAAGATTTAAATGCTAATACCGTAGAGCAAGGTGTAAAGATCATTATAGGATCCGCAAAGTCCATGGGCATAGAGGTTACAGGATAATGGGTAAACGATTAAAGAATATAAACGCTGAAAACGATTTTTCAAAAAGTTACTCTCTTGAAGAAGCAGTAGATATAGCAATTAAATCTTCAACAACAAAGTTCAATGAGACGATTGATATTTGTATAAACTTAAATATTGATCCAAAAAATGGAGAACAAAATGTTCGAGGCAAAGTTAAGCTTCCAAAAAGTTTAGGAAAAAATGTTAAGGTTTGTGTGTTCGCTTCTGATGATAAGCAACAAGAAGCTAAAGACGCTGGTGCTGATATTGTAGGATCAGATGAACTTGTAGAAAAAGTTGAAAATGGATTTGTTGATTTTGATAAATGTATTTCTACACCTGATATGATGTCCAAAGTGGGTAAATTAGGAAAAGTTCTTGGGCCTCGCAACTTAATGCCAAATCCAAAACTAGGCAGTGTTACAAATGATTTAAAACAAGCAGTCGAGGATGCTAAAGCAGGTGAATTAGAATTTAAAAATAATGATACTTTAGTTCAGGCAGGAATTGCGAAATCTGATTTTGAAAAAAATGACGTTATGAGTAATATAAAATTTTTCTATGAAACAATATCAAAAGAGAGACCTACTGGTATTAAAGGGGATTTTGTAAAAAAAGTATCAATTAGCCCGACAATGGGACCAGGCATTAGTATTAATTTGAATTCTTTTGGAGTATAGATATGAAAAGAGAGCAAAAAGAAATTTTTATCAAGAATTTGAAAACTGTTTTAGATGAAAATAGGCTTGTTCTAGTCTTTCATTATAGAGGCATGTCAATGACTGACATGACAGACTTAAGAGTCCAGTCGTTCAACTCAGGTTGTAATATTAAAGTTACCAAAAATAGATTAACAAAATTAGCACTCGAGGGTACGGATAAATCAGAGCTATCAGACTTCTTTGATGGGCCTACAGCTATAGCCTATTCAAATGACCCTGTGCAATTAACTAAGCTTTTGACAAATTTCGCTAAAAATAACAACAATTTAGTTATTCTTGGTGGTATAATGGATAATGAAATTTTAACTGTTGAAAAAATCGAAATTTTATCTAAATTGCCATCTCTCGAGGAAATAAGGGCACAATTAATAGGTTTGATAAGTACACCTGCGCAGAAAATTGCTTCAGTTTTAACTGCTCCATCAGGTGATTTAGCAAGAATTTTTAACGCATATAGTACAAAGTAATTAAATTAAGAAAGGGAATAAACATGGCTGACCTCCAACAAATAGTTGATCAATTATCCGACTTAACAGTTATTGAAGCTGCTGAGTTATCAAAAATGCTAGAAGAGAAATGGGGCGTATCTGCCGCTGCACCCGTCGCTGTTGCTGCTGCAGGAGCTGCACCTTCAGGTGATTCTGCCGCTGCAGAAGAAAAAGATGAATTTACAATTGTACTAGCTGCTGCTGGCGATAAAAAAATTAATGTTATTAAAGAAGTAAGAACAATCACAGGATTAGGCTTAAAGGAAGCAAAAGACCTTGTTGAGGGTGCGCCCAAAGAATTGAAAACAGGCGTCCCAAAAGATGAGGCTAATGGCTTTAAAGAAAAGTTAGAAGCTGCCGGTGCAACTGTAGAACTTAAATAATTTTTTAAATATTTTTTACTCAATAGTTTGTAACACATAACTATTGTTTATAGGGCGAATATACATTAATGGTTAATACATTATCATTTACTGAACGAAAAAGAGTTCGTAAAAACTTTGGAAAGTTAAAAGAAGTTTCTAAATTCCCCAATCTAATTGAAATACAAAAAAAATCCTATGAAGATTTTTTACTTGAATATGAAAATCCCTCTGAAAGACCAGATAGGGGTCTTCAGAAAGTATTTAAAAGCGTATTCCCTCTAGAAGATTTTTCTGGATCAGCAAGAATTGAGTACATTGAATATGATTTCCAATCTCCAAAATTTGACGTTGATGAATGTCGTCAAAGAGATAAGACCTATGCTGCTCCTTTAAATGTAAAATTAAGACTTATTGTTTTTGATATAGATGAAGAAACAGAGTCTAGAACCGTTAAAGATATCAAAGAACAAGAAATTTACTTGTGTGATTTGCCTTTAATGACACAAAAAGGGACGTTTATAACTAATGGAACTGAAAGAGTAGTCGTAAGTCAAATGCACAGAAGTCCAGGAGTATTTTTTGATCATGATAATGGGAAAACACATTCTAGCGGTAAACTATTATTTGGGGCTCGAGTAATTCCTTATAGGGGTTCATGGCTTGATATTGAGTTCGATCACAAAGACATAATTCATTGCAGAATTGATAGAAAGAAGAAAATTCCAATTACCACATTCTTAATGGCAATGGGCATAAAGCGTGATGAAATATTATCATTATTTTACAAAACTGAAAACTACACATTAAACGCTAAAGATGGCAAATGGAAGGTTGGCTTTAATCCTAAAAATATTAAGACTGGAAAATTGCAAAAAAGTCTTATTAATGCTACTAGCGGGAAAGTTGCAGTTAAGCAAGGGACTAAAATTAATCCTGCAATTGCAAAAAAACTTTTTAATGACGGTTTAAAAACTTTATTAATTGAAGATGATGATATAATTGGTAAATTTATTGCTGAAGATATAATCAATGAAAAAACCGGGGAAATTTATTTCGAGTCTTCAGACGAAATTACAACTGAGACAATCGAAAAAATCAAAGAATTAAAAATTTCAAAATTACCTATCTTAGAAATCGACGGTATAAATATCGGTTCATTTATTCGTGATACACTTAGAGTTGATAAAAACCTAAACCCAGAGGAAGCCGTTGTTGAAATATATAAAGTATTGAGGCCTGGTGAGCCACCTAATCTAGAAACAGCATTTGAAGTATTTAATTCGTTATTTTTTAAATCAGAAAAATACGACCTTTCTGATGTTGGAAGGGTAAAAATGAATTATCGGCTTAATTTAGAGTGCTCTGATACTGTTACTGTCCTTCGAAGTGAAGATGTAATCGAGGTAATAAAAACTGTAATGGATTTAAGAACAGGTAAGGGCGAAGTTGATGATATTGATCATCTTGGCAACAGAAGAGTAAGGTCTGTCGGAGAATTAGTTGAAAACCAATTTAGAATGGGACTTATTCGAATGGAGAGATCAATCAAAGAAAGAATGAATTCTCTCGAAGTTGATGCTGCGACACCTCAAGATATTATCAATGCAAAACCTCTAGTTGCTTCTCTTAAAGAGTTTTTTGGAACTTCTCAGTTATCACAATTTATGGATCAAACCAACCCACTTGCTGAAATAACCCATAAAAGAAGATTATCAGCACTAGGTCCTGGCGGACTTAGTAGAGAGAGGGCGGGTTTTGAAGTCAGAGATGTACATCCAACGCATTATGGCAGAATTTGTCCAATCGAAACACCCGAGGGACCAAATATTGGATTGATAAATAGCTTAGCATCTCATGCAAGAGTTAATCAGTATGGTTTTATTGAAAGCCCCTACAGAAAAGTAATCAAAGGTAAGGTTAGCGATGAAGTTGAATACCTGCCAGCTATGGAGGAGGCAGATTATACAATCGCCCAAGCTAACAGTGAACTGGATGACAAAGGCAGTTTTGTTACTAAATTAGTTTCTTGCAGAAGAAACGGTGATTTTGTTATGACTATTCCCGAAGAAATTGATTATATGGACGTATCGCCTAAGCAGGTAGTTTCTTGTGCAGCTTCTTTAATTCCATTCCTAGAAAATGATGACGCCAATAGAGCTCTAATGGGATCAAATATGATGAGACAAGCTGTGCCTCTTATACAAGCAGAGTCCCCGCTAGTTGGAACAGGTGTTGAAAAGGTTGTAGCGGTAGATTCGGGTGTAACAATAGTTGCCAACAGAGATGGTATAGTTGATAAAATTGATGGAAAAAGAATTGTAGTAAGAGTTACAGAAAAAATTAAAACAACTGAGTCTGGAGTTGATATTTATACTCTCCAAAAATTTCAAAGATCAAATCAAAGCACATGTATAAACCAAAGACCTCTTGTGAAGGTTGGTGATAAAGTTGCAAAAGGAGATATAATTGCAGATGGTCCGTCAACTCATTTTGGAGAGCTGGGTTTAGGTCGAAACGTAGTTGTGGCTTTCATGCCTTGGCGAGGTTATAATTTCGAGGACTCGATTTTAATTTCAGAAAAAATTGTTCAGGAAGATAAGTTCACTTCTATTCATATCGAAGAGTTTGAAGTTATGTCAAGAGATACCAAGTTAGGATCAGAAGAAATTACAAGGGATATTCCTAATGCTGGTGATGAAATGCTTCGTAACCTTGATGAAGCTGGCATAGTATATGTTGGAGCTGACGTTAATCCTGGAGATATACTGGTAGGAAAAGTTACACCAAAAGGAGAAAGCCCTGTAACACCAGAAGAGAAATTATTAAGAGCAATATTTGGAGAAAAAGCTACTGATGTTAAAGACACTTCTCTAAGGCTTCCACCCGGTTCAAGTGGTATTGTTGTAGATGTTAAAGTTTTTAATAGATACGGAATAGAAAAAGATGATCGAGCTCTATCTATCGAAAGAGATGAGATCGAAAAACTAGCTAACGACAGAGAAGCTGAGTTAGGTATTCTTAATAGGAATATAAAAGAGAGACTTATTTCACTTATTAATGAAAAGTCAATTATTGAGTCACCTGATGATGTTGAAAAGCAAAACAGCTACAACAAAACTACATTATTAGATATAAAGTTGGACTCATTATGGAAAATGAAGCTGCAGAGTTTAAGTGATCAAAACGAAATTGATAATTTAAAAAAACAGTACGATATTGCCAGATCTGCAATTCAAGCTCGCTTTGATAATAAAGTAGATAAAGTTCAAAGAGGTGACGAACTATTACCAGGTGTAATGAAAATGGTTAAAGTATTTGTTGCAGTTAAAAGAAAATTACAGCCAGGAGACAAAATGGCAGGTAGGCACGGCAATAAAGGAGTAATAAGTAAAATTGCTCCAGTTGAGGATAT
>CACEZK010000010.1 GCA_902564025.1 uncultured Pelagibacteraceae bacterium
TAGTATTATAGTTTGTTGGAGTTGCTATTATGACATAATTTGCATCAGTATAAGCATCATCCTCGTTTATTGTCGCAGTTAATTTAAGATTATTATTTTGAAGATAGTCTTCCAGCTCAATATCTTTGAAAGGTGATTTTTTACTATTGATTAAATTGACTTTGTCTTCTGAGATATCCAGCGCAGTTACTTGATATTTTTGGGAGAGTAATACAGCAATGCTGAGTCCAACGTAGCCAGTACCCACAACGCAAATTTTCATAAATAGAGAATAGTTTGAAGAAAATAAATGTAAAGTGACAAAAATTTCACGTTTAGTAGACCTGGCAATGTCCTACTCTCCCATGCCTTAAGACAAAGTACCATCGGCGCTGGAGCCCTTAACGTTCGAGTTCGAAATGGGATCGTGTGTTACCTCTCCGCTAAAACCACCAGGTCAACAAAACGTGAAATCAATACTAATTAAATTTTTTTTCTTCTATCTAGTGTCGCTTGTTTAATACTAGTCTGTTTCTAGTACATAGAAAATCAAGCCGATCGAGTTATTAGTATCAGTTAGCTTCATGCATTACTGCACTTCCACACCTGACCTATCAACGTGGTGGTCTACCACGACTCTCATGGAAGAATTCGTTTCGAGGGAGGCTTCCCGCTTAGATGCTTTCAGCGGTTATCCCGTCCGTACTTGGCTACCCAGCGATGCCGATGGCACGACAACTGGTACACCATTGGTACGTTCACTCCGGTCCTCTCGTACTAGGAGTAACTCCTCTCAATTCTTCAACACCCACGGCAGATAGGGACCGAACTGTCTCACGACGTTCTAAACCCAGCTCGCGTACCACTTTAATCGGCGAACAGCCGAACCCTTGGGACCTGCTCCAGCCCCAGGATGTGATGAGCCGACATCGAGGTGCCAAACACCGCCGTCGATATGAACTCTTGGGCGGTATCAGCCTGTTATCCCCGGCGTACCTTTTATCCGTTGAGCGATGGCCCTTCCACTCAGAACCACCGGATCACTATGACCGTCTTTCGACTCTGCTCGACTTGTCAGTCTTGCAGTCAGGCAGGCTTATGCCATTGCACTCAACAGCTGATTTCCGACCAGCTTGAGCCTACCTTCGCACGCCTCCGTTACTTTTTGGGAGGCGACCGCCCCAGTCAAACTACCCACCATACACTGTCTTGGATCCAGATAATGGACCTCAGTTAGATATCAAAAATTACAAGAGTGGTATTTCAAGGACGACTCCATGGAAGCTGGCGCCTCCACTTCAAAGTCTACCACCTATCCTACACATGTAATTTCTAATACCAATGTAAAGCTATAGTAAAGGTGCACGGGGTCTTTCCGTCTAACCGCGGGTACTCCGCATCTTCACGGAGAATTCAATTTCGCTGAGTCTACGCTGGAGACAGCGGGGAAATCATTACGCCATTCGTGCAGGTCGGAACTTACCCGACAAGGAATTTCGCTACCTTAGGACCGTTATAGTTACGGCCGCCGTTCACCGGGACTTCAGGTCGTAGCTTGCACCACTCACTTTAATCTTCCGGCACCGGGCAGGCGTCAGACCCTATACTTCGCCTTGCGGCTTTGCAGAGTCCTGTGTTTTTAATAAACAGTTGCTACCCCCATTTCTGTGCCACCCACATCTGGTTGCCCAAACATAGGTCCTCCTTCTTCCGAAGTTACAGAGGCAATTTGCCGAGTTCCTTCAGCATAGTTCTCTCAAGCGCCTTGGTATACTCTACCTATCCACCTGTGTCGGTTTCGGGTACGGTCTATGGTGAGGCTATTTCCTGGAACAACTTCACTGCCTTCTCAATCCA
This sequence comes from uncultured Pelagibacteraceae bacterium, assembly GCA_902564025.1. Classification (GTDB taxonomy): domain Bacteria; phylum Pseudomonadota; class Alphaproteobacteria; order Pelagibacterales; family AG-422-B15; genus CACNXQ01. The sequence continues at coordinate 1,837 of CACEZK010000010.1, forward strand.
TATAAGAAAAGACAATTTACGTCATCCGTCACATCTCACCTGGTCAAGGAATATTAACCTTGTTCCCATCGACTACGACTTTCGTCCTCGCCTTAGGAGCCGACTCAACCTGCGCGGATTAGCCTTGCGCAGGAACCCTTGGATTTTCGGCGACAGAGTTTCTCACTCTGTTTGTCGCTACTCATGTCAGCATTCTCACTTCCGATATCTCCAGGAGCTCTCACGAGTCTCCCTTCAACAACGTACGGAACGCTCCGCTACCACACAATAAATTGTGTCCAAAGCTTCGGTGTATTGTTTAGCCCCGTTACATCTTCGGCGCCGGATAACTTATTTAGACCAGTGAGCTGTTACGCTTTCTTTAAAGGATGGCTGCTTCTAAGCCAACCTCCTGGCTGTTTTGGTCGTCCGACATCCTTTCCCACTTAACAATAACTTGGGGACCTTAGCTGTTGGTCTGGACTGTTTTCCTTTTGACTACGGACCTTAGCACCCGTAGTCTGTCTGCCATACATTACTCATCGGTATTTGGAGTTTGGTTGGACTTAGTAAGGATCTCTCCCCCCTTGCCCATCCAGTGCTCTACCCCCGATGGTATTCATATGACGCACTACCTAAATAGTTTTCGCGGAGAACCAGCTATATCCGAGTTTGATTGGCCTTTCACCCCTAACCACAAGTCATCCAAAGACTTTTCAACGTCAACTGGTTCGGTCCTCCAATAAGTGTTACCTTATCTTCAACCTGCTCATGGCTAGATCACTCGGTTTCGGGTTTAATCCAAAGTACTTTCGCCCTATTAAGACTCGCTTTCGCTACGCCTACACCTTATGGCTTAAGCTTGCACTTTAAACTAACTCGCTGACCCATTATACAAAAGGTACGCCGTCACCCTTACGGGCTTCGACAGCTTGTAAGCATTCAATTTCAGGATCTATTTCACTCCCCTCGTCGGGGTTCTTTTCACCTTTCCCTCACGGTACTAGTTCACTATCGGTCACACAAGAGTACTTAGGCTTGGAGGGTGGTCCCCCCATATTCAGACAAGATTTCACGTGTCCCGTCTTACTCAAGAACATTAACTGTCGTTACCCATACGAGACTATCACTCTCTATGGTTTACCTTTCCAGGTAATTCTGGTTGTACAATTAATGCTACTGGCCTGGTCCGCTTTCGCTCGCCACTACTTACGGAGTATCGGTTGATATCCTTTCCTCCAGTTACTTAGATGTTTCAGTTCACTGGGTTCGCTTTACTAACCTATGTATTCAGTTAGCAATAACTCAAAAGAGTTGGGTTGTCCCATTCGGAAATCTCCGGATCAAAGTGTGTTCGTCACTCCCCGAAGCTTATCGCAACGTACTACGTCCTTCATCGCCTTTGTGTGCCAAGGCATCCATCAAATGCTCTTAAACGCTTGATTATTCTATGTACAAAAAACAAACTTGTTGTTTTTTGTGACACTTAGATTTGAATTCTCAATAAAATTTTAATTTAGTATTGATGTCACTTCACGATGTAAATGGAAAAGCTTAAAACTTGGTGGAGCTGACCGGGATCGAACCGGTGACCCCCTGCTTGCAAAGCAGGTGCTCTCCCAGCTGAGCTACAGCCCCAAGAGATACCACGTAATGGTGGGCCTGGGTAGACTCGAACTACCGACCTCACCCTTATCAGGGGTGCGCTCTAACCAGACTGAGCTACAAGCCCAAACGTAAGGCTTTATAGTTTTAAACAATGAAAGAGAAACGAGGACGGTAAGCCACATATAATTACTAAGTTAAATATCTTTTAAATTCAAATGAACTCAAAAAATTACTCTTAGAAAGGAGGTGATCCAACCGCAGGTTCCCCTACGGTTACCTTGTTACGACTTCACCCCAGTCGCTAATCTTACCGTGGTTGGCTGCCTCCTTACGGTTAGCGAACCAGCTTCAGGTAAAACCAACTCCCATGGTGTGACGGGCGGTGTGTACAAGACCCGGGAACGTATTCACCGTAGCGCGCTGATCTACGATTACTAGCGATTCCAACTTCATGCACTCGAGTTGCAGAGTGCAATCCGAACTGAGGTAACTTTTTGAGATTTGCTCCAGATCGCTCCTTCGCTGCCCTTTGTAGTTACCATTGTATCACGTGTGTAGCCCGGCCCGTAAGGGCCATGAGGACTTGACGTCATCCCCACCTTCCTCCGGCTTATCACCGGCAGTTCCTTCAAAGTTCCCACCATAATGTGCTGGCAATTGAAGGTAAGGGTTGCGCTCGTTGCGGGACTTAACCCAACATCTCACGACACGAGCTGACGACAGCCATGCAGCACCTGTATCCAATCCACCCGAAGTGAAAGACTCAATCTCTTAAGTCCGCGATTGGTATGTCAAGGGCCGGTAAGGTTCTTCGCGTATCTTCGAATTAAACCACATGATCCACCGCTTGTGCGGGTCCCCGTCAATTCATTTGAGTTTTAGCCTTGCGGCCGTACTTCCCAGGCGGAGTGCTTAACGCGTTAACTGCGATACTGGAAATTTAAATTCCCAACATCTAGCACTCATCGTTTACTGCATGGACTACCAGGGTATCTAATCCTGTTCGCTACCCATGCTTTCGAACCTCAGCGTCAGTATTGGCCCAGAGAGTCGCCTTCGCCACTGGTGTTCCTCCTAATATCTACGAATTTCACCTCTACACTAGGAATTCCACTCTCCTCTACCAAACTCAAGAAATGTAGTTTTGAAGGCAGTTCCAGAGTTAAGCTCTGGGATTTCACCTCCAACTTACAAATCCGCCTACGCTCGCTTTACGCCCAGTAATTCCGAATAACGCTAGACCCCTCCGTATTACCGCGGCTGCTGGCACGGAGTTAGCCGGATCTTCTTCTTCAGGTACCGTCATTATCTTCCCTGACGAAAGAGTTTTACAACCCTAGGGCCTTCATCACTCACGCGGCATCGCTGGATCAGGGTTGCCCCCATTGTCCAATATTCCCCACTGCTGCCTCCCGTAGGAGTCTGGGCCGTGTCTCAGTCCCAGTGTGGCTGATCATCCTCTCAGACCAGCTATAGATCGTCGCCTTGGTGAGCCGTTACCTCACCAACAAACTAATCTAACGCGGGCCCATCCAATAGCGCATAAAGCTTTCTCCCAAAGGACGTATAAAGTATTAGCTTAAGTTTCCCCAAGTTATTCTCTACTACTGGGCAGGTTCCCACGCGTTACTCACCCGTCTGCCACTAGATCCGAAGATCTCGTTCGACTTGCATGTGTTAAGCGTGCCGCCAGCGTTCATTCTGAGCCATGATCAAACTCTCAAGTTTAAAAATGACGCACACAAACTTATTGGCGGAGTTGCATAAAATAAATTATGCAATCCAATAAACGTGTACGGTTATTCTGTACTGCGGAATTACCGCCCACGTTTCTCTTTCAATTTACTTTTCCAATAGCATAATCGCGCAAGCATAAGATCCTTACCCTTAAGATAAGGAATAAAATGCCAGCTAGATTATATTAAGACTATAAATAGTCATATGCCGCAAGTTCAGAGCATCACCGAACAAGGGTGAGCGTTTTTTACTGTATAGAGCCAAAAAGTCAAGCAGCAAAGGACATAAAAGGCAGAAAACTAACATTTTTGTAGAATTACAATTATATAATGAATTCAATTACTTATTGGATTAAGTAAGAGCTTCGCATGAATCAAAAATAATATTTATGAAAAAACTCCAAAAATGTTTATACCAATATTCCAAAATGACCTTCATAAATAGAAATCAGATTATTCTGTTACTGAGCTTTATCTTCTTAATAGGCATTTCCTATATCTTGTCTATTTCATTTGGAGAAAATTTATCTAAAGAAAAAAAAATTTCTAAGAAAATTATAACAAATGGAGAACCAATCTATATTGAGGAGAAATTACAAATTGATTTTACACTCGTCCAAAAATACTACTTAAAAGAAGGAGAGACTTTTACAGGAGCCTTAAAGCAAGCAGATCTTGAAGATGACGAAATTAATGATGTAGTGAATATTATATCTAAAAAAATAAATTTAAAAAAATTAAAAGTAGGAACACTTATTGAAACTTACACAAAGTCAATTGATGATAAAAAGATAATTAATGAAATAATTATATATCCTGATATTGAAAAAAAAATCTATGTAAAAAAAGTTAATAATAAGTTTGTTGCAGGTGAAGACAAAAAAAAACTATTCAGTAAGTTAAAACTTTACGAAGTTGAAATCCATAACAGTATTTATGAGTCTCTTAAAAAAATAGATACACCAGATGAAATTATAATGGAGTTTGTTCAGTTGTATAGTTTTGACATCGATTTTCAAAGAGATATTAGAAAAGGAAATAAGATCAAAATATTTTTCGAAATTTATGTAGACTCACAAAACAATTATATTAAATCTGGAAAAATTTATTTCTCAGAGATTGTTCTTAATGATGAATCCTATGAGCTTTATAGATTCCAATCAGAAGGAGATGAATTTGTTGAATACTTTAATAGTGATGGAAAGAGCGCAACTAAAGCACTTATGAAAACACCAATTAATGGGGCAAGGCTATCCTCTGGTTTTGGAATGAGGAAACATCCAATTTTGGGTTACAATAAAAAACATCAAGGAGTTGATTTTGCAGCACCTACTGGAACACCTATTATGGCTGCAGGCACAGGCCATATAGAATTTGTTGGCAATAATGGGGGAGCTGGAAAATATATTCGTATTAAGCATCTAAATGGATATAAAACTAGTTACTCTCACCTAAGTAAATATGCTTCAGGTATTCAAAAAAACATCAAAGTCCGTCAAGGACAAGTAATTGGCTATGTTGGAAATACGGGACTGTCTACAGGCCCTCATTTACACTATGAAGTAATCTTTAATGGAAAAAGAATCAATCCAATGAAAATGAAATTACCTTCAGGTAAACAACTTAAAGATAAAAACTTGGAAATTTTTTTAGCTGAAAAAAATCGAATTAATGCTGAAGTGTCTAAATTAAACTCTATGAATTAGCTTCTTCAATAGCCTTTGCAGGATCTAGAGTTTCAACAGTCTCATCGACGCTCGCGGCTTCATTTCCATTAGTTTTCATCGAGCCATTTTTCTCATTATAACGATCTTGGCGATCATTGATAAGTCTGCTGTAATGTTCAGCGTGCTGTAAATAGTTTTCCGCACCTACATAATCGCCTGATGCTGCTGCATCTTTTGCTAAAACCTTATACTTTTCAAGAACTGTAGATAAATTACCTCTGACTCTGGTATTATTATTACCATTAGCAAAGTTATCATTGTTCCTATTGTTTGACCTTTTAAAAGGTCGGCTTCTTCTATTTTTCACTTTGAAAATTTAAACCTAATTTTTAGGTAATTTATTATTCGAGATTACGTAAACTAGTGTTAAGTACAAAATTAATCAAGTTTTTATTTATATTCTTTTTGTAACGATACACCTTGGTATATCAGAGATGTCTTTTTCTACTGAAATAAGCTGAAAACCAGTATTTTTTAGCAGTTTTTGAATTGGTTTTAATTGATTATAACCGATTTCAAAAATGATCAATTGTTTTTCAATTTCATATTTAATTAGATTATCTAAAACCATTTTAAAACACCCTAATCCGTTCTCTTTAGCAAAAAGAGCGATTTCAGGCTCGAAGTCTTGAACATCCTTTAGCATATTATCTTTTGATGAGTTTGAAACATATGGTGGATTACAAACTATTAGATCATAATTAATTGGATTGAATTCAGAAAAATCTGCATGGTAAAATTTTAATCTATTTTCATTTAGTAAATTATTTTTATTCCGCTTGGCTATTTTTAAAGCCTTTTTATCTAAATCGATGCCAATACCCTGACTGTTTTTAAATTCTCTTAGGAGCGATATTATCAAGCATCCGGAACCTGTACCTAGATCTAATATTTTAAGATTTTGGTTTGTATCAGGAAAGTATTTGATAGCAGTTTCAATGATAATTTCACTGTCAGGTCTTGGAATTAATACTGATTTATCTACAAAAAATGTATCTTTCCAAAATTCCTTTTTATTAATTATGTAAGCGATTGGCTCACTTTTTTTTCTTCTAAGAATTAGTTCTTTATATTGACCCAATTCAATATGATCTAGTGGCTTATTATGATTAATATTAATTTCTTCATTAGAAGTATTTAGAATATACTTCAAAAGTATTTTTTTTTCTAAAATAGGTATAGAAGAATCTTCATAATATAGAAGTTTATTTAATGAGGACATATCATCTTCCTTGATCTTCAAGTATTAGATTTGTTATAACTTCCTCTAATCCTGTAGAATTTAATATTTGCTCTAGTTTGTAGAGTGTTAAATTTATGCGATGATCAGTCACTCTTCCCTGAGGAAAATTATAGGTCCTGATCCTTTCTGATCTATCACCTGAACCTATCTGTGATTTTCTTTTATCCGCTATATCATCGTCTTGTTTTTTACGCTCGAAATCATACAATCTTGTTTTTAAAACCAGCATAGCTTTGGCTTTATTCTTATGTTGAGATTTTTCGTCCTGTTGTTGTACGACGATACCAGATGGAAGATGAGTTATTCTAACTGCACTATCAGTTGTATTAACATGCTGCCCTCCTGCACCACTAGATCTAAATACATCAACTCTAATATCTTTATCGTCGACTTGAATATCTAGATCCTCAGCTTCAGGTAATACAACTACGCTCGCTGCAGAAGTATGAACTCTTCCTTGAGACTCAGTTTCTGGAACTCTTTGAACTCGATGGACACCGGACTCGAACTTAAGTTTTGAATAAACACTGCTACCTGAGATTTTCGCAACAGCTTCTTTAATGCCTCCTTTTTCAGAGTCTGAAATGGAAATATATTCAATTTTCCAGCCCTGATTTTCAGCATAGCGCTGATACATACGCAAAAGATCATTAGCAAATAAAGCTGCTTCATCACCACCAGTACCAGCTCTGACTTCTAAAATTACATTTTTTTTATCTAATGGATCTTTTGGGATCATTAATTCTTTCAAGACATTTTCAGCTGCTAATAATTTTTCTTTGACATTATTGATTTCAGATTTGGCTATTTCTATTAAATCAGCATCGTTACCGTTGATCACACTATTTAATTCTTCTAATTCTGACTGTTGAGCTAAATATAAATTAACTTGATCATATATAGGTTTTAAATCAGCATATTCTTTTGAAAGAGATACATATTTATCTTTATCATTTACAGATTGGTTTAATTCGTTTTCAAGATTTTTGTATTTATCTTGAATTTTTTCTAATTCATCTTGCTTAATCATGAAGTGATTGAATCTTTTTCTCTACAAGATTAACAACGTGATCAACTATTTCGGAATTTTTTATTTTATGGTCAGCAACGCCTGACAAATAAATCATATTATTCCCTTTTCCACCGCCGGTTACCCCGATATCACTATTTAATGCTTCTCCTGGACCGTTTACAACACAGCCAATAATTGAGAGAGTTATAGGATCTTTAATATGTGATAATCGTCTTTCAAGCTCACGAACTGTATCAATTACTGGGAAAGCCTGTCTGGCACAAGAAGGGCAGGAAATAATTTTAATACCCCTAGAACCTAAATTTAAACTCTTCAATATCTCGTGACCTACTTTAATTTCCTCTACTGGATCTGCTGTTAATGACACTCTAATTGTATCTCCAATCCCTTGTGAGAGAAGATTGCCAATACTTATGGATGACTTAATTGAGCCCGATAAATAAGTTCCTGCTTCTGTTAATCCAACGTGAAATGGATAATCACAAAGTTTTGCTAATTTTTCATAGGCTTCAATTGTAGTAAATACATCTGATGCTTTTACACTTATTTTAAAATTATCAAAATTATTGTCCTCAAGCAGGCGTATATTTGCTATTGCGCTCTCGACTAAGGCATCAGCACAAGGTTTACTGTATTTTTTTAGAATTTTTTCATCAATGGAGCCTGCATTTACTCCTATGCGCATACAAATATTATTTTGTTTAGCCGCATCAATAACCTCAATAATTTTATCTACTCCAATATTGCCAGGATTTATTCTTAAGCAAGCAGCGCCTGCATCAGCGGCTTCAATCGCACGCTTGTAGTGAAAGTGAATATCTGCAACGATTGGTAAATCCACATTATTAATGATCTCTTTAAGAGATTTTGTCGAATCTTGGTCGGGACAAGACACTCTAACGATATCTGCACCTTCAGATACTAAATCATTGATTTGTTTTACTGTTGCATTGACATCTGATGTAAGTGTGTTTGTCATTGATTGCACAGAAATTTTTGCATCGCCACCAACTTCTACACTTCCAACCTTAATCTTCTTTGTACGCCGGCGTATTATTTTGTTTTGAGAGTACTGACTCATAATTATTTATAAATTAGGTAGGTATTAAATATAATGAAAGAGTTGATTTGAAAACTTAAAAAATCTGTTTTCTACCTATCTCGCCTATAGAGCCTAGAAATTTTATTTGGCCATTGTTAACTTTTATTGAAATGAGGCCCATATTACCCGAGGTTACAAATATTTCGTCATTTTTTGATACCTCAAGATTAAGCTCTTCACCCTCTTTGAAAACCTGACTAATTAATATTTCTTTTGTATTATCAACTTCTATCCAAACTTCATTGTCAAATAATATTGATAAACTAACAGTTTCCAAAAAATTTTGCTTATTGTCAGATAAGCTGGCTGATTGTTTAGAATTACTTAAAGGCGGATTTAATTTTTCTATATTGGTTTGATTAAAATTAAAAAATCTATTTTCAGCTAAATTATTTTCTAGATCATTTTGAGCTAATATTTCATTATTATCTAATTTCAATTCAACAGATAAATTATTAATCTTTAAGGAATGATTAAAACTTAAAATTATAAAAACTAAAAATAATGGAAATAGAATTTGGAACTTAAAATTATTTATTAGCGATAAAAAAGAATTAGCCGCTGATAGATTGTTCGGTAACTTAGAAGAATTTTCTTTTAAGGAATGAGTAAAAGTAATTTTTTTTTCAGGAACCTCTACACCTAGATGTTTTGCGTATAAAAAAAGCAGATGCCTTTGTGGAAATGAGTCCACTTCACTTTCATTGAGATTTTCAATTTTAAAAATAACTTTTTTTGAAATTTTTGTCTCTTTACTTAAATCATCTACTGAACAACCTCTAGCTTTTCTCTGGTTCTTAAGTTCAAATAGAAAATTCTGGTACATACACTGTAAATTAATTAAACCTTAAAATAAAAAAATAAACCCATCAATTACCCAAAATGATTATTTCGTATAAAATAGTAGTTAATATCAAGCATGGGCACTATATCTGGTCGAGTTGAAATACAGCATGCAGCGCATTTACAGCCTCTTCGGTTTTATCTTTATTTATTAAAACGCTTATCTTTATTTCAGATGTTGAGATTACTTCGATATTGATTTTATTTTTGGATAAACATTCAAACATTTTTGCAGCTATACCTGGCTGATTTCTCATTCCTGAGCCAATAATAGAAACTTTTGAGAGGTTTTTTTCGTTCAAAACTTTTGAAATCCTGAGTTTTTTTTGTAAATTTTCCAAAATTTTTAGTGCTTTATCAAGATCTATCATTGGAATTGTAAAAGTAAGATTCGTCATTTTTCTTTCAATAAAATTGTTCTGAACTATCATATCAACATTAACAGAATTCTCTGCAAGCCTATTAAAAATCTCTGCAGCTACTCCCGGTTTATCTTCCACATCAATAAGAGTAATTTTTGCCTCATCTTTAGAATAAGCAACTCCTGTTACTGCCCTATCATTTTCATTATTCACATCATTTGAAATTAAAGTTCCCTTATCAGATGGACTGAATGTTGATCGAACATATACGTCTACATCATTACTCATTGCAGATTCAACTGAAGCTGTTTGCAAAACTTTAGCCCCTTGTGAAGCCATTTCGATCATCTCTTCATAAGAAATTTTATCTAGTCTTCTTACATTTTCTGTCATTCTAGGATCGGAAGTATAAACTCCATCAACATCAGTATAAATATCGCACCTTTCAGCTTTTATTGCTGAAGCAATGAATACTGCAGTGTTATCTGAACCTCCACGACCAATAGTCGTAATTCTACCCTCATTTGAAATGCCCTGAAATCCAGCTACGACAGCTATTTTTTTGTTTTCAAAATCGTTAATGATTTTATCCGGTATCACTTTATCAATAAATGAGTTTCTATGCGAGCCTCTAGTAATTATTGGGACTTGCCAACCAAGCCAAGATCGAGAAGGTAGGCCAATTTTTTTTAGAGCCAGTGACATTAATCCTGCTGTTACTTGCTCTCCTGATGAAACAACAACATCATATTCACTATCATCATTATAATTTATCTTATTGACATGCTCTATTAGCTGATTAGTGGCTCCAGACATAGCTGAAACAACTACAACTATATTATTGCCTTTATCATATTCTGATTTGACAATATTAGCTGCGGATTCAATTAAATCAGTTGTAGCTACTGATGTTCCGCCAAATTTTAAAACTATAGTGGACATTTGACTTTTCGTTATTAAATTGTGTTACGTAATACTCTAAACAAAAACAAGGATTACTTTAATACGATACTTTAATCAAGTATTAGTTAAATGATTGATTTATGGACATTTCTTCGATTGATAAAACTGAAATTGACAAGTTTAAAAACCTTGCCAATGAATGGTGGAAGCATGATGGCAAGTTTAAAACACTGCATAAATTTAATCCCATAAGACTGGAATATATAATCAATACAATTAAAGATCATTATGCAATAGACCAAGAAAATGAATCACCTTTAAAGGGATTATCAGTTTTGGATATTGGATGTGGTGGGGGGCTAATGAGTGAACCATTAGCAAGGTTAGGTGCAGATGTAACTGGCATTGATGCTTTAGAGAAAAATTGTATCACTGCAAAAATTCATGCCGAAGAAAATAATTTAGATATTAATTATCTTAATACAACTGCTGAAAGTCTTAACAAAAATAAAAAGTATGACATCATTTTAAATTTGGAAGTAATAGAACATGTAAACAATCCAAAAAATTTTATTAAAGAATGTAGTGGCCTGGTATCTAATAATGGTATTATGTTTATAGCAACTATTAATAAATCTATCTTTTCGCTTATTTTCGCAAAATTCATGGCTGAATATGTATTAGGATTTCTTCCAAAAGGTACACATGATTGGAATAAATTTTTAACTCCTGAGGATATTTACTCTTTTTTTATTCAAAACAACTTTGATGTGATTAGTAATATAGGTGTAAATTATAATCCATTTAGAGACGAATGGTTTATGTCTAAAAGAATGGATGCAAATTTTATTGTTTCTGGAAAAAAAAATTAATTATCTTCTTTTATCCATGGAATAGAAGTTACCTCAATACCCTCATCACTTAGATCAGTAACTTCTTCTTTAGTTGCGTTGCCGTATACTGGTTTTTTATTAGATTTACTGTAGTGAATTTTTCTTGCCTCGTATGCAAATTGATCTCCGACAAACTCAAAATTTTGTTTAACAAACTTATTTACTTCTTTTACTTTATTTCGAAAGTCTCTGAGTGCTTTTTCGTTTGGAGCGACGTTAGTTTTTTTTACGGATACATTTGGACTTGAAAGTTCTTTAGTAATATTTGAGGACCCGCACGAAACACATTGAACAAGCTTTTTTTTGATTTGTGTTTCACATGACTTGGATGACCCAAACCAACCTTCAAATGAATGAGAACAGTCACTGCATTGTAAATTAAAAACGATCATAATAACTCTATATTGTAATTATATTGTTTATTTCAACATTTGTGTTCTGAAACTTGGTATATTAGCTCTAATTTTATGAAGCTTTTTAAAGTCCAAACTAGCTATTATAATGCCTTTTCCTGCCTTTTTTTCAGCCAATATCTCACCCCATGGGGATACAATTAGACTGTGTCCATAGGTATGGCGCTTTAATGAATTTTTTCCATATTGTGCAGGAGCTAAAACATAAGAACCATTTTCAATAGCTCGTGTTTTTAAAAGATTATGCCAGTGAGCTTTACCTGTAGTGGTTGTGAATGCTGAAGGAATAGTAATTAACTTTGCACCCATCATCACTTGTTTTCTATAAAGTTCAGGGAATCTTAAATCATAACAAATTGATAGACCAATTTTTCCCCATGGAGTATTAGTAACCACAACTTTTTTACCTGGTTTAAAGATTTTGGATTCTTTGTAGCTTTCTTTTTTGGATATTTTCACATCAAACATATGAATTTTATCGTACTTGCATTGAATATTACCTTTGCTGTTTATCAGATAGGAGCGATTATACAATTTGTTCTTATTGTCTTTGATAACAATAGAGCCAAGCAATATCCACACTGATTTTTTCTTTGCAATTTTTGTAAATTCAATAAGAAATGGATCGTCCTTCTCCAGAAATACTGACTTTTTTAATTTTTGTCGATCTAATGAGATAATATTTGTAACTTCTGGTGTTGAAATAAAAAAGGCGCCTTTATCAATAGCTTTATTTGAAAGATCTATTGTCTCTTTTAAGTTTTTATAGATATCTGAACTTGACGTAAGCTGAAGACAGGCAGCTATTAAATTATTTTTCATTCAAAATTTTATCAAGCGTGCCCGACATCTCAAGCTTATTTAATTCTTCAAATCCACCAATATGAAGCTCTTTAAAAAAAATTTGCGGAACTGTTCTTTTTCCATTAGCTCTCTCTAACATAATATCTCTTTGGGAGGGATCTTCTTGAATGTTAATTTCTTGATATTTAATTTGTTTTTTATCAAGGAGTTTTTTTGCTAAGTCGCAATATCCACAATTGTACGATGAATAAATGATTATTTGGTCACTCATAAAAATTAGATCCTATCATCAAAATAACTTATGATTTTAGAAATATTTTCAAAAACTTTATCATCTTCCATATAAGTTTCACCTAATCGAACAACTATCATATCCTTAGACGGAATAATTAAAATATATTGCCCGCCAAAACCTGCGGCGTAGTAAGTATCCTTTGGAAGTCCACGTGTAAATGCTGGATGAGGCATCCAAAACTGATTACTATACATTTGGTAAGTGTTTTTAGCTGGAGTTCTTGTATCATCAATCCATTCCTTTGATACAATTCTCTCCCCATCCCATACCCCATCTCTTAAATATAAATATCCAAATCTTGCGTAATCCCTTGCGTTTGCAAAAATTGAGCTACCACTGATAAAAGTTCCAGCATTGTCAAATTCAAAGATAGAATTTTTTATACCTATTTTTTCAACGAGATTGCTTTTGATGAAATCTAAATAGTCAATTCCTTGAACTTCAAGCCTTGTCTTTATTATTAGACTTAGAATATTAGTTTCTCCGGTCGAGTAATTATATTTCATGCCTGGTACTGGAGTTTTTAGTTTCATGGATGATGCAAACCCAGCTTGATCAAATCTTCCCTGCCCAAACAACATCTCTAATGTATCTGACCTTCCACCAAATTCATATTCCTCAACATAGTCCAGCCCTGACTGCATGTTTAGCATATGTCCTATAGAAATATGTTTTCTATTGTCTTCCCAGCTTGGTAAGAGATTTGTTTCATCCTTTGATAAGATGACTCCCCTATCAATCATCATTCCGGTCAATAAGCCAACATAACTTTTTGCCATTGAATAGGAGACAAGTTTTGTATCTTTTGTAATAGGAGAATTGTAATTTTCATAAATAATACTTCCATCTTGAATAATTAAGAGCGCATTTGTGCGTCCCAATTCATCATAAGACTCATCAGAAAAAGTATAATTAATAATTGTACTAAACTCTTCGTCATCAATTTCTATTAAATTTTCTGGCCATGTATTTGTTGGCCATTCGACTGTTTCATTATGTGGTAATTGATTAACTATAGCTAATGATGGATTGACCCAAATTAAAATAAAGGATAAACACGTTATAAATTTTATAATTTTATGCATAAAGTATCACGATTTATTTATAACATATTAGTAATATTTACATCATTTTTTTTTATAAATACAAGTATTGCAAAGTCTGATGAAACCCTCATTGGATTGAATGCTACAGCAAAGCACTATTGTGTTTGTTTCTTTATTTCAGAGATGAAAAGTGATTATTGTGATGAAGCATATGATCGTGTTATTGCTGCTTCAGTTTCAGACGATGAATTGTTCAGTCAAATTAAACTATTAGGTTACAATAAAGATGAGGGAAAAAAAGAAATTTCAATTGAATATGGAGATTATAAAATAGTCTCTGTTTTCACTGAGGAAACAGGTTGTTATTTTAAAAAATAATTAACAACTTTAGTATTTGCAGGCAATAATTTTGCTTTCTTCAATTCCTTTGCAGACACCCATCTTAAAAGCTCCCCTTCTTTACTTATAATTTTTCCTGTCCATTCAGTTACTTCGAATACATACATCATTAATAAAAATGAACGATACTGGTGCTTAAAAAATTCATAGTTTGATAATTTGTTTATATCTATTTTTATATTTAATTCTTCCTTTAGCTCCCTAAATAATGCAACTGCAAAATTTTCATTATTTTTCAATTTTCCACCTGGAAACTCCCAAGAATTGATAAAAGAATCCTTTTGTTTTCTGCTCATCAAGAGAATTTCACCATTTTTATTTTTTATAATTGCGGAAGAGCAAAATACTACCTTCATGTCCTGTATGCTGCATTGATATCAACATATTTGTGAGAAAAGTCACATGTTTGTGTTTCATAAGAATAATTGCCTTGTCCAAGGTCAAGTTTTAGATCAATTTCTTTGCTTGCCATATATTTTTTTAATTTTTGTAAATTTAATTTTTTATACTCCGCTCCATTAGCAACAACTGTTTGCTTACCTATATAAATCTTAAGTTTTTTTGGATCTATTTTTTCATATGTTTTACCAATCGCCATTATAATTCTCCCCCAATTTGGATCATTTCCGTAAAAAGCTGTTTTTACAAGTGGGGAGTTTGCGACTGCCTTAGCAATTCTTTTTGCCTGCGGTGAATTTTTGGCACTCTCAACTTTTATGTTTATCAATTTTGTTGCACCTTCACCATCTCGTACAATTTGTTCCGCTAAATATTTAACGACAGGAAGTAAAGAGTTTTTTATTTTTGATATTCTCTTATCTTTTATTGATGAAATCTTATTTTTAAATGAAACACTATTAGTGCTAGTCATAATTACAGTATCATTTGTAGATTCATCTCCATCAACAGTTATTTGATTGAATGACTTATCTACAAGATCTTTTAATAATTTCTGTAAAATATTTTGAGGTATGAAACAATCTATAAAAATAAATCCCAACATTGTTGCCATGTTTGGCTCTATCATTCCAGATCCTTTCGCGACCCCTGTGATCGTGATTGTTTTATTTTCAATCATTGTTTTTACAGAAATTGCTTTTGGAAAAGTATCGGTTGTCATAATTGATTGAGCTGCTTGTAACCAATTATTAGTTTTTGATTTATCTTTTTTTAATGTATTTACTATTTTATTTTCAGGAAATTTTTCTCCAATAACACCTGTAGATGCAAAAAATACCTTCTTAACTGAGACTTTGAATTTATTAGAAACAAAGTTACTTATTTTCGTTAACGCATTAATACCTGCCTGGCCTGTAAAAGTGTTTGCATTTCCTGAATTAACAATCAATGCTTCTATTTCTTTATTTTTTAAATTTTTTTCGTTCCAGTCCAGTGTGCATGATCTTAATGAGGACTTTGTAAAAACTTCAGCAACCGAAGTTTTATTTCTAAAAAGAAATAAAGCTAAATCCAGTCGTTTCTTATTATACAAGCCTGCAGAATATACATACAAATCAATTCCTTTAATCTGTTTTATTTTTCCAATATTTTTTGGCGCTAAAGGTGATTTTTTTAACATTTTTCAAACAATCAAATATGAGTGATTTAAGTAATTTTATCTTAATTGGTGTTAGTATTTAAGGTATAAATGCTTGCAATTAAATAGAAAATACAAATATCTACTCAAATGTTAAAAGTTAACTCATTTTTTAATACAATTTTTAGCCGAAGCGAAAAGAAGAAATTAGCTGAATTTCAGCGTACTGTGCAATTAATTAATGATTTAGAGCCTGAAATTGAAAAGCTATCTCAAGATATGCTGCTTAAAAGAATTTCAGAGATTAAATCTGAAATATCAAATGGAAAAAAAATTGATGACTATTTAGTAGAGTCTTTTGCAATGGTGCGTGAGGCTTCCAAAAGAACACTTGGTCAAAGACATTTTGATGTTCAATTGATTGGTGGGATGGTTTTGCACAATGGTGGAATTTCAGAGATGAAGACTGGTGAAGGAAAAACACTTGTTTCTACATTGGCTGCGTTTCTAAATTCTCTATCTGGAAAAGGTGTTCATATAGTTACAGTAAATGATTATCTTGCAAGGCGAGATGCAGAATGGATGGGTTCTATATTTAATTATTTAGGTCTATCTGTTGGATGTCTAACTAACGATACAGAGGGACGTGAAAAAAGAAAAGAACAATATGCCTGTGACATTACTTACGGAACCAATAATGAATTTGGCTTTGATTATTTAAGAGATAATTTACGTGTATTAAAACAGAATATTGTTCAACGAGATCATAACTTTTGTATTGTTGATGAGGTTGATAGTATATTGATAGATGAATCTAGAACACCGCTTGTAATTTCAGGCGCTATAGAAGATAAAACAACTCTTTATAATTCAATTAATAAAATAATCCCTTTTCTAAATGATGATGATTTTGAAATAGATGAAAAAACAAAAACAGCAAATTTAACAGATGCAGGAAATGATAAAGCTGAAAAAATATTAAAAGAAAGAAATATTATATCTGAAGGGACTTTATATGACATTTCTAATGTCGCGGTGGTACACCATATAAATCAAGCATTAAGAGCAAACAAACTATTTGAAAAAGATAGGGACTATATTGTTAAATCAGGAAGTGTAGTAATTGTTGATGAATTTACAGGCAGGACGATGGAAGGTAGAAGATATGGGGATGGGCTACATCAAGCAATAGAAGCAAAAGAAAATGTTAAAGTTCAAAATGAAAGCCAAACATTAGCTTCAATAACCTATCAAAATTATTTTAGACTATATAATAAAATATCTGGTATGACGGGAACTGCGCTCACTGAAGCAGAGGAATTTGGTGACATTTATAATTTGTCTGTTTTCGAAATACCTACAAATATTCCAGTTTCACGAATTGATAATGAAGATGAAATCTATAGAACAGCCGAGGAAAAATATGATGCTATTATTGAGCAAATTAAAATATGTAATGAAAAAAGCCAGCCCGTCTTAGTTGGGACAACAAGTATTGATAAATCTGAGAAAATTTCAAAAAAACTCAGAAATAATAAAATTAAACATGAGGTGCTAAACGCTAAACATCACGAGCAAGAGGCAAAGATTATTGCTAATGCCGGTGAACCAGGTGCTGTTACAATTGCAACAAATATGGCAGGAAGAGGAACGGATATTCAACTTGGCGGTAATTTCGAATTTAATTCTATTCATAAGAATGGCCAGGAAAATTTAGAAGGACTTAAAGACACAATTACTCAAAAAAAAGATGAAGTGATTAAAGCTGGAGGTCTATTTGTAATTGGAAGTGAAAGACATGAAAGTAGAAGAATAGACAATCAGTTAAGAGGAAGGTCTGGTCGTCAAGGTGATCCTGGGGAAACAAAGTTCTTTATAAGTTTAGAAGATGATTTAATGAGAATTTTTGGATCAGAAAAAATAGATAGTGTTTTAAAAAGCCTTGGCTTGAAAGAAGGTGAGTCAATTAAGCATACATGGATTTCAAAAGCACTTGAGAGAGCACAAAAAAAAGTAGAAGGAAGAAATTTTGACATAAGAAAAACTCTGTTAAAGTTTGATGACGTCTTAAATGATCAACGTAAAACGATATTTGAACAAAGACTTGAGTTAATGAATGCAGATAATATTTCAGAAATTGCTAATGAAATGCAATACGACGTTGCTGACGAAATTGTTGAACGTTACTGCCCAGAAAAATCTTATGCTGATCAATGGAACTTACAAGACCTTCAAGATGAGATAAATCAATACTTTTCAAAAAAAATTGATGTAAATTTAGAAAACTCAGAAGGTGATATTAATCAGCAATATATTAAGGATAAAGTTTACGCACTAATAAATGAAAATACCATAAATAGAAGAGATAATCACTCTGAGGATGAGGTTAATTCTGCTGAACGAATGGTAATGCTTAAAATTTTGGATGATAAATGGAAAGATCACATTAATAATCTTGAACAACTCAGATCAACTATTGGGCTAAGAGGGTATGGCCAAAGAGATCCTCTAAATGAATATAAAAATGAGGCATTTGGACTGTTTGAGGAACTAATAAATAATTTAAAAATCGATGTTTCAAAAATATTTTCAAGAATGAGGTTGAGAGAAAGACAAACTCAAACTTCAAATGAAAACAGCGTGCCTGAAAAAATTAATCAATCAGCTATAAAGACAAAAAAAATATCAAGAAATGCTCCCTGTCCCTGTGGTTCAGGCAAAAAATATAAACATTGTTGTGGAAAATTAGTTAACTAAGTAAGTTATTATACCTACAAAAAATAAGGCAAGTATAGCTCCCAAGATAATTCGCCCCAAAAAATTGTTATAAAACCTTTTTTTATTACCAGATTTACCAAACTTTTCATCAAGAACAATGTTAGCTGCTGTAGTCTTATCACTAAATAACCCCGACCTTCCTATTTGAAGATATCTTTCTTGTCTTGCGTGCTTTAAATCATTTCCGTGTTGATTTGAGAGTAAGTTTAAATATTTTTCAATTTCATCACCAACAGACTCAATTGCCCGATGCGGATTCCTATGTGCGCCACCTGTTGGCTCCTTTATAACTTCGTCAATTACATCAATTTTTAACATATCTTCGGCTGTAAGCTTAAGGGCTGATGCTGCTTCAACAGTTTTTGTATTATCTTTCCATAAAATTGATGAACAGCCCTCAGGTGAAATTACTGAATATATAGAGTTTTCCAACATAAGTACTGTATTTCCTGTTCCAATGGCGACTGCACCACCTGATCCTCCTTCACCAATTATTATTGCTAAAATAGGAACACCTAATGACAAACAACACTCAGTTGTTTTTGCTATTGCTTCAGATTGTCCTCGCTGTTCAGCTCCTACTCCAGGGTAAGCACCGGGGGTATCTACGAAGGAAATTACTGGAATATCAAAATCCTCTGCGAGTTTCATTAATCTTTGTGCTTTTCTATATCCCTCAGGCCTAGGCATGCCAAAATTATGTTCAATTCTTGATGTCGTATCGTGTCCTTTTTCATGACCAAGGACCAATACTGTTTTACCTCTAAATTTTCCAAAACCTCCAAGTATGGCCTTATCATCTGAAAAAAAACGATCGCCTGATAAAGGGAAAAAATCCTCGATTAGATTTTGAATATATTCTCTTGTTTTTGGTCGTTGAGGATGTCTTGCAACAAGCGTCCTTTGCCAAGGTGATATTGAGGAATATATCTTCTTATAAGTTTCATTTATTTGTTCTTCAACTTGCGTGATTTCTTCAAGAAGATTATCTGATGGAGCATTATCATTTAAGCTTTTGAGCTCATGAACCTTATTGTCAAGTTGCTCGATGGGTTTTTCAAACTCAAGGTAGGTGTTCATTTAATAATAAATTATTTACTTAGAGTTTCTATTAATTTTGTTTGTTCGATTATTTGCTCGGCTTGCCTTATTGAAGCAGCGTCTATTAATTTTCCATTTAGTGTCGCAGCACCTGCGCCAGACTCCTGCGCTTTTTTCATCGCTTCAAGAATATCTCTGGCTTTTTGTACTTCTTTTTCCGGTAGTGTGAATACTTCATTTGCAAGATCTACCTGACTAGGGTGAATTGCCCATTTTCCCTCACATCCAAGAATTGCTGTTCTTCTTGCGTGAGACTTAAAACCTTCTGGATCTGAAAAATCTCCAAAAGGACCGTCAATAATCCTTACGCCATGAGCCCTTCCAATAGTTGTCATTTTTGATATTGGATAGTGCCACATATCATTCCAGTGATTTTTTCTCTCTCCACCAATTTCATCAGTTAATATTGAATAGTCCTGATTAGATCCGCCGATATTTGTTGTACGCATTCTAACTGATGCTGCATAATCAGCGTAACCAAAATGGAGAGACTCAATTCTTTTACTTCCAGTTAAGATCTTATCTAGGTTTGTTATCCCCATTGATGTTTCAACTATAAGTTCAAAGCCTATTTTCTTCTGTCTTTGAGTTTTATCTTCTATTTGCGTCACTAACATATCAATCGCATAAACATCCTCTGGAACTCCAACTTTTGGTATCATAATTAAATCTAGTCGCTCACCACCATTTTCCATTAAGTCAACAACATCTCTATAACAATAATGAGTATCCAATCCATTAATTCTTACTGAAATAGTTTTTTTTCCAAAATCATGATTATTTAGTGCTTTGATTACATTTTCTTTTGCTTGTTCCTTATCTTGCGGTGCCACAGCATCCTCAAGATCTAAACAGATTATATCTGCATTGCTTGCTGAAGCTTTCTCAAACAATTCTGGCTTTGACCCTGGAACAAATAACTGGGATCTATTTATTCTTATAGTGTTTGAGGGTACGGGCGTGAAACTCATTTTGTTGGTTTATCATTATAAAATCCTCTTTTCAAGGACAACTTGAATTACAATTATTCTTTGAATACCTTAGATAATGGGTGATTATCTTCTACCGTACTTTTTAATCTATCACTAAGAACATGAGTATAAATTTGTGTTGTAGATATATCTGAATGCCCAAGTAACATTTGCAGTGATCTCAAATCCATTCCGTTAGCAAGTAGATGTGATGCAAAGGCATGTCTTAGCTTGTGGGGGCTAACGTATTTTGCATCGATATTCGCTTCTTTGCACAATACTTTTAAAAGTTGATGAAATCTTTGCCTTGAAATATGACCAAGCTTTGAATTTCTTGATGGAAAAAGCCATTTGTCTTCATTTTTATCTGCATTTAAAAATTCTACTCTTACTTTTAGATACTTTTCTATTGTAGATAAAGTGTTTTGATCAACGGGCACAAGTCTTTCTTTATTTCCTTTTCCTGTGACAAAAATAAAATTTTCTTTTTCATATAAAGATGACAATTTTAATCCAACTAGCTCAGAAACTCTTATTCCTGTTGCATATAATATTTCAATCATAGTCAAAAGTCTCAACCCTTTAATAGAGTCATCATTTTTAGCTGTCTCTAATAGCCTATCTACCTGATCGTGTGTTAAAAAAATTGGTAGCTTAGAGTTTTTTTTGGGAATTGATATTTGCGAGAATGGATTATCTTTAAGTATATTTTCAGTAACTAAAAAATCAAAAAAGTGTCCTAACGAAGATAATTTCCTTAGGATTGTTGACCTCTCAAATCCTAAATCGTTCATCACTGAAATATATTTTTCAATTGATTTTCTTGAAAATATTAGTTCAGATGATTTGCTTGTTGTTTGTCTTTCTAAAAACTGATTTATATCGCTTTTATAAGACTCAATCGTATTATTACTTAAACCTTTCTCAGATATCAGTGATTCTAAGAAATTCTCGATTATAGATTTTTCTATTTTCGGCACTATAAATTGTACGTTGAAAAATACTCTAATATATAGTCTTGTGCGTAAGCTTCATTAATCTCAAACAATGAGTCTATTATAAGAAAAATCGAAAACTCGTCATTCTCATTAAAATTATCGTCTCCATGCAATATATTTAGTAAAATTATTTTCTCGCCTAGTTGATTTTCAAGAGATTCAAAATAATTATGAAGTTTTATATTTGCAGTTATTGAGGAGACTTTATTTAATTCATTTGGAGTTTTCCAATAACTAATTTTTTTTGAATTTGTAATAAGTTCGTAATACTTAACTATAACATTCTTCTGCCTATCGGAAAAACCTTCATAGTCAATTAATTGATTTAAGTTAGTCCCTTTTATTGCTTTACCATTCGCCAATGAAAGATAAAACTCAGCTTTAGAAAGCTCTAATGTGTTTGAATTGAGATTCAATTGACTCACCCACTCATTACATTTTTCTGCGTCATCATTTAGTATAAAGACCAGGCAAATGGCCGATGCATTTTCGATGTAATTTGATTTTGGCTGAACTATTTTTATTTTATCATAAATCATTAAAGACGCTGTTTCCAACATACCATGCGCACTAAATAAACTAACATATTTAGGTATTTTATTCACTAGTTCAGCCTGGGATGAAGTTTTTCTTATATCTTTAAAGATTTTAATTCGCTCTAATAAAGCTAAATTATTCTCACCAGCGTCCTTGGTGCTACTCAGATCAAAGGACTGATAAATCTCAGCAAGGTATTTGTGCTCAACCAAGCCTTTTTTGACAAGTTCTTCAGCAATTGAAATTTTTTTTAGGTTGTTCTTCTTATAATTTAAAAAGTAGAACAATTTAAATTTTATTGGTGAATTTATGGAAATATATTTATCAATATCGACATTGTATTTATGTAATAAATTTAAATTAATTAGATTTATTTCCTTGAGATTTTCAGCTTTAATTTCATCACTATAAATAATTTCAGATAATAAAGATAAATACTCCTCATTATAATTATCATCATCTCTCATTAAAGAAATATTTAAATCAAGAGTTAGTCTATTAGCTGACATTGCATTGCAAAATGATACAAAATATAAATCACTTAATCTTTCTGATATTAAATTAGAATTGCTATTACAAATTCTTTTGTATTGATTATAGATAAGTAAATTATCTATCATTCCATCACTTAAAATATCGTTTATTTCATCACTATTAAGTAAGCTAAATAATTGAGAGATATTTTTATAATAACCCCTTGAGATTAAAAAATCTGATTTAAGATCCAGAAAAGATAATGAGTCATTAGTTAATTTATCAGGCGGGGCTGCGGTAGTTAACATTACATTTTTTACTAGGTTCGTAAGAGTTGAACTAGTACTTTCTACAGGAGCTGTATTAATTAAATATATTATATCCTCTATATTAGACCCATCCCATAAATTAGCTTCAAATCCGCCATTAGAAGAATCATATAAACCTATAGCATCGGCTTTACTGAATAGAAAATTTTCCTGTTTTACGGTTTGATTAGTTAAGTTTACTGCTTCCTGCGTATTTGATTTTTCAACAGAACTTTCAATTTCGCTTATAACACTGTTCTCTTGCCAAATTTCATATGGCTCTTGACTCAAATTGTCTTCCGCCAAAACATCAATATTAATGAAAAATGAGCTTATAAGAGATAAACTAATGATATATAATGTTACTTTATTACGAATGCTTTTATCAAACATATTAATTTCTTTTAACAGAATATTTTAAAACTGTGAAATTTATTCACATTTAATAATGTCAAAAAAAAGACTCTCTCAAACAAAAAAAAATATAGTTTTTCTAGGCCATATGGGCTCTGGTAAATCAACTATTGGTAGAGGTTTATCAAAAAAACTAGGCTTAGATTTTTATGACACGGATAAAGAAATTGAAAAAGAAATGGGTCAAAAAATTGTAAAAATTTTTGATGAAAGTGGTGAAAGTATCTTCAGAAATATTGAAAAAAAAATCACTTTAAAATTACTAGATAAAAAAAACTCGATTATTGCACTAGGTGGAGGTGGCTTTGAAGAGTTAAAAATAAGAAAGTTAATATTGAATAAATGTAATTCAATATGGCTAAAATGTGATTTGAATATTTTAGAAAAAAGATGTAGACTGTCGAAAAAGAGGCCCCTTTTATCTAATAAAAATATAAAAGCAGAATTTGAAAGATTAAATAAAATTAGGCAGAAAAATTACTCCAAAGCTAAATTCACAATCGATGTGAGCAAAAAAAATAAATATCAAATAATTAAAGAAATTACCGAAGCTTTAAAAATCTAATAATGAAAAAAACTTTAGAGGTAAAGACCGGAACAGACAAATATAAAATATTAATTGGTGATAATATTTTATCGAGCTCAGGCTTATTAATAAAAAAGAAATTAATAAATCCACGAGTTTTTATAATTACTAGTAAATTTATTCATAAGCTTTACGGAAAAAAATTAGAGAACTCACTAAAAAAAAATAAAATAAGTTTTAACAAGATAATAATTAATGATGGTGAGAAATACAAAAACATTAAAACTATTAATTTAATTACGTCTAAACTTCTCAAATATAAGGTTGATAGGAACGATACTTTAATTGCTTTAGGTGGAGGTGTTATTGGCGATATTGTTGGTTTTTCAGCGAGCATCACGTTAAGAGGCATTAATTTTATTCAGATACCTACAACATTATTATCGCAAGTTGACTCTGCAGTGGGGGGCAAAACAGGTGTCAATACTAAAGAAGGCAAAAATCTGATAGGTACTTTTTACCAACCTAAATTAGTGATCTCGGATGTCTCGCTATTAAAAACCCTTCCAAGAAGGGAGATTTTATCTGGCTATGCTGAAATAATTAAATATGGACTTATTATGGATAAAAAATTCCTTAATTGGCTTTTAGATAATGAGTCGAAGCTTATGACATTTAACAAAAAATATTTAATCGAGGCTGTTTTTCACTCTTGCAAAAATAAAGCAATAATTGTAAGAAAAGATGAAAAAGAAAAAAATATAAGAGCAATATTAAATCTAGGTCATACCTTTGGACATGCTATTGAAGCAATAAATAATTACCAAAAATCATTAACACATGGAGAAGCCGTATCTATAGGCATTATGATGGCTCTTGAAATGTCATCACTTCAAGGAAATATTTTAAATAAAAATACAAATAAAATAAAAGATCATTTTCAAAAATTAAAAATGAAAATCAAAATACCTAACAATATAAAGAGCAAAACATCACTTAATAAATTTAAAGAAATAATGAATTCCGATAAAAAAGTAAAAAATAATCATATTAATCTGATACTTTTAAGAGACATGGGTAAAGCTTATTTAGCCAATCGATATTCAACTAGAAAATTAGATAGCGTGATAAATAAGTATATAAATTAGATGATATTTGAAATTATCGTATTATTTTTAGCCATAATCGTTCTTTTAGCATTTTCTGCATTTTTTTCAGGATCAGAAACAGCGTTAACAGCAAGTACGCGAAGTAGGTTAACTGGCCTTGGCATGAAGGGTAAAAAGAATTCTAGTATCGCGATAGATTTATTGAATAAGAAAGAAGCGTTAATTGGAGCAATTTTACTTGGTAATAATTTAGTCAATATTCTTGCTTCAGCTTTAGCTACTAGTTTATTAATTAAAATCTTTGGAAATACTGGTGTTGCTTATGCCGTTATCATAATGACAGCATTAATTGTGATTTTTGCAGAAATTCTTCCCAAGAGCTATGCTATTGCAAATGCAGAAAAAATGGCACTAGTAGTAAGTCCATTTTTAAAACCATTTGTAACCATCTTAGCGCCTGTAACATGGCTGATGGAAAAAATCGTTTTTACTATTTTAAATATAATTGGAATTAAACATGACAAGAATGCAAGAAGTCTATCTGTAGCTGATGAAATTAGGGGAACTGTAGATCTCCATCATAAAGAAGGGAGATTATTTAAAATGGATAAAGATATGGTGACTGGAATTTTAGATTTATCAGAAACAACTGTTGAAGATATTATGGTTCACAGAAGTAACATCTTTACGGTTAATATTGATGAAGATCCTGAAAAAATAATAAGCCAAGTTGTTGAAAGTCCGTATACAAGAATACCCGTATGGAAAGACAACAATGAAAATATTATTGGCCTACTACATGCAAAAAATCTATTAAGAAAGCTAAATGAACTTAAATCTGTAAAAATTTCAAGAGAGGACATAAAGCAATCATTAATTAAAACTTGGTTTGTGCCAGAAACTACACCTCTAAAAAATCAATTACAAATGCACCTAAACAGAAAAATTAAATTAGCCATGGTGGTTGATGAATATGGTGTGTTAAATGGAATGATAAGCCTTGAAGATATTATTGAAGAGATTGTTGGAGAAATCAGCGATGAACATGATATCGATTTTGCTGATATTGAAAGAAATAAAGATGGCTCAATTAAAGTACAAGGATCTACAGAAATAAGAAACATTAATAGAAGTTTTGGTTGGGACCTACCTGATGAAGATGCTAATACTATTTCAGGCTTAATAATAAATGAGTCAAGGTCCTTTCCTAAAGCTGGACAAGTTTTTCAATTTTATGGATTTAAATTTGAAATAATTGAAACAAAAAGAAATTTGATATCGCAAGTCAAAATTGCATCACTTAATTAAATCGTATTCTGACTTTATATAAAGTTTTAATCTTATTGAGTGTATTTCTGTCAATATTTCTTCTTTAAGTAAGTTATGAACAATCCTCTCTCTTTCAATTCTTGAATGTCCATCAAAAGACTCTGAAACAATAATGATTTTAATATGTGAAGTATCTTTGTTATCACCCGCATAATGATTTTTATGTTGATCAGAAAAGTTTATAACTTTAAAAAAAGACGGGTTTAGATTGTCATTAATTTTCTTATCTATAGATTCTTCAAGAGTCATGTATATTAATCTAATCTAACATATGAAAAGACAATATGAATAATAGAAAATGTCATTTTGAGGGGTGTGAAGAAATAGCTGAATATCGCGCTCCGTCTTCACCTAAAGATCTAGGTAAATACATTTGGTTCTGTTTAAAACACATAAAAGAATATAATAAAAAATGGAACTATTTTTCAGATATGACAGCCGATGAAATTGAGGCATTTATCGAAAATGACATAATTGGCCACAGAAAAACTAAGCAAATAGGATCAAATGACACAAGTTACTTTGAAAAAATCTCTAAAATATCTGAGAGAATGTTTCAAGGGATGAATAATCTTGAAAATATGCTCGTACATCCTAGTTATTATAGTTCTAAGTATTTAAATGCTCTTGCCACTTTAGGAATAGATAATAAGGAAAGCTCACTCAATGTAATCAAGTCCAAATTCAAAAAGATTGTAAAAGAATTACACCCTGATACAGTTGGAAACAATGAAAACAATAAAGAAAAATTAACTAAGGTTTTAGAGGCCTATAAAATAATAAAGGAACAATATGACAGCAACAGAAAACCTAATGCAAAGTAAACCAGATATATCCATATCTGTTAATCAAGCTTTTGGATTTGATACAGATCTTCATGTTGAGGGGTTTTCAAAGAAATCAGATTATGTTCCTGATATTGATTCTAGCTATTGTTTTGATAAGGCAACCACCATGGCAATACTCTCTGGATTTAAATACAATAGAAGAGTTATGGTTCAAGGATTACATGGTACTGGGAAATCAACGCATATTGAACAAATTGCTGCTCGACTTAACTGGCCTTGCGTAAGAGTCAATCTTGACAGTCATATAAGTAGAATCGATTTAATTGGTAAAGATGCCATTGTATTAAATGACGGTAAACAAGTTACTGAATTTCAGGATGGAATTTTACCTTGGTCCTTACAAACACCTACAGCCTTAGTATTTGATGAATATGATGCTGGAAGACCAGATGTAATGTTTGTAATTCAAAGGGTATTAGAGTCAGAGGGAAAATTTACATTACTAGATAAGAACAGAGTTTTAACACCAAATCCATATTTTAGATTATTTGCAACGACGAACACTGTTGGATTAGGAGACACAACAGGACTTTATCATGGTACACAGCAAATAAACCAAGGGCAGATGGATAGGTGGAGTATAGTTACTACTCTTAACTATTTAGATCTTGAACAAGAAAAAAAGATAATGCTCTCTAAAGTTCCTTCATTTAATAATCCAGAAAAGGAAGAGATAATTGAATTAATGATAAAGGTAGCTGACTTATCCAGAAAAGGTCTTGCAAATGGCGATATATCTACTGTGATGAGTCCAAGAACAGTTCTCACTTGGGCTCAAAATTCTGAAATATTTGATCACAATTATTCTGCAGCATTTAAACTTACTTTTTTGAATAAGTGTGATGAAAGTGAGAGGCAGATAATTGCAGAGTATTATCAACGCTGCTTCGGTGAAGAAGTTACAAATGAAGCAAGCAAATTTGATCTAGTTTAGTGAAAGAAGATTTTTTAGAAGATATCAAAAAAGCTATATCTTCCACTACACGTGCAATAGCTGAGGACAAGGAGATTGACGTAGTATTTGAAGATAATCTAACATCAACTGATAATAAAATTGTACTACCTAAAATTGATAATAATGAGGACCTGAAAAATTTAAATCAATTACGCGGGCACGCTGATAATGAAGCTCTCAGGTACAAGTATCATAACAAAGAGACCTATATACAATTTGAACCCTCTGGTGAAAAAAATAGAAAAATATACGAAGTTTTAGAAAATACTCGTGTCCAGCTTATAGGCAGTAAGTTAATGCGAGGAGTTAAATCAAATTTAAAGATACTCTATGAGCAAAAATTTAGAGATAAGAACTTAGACACTGTTACAAAGCAGTCAGATTTAAATATTGAAGACGCAATAGATTTATATTTAAGAAATAAAATTAATCCTGATTATCTGCCATCTAACTCAAATAATGCACTAAATCTATGGAAAAAATGGTTGAATAATAAAATTAGTGACTCATCTGATCAACTTTTAAAAAATATATATGATCAAAAACTATTTGCTGAAAATGTGAACGAACTAATAAAAGAGCTAGACTATTATGATAATGAAAATAGTGATGATAAAGACGACAAAGAAGAAGAGAATCAAAATATTGATCAACTAGAAAACAATGAGATCAATGAAATGGAAAATCAGTCTTCCTTTAGTGATGAAGAATCTACTCAATCTGAGGAAGAGGTTGGTTATGATGAAAGTGAGATGAATATTGACCAACAAGAAGATGACGAATTAAGTGAAATAGATGAGGGTGATACTGAAAACGCAACTCCCCAATACAAAGCAGAAAATTCAGTAGAAAAAATACTCAACGAATACGACGTTTATACTGAGGAATTTGATGAAGTTATTACTGCAAAAAATATCTGTGAGGATGAAGAGCTAAACAGGTTAAGAGCTTATCTCGATCAACAATTAAAAGCTTATCAAATGATAATTTCAAGATTAGCCAACAGGCTACAAAGAAAACTATTGGCTAAACAAAATCGAAGTTGGGATTTTGATCTTGAGGAGGGATTGCTTGATACCTCCAGACTTACAAGAATAATTATGGATCCATACCATTCACTTTCATTTAAAAAAGAAAAAGATACGGATTTTAAAGACACTGTAGTTTCATTACTTATAGATAACTCTGGTTCAATGAGAGGTCGCCCTATAACAGTTGCTGCGATGAGCGCTGATATTCTTGCGAGAACACTTGAAAGGTGTGGTGTAAAAGTAGAGATTCTTGGTTTTACTACTAAAGCGTGGAAGGGCGGAAAAAGCAGAGAACATTGGATGCAAAATAAAAAAATTCCATCTCCTGGGAGATTAAATGATTTAAGGCATATAATTTATAAAGCGGCAGATGAGCCATGGAGAAGGTCAAAGAAAAATCTTGGATTAATGATGCGTGAAGGGCTTTTAAAAGAAAATATTGATGGAGAAGCATTGTTATGGGCACATAAAAGGCTTCAGGCAAGATATGAAGCAAGAAAAATATTAATGGTTATCTCCGATGGTGCGCCCGTGGATGATAGTACTCTATCAGTAAATACAGGTAATTATTTAGAAAAACATCTTCGAGGTGTAATAAATTGGATAGAGTCTAAATCTTCAATTCAGTTGCTTGCTGTTGGAATTGGCCACGATGTAACAAGATACTACAAAAGAGCAGTTACAATTGTTGATGCTGAGCAATTAGCTGACGTAATGACTGAGCAGTTAGTAGATCTTTTTGAAGAAAATGAAAATAATTTGAATCGTCGAACTATTAATTAGCTAGCTTTTTTTTGTGCATTATTCATAGCACGTTGTACCCTCTTTGCTTTTTGAGATAATTTCTTACTTTTAGTCTTGGTCAAAAACTCATCAATACCACCAAACTTGGAAACTGTTCTGATCGATGAAGTAGCTACGGAGAGTCTTATATTCTTATTTAAAATCTCACTTTTAAAAGTTACAGACTGAAGATTAACATTAAATTTTCTTCTCGTCTTATTATTGGCTTTGCTCACATTATTACCAAATTGTACTTTTTTTCCTGATAAATCACATGCTTTTGTCATAGTAAGTTTAAGTAAAGTTTTTGGTAATTATTGTCAATATGATTATTGCTTGAGGGTATCATTTGTAATTGTTTCAACTGCTTCGTACATAGACATTTCATTTTTCATTACTTTTTTAGAGTATTTTGGAATATTTCCCTTACTTATCAGTCGTTTTGTTATGTCTGATGCAATTATATGTTTTACCTCTTCTTCGATCCAGTATTCAAGCTGATCAGCGCGTCTTTCATCAAATATCCCTTTTAGCTTATTTTGATCGATTATCTGATTAATTGTTTTAATAACATCCTCCATTCCAGTTTGCTCAATCGCAGATACTAATAACACCTGCTTTTCAAGCTCATCTAATTTCTTATAGTAACTCAGGGCTGATTTATAGTCAGCGGCAGTTTTTGAAGCTTCCATTTTCAACTCACCGTCATTTTTATTGACTATAAATATATCTGCATATTCCGTAATACCTTTTTTTATTCCTTGCAGCTCATCACCAGAACCAGGGCCAACAATAAGAGTAAATATATCAACTAAATTGCTTGCAACAATTTCTGATTGTCCCACGCCAACTGTTTCAATAAATATAAAGTCATAGCCTGCAGCATCTAATATTATGGATGCTTCGCGAGTTCCCATTGAGATACCTCCTAAAGTACCTCTTGACGGTGTAGATCTTATAAAAGTATTTGGATTTTTTGATATCTCTACCATTCGAGTTTTATCTCCTAATATTGACCCACCAGTAATTTGCGAGGATGGATCAATAGCTAAAATACCTAACTTATAATTTTGACTGACTAAATAACTTCCAAAGGACTCAATGAATGTTGACTTCCCAACTCCTGGCGGGCCAGAGAAACCTACTCTTATTGATTTGCCGGGCTTTTTAATTAATTCTGAGATCATCTGCCTGCTAATTTGTTGATCAGAGTCCTTCGAAGACTCGACTAATGTAATAGCTTTAGCAATGGCAGCTCTTTCACCCTTAATAATCTTATCTACTAATTCCATTAACTATTCTTTACTTAAGTTATCTGAAATCAAATCGATAACTTTTTCGGCAGACTCTATGATGTTGGAACCTGGACCGAAAATGGCTGATACATTATTTTCATACAGAAATTCGTAATCTTGTTCTGGAATTATGCCCCCCACAAAAACAATTATCTTTGACTTAGGATCAATCTCTTTTAGGCCTTTCATTAATTCAGGTACAAGTGTTTTATGTCCTGCCGCTAAAGTTGAAACTCCAATTGCGTGAACATCATTTTCAATAGCATCCTTTGCAACATCTTTAGGCGATTGAAATAGTGGCCCCATATCAACATCAAAACCCATGTCAGCAAATGAGGTTGCAACAATCTTTGCCCCCCTATCGTGGCCATCCTGACCCATTTTAACTACTAGAACTCGTGGTCTTCTACCATTTACATTTTCAAATTCCTTAATTTTACTCTCAACTTTCATAAATTCTTTATCACCTTCAAAATGTTTACCATATACTCCTGAAACACTTAAGCTTTTTGCAAAATGTCTACCATATACTTGCTCTAATGCTTTTGAAACTTCTCCAACTGTTGCTCTTAATTTAATAGCTTCTATACAAGGAATAAGAAGATTTGTTTCATCTTTTGCAGCATTAGTTAAATTAGTAAGTGCTTTATCGACAGCTTTTGTATCACGTGACTCTTTTATTGCCTGGATTTTCTTTATTTGATCATCTCGAACGCGATTATTATCAATTACTCTCACATCAACTAAAGGTTCTTTCGGATTTTTATATTTATTTACTCCAACTACAACCCTGGATCCGCTATCGACTTTAGCTTGCTTCTTAGTTGCAGACTCTTCAATTTTTAATTTAGGGATACCTGCTTTAACAGCCTTTGTCATTCCACCTAATTCTTCAATTTCTGTAATAATATCCCAAGCTTTTTTTGATAATTCTTCAGTTAAGTTTTCAACGAAATATGATCCCGCAAGAGGATCAACCGTTTTTGTTACGCCGGTTTCATTTTGAAGAATTAATTGGGTGTTTCTTGCAATTCTTGCAGATTCATCAGTTGGTAAAGCAATTGCTTCATCGAAGGAGTTTGTGTGTAAACTTTGTGTTCCTCCAAGAATAGCAGACAAGGCTTCATAAGATGTTCTTATAATGTTATTATAAGGATCTTTCTCAGTTAAGGATACACCAGATGTTTGACAATGCGTTCTTAAAATAAGAGATCTTTCATTTTTAGCTCCAAAATCTTTCATGATCTTAGCCCACAGAGTTCTTGCGGCTCTTAATTTAGCAATCTCCATAAAAAAGTCCGTTCCAATTGCAAAAAAGAAGGAGAGCCTCGGTGCAAAATCATCAACATCAAGACCTTTTGATATTGCTGCTCTTACATATTCCATTCCGTCAGCTAAAGTATAAGCTAATTCAAGAACATTATCAGCGCCGGCTTCTTGCATATGATAACCTGAAATCGAAATAGAATTAAACTTAGGCATTTCTTTTGAAGTAAATTCAATAATATCGGCAACAATTTTCATCGATGGCTCAGGAGGGTATATATAAGTATTTCTTACCATGAACTCTTTTAAGATATCATTCTGAATTGTTCCCGATAGCAAACTTCTATCAACACCCTGCTCTTCTCCTGCAACAATAAATGATGCGAGTACTGGCAACACTGCGCCATTCATAGTCATTGAGACTGACATTTGATCTAAAGGAATATTATTAAAAAGTATTTTCATATCCTCAACAGTATCTATAGCGACACCAGCTTTACCCACATCACCCATTACTAAATCATCATCTGAGTCATATCCCCTATGTGTTGGTAAATCAAAAGCAACTGATAGACCCTTTTGACCAGACTCTAAATTTTTTTTATAAAATTCATTCGACTCTTCAGCCGTTGAAAATCCAGCATACTGCCTGATCGTCCAAGGCCTATTTGTATACATTGATGCTTTTGGGCCTCTTGTATAAGGCCATTGGCCAGGAAGAGAGTTACTCTCGACAAATGAAAAGTTTTCTAAATCGTCTTTAGTGTATACTGGCTTAATATCTATTCCTTCATCAGTCTCTGATTTTGAATCACTAAAGTTTTTCTTAGTTTCTTTTTCAAAACTCTTTTGCCAAGTATTAAAGCCATTATTTAATTTATTATTCATTTTTATTGAAACTTTTAAATTTTGATTAAGTGATATATATAGTTAATTAAAGATAAAAAAAATTAGAATATTTAAAGAACATTCCAAGTTGGTGATTCGGACATATAATCTACACCTTTTGTTCTATAATGGACACCAGATATAGTACTCTTTAATTTCTAATATACAATTATGTTATTATGTTAGATAAATTCAAATCGCTATTATCAGATAATAAAGATGTCAAAGAGGAAGAGTTTGAGGCATCTCAATTAGCTGTTGCATCGTTGATGGTTACTACTGCTCTGCATGATGGTGAATTTGATGAGATTGAAAAAGATGAGATATTAAAATTGCTCGGTAATTTTTATAATTTAGATAGCGAAAAATTAAATAGACTTTTTGAGGCTTCTTATGAGCTTGTCGATAACGCTAATGATATTCACCAATTTACGTCAAAAATTAATAGCTTACTAACTGACGATGAAAAAATAATGATAATTGAAATGATTTGGAAGATTGTAATTGCAGATGGCAGAATTGATGATTATGAAAATGCTTTAGTACGAAAAATATCTGGTCTTTTATATATCGATGACTTTAAAGTTGGTGAAATAAAGAAAAAACTCTCACAATAATTTAAAATGACCTACCTTGTTAACGAAAAATGCATAAAATGCAAATATACTGATTGCGTAGAGGTATGTCCGGTTGACTGTTTCTACGAAGGCGAAAATATGTTAGTAATTAACCCTGATGAATGCATAGATTGCGGCGTGTGTGAACCAGAGTGTCCTGTTGATGCAATCATCTCTGATACAGATGATAAAGACAAAAAATGGTTAGAAGTGAATCAAAAGTTTTCAGAAATATGGCCAAACATTACTATGAAGAAAGAATCCCCAACTGATGCAAAAATATATGAGAGTGAAGAAAATAAATATGATAAATATTTTTCCGAAAAATCTGGAGGTTAAGTAATTCTATGAAAAAAAAGAAAAATATCAGTAAAGTCACTAAAAAGAAAATTCTAAAAAAGAAAGCTGTTAAGAAAAAAACTAAAAGTGTAAAAAAGAAAACTTCATTAAAAAAGACTCCAAAAAAGAAACAAATAAAAAAAGTTATTAAAAAGACAAAAGAAGTAAAAAAATTTGTTGAGCCTAAACTTCCTCCACAATCTGACAAAAAAGTTAATAATCGCATTATTAACCCTGCTCACTATCAAGCAAAAAAAGTTAAAAAATTTTTAGAGATAAAGACTATTAAAGAAAAGAAAGTAAAAAAAATTTTTAATACAAAGGATCATGTTGTTTATCCTACACACGGTGTAGGACAAGTTATAGATATTGAAAAAAGAGAGGTCGTTGGACAAAAATTAGAGATGTATGTAATTGAGTTTGTACGAGATAAATTGATTTTGAGAGTTCCAGTTGAAAAGGCTAAGTCTCTTAATTTAAGAAAAGTATCAAAACCATCTAAAATTCAAACTGTATTAAAAATCCTTTCTCAAAAACCAAAAATAAAGAGAACAATGTGGAGCAGACGGGCTCAGGAATATGACCTTAAAATTAACTCAGGTGATATTGAACAGATTGCTGAAGTCGTTAGAGATCTTAACAGAGCAAACAATCAAATAGAGCAATCTTATAGTGAGCGTCAACTTTTTGAATTATCTTATGATCGATTTTTGAGAGAAGTAATTGCTGGACTTAAAATTACCGAGGAAAATGCAATAAAAAAAGTCGATAAGATTCTTGGTAGAGATAAATTAAAAAACGCCCCTAGTTTGTTGAACTAAGGGCGCAAAAAAAAAGCATTGATTAATCAATGCTAATTATCTTCTTTTTTTTCTTCTAGCAGCTTTCTTTTTCTTTTTAGGAGCGGCTTTTTTCTTAGCGGCTTTCCTTTTTTTCTTTTTAGGAGCGGCTTTTTTCTTAGCTGGCTTCCTTTTAGCTGCTTTACGCTTTTTCTTTTTAGGAGCTGCTTTTTTCTTAGCTGGCTTCCTTTTAGCAGCTTTACGTTTTTTCTTAGGCGCTGCTTTTTTCTTAGCTTTTTTCCTTGCTTTCGCAAAGATCACTTTAAGTTCCTCCATATTTATCTCCCCCCATTTGGGTTTAGTTAGAGGTTAGTAGATGAATCAAAATTGATTCGTTCTAATACAATGATTAAACTTTTATGAAAAACTGTCAATTTTTCGCTGTTTTTTCAAATTATGAATTTTAAAATTTTTTTTCAATGTATTTTAAATTGTTAGTAAATGTATTTAAATACTTATAGTTATTAGATTTTTTTATAGTAACAAAAATTTATTTTTTTTTATTTATTTTAATTAAAATAAAATAAAAATTATTTTTTTTTTTAAAAAATCTTTAATTATGCGCTCGTAGCTCAGCAGGATAGAGCACAGGATTCCTAATCCTGGGGTCGGATGTTCGAATCATCTCGAGCGCGCCAATATAATTCAGCAAACGTTAGATCCATTATGTACTTTCTGTTGTGGATGAAGCAAGATCACCTCTTTATTTTCATTTATTGCGCCTAGAATTAATACCTCTGACTCAATACCTGCGATATTTTTTTTTTCAAAATTACACACTGCAATAATTTGTTTTTGAAGAAGCTCTTCAATTGAATAGTTTGTTATTTGAGCTGAACTTTGTTTAATGCCAAATTTTTCGCCAAAATCTATTTTCAGCACATAAGCTGGTTTTCTAGCCTTTTCGTTTACTTTTACTTCTAAAATAGTACCTACTAAGATCTCAATTTTTTCAAAATCTTCATATTTTACAGTATCTTTCATATTAAATTAAGCCACATTGGCAGTTTTTATACCCTCAAAATTGAAGATTCAAATTGTCTTTTCACATTGAATTTGTATTTTGCATGCATGTCAAGTTTTGATGATACAAATGAAATGAAATCTTTTGTAAAAAAGGCCATGTCTATTCCTTTGCTTGAAGAGAATCATGAAAAGGTTTTAGCAAAAAAATGGATCAAAAACAAAGATGAAAAGGCATTGCACGAACTAACCCAATCTCACATAAGATTGGTTATTGCTTTCGCTGTTAAGTATAAGAACTATGGTCTTAATTTAAGTGACCTCATTCAAGAGGGCAATATAGGTCTAATGAAAGCTGCAGAAAGATTTGAGTTGGATAAAGAAGTTAGATTCTCAACTTATGCTGGATGGTGGATAAGAGCATCAATTCAAGATTTTGTTCTTAAAAATTGGTCATTAGTCAGAATCGCAACTACCTCAAAACAAAAAAGTCTATTTTTTAGTCTCAGAAAGCTAAAACAGAAAATTCATCAAACGGAACATGGATCGATTGATTTTCGGACAGCGCAAGGTATTGCTAATGATTTAAATATTTCAACCTCTGACGTCATAAAAATGGACAGCAGAATTAGCCAAAACGATAGTTCTCTCAATCATAAAATTAATGACGAAAGTGAAAGTGAGTTTATG
>CACEZK010000011.1 GCA_902564025.1 uncultured Pelagibacteraceae bacterium
ATTCGAAAAAGAATGGCCTTAGCAAGAGCATTGGCTGTATCAGGTCAAATCGTTGTTCTTGATGAACCAACCGAGTCGATAGATGAACGAGGAAAAAAGGCAATTTATCGGTTATTAGATATTCTCTTAGAGGAGAATAAAACTCTAATTATTTCATCACAAGATAGGGAAGTAATTGAAAAAGCAAACG
Source organism: uncultured Pelagibacteraceae bacterium (assembly GCA_902564025.1). Lineage (GTDB taxonomy): Bacteria > Pseudomonadota > Alphaproteobacteria > Pelagibacterales > AG-422-B15 > CACNXQ01. Next base: position 191 of record CACEZK010000011.1, read on the forward strand.
TTAAAATAGATTTGGATATAAAACCTATTCCGCTAGTCTCTGATATAAGAAAAAGCTAAAATATATGAATACACTACCTGAAAAACATAGGAAAAACACGCGACTATTCTTTTATACTTTTTCTCTATTTGCAGCCACAGCGGGACTTTGGATGTTTTTATTTAACATCGACATAATAAGTAACGCTGATGGTCAAGTTATACCTGCAGGAGATGTTAAGACTATTCAGCACCTTGAAGGAGGTATAATCGATCAAATATTAGTGAAAGAAAGTGATATCGTTAAAAAAGATGACCCTCTTGTTGTGCTTGCAGCTACAGCCAGTGAAGTGGATGTAGACGAGGCTCAAGTACAGATTGACGCAAAAACTATTGAGTCAATTAGACTTGAAGCTGAGATAAATGATTTTGACGTACCTATTTTTGATGATCTTCTTATAAACAACAGACCTGAACTTGTTAATAAGTCACTAGAATTATTTGTTAGTAGAAAAAATAAACTTGAAGGAGATATAAAAAAGGTTTCAGCAGAGATCACTCAACATCAAACAGCAATTGATATTTTGATAAAACAGACAGAAATGAGTGAACAGTTATTAGCAGAGGGTATTATAACAGAATTTGCACATTATGATCTACTAAAGGAACTGAATGCAGCTAAGGGAGCATTGGAAACTTCTATTGAAGAAAAAGAAAATATTACTAAACAATTTGTAGAGAGCGCCCGTAACGCAAGACAAGTCGCACAGCGAGAAATATCAGAATTAAATGAAACCATAAGAGCATTAAAAGATAATCTTCAGAGAACTGTAATCACAGCACCCGTTGATGGAGTAATAAAGAATCTATTCTTTGTAACTATAGGAGGCGTTATCAGGCCTGGCGAAGCAATACTCGATATCGTTCCAACAAGAGATAACTTAATCGTTGAGGCGAGATTGCAGGAAAGTGACATAGGTTTTGTAAAGCCAGGACAAAGTGCTGTTGTTAAATTATCATCTGCTGATGCGGTAAATTTTGGTCAAATAGATGGTATTGTAGATAGGATTAGTCCAGATACTGAGCAAGACGAAAATGATAATCGAATTGTGTTTTATAATATTTTTGTAGAGCTTGAGCAGAATTACTTTGAGAGTAAAGAAAAGATTTACTACTTAGTACCGGGCGTTAAAGTAACCGCTAGTATTCAAATTGGAGAGCGGACTTTGGCAAATTATTTATTATCCCCATTTATTGGTTCATTAGGACAATCTTTTCAGGAAAGATAGTTAAATTAAGACTTATTTTAAACATGTAAATGTTATAGGCTTAAGTATGAAAAGCTTTACCCCCTTACTTGTTCTGATATTTATTTTTGCAGCATCCTCTTTCACGATTGCAAGTGATACCTTAGAACGGATTATTGAAAATAAAGTTTCTTCGGGTTTAACAAGTATAGGTAACAAAATAGCTGAGATTATTCCTGGAGACGGTGATACTGAAGTTACGATTTCAGAGCAAGAAAATTATGATATTAAATTTTCAATTCTAGCAGTACGTCCAATCGTAAAGAATCCTTATCAGGGATTAAATAGAGAACATTTATATTTTACCCAATTACGATTAGGCAGTCACGAGCCTTTTGCAAATGGAGATGAAAGAACTCTATTGAATGCAGGCATTGGCTTTAGAACTCTTGTCAACAATAACAATGCTATATTAGGCGCAAACTTATTCCATGACTATGAATTTGATGAAGGGCATCAAAGAGGAAGTGTAGGAATTGAATACCTTGCCAATAATTTTCAGCTATATGCAAATATTTATGACAGATTGTCTGAAAAGGTTAGTTATACAGCAGGTTCGTCCAACGTTTATGAAGAAGTGTTGAATGGGTACGACTTTTCTGTTGTTGGGTCTTTACCTTACCTACCATGGGCAAAAGTTATATATAATGGTTATAGCTGGGATAAATCAGGTGCAGACATAGAGGGTGATAAAATTTCTTTAGAAGCTCAAATTATTAATGGAGTATTATTTGAATATGGTAAAAATGACATTGAGAATAGCTCTGACGATGAAGATTTCTATAAGTTTACGTTTAAATGGCCGAGAGATCATTTATCACCTACGCTCGTATCTCATGGAATAACTGAATATGCATTTCCAAAATATAATATGAAAAATGAGATGCTTCATAAAGTTAGAAGAACAAACAATATTATAACTGAAAAAAATATGGGAGGAGTTTATATAGCTAGATCACAATGATTGATATAAATAAATTTTTTTACATATTTTGTTTTGTTATTTTTTTCAATAATAATTCTTTTTCCGCTCAATTTGAGTTCGATCAAGACGATCCAACTATTTTTAAAGTAAAGCCAATGAACATGCAATTATGTGAGGATTGGGACCGCTCTACAGGTGAGTGTGTCGGAGACAACACTTATACAATTACAAAGAAATTAACGGCTGATGATGGAAGGTGCGATATTGCTGGAGTTGCGCCAAATGCAATTGCTTGTAACTATGGTTCATTTAACAATCCAAATCTTCCATCAGGTGTGACTTATTCATACATAAGAACAGAATTATCAAGATCAATGTGGTTAAAGGGGACAGTAACAAATACAAATGATCCAAGTGTTTCTGGCGTTTCCCAGTGTCATACTGATGGTAGCCATACACAGGCTAATAATTCACAAAATGCTGAGGGTAATACAGCGAGTGATTTTACGCCTACCCTGCAAAAATTTAATTTTGTTAATGGTCCAGGAAATGAAGCTACGATTGCTGCAGGGCTTGATAATGGCACAAAAACAACTGCGAACACCAATCAGAATTATATGAATACTTGTATAAATGATCTTAATGCGCAAGCTTGTTATTGGAATACACTTCCATCGCTGGTAGCTCAGGGGGCAACACATTTTGGATTAGCTATCGATGGAAATGCGGGGACTTCAAACTGGTTTACAAAAGATTATTATATGCATACGCCGTATTACGCGTCTACAGAACATATTTGGATGAGTGATCTTGATGAGGCGGATACAACTTTAGTATTAATGTACGTTCTTGAAACTCCGTATTTAACTAAACCAGGGATTATCCCTACACTTAAAATGTCTTTTTCTGTGAAAGATGCTTTAGATGCTGATTTTTTTAAATCAGAGGTAGCAGGGAAAGAGGATGTTACGTCGTGTGCGTTATACGTTGGCTCTCCAGGTGTTTCTATGTCACTTTTTGATTAATTCTGTTTAATTAAAAACTAGCCCTTCAGACTCATTTTTAATTATGCTATAAAAAATTATGAAAATTTTAATTTTTGGTTTACCAGGCTCGGGTAAAACTTGGCTAGCAGAGAGACTGGTTCAGAATATTGACAATTGTGCCTGGTATAACGCAGATGTCGTAAGGAGTGCTTCGAATGACTGGGATTTTTCAAAAGAGGGTAGGTCAAGGCAGGCAATGAGAATGAAAACTTTTGCTGACTTTGAAAAAAACAATGGAAGATATGTAATATGTGATTTTGTTGCTCCAACAAAAGCCGCAAGAGAGTCTTTTGAAGCGGATTATTTAATTTGGCTTGATACAATTACGGAAGGAAGAGTTGTAGACAATAAAAGAAAAGAATTAGAGAACTCTAAGGACCTTCCATTTGAAGTTGAAACACTTGAGAGTTCTCAAGCGTTTAAAGATACAACCAATATGTTCGAAGCGCCTAATAATGCAAATAAAATTATTACAAGTTTCATGAATGATCAGCAAATAGCTGCATTGGCTGATGAGATAACTAATGTTTGATTGGAAAAAGCCGACTTCTCAATTGCTTGGTCGTTGGCAACCGTGGCATAAAGGGCATACTGAATTATTTAAAAAAGCATTAAAGTTATCAGGGCAAGTTTGCATTATGTTTAGAGATGTTTCAGGAGTTGATGCTGGTGTTGATGGCCAGTCAGACAATCCATTTGAGTTTGATGATGTAAAACAAAGTATTATTAATAGTCTTGAGTTAGAGGGTTTTAAGAATGAGAGAGAGTTTATTGTAATAAAGGTGCCAAATATAACGGATATTTCATATGGTAGAGGAGTAGGTTACACATTTACAGAGCACGACCTAGGAGAAGAAATTCATAAAATTTCAGCTACTAAAATTCGAAAAGAGATGAGAGATAAGAAAGAATTAGTCTAAAATATCGTTGCTCCAAATATTTTTATTTCTCCATCTTCTACCCCTAGGACTAATCTTCCAAGATAGTCTCCATCTGAAATAGTACTTTTTTGTTTGAATAGTACCGTAACATGCTCGTCTCTTCTGATACATCCGAGAAATTCATTTTCTAACTTTAAGTTTGTAATAACCTCGTTGTTTGCCCATTGTTTCGCGAGCTCAATTTCATTTGCGCCAAAAAGCATTCTTGCCGAAAAATCTTTTGTAAATCCAAAGTAATCTTGAGAATTTGAGCATACAATTAAGTTATTCCAGAGAGGGGAAGCAATTTCTAAAATTTCTTCATTGGATTTCCCTAGAAGATCCATTTAGTCGACTAGATTATGCATAGGAGCCTTATTCATACTGAATTCGCCTGACTCCCTGTCTCTTTGTGAAACTGTCAAACAGTGCCAATTTGCATCATCAATTTTCATATGATCACCACGATAATAATAGCCAGGCCATCGTGTTTCTTCCCTAAATAATGTATGACTCGTCACACACTGTGAAGTAATAACCCTATGCTTTAATTCCCAAGCTCTCATGAGCTGGTGGTAATCTTCCGCAGCTACATGCTCTAAATCTTCTTCAAGCATCTTTAGGAGATTAGTCCCAATTTTCAGCAAATTATCATTTGTCATATATGAAACTCCAACACCGCCTACATATTCATCCATGATTTTTTGTAAACGTTGGAGCCCTTGAATCGGAAGAATATAGCTTGGTGATACTGTGCCGGCAGTAATTTCGTTTCTCCCTACTTTATAATTTTCAAGAGGTTTGTAGATTACTTCTTTTAAATCTTCGTATTGTTTGTCTGTAACTTTAATTTCTTCATTCTGAATATCATTTACGTATTTTACAGCAGCTTTCGCAGCAAGACGGCCTTCAGTAAATGAACCTGAGGAAAACTTATGCGCACTTCCTCCAACTGTGTCACCTGCACCAAACAATCCATTAACACTTGTCATCCTGTTGTATCCCCAGAAATAGTCACTTGGTGAGATATCCTCCGGACCACTTACCCATGTTCCAGAACAAGTAGCGTGTGAGCCCATTACATATGGTTCGGATGTAGTGAGTTCAGGATTTGTATATTTTGGGTCAATGTTCTGAGATGCCCATACAACTGCTTGACCGACTGTCATTCCTAGAAAATTTTCCCAGCCAACTGTTTCCATGTGGGGATCTTGAAACGCCTCTTTTGTAACCATATGAATTGGACCGCGACCAGCTTTTACCTCTTCAATAAATGCATGGTTTCTAAGACATGTTGGAACAGGTACGTGATCAATATATTCGCCTACAAGTTTTTTTGTTTCTTCGTACCATTTTTTCTCGTAGTTTTCACCATTGCCATTTTCTGTATAAGTCTTGAGATGTAAAAAATAAGCACCCACCGGTCCATAACCATCTTTAAATCTTGTTAGAACTATTCTATTTTCCATTTGTGTCATTTTAGCTCCAGCCATAATAGGAAGAGCATAAGCTGAACCATTGCTCCATGGCGCATACCAAGTCCTTCCCATTCCTTCGCCAACAGCTCTTGGTTTAAAAATATGAGATGCTCCTCCTGCAGCAACAATAACTGCTTTGGCTTTAAAAACATGATAATTCCCTGTTCGCATATTGAAACCAACAGCGCCGCCTACGCGGTCAGATTTGCCCTCATCCATCAGAAGATGAGTTATCATTATTCTGTTATAAATTTTGTCAGCTGATTTTTTTGCGGCCTCAGCTACAATGGGTTTATAACTTTCACCATGTATCATTATTTGCCATTTACCCTCTCTTTGGTAACGACCAGTTTCTTTATCACGCATTATTGGTAATCCCCATTCGTCGAACATATGAACAGTAGAGTCAACATGTCTTGCAATATCGTATGTGAGATCCTCTCTAACTAAACCCATTAGGTCATTTCTGGCATATCTGACATGATCCTCTGGTTGGTTTTCGTCCCATTGCATTCCCATATAGCAGTTTATTGCGTATAGTCCTTGAGCTACTGCGCCGCTTCGATCTATGTTTGCTTTTTCAACACAAACTATTTTAAGATCTCTGCCCCAGTGTCTTGCTTCAAAGGTAGCGCCTGTTCCAGCCATTCCACCACCGACGATGAGAATGTCACAATTCTCATGAATTGTTTTAATTGAAGCCATCTATTTAGTTGATTCCTTTTTGATTATCTTTCTTTAGACTTGGAAGCCCTGTATCAATATTAAGTCCATTTGGTTCTGAGTAAAGTAACTGTGAATTTATTTCTTCATTTGTTGGGGGAGTTTCATCAGCAAGTTTTGGAATATGTTTACCCCAAGGTTTAGTTGTAATAGGTGAAACAAAATTTTTCTCGTGACCATTTCTAAATTTGATTCTCCAAGATATAGTACCTTTTTCCTCTTCACGAAGAACTCTTACTTTATGATGCATTGGAGCAAAATCTGCATAACCTCTTGCATCAATAGCGTTTTGAGGGCAGGCTTTTACACATGAATAGCACTCCCAGCACATGTTAGGCTCAATATTTACTGCACGTCTTGTTTCTTTATCTATATGCATGATGTCTGATGGACATATATCTACGCAATGGCCACATCCATCGCACCTTGTCATGTATACAAATGTTGACATATGTTTTCCTCTTCTCGTTTCCTAGTAAATCAGTTTTTATTAATAATGCCTAGGCGATTCTCGTTTAATTCCAAGCCCAAATTGCTTTGGTGCTTCAGCTGGTGGAGGCAAATCATCTCTAAACCCGTCAGCTTCAGATAAATTCTTTTGAATCGCTGCACCAGGTTTGTAAAACATGTGAGCAAATTTCGACCAATAAACACCACCAAACAGTACTATATTAGATAAACCAAAGAGTACTAAAAACAAGGTATCTAGTATTGGAACTCCTGACGACTGAGTAAACGACCATGCTAATCCAAATGTTGCTGCAGCTAAAAGCGATAATACAAAAAGATCTGCTCTTATGATTCTATTCCACGGATTTGCCTCAGCAGAGACATCAACTCTTAAGAAAAACCAGAACCAATAACCTCCTAGACAAGACATTATAGCCCCAACATGCCATAAAAATGATAATTGATATGGAGCAGCTGAATTAGCATATCCAAATATTAATATAACTGAAGCAACCCAAAATAATATAGAGCCGTACATACCTAAAAGATGAGCAATTCTTCTTTGCCCTCTGCCCAATTCAGAAGTTGTTAGTATATCGCTAGCAATTGTCTTACTTATAATTTTTGTCTTTTGAGATCCACTCAACTCATTTGCTGCAGACTCTTTCGCTCGTTTAAAATTAATGAAAAAGTATTTTGCATTTTTCTTATGCGCCATATCCACTAAAGTACCTATTACAACCATCAGTATCATTACAACTACAAAGCCTTGTAAAGCAATAGCGGGCACAAAAGTCATAAGTTTTTCGAAAGGATTTATATAAATCATAAGTATAAGTTAATTATAACAGAACTATAAATAATAACTATTGTTTATACTTTCAAGGTAGAGGATTAGACTCAAAACTATTATATAATTGTCTCAAATTTGAAACTTTTTGGATGTCTTTTCTCAGACTTTTCGTGCCAGATTCAATTGTTTCTGAATTGAAATCGATAATGCAGCTGCTAAAACTCTCACGATTTTTTAAACGGGAATAGTAGTCTCTTAAATTGTTTAATTTTTCGGTGAATAGCTCAACCAGATTAACCTCATCAAGTCTGTGCAATAATGTCATCCAGGTTATGTCTGCAATACTAAACTTATCTCCGTCAATCCAAATCTTGTTTTCTAAATGACCATCTAACGATGTCAAATGTGATTTAAGATTCTCAAATGCCTTTATAGCAACTCTTTGATGTGGCGAATTTTTATTAAAGACTGAGTAGCCTAATAGTCGATATAAAGTAAAATTAAGTGCTCTAAACTTTGAAGGGTGTTTTATAAAATAATTAAAAAATTTAAAGAAACTAATTTTTCTAAGCATAGAAACAAACAATGGTTGAGTAAGCAAAGATACGCAATTCCCTGCGTACTCTGTTATACCACTAACTGGGTCATCTCCAACTAAGGAACCTTTTTTATTCCAATAATCAACTGTTTCACTCTCTCCAAGTTTATTTGGAAAAGTTTCCATTAAATATCTTATTTGTTCGTGAGACTCATAAATAGGCTGATTGTTGTGCAATAGAACTGGCACAGTTGCTTTTGGATTAATTTTAAGAAAATCTTTTGATAAATTTTCACAATCTTTTGTCTCAATAATATGTATATGAACCGGCAAATAATCAATTTTATATTCCTCAAGACATATTCTTACTTTACGCGAGCAAAGTGAAAAGTTATTATGATAAAGAACCCATTCAGAATTTGAGTCTGATACTGTATATTCTTGTTTACCGGTAAGATCTTTTTTATTAGGAATCTTTTTCTTCATCCCATACTTTGTTTAGCAATTGACTTGCTGAAACTGCTGTGGGGAAACCACTATAGTGAGCAACATGCAAAATCATTTCTTCAATTTTTTCTTTAGTTATTCCTAAATTTTTAGCCCCTCTTAAATGAGATTTTAATTCATTCTCTCTATTAAGTGCTACCAAAACTGTGAGCGTAATCATGCTTCTTTCTTGAAGCGATAACTGCTCAGTTCGTGACCAGATTGTTCCATACAACATATCAATTATTTGCTTTAACAAATCTTTAGAGACAGGGGTTTCATCGTTTTTAAGTAAATCCATCTTCTTAAGGATTTCTAGTCCTTTTTTTCTATCTTGATCATCTAATGGCATTTTTATATTTTACTCCTTAATAACAGCGTTTCAATTAAATTCAATTTTCTCTCTAATATTTAACAATACATCGTTAATAATAGTTTCAAGACTATCGCTTTCGCCAAAGTTAAATAAATCGAAAACATATTTATCTGGTCTTAAGATAACTCCAGAGCAATCAAACTTTTCACAGTAAATTTGTAAATCTTTATGAGTTTCTTCGCAAGCTATATAGCCTTCATAGTTTGAATGGTCGTAATTACGAGTAATATTTATAATTTTAAAATTATGGCTTTTTAATAGTCCAAGTTTATCCTCTGAGATATTTTTATTGCCTTCAAAATTATTTAAAATAATACCAAAATTTTTTTCAAGCACATTATCTGTACCAAGTATCCTGCCATCATGAAGACGAACATTAATCTCATTGAAGTAATATCTCTCTATAGAAACATTCTTAATTTTAGGCATTTTATGAGCGCCAGGTCCTAGACGGTTTCCATTTAAAACAGGAAATATATTTTCCTTACCTCTTAAATAACTTTGTGTTCTTAGCAATGCATTCCTAATAAATGCTTTAAATTTACTTTTAGCATTAATAATTCCTCCCATTTTGATTGCCCCTCTAGTAATTCGGGCAACGTGCGGCCTTCTTTCTGATTGGTAGGTACCTAATATTTGAGGTGAGTAAAGTCCCTTTAGTACTCCATTAATTTTCCACAATATATTTTCAGCATCCCTGCATCCAGAATTCATTCCTTGACCCATAAAAGGAGGCATTTGATGTGCAGCGTCACCGAGTAGAAAAATATTTTCATTTTGCCATTTAACAGCATCAGCTGCATGAAATGAGTAAACTGCTGTCCTACTAAATTCAACTTCATTATCTCCGATCCACTGGTCTATGTATTTTCTAAAAACTTCTTCTTTTTGAATTTCATCAACAGTATCACCTGGCATAAAGGCTATTTCAAATCTAAAGCAATCATCAACTCCTTGAATAATTGTAGTTGGTCGTATCGGATTACAATATTGAATCGCATCGATATCTGTAAAACAGTCAAATTTACTTTTAGTATACCCATCTACCACCATCCAGGTCTCATCAGCATCTAAACTTTTAAGTTCAATATTGTTGAGCTTTCGAATTGTACTATTTGCTCCATCGCACGCCAAAAGATACTTACTGTTTGTTTTAAACTCTTCCCCAGTCTCAATATTTTTGTAGGAACAATTCACAACGCCATCTGATTGATCAACGCTTAAAATTTCATTACCTGTTCTAATAGTATTAGTCTGATATTTTTTTGCATTTTCTCTATGCGCCTGATCAAATTGTGGTTGGTGAATGAATAGTATTGAATGTTGATAATTATATGTATCAAAACCATCCATCGTAATTTTTAAAATTGATCTTTTCTTAGCATCTTTGTTATCAACACCTCTAATTTTTCTTGTTTTTACTTCAGTTAGAAAGTTACAATGAGCCATTGCTCGTTGGCATTCAGCATCCCATGTAATTGCTCTGGGCAAGGGGAACGTATCTTTTTCCTTATCTAAAATTAACGCTTTAATTCCATAATACCCTAGCAAGTTTGCGCAAGTTTCACCCACTGGTCCATAACCGGCTACTATGACATCATATTCAGTATCACTCACGCGACTTAGTATGCAGGTGTATCTTCTGGCTCTTCAATAACTTTATTATTAATGAATCCCAGTTTTTCAATTTCAATTTTAATTTCGTCACCTGCTTTAAGCCAATTTCTTGTCGTCACTGCAGAACCAGCCGGTGTACCGGTTGGTATCAAGTCTCCAGGTTCTAGCGTAAAAGCAGTTGATAAGTACTCAACTAATGTAAAACAGTCAAAAATTAAATTACTTGTCGAAGCTGATTGCCTTAATTCTCCATTTACATATGTTTCAAGCTTTAGGTCATGTGGATTGCCAACTTCATCACTGGTTACAATATAGGGACCAAATGGACAATGGGTATCCCATGACTTTCCCATAGTCATTGTCATAGGAGGACCACGCATCTGCCAATCTCTGATTGTAACGTCGTTAACGACTGTATAGCCGTAAATAACTCCAGCTGCTTTGTCATAAGGTACATGACGACATTTTTTTCCAATAATGAAACCAAGTTCGCCTTCATAATCTAAAAATTCTGAAGCACGAGGCCGATGAACATCATCGTATGGACCGTTAACAGAACTATTTTGCTTATTAAATATATTTGGATATTTTTCTTGAGCTTTACCTATTGTTTTTGCAGCTGTTTGCGCAACTTCATCTTGATGTTCTTTGTAGTTCAATCCAACCGCCAGAATTTTACTTGGTTTTGTAATAGGAGCTTTTAAATGTACTTTGCTTAACTCAATTTTAATTTCACTATTATCAATAAGGTTTTTTGCAGTATCTAGACCCTGATCTCCAAGAGCGATAAAATCTATCATGTTGTTGGGTAATGAACTATTTGAGAAATCCACTACGTGGTCTCCATTTATTGCGCCTATGGATGTAGTGCCATTAAATGTAAAAGTAACTAATTTCATAAAACTGAGTCAATAAATATCTAAAAGCTGGATTTGTAACAAGTTTAAATAATGTATATTATTTTATCATATATATGAAGAAATCTATATCAAGACGATCTTTTATTAAAAAGTCTGCAGCTTCAATTGCCCTAGGTGGTCTTGCATCGATTTTACATTTACAAAACGCGCCAGCCTATATTAAGCCTAAGAATTATAATATTTTATTAATATTAAATGATCAGGAGCGGGCATGGCCGTATATTCCGAAAAGCATTGATTTGCCTGCGCGCAGATACTTGGAGAATGTCTCAACCTATTTTAATAGATCCTATACCTCAACGCCAATATGTTCACCTGCTCGTAGCTCTGTTTATACAGGGCAACATGTTCAATTTACTGGTGTATGGGATAATACTGTAACCCCTTGGGTTCCTGGTTTATATGATAATGTAAATACAATAGGTCATCTTTTAAAAAATCAAGGCTACGAAACAGGTTATTTTGGTAAATGGCACTTAACAAATATTACTGAGAGTAACGTAAATGAAAACGCCCTTGGATACGACGGTATGCAAAAAATGTTTTCAAAATATGGTTTTGATAATTCAGATCAACCTGGTGAGCGAGATTTAGGGCAGGGAGGTTTTAAATTTGATGGATTGACTGCCGAGTCTGCATCAAATTTTATTAAAGATAAAAAAGGAGATGAAAAACCTTGGTCTGCATTTGTAAATTTTGTTAACCCTCACGATATAATGTTTTTCAGAGCATCTTCTGAAATATTGGGTACAGGATTTGTTGGCGAAAATCAAAAATTTGCACCAGAGGATCCATTATATAAAAAAGAACACGATTTTGATTTTCCTAAAAATTTTGGTCCTAGGTTCTTAGATGAGGGTAATTATGGACTTGAAATCATGAACACGGTTTATGGAGAAATTCCATACGATAGACCAAATTTATGGAGGAGATTTTGTAATTATTATTTTAATTGTTTACGTGACGTTGACAGACATATGTTGAAACTTATTCATTCCTTAAAAGAAACTGGTCAACTAGACAATACAATCATCTTCATGATCTCTGATCATGGAGAAATGCTTGGACAACAAGGAGCGAGAGGGAAAATAGTTCCTTGGGAGGAGTCTATCAGAGTTCCTACACTTGTTAGTCATCCAGACTTAAAAGAAAAAAAATTATGTAACTCAGTAATATCAAACATTGATATCGTTCCAACATTATTAGAGTTTACAGGTCTTAGTAAATCAGAACTAAGGAATAAATACCCTGAATTAAAAGGTAACAGCTATGCCGATCTTGTTGAAAATGTGGACTATGACAATATACGCGACGAAGAAGGCCATCTAATTCATGGAGTTCAAATTATCCCAACAGTTTTTGAAGTTGCAGAAAAATTTCGACATACAGCTCTTGCGGATGGCTTTTTAGCTAAGACAAAAGCATTCATGTCTGAGGGTAAATTTTTACCAGATTTTACACCACCTCTTAATTACAAAGGTGTAGTAGATAAAAAGTATAAATTTGTTAGATCTTTCTCGCCTCGTAAAAATAATATACCTGCAAACTATGATGAATTGAACAAACACAATGCAGACTATCAATTATATGATTTAGAAAATGATCCATTTGAAATGAATGATTTAGCACAAGATGAAAATAATAGAAAATTATTAATGTCTATGAATGATAAATGCAATAGACTAGCTGATAAGGAGATTGGTTTAGAAAATCATGTGACTCACTTGCCTGGCCCTGATTGGTTTTGGACTGCTTAATTTATGAAAGATGATGTAATACTAAATTTTGATTTATATAAAAGATATAAATCAGATTATGCCCCTGATAGTTTTCACCATGTTGCATTTAAAACTCAAAATTATGATGCAATGGTCGATTTTTATGAGAAACTTTTTGGATGTAAGCCAATGTATAAAAGTAATGATATTGCTTTTTTGGCTTTTGATGAAGAGCATCACCGTATTGCAATTGCGAATACTGAGCCAGGAGTAAAGAAATTAGGTCTTATTCCTAAGATTATATTAGCTCTAAGAAATTGGCTTAATAAAAACATGCCATCAACTATTGGATTGGACCATATTTCTTATTGCCTTAACCCAATCGATAAATGGTTTGATTTTTATCATAAGGCAAAAGATAGAGGTCTTGAGCCTTACTGGACAATCAACCATGGATGGATAACGGGTATGTACTACAAGGATCCAGACGGTAATCTTGTAGAATTATTTTTTGAGCATTGGATAAATGATGAAGAATATAAAAATGAAATTTCTGCTAGAGGTTTTCCTGAAGAGCCAGTAGGTACGAATATGGATATCGATATACTCTATCAAATGTATAAAAACGGTGAGTCATTAAAAAATCTAACAAAAAAAGGAAACACAGTTCCAGAGGGCAAGAAGCCGGTTGCAGGAATTCAGGCCGCTATCAATATGCGTAAAAAATTTAAATAAATATATGGATCTTTACGATCAAAATTTTATTCCAAGAATAATTTTTACTGTCATAACGGTTATATTAACGATTGGACCCACTATTGCTGATTTCAATAAAACGCATGCAACTCATCCTGATTGGACAGGACATGCTCGCTTTCATGTTGTATGGCAAGTTTTAGGTTTTTATCCAATAATGATATTAAATTTAATTGTTCTATGGATCAATATTTCAAACTTTTACTATCCATATCAGTTATTCTTTTGGCTTTTATGGTATGTTGGCTTTGTAGGTTCTTTTTTGATCACATTATTAAGCATGCCATTATTTAAAGGCAAACTGTCTGACCCTGGAGGAAGAACACCTTTTTTTTATACATTTGGAAGGAAATTTAAATTTTTACCTGGTAAGGATAAACACTTACCCTTCAAGATAAATGGAGAAGTGAAGACCTATAAAGTAGATGAAAACTTGCACAATTTAGTTTTACCTTCAATAATTGTCATTATAACTTCTATTTATTTCATAGTTCTATAAAAGAGCATATTCATGATTGAATATTTTTTTCCATTATTATTGCTATGCGTCATTCAATCTGGCACTCCAGGCCCAAACAATATCATGCTTACAGCTTCAGGAAAAAACTTTGGTTATGTAAAAACAATTCCTCATATGGCAGGTGTTGTCTTTGGGTTCTTAACTTTATTAATTGTGATGGGATTGGGATTAATATCTATTTTTACGAGCTACCCAATAGCACAAACCATTTTGCAAATACTAGGCTCGTTATATTTACTGTACTTGTCTTATAGAATTTATTTTACTTATAGTTCTGATAATGACGATCGATCAAAGCCAATAACATTTATAGAGTCATCTCTTTTTCAATATGTAAATCCAAAGGGTGTTATGATGGCAATAACGACTATTTCTATTTATACGGACTATAAAAACTTTGAGTTTATAGATAGTTTTCTTGATGGAATGGTTTTTGTACTTTTGGGATTTACCATATCTAATACTTTTTCAGTTCTCACTTGGACATCAGTCGGAGTTTTTTTAAATAATTTCATAAAGTCGAAGGCTGCAATTAGAAATTTTAATGGCTTAATGGCAACTTTACTTGTTTTAACAGTTATATGGATTAATTATGAGTTCTATGGATCTTAAAAGAAAATTAATAACTTATTTAGTTTTAGGACACTGCTTTATCATTGCTATATCAAATTATTTAGTGCAATTCCCGATAAATATATTTGGTTTGGATTATACAATCGGTACATTCACTTTCCCAATAATTGTATTGGCAACAGATTTAACTGTACGACTTTCAAATGCAAGAAATGCACGTAAAGTTATTGGCTTTGCCTTCATTCCCGCTTTCATAATTTCATATATATTTGCTGACTTTAGAATAGCTATTGCATCTGTTTTAGCTTATTTAATTGGGCAGTTACTTGATGTGTTTGTATTCTCAAAAGTAAGGGACAGAGTAGGTGATAATGGGTTAAATTTGAGTTCTTATTGGTATCTTGCGCCTGTTGTAAGTACCTTTTTTGCTCAACTAATTGATACATATCTATTTTATGGTGTAGCATTCTATAATTCTACAGATGACTTCATGCGCGATAATTGGGATCTGATAGCATTTAATGATTTCATTCTAAAGTTAGTGGTTTGCTATCTAGCATTTTTACCAATTTATGTTTTAATTCTTAATAGAACTTTTAATTATATAAGAACACGCACTTAGAATAATGATATTTACTTCTATTACATCTGAAGCTTTTGATCATAAAAATATCCCAAATGACATTCATGAAATGAATGATCATATAAAAAACTTACTAGTCAACGCACCTCCATCACATGAAATACCATTTGATGTCTTGCAGGAAATAAGAAGACAAGGCGGTGGTTTACTTGCATTTCAGCCATACTCTGATCGTGCCGAAAATAGACAAGTAGGTGATGGTGACCAGAAAGTAACGATACGAATATTCAATCATGATAGTCCTGATTTTATCTATATGCATATTCACGGCGGTGGTCACTGTATCGGTGCCGCAGATATGCAAGACCAATCTTTAGAAAAAATTTCAAAAGATCTTAATTGTGTTGTTGTAAGTGTGGAATATCGTCTTGCGCCAACCAATCCTTATCCAGCCGCTCCAGATGATTGTGAAACAGCTGCTACTTGGTTAATAGAAAATTCAAAAAAGGAATTCAATACTGAAAAGATTATAATTGGTGGCGAATCGGCTGGCGCCAACTTATCAGCTGTTACATTGTTGAGATTGAAGAGTAAAGGGCTGCTAGAAACTATTAAAGGTGCAAACCTCATTTATGGATCTTATGACGCTCGTCTAACTCCAAGCGCAATCAGACAAGAAGGTTCTGATGAGATTTTCTTATTATCATATGCCATGATTAGAAAATTTAGGGACTCATATTTTCAGGGAGATGAAGACAAAAGTTTACCAGACGTTTCTCCTATACAAGGTGATTTAAGCGGAATGCCTCCAGCACTATTTACAGTCGGAACAAGAGATTTATTGCTTGACGACTCATTATTTATGTTTGGTCGATGGCTAAGTTATGGTTCTAATGCTGAGATTATAATTGTACCTGGAGCAGATCATGCATTTAATGCATTTCCATCAGAAACAACTACCTTGGTTGAAAATAAGATTAACGAGTTTTTGCAATCAGTTCTCTAAATTACTGAGATAGTTTTCAGCTACACGTTGCCCTAATTTGTAATCAGCTTTTAAAATATCTACGTTTTTAGAATCTCTTTTTGATTTTAGTCTTGTTGGTGGACATAATTGGATTACTTCACAATCTGAAGGGGGGTTATGTATGAAATCTAAAGCAGTGTTGTAAGTTTTGTCATGCTTAAGCAGAGCTTTTCTAAGCTCAGGGTATTCTTTAGAAAAAAATGCTCCAATATAATTTTCAAGTTTTAATTTTCTCTTAAATTTTTCTTCATAAGTTCTAATAACTATGATGCGCTTAGCACCAAGTTCATAAGCCTTTCTGACAGGCAGAGGATCAGCTACGCCACCATCAAATTTACGACGTCCGTCTATCATGCTGGGTGTTCTTACTAGTACAGGCAAAGTTCCAGATGCTATCATTTTAGGCATCCATTCATCGTCTCCAAATTCATGATATTCAGCTTGAGCGCTAAGAGCATCAGTCACAACCGCAATGTATTTTTTACCTTGAACAGTTTTTCTTATTTTTTCCATATTAGGCTTAAACATTTTCTCACCGTCTTCATACATCTTATGAAACTTGATTATGTCGCCACCTGTGAAGATATTTTTATAATCTAAGTAATCTCCTCGCGCAGCATAAAGCATCTTTTCTAAATTATTGTCAGTTTCTCTAATAAGGTACCAGCAAAGAACTGCTACACCATTTGATACTCCAATATAAATATCGAATGGGTCGTAATCTCTTTTTATAAATGTATCGGTGATTCCGAAAGAAAATACACCTCTTTGTCCGCCACCTTCAACAATTAGAGCTGTTTTTTTATTTTCCATGATACAATTAATTAGTAAGGATATATAAGAAATCAAATGTGTTCGATAGTAATTTTAAAACAAAGTGACTCTGAGTGGCCCATTATAATTGGTGCCAATCGAGATGAAATGAGTAATCGAGACGCTTTACCACCTGGTCGTCATTGGGACGACAGACCACATATTTTCGCAGGCAAGGACATGACGGCGGGCGGTACCTGGATAGGAATTAATGACTTTGGTGTCGTCGCTGCAATTATGAATAGAATGAACAGCCTTGGACCTATGGATAATAAAAGAAGTAGAGGTGAATTAGTTCTTGATGCACTAGATCATGCAGATGCATCTGAAGCATTAAATGCAATAATTGAAATCGAAAAAGACTCATATAGAGGTTTTAATATGTTCATAGCGGATAATTTAAATGCATATTGGATCAAGTCAGATGAAAAAAATTCTCTAATTGAATATTTCAATATACCTGATGGCTTATCAATTATAACAGCTTATGATCGAAATGATTTAAATTCTAAGCGTATAAAAACTTATTTATCAAAATTTGCTTTATCGGTTGATCCAAAACCAGGCAGAGATGAATGGCAGGACTGGGAAATGTTATTAGGCAGTACATATTCTGATAACAATGATCCTTTGTCAGCAATGTGTGTGAAAACAGATATGGGTTTTCAAACTGTATCTTCAACACTCATCGCTCTACCAAGTTTTCAACCCAAAACGGGATCGGCAAAGCCTGTCTACAAATTTGCCAATGGCTCACCAGACTCTGCAAGTTTTATGGAAATGGACATTTAAGTTCTGTATTTGCTCCTTAAATTATTGATTTCTATATACTATTTTTGCTTAGAAATTACTAAACAAGCTCATATTTAGTATTGTTAGATGATTATGAATTATTATAATCTTCAATCTTATTAATAATTGGAGCTTTTAAATGACTGATTGCTATATTTACGACACTGTAAGAACCCCTCGTGGTAAGGGTAAAAAAAATGGAACCCTTCATGAAGTAACTGCACTGGAACTTGCAACTCAAGTTTTAAATAATATTAAAGATAGAACAAAAATTGATACAGCAGATGTTGATGATGTTGTACTAGGATGTGTTGCGCCAGTTGGTGAACAAGGTGCCTGTATTGCAAGAACAGCAGTGTTAAATGCCGACTATGATCAATCAGTTTCAGGTGTTCAGATTAATAGATTTTGTGCATCTGGTTTAGAAGCTACTAATATGGCAGCTGCTCAAGTAATGTCTGGACAGTCACAAATGTCCATCGGCGGCGGTGTTGAGTCAATGTCTAGAGTTCCTATGGGCTCTGATGGTGGCGCAATGGTTGCTGACCCTTCAGTTGCAATAAAAAATTACTTTGTTCCACAAGGTATTAGTGCAGATTTAATTGCTACTAAATATGGTTTCTCAAGAGATGATGTAGATAGTTATGCTGTTGAAAGTCAGAAGAGGGCAAAAAAAGCTTGGGATGAAAAAAGATTTTCAAAATCAATAACACCCGTGAAAGATATCAATGGCTTGACAGTGCTCGATCATGATGAACATATGAGACCTGATGCTACAATGCAATCACTTGGTTCTTTAGATCCATCTTTTGCAATGATGGGTGAAATGGCAGGTTTTGATGCTACTATTCAACAACGATACCCTGAAGTTGAAGCTGTTAATCATGTTCATACTGCTGGCAATTCGTCAGGAATAGTTGATGGAGCAGCTGGAATACTGCTTGGAAATAAAGAGATGGGTGACAAATATGGTTTGAAGGCTCGTGCTAAAATCAAAGGTTTTGCTTCAACAGGCTCTGAGCCAAGCATCATGCTTACTGGTCCTGGTTATGTTTCTGATAAACTACTAAAAAACTTAGGCATGAGCAAAAGTGACATTGACTTGTGGGAGCTTAACGAAGCATTTGCAGTTGTTGTGCTAAGATATATGGAACATATGGGGATTGACCACTCAGACATTAATGTGAATGGGGGCGCAATTGCTATGGGACATCCATTAGGTGCAACGGGGGCTATGATTTTAGGAACTGTACTTGATGAGTTAGAGAGAAGCAATAAGTCTACCGCTCTTGCCACACTTTGTGTTGGCGGTGGCATGGGAACTGCAACCATAATCGAGCGCGTTTAATAACTTAAAATTTTAGGACAACAATCATGGCTGATGTAACTTATGAAATAGATAGCGACGGTGTTGCCGTTGTAACGTGGGATTTAGAAAATCGTTCAATGAACGTTTTAAATTTTCAATCTCTTGGTGAATATAGATCAATTATTGAGAAATTAATCTCTGATGAGTCAGTTAAAGGCATTGTTCTCAGAAGCGCAAAAGACGCATTCATAGCTGGCGCAGATTTAACTTCATCTGAAGTTTTTGGTTTTGATAGTGTTCAAGAAGATAAAGTTAAAGCCGCAGAAAAAATTTATAATGGCAACATGGACATGCAGTTATTGTTCAGAAGCATGGAAACATCTGGAAAGCCATTCGTAGCTGCGATAAACGGGCATGCTTTAGGTGGTGGGTTTGAAATATGTCTCGCCTGTCACTATCGTGTAGCGATAGATAATGATAAAATTCAGATTGGACAACCTGAAGCGAAAGTTGGTTTGATACCTGGTGCAGGCGGAACTCAAAGAGTTCCTAGACTTGCCGGTGTAACGCAAGAGATAATGGGCTTTCTACTAGCAGGTACTCCGTTTACTCCAAAAAAAGCTCTAAGTGCTGGCCTTATTAACGAAGTCACAGACGCCGATAACTTAATTAATGCAGCAAAAAAATATATTGTGGATGGCGGAAAATCAGTTCAACCATGGGACGAAAAAGGTTTTAGGTTTCCGGGGGGCCTTCCTTATACCCCAAAAGGCGCAATGATTTGGGCTGCGGCATCATCTTCGTTGAGAAAAAATTCTTATAATAACTATCCTGCACAAACTGCAATCCTTTCTGCTGTTTATGAAGGCGTTCAAGTGCCGATTGATGCAGCACTGAGAATTGAAGCGCGTTATTTTACAAAAGTTGTAATGGATCCTAGATCTCAAAATATGGTTCGAAGTCTTTTTGTAAATATGCAAGCTTTGAGCAAAGGCGCAAGAAGACCAAAAGATTTTGATAAATATGATGTTAAAAAGATTGGAATTCTTGGAGCAGGTTTGATGGGTGCAGGAATTGCATATGTTACTGCTAAAGCAGGCATTGAAGTTGTATTAATTGATATGGATCAAACTGCAGCAGAAAAAGGAAAAGAATATTCCACAAAGATTTTAGATAAACAATTAAGTAAGAAAAAAACCACTGAAGAAAAAAAAGAGAAGCTATTAAGTCTCATTACACCTACAACTGATTACTCTCTTTTAAAGGGTGCAGATCTTATTGTTGAGGCAGTATTTGAAAATAGGGACATAAAAGCAGATGTAACCGCAAAAGCAGAAGCGCAAATATCAGAAACTGCTGTATTTGGTTCTAATACATCTACTTTGCCAATTACAGGTTTAGCTCAAAATTCTAGCCGACCTGCAAACTTCATAGGTATACATTATTTTTCACCAGTAGAGAGAATGCCTTTAGTTGAGATCATCATGGGAAAAGAAACTTCTCAGGAAACACTGGCAAAAACTATGGATTACGTTCAAAAAATTAGGAAAACCCCAATAGTTGTAAACGACAGTCGAGGTTTTTATACAAGTCGTGTATTTGGAACATACACTGGTGAAGGCGTTGCAATGTTAGCAGAGGGTATAAAACCTGCTCTAATTGAAAATGCTGGTAAGATGACAGGTATGCCAATGGCTCCTCTGGCTCTTTCTGATGCTGTAGCGTTAGATCTAGCTTGGAAAGTTACAACTCAAACGAAAAAGGACTTTGAAGCTGAAGGCAAAGAATTTCCAATAACTCCAATGTATTCAATTATGGAAGAAATGGTTGAAAAGCAAGGTAGGTTTGGAAAGAAAAATAATAAAGGTTTTTACGAGTATCCTGAAAGTGGAAAAAAATACCTATGGCCTGAACTGTCTAACTTATGCAAAGAAAGTGACGATCAACCTGATGTTGAGGAATTAAAGAAAAGGTTTCTTTATATTCAAGCACTTGAAACTGCTAAATGCTATGAAGAAAACGTGCTAACGGATGTTAGAGATGCGGACATTGGGGCAATACTCGGTTGGGGAATGGCGCCATGGACTGGAGGTCCACTATCCTTCATAGATATGGTTGGTGTTAAAGAATTTGTGGCTGAAGCTGATAAACTTGCACAAAAATATGGAGAAAGATTTACTCCATGCAAAATGCTTCGTGATATGGCAGCTAAAAATGAGAGTTTCCACAAGAGCGGTAGCTCTAGTCAAGCGGCATAAATAAGACTACTATAATACTTATAACTTTTAATGATTTGAGAGGATCTATATGGCAAATACTACACCTACGACTAATTCTTTGGAAAACTATTTTTTACCTTTCACTGCAAATAAAGACTTTAAGAAGGATCCAAGATTATTAGATCGAGGTGAGGGAGTATACTACTGGAATCATAAAGGTGACCAGGTAATAGATG
Organism: uncultured Pelagibacteraceae bacterium; assembly: GCA_902564025.1. Classification (GTDB taxonomy): domain Bacteria; phylum Pseudomonadota; class Alphaproteobacteria; order Pelagibacterales; family AG-422-B15; genus CACNXQ01. The sequence continues at coordinate 22,294 of CACEZK010000011.1, forward strand.
CTTCATCTGGTCTATTTTGTGTTCCATTGGGACATGGCAGAAAAGAAATAGCTGAAGCTGTTCATCAGCAATTGTTAAAATTAGATTACTCTCCCAGCTTCCAAGTTTCTCATTTACCTGCTTTTGCATTAGCTGAAAAAGTAGCAAATCTTCTACCGGGTGATTTAAACAATGTATTCTTCACAATTTGTGGATCTACTGCAATTGACTCTGCAATTAAAATAATTCAGGCATATCAGCACGCAATTGGCCAGTCGCAACGTGTAAGATTTGTATCAAGAGAGCGTGCGTACCATGGTGTAAATATCGGAGGAACTTCTTTAAGCGGTATGATTAAAAACCGTGAGATATTTACTGCAACAATGCCTGGAGTTATTCATTTAAGACACACTTGGTTAGAAGAAAATAAATATACAAAAGGTCAGCCGCAACATGGAGCTCATCTTGCTGAGGATCTTCAGAGGTTTGTAGAAATGTATGGTCCCGAGTCTATTGCAGGGTGTTTCGTTGAACCCATTGCTGGCTCAACAGGAACCATTGTTCCCCCTATCGGATACTTAGAAAGACTGAGAGAAATTTGTGATAAATTCGGAATTGTTCTTGTTTTTGATGAAGTTATCACTGGTTTTGGCAGAACAGGAAAATCATTTGGGGCTGTAAAATACAATGTTCAGCCTGATATGATTACAATGGCAAAGGCCATTACTAATGGAGCGCAGCCTATGGGGGCAGTTGGTGTTTCAGATAAAATTTACAATGCGATTGTCGATAATGGACCAGAGCACGGAGTAGAGTTTTTTCACGGATACACATACTCAGGTCATCCAGCCTGTGTAGCAGCTTCTCTTGCTACTTTGGATGTATATGAGAAAGAAGATGTGTTTGCAAGAGCAGAAAAGATGTCACCATACTTCATAGATGCAGTTTTTGACGCATTTCAGGATATACCAATTGTTACAGATGTAAGGGCTGATGGAATGATGGCCGCTTTTGACCTAGCAGTTGATAAAAACCCTGGCGTGAGAGGATATGATGCTCAAAAGAAAACATTTGCTAATGGTGTTCACATAAAATTTACTGGGGATGCTGGTATAGTTGCCCCTGCGTTAATTGCTGAAGAAAAACACATAGATGAAATGCTTCAAAGAATTAAAGAGGTCTTAGTAAAATACTAGCATCTTATATGTCAAAGCTTCCTTCACACACAGAGGTTGTTATTATTGGAGGGGGTATTGCTGGTACAAGCATTGCATACCACCTTGCTGAGAGAAATGTTCATGTCACATTAGTTGAGAGAAAGAGCCTAACTTGTGGGACAACTTGGCATGCAGCTGGATTGGTTGGACAATTAAGGGCAACAAAAAATCTTACAAAAATGGCAAAGTATTCAACGGAGCTTTATCATAAGCTTAATCAGAAAGAAGATCTATCTGCTGGATTTTTGATAAATGGTTCAGTTTCTATTGCGGAAAATGAGGGGCGTTATCAAGAAATGAGCAGAGGTGCATCAATGGGTCGAAGTTATGGCTTGGAAATAAATGAAATTTCAATTGATGAAGTAAAGGAGAAATACCCACTTCTCGATACAAAGCATGTTAAAGGAGCTTGGTTTTTACCTCAGGACGGGCAAATTAACCCGGTAGATATAACAATGTGCCTTGCAAAAGAAGCAAGACGAATGGGTGCTAACATTATTGAAAATAATAAAGTTATTTCAATCGAACAAGAAGATGACAAGGTCACAAAAGTTATTACAGAACTAGGTGATATTACATGTGATAAGATTGTTATATCTGCTGGAATGTGGAGTAGGGAAGTAGGTAAAATGTGCGGGGTAAATATTCCTCTGCATGCATGTGAACATTTCTATGCTGTAACCGAATATTCAGAGGATATACCAAAAAATTTACCCATCTTAAGAAATCCAGATGCCTATATTTATGTGAAGGAGGACGCCGGAAAACTTTTAATAGGTGCCTTTGAAAAGAAAGCAAAACCTTGGGGTATGAACGGTATTCCCGAAGATTTCGAATTTGATAGTTTGCCAAACGACCTTGATCATTTCGGACCAATTTTAATGGAAGCAATGGATAGACTTCCAATATTGAATGAGCTTGGCATTAAAACATATTTTAATGGACCTGAGAGCTTCACACCTGATGATAGGTATTACTTAGGCAAAGTGCCTTACAAAGAAAATATATTTGTTTCTACTGGCTTCAATTCAATAGGAATTCAATCTGCTGGAGGAGTTGGCAAAGTTATGGCTGATTGGATCATAAATGACAAAAGTAAGATTGATTTGTGGGATGTAGATGTCGCTAGAGTATTAGATTTTCAAGATGATAATGAATATCTAAAAGAAAGAAGCTCTGAAACGCTTGGACTCTTGTATGCTGTACATTGGCCATACTATCAATTTGAAACGTCTAGAAACAAAATTAAATCACCACTTTACACCCAACTTGAAAAAGAAGGAGCTTGCTTTGGAGAAGCGGCTGGATGGGAAAGGCCAAATTGGTATACCAATAATGGTCAAAGACCTCAATATCAATACTCGTATCATAAACAAAATTGGTTTGAAAATGTAAGGAGTGAATGTGTTGCAGTAAGAAATGATATTGGCTTATTTGAACTTACATCTTTTTCTAAGTTTATTATTCGAGGAGATGATGTAGTTAAATTTCTAAACTACATGTGTGTAAGTGAAATGAATGTTCCAGTTGGGAGAATTATATATACACAAATGTTAAATGACGAAGCTGGAACAGAAGGAGACATTACTTTTACAAGAATAAGTGAAAATGAATTTATGTTTGTTACGGGTCCAACTTCACATAATAAAGACTATTACTGGTTATTATCTCATTCAAAAAAATTTAAAAATATAGAAATTATTGATGTTACTAAACAATATGGCTGTCTTTCAATAATGGGGCCCAATTCAAGGGAGCACCTTCAAAGAATATGTAATGAGGATATTTCAAATGAAACATTACCGTTTGGATTTTCTAAGAAGATAAATCTTGGCGGCACTGAATGTAGGCTTCATAGAATTACATACGTAGGCGAGCTGGGTTTTGAAATTTACATTCCTTATAATAATTTAGAAAAAGTATTTGATGTTGTTTATGCAAAAAATGGAAAGAGCCCAGTAAAACTTGCAGGCTATCATGCGCTAAATTCACTGAGAATGGAGAAAGGATATCTTCATTGGGGACATGATATTGGAGTTGAGGAAAACCCTTTTGAAGCGGGTGTTGGATTTTGTGTAAATCTTAATAAGAACATGCCTTTTTTAGGACAGGCAACACTTGAAGAAAAGAAGAAGTCTGGTCTTAGTAAAAGAAAAGTAAATTTTGCATTATCTAACAATGACTTATTGATTTATCACAATGAGCCAATCTATTTTGACGGTAAGATTGTTGGTGAAATTTCCTCAGGTATGTATGGTTTCTATTTAGACAAATCCCTGGGCATGGGTTACATTTCAAACAATGACAGCTACTCTATTGAAGAAATGATGAGTCATCAAAAATTTGAAATTGAAGTTGCGGAAACTAAATATTCTGCAGAGGGATCAATAAATTGTTTTTATGATCCGGGCAGAGAAAAAATATTGGTATAGAAAGTATTGTTATGACTAAAATGACCACAGAAGAAGCATTCGTAAAGGTTTTACAAAAACATGGAATACAGCATGCATTCGGAATAATTGGATCTGCATTCATGCCAATCTCCGATTTATTTCCAAAAGCAGGTATTACTTTTTGGGATGTAGCTCATGAAAATAACGGTGGCATAATTGCAGACGGCTATACTAGAGCAACTGGAAAAATGTCTATGTGCATTGCACAAAATGGCCCGGGCATTACTAACTTTGTTACGCCAATAAAAACTGCATACTGGAATCACACTCCAATGCTTCTGGTTACTCCACAAGCGGCCAATAAAACTATAGGACAAGGTGGCTTTCAGGAAGTAGAACAAATGGCATTGTTTAAAGATATGGTTTGCTACCAGGAGGAAGTGAGAGATCCTTCTAGAGTTGCAGAAGTACTAAATCGAGTAATTTCAAAAGCATTCAAAGGTTCCGCGCCAGCACAAATAAATATTCCTCGCGACATGTGGACACAAGTTATAGATATCGAGTTGCCGCCAATAATAAAATTTGAGAGACCATCAGGAGGAAGTGAAGCAATAAAAGAAGCCGCAAAACTTCTATCACATGCTGAATTTCCAGTAATATTATCAGGAGCTGGGGTGGTCTTAGCTGATGCAATCAATGACTGCAAAGCTTTAGCTGAAAAATTAGACTCACCTGTTGCTTCAGGCTATCAACACAATGATAGTTTTCCAGGTAGTCATCCACTAGCAGTGGGGCCTTTAGGTTATAACGGCTCAAAAGCTGCTATGGAGTTAATTTCTAAAGCAGACGTCGTTCTTGCCTTAGGGACTAGACTAAACCCATTTTCAACATTACCTGGTTACGGAATAGATTATTGGCCAAAAGATGCAGCTATTATCCAGGTTGATATAAATTCTGATAGAATTGGATTAACAAAAAAAGTTTCAGTAGGTATATGCGGTGACGCAAAACAAGTTGCTCAGCAATTATTAAATAGTCTTTCTCCTGAAGCGGGGAACAAAAATAGAGATGAGAGAAAAGCTCTAATCCATCAAACCAAATCTGCTTGGTTACAAACATTGAGTAGTATGGATCATGAAGATGACGATCCAGGAACATCATGGAATGAGGAAGCTAGAGTAAGGGATGCAGATCGCATGTCTCCTCGCATGGCTTGGAGGGCAATACAGAATGGCTTACCAAAAAATGCAATAATTTCATCCGACATAGGCAATAACTGTGCAATAGGAAATGCTTACCCAACATTTGAGGAAGGTAGAAAATATTTAGCTCCAGGTCTTTTTGGGCCTTGCGGTTATGGCTTCCCTTCAGTTTTAGGAGCTAAAATAGGCTGTCCAAATATTCCTGTTGTTGGTTTCGCTGGAGATGGAGCTTTTGGCATAAGCATGAATGAAATGACATCTTGCGCTAGGGAAGAATGGCCTGCAATAACAATGGTGATATTTAGAAACTATCAGTGGGGCGCCGAAAAAAGAAATTCAATATTATGGTATGATAATAACTTTGTCGGTACCGAACTAGATCCGGAATTAAGCTACGCAAAGGTTGCAGAAGGCTGTGGATTGAAGGGTGTTATTGTTAAAACCATGGATGAGCTGACGAATTCACTCAGAACCGCGTGTGAAGAACAGTCAAATGGAGTTACAACTTTTATTGAAGTTATTTTAAATCAAGAACTTGGGGAACCCTTCAGACGAGATGCAATGAAAAAACCAGTTGAAGTTGCCGGCATCAATCCTGATGATATGAGCCAAGATCAGTTAGGGTAGATTTTTTTAATATTTTCTGCTTCTCTTAAGCCTGATTGTAGTGCCATTTGAAGATATCCTGCTGTTTTTACACTTGTTGCTTCTCCCGCAAAAAATAATTTAGAATTAACTGGGGTTGATAAGTTTTTTCTTAATAGTTGATTATTTTCACCAACTTTATTTGTACTGTAAGATCCAAAAACGTATGGATCCAAACTCCATTTTGAAACAAAATATGAGTCAAGCTCTGAAACTTTATCGCCGTAAACAGCTTTTAATTCATTCAGAGCAATTTGAGCAACTTCATCATCGCTTTTATTTTCTAACTTTTTTGCATTTTCGCCTGATATTGTTGCAACAATTACCGGTTCTTTGCAAATAGGCTCTTCATTGATCCAAGCATGGAATTTGCTTTCTTTATTTGCAACAACAATAAAATCTTTATCACCCCAAAATTTATGAGTAAATTTTAACATAACTTTATTTAAAGTGCCCCAACCTAGTTTTTTAATTGACTGTTGTTTTTTAATTGGTAATTCGGGTATAAATTTAATTATTTCTTTTTTTAATACCCCTAAGGAAGCTGTCACAATAACAGCATTAGCTTCATATGTCTCATTGCCACTGACAACTTTGATAATATCTTGCTCATAATTAATGTGCTGAATTGGTGAATTTAAAATGATCTTATTATGCAGTTCTTTTTCAAAGTAATATGCAATTTGATCATAACCTCCAATAACAGCCTCATCGTTTGCAAATTCTTCTTGTTCAAATAAAGCTTCTATGGATACTTTATCTGGGTCATCAGCCTGTTCTAGTGCAATTTTTTGAATAAGAACAAATAAGGCTTCTTCTTTTATAAACGACAATAAACCAAGTTTTTTCACAAAGTTGAAAATTTCCTCAAGACTTGTTGATGGGCGAAGATATTTTGCTAAGTAGGCAAAAATTCCAACTCGAAATTCAATTTTTTCTAACTCCTTATTTGTTACTTTAATTTTGTTACCTTCTTTATCCAAAACTTCAAAGCTTGCAACAGAGCCTGCCAAAGAACATTTGTGAGACTCTAAACCTAAATCGTCTTTAATTTTCATAATTGGATTTCTTTCGGGGTTGTTGTCGTGTATCCAATTGGCACCAACTTCTAATGGGACACCTAAAGACCTATCAGTATATAACCTTCCTCCAATTCGATCTTTAGCCTCAAGAATTGTTACATCATATCCAGAATCATTAAGGTTTTTGGCTGCTGCTAAACCAGATATTCCCGCACCAACAACCAATACTTTATTTTTTCTACTCATAATTAAAATAAGCTTATATTTTCTGAAATAAATACATTCTCGATCTAGCGCTACTTTTATGGTTAGGCAAAGCTATAAATGGCTTAGAAATATAAATTTTAGAAATCTCATCTGATCGTTTTTCAATTTCTTTCTTAAAACCAAGCTTTTCATAAATAGCTTCTGATATTGATAGTATCAAATAACTTTTATTTTTAGTAAGTCGAATTAATTCTTTTATGGCTACTGGGCCTACATGACCTGACGTCAAAACACCTGTGCATATAACTAAATCAAATTGATTTCCTTTTAAACTTGTTTTTTTACTTAACGACTCGCAAACTAGTTTTTTATATATTTTTTTAGAGCGAGCTACTCTTAACATATCTAATGAATAATCTATCCCTACGATATTATTGTAACGAAGAGCTTTCAAATCTTCAGCGACATAGCCAGTACCACACCCTGCATCAAGAATTTTTGAGCCCTTCTTTACAGTTATATACTTCTCTAGAATCTGTTTAACTTTACTTGGGTAAGCGTAGCCCCAGTCTTTTAGGTCACTGTCATAACCGTCAGCCCATTCCCTATAATGTTTTTTTAGGCGAGTTGAATTCTTTTCCTTATAGACAATGTTTAGCCATTTTTTACCCATAATGAGCGCTTTCCTCTTTTGAATATTTAATAAATAGTATAAAAATTAGTCATATATGTTGATCGGTGTCCCCAAAGAAATTAAGCCGCAAGAAAATAGAGTAGGCCTAACTCCTGAAAGTGTAAAGGAACTTATTGATGATGGTAATGAAGTAATCATTGAAAGAACAGCTGGTCAAGGGTCAGGTTTTGACGATCAAAATTATAACGATGTTGGGGCAACAGTTTTTGAAAATGCGCAAGATATTTTCGATCGCGCTGAATTGATCATTAAAGTTAAAGAACCTCTAGATCATGAAATAAAAAAGTTGAAAGATGGCCAGCTGCTATTTACATATTTACACCTTGCTGCAAGTAAGGCATTGACAGAAGGATTAATGAATTCTGGCGCAACATGTATAGCTTACGAAACTATAACTGATAACAATGGAAGGCTTCCATTACTCGCTCCAATGAGTGAAGTAGCCGGTAGAATTTCAATTCAAGCAGGAGCCAGAGCTCTTGAAATGACAAACAAAGGAAGAGGAGTGTTATTATCTGGAGCAACAGGAGCACCACCAGCTAAAGTTGTAATTATTGGATGTGGAGTGGTAGGGTTTAATGCCGCTCTTATTGCCCATGGAATGAAATCAAAAGTAACCCTTATTGATCAATCTGAAACAAGGCTCAATGAATTAAAAAATTATTTTAATGATGAAGTCAATACATCAATATCAACACCTGAAACTATAGCTGAAGAAGTTAAAAACTGTGACTTGCTAATAGGAGGTGTGCTGATCCCAGGCTCTAGTGCGCCCAAATTAGTATCTGATGAACTAGTTTCTAAGATGAAAAAAGGGGCAGCTATCGTTGATGTCGCAATAGATCAAGGTGGGTGCATTGAAACCAGCAAGCCTACTACTCACGCAGACCCGGTTTATATTAAACATGATGTGGTACATTACTGTGTAACCAATATGCCTGGATGCGTTCCCCGCACATCTACCATCTCTTTAAATCAAGCTACACTTCCGTTCGTAAAAAAATTAGCGAGAGAAGGCTTAAAAAAAGCATTATCTGATGATAGGAATTTTATAAATGGACTAAATGTTATAAAAAATAAATGCACTCAACCAGATGTTGCAAGAGATCTGAACATCGCTTTTACAAACCCTAAAGATTTAGTCGCCTAAATACTTTTTGCTGCCTTAGATAGATTTTTTAATTTAAGCATTGCCATATCTCTACTTAAATATCCTAATCCACAATCAGGAGCTGCTATAAGTCTCTCTTTATCAATATGGTTTAGGCAGGACAGCAATCTCTCTCTTATCATATCAATTTCTTCTACTTCACTTGAAGCAACCTTAATCAATCCAAATATTATTTTTTTTGATTTATACAACTCAAGTAGTTTTAAATCATTGTGTCTATGGGCATCTTCAATAGAAATGGTATCAATCAGACTGTTCTCTAAGGCATCTGCAATTTCAAAATAACTTATCAACGGCGCTTTAGGATAATCATCTGCATCAATTTTATCTGGATATCCACAGCATATATGAGTTATCTTTTCACAGTCCGCAACTCCATGAAAACATCTTTCAAGATTATCAATTCCATATTCGATTGCTTCTTTTGATTTTCTTGCAAATAGAGGCTCGTCTACTTGTATATATTTACAGCCAGAATTAACTAATGATTTTATTTCTTTATTTATTGCCTCCCCTAAATCTACTCCTAACTTTTTATGATCATGATAAAATTCATCAGCAATCGTATCTGTAATAGTCAATGGTCCAGGTATCGTGACTTTTATAGGTTTTATTGATATTGACTGATTAAATTCGTATTCTTTATTTAAAAACGATCCATTAAATTCAACTTTATTTGTGATTGTTGGAAGCCAACAATCATAATTACCTGTTCTTGCTGTTTTCTTTGTCAATCTTTCAAAATCAATCCCACTTAGATGCCTGCAGTGATAATGAATATAATTCTCTCGCCTTACTTCGCCGTCTGTAATAATATCAATCCCACACTCTATTTGATCTTTAATAATTTTCTCCGAGGCAATTTTTATTTTGACTTCATATTCTTCTCCCATTTGTAATTTTGCCTGTTCCCATTTAGATGTTGGGTATTCAGCGTCTGTTCCTCTCTCATCTCTGAACCAATCAGGTAAAGTTAAAAAATCTGGTTTAGGATAAGCACCAATTGTAGTTGTAAGAATCATATAAAAAAGTCTATTTAAAACAGTAATTTAGCCAAGAAATAACTAAACAGATTAATGAAAATAATAATCATTTTTATCAATACTTTATGGGATAAATCTAAAGTATCTATTTATGATTAATTTTTATTTATATTTATCATGTATTTAGATAAAGATCCATTTAAAGAAAATTTATTAACTTATTAAATTTCTTTCATTTTATTCTTTACAGCTACCTCTATATGTATGAAAATTTTTATTAATTAAACAAATAAATTAAATGAGGAGTAGCTGTGAAGAAAATTAATAAAACTCTTAAGGCTGCAAAAGTTTCAAGAAGATCAGTGCTGAAAGGCGCTGCTGCAACTGCAGCAGCAGCAATTGGTCCATGGTATATTCCAAACGCTTTTGCTGCACCTGTAGTTAATGTATTGATGTGGAGTGAATATCTGCCTGATAGTGTAGTAGAAAAATTTAAGGCAGAAACAGGCATCACAATTAACCATACTACAATTGGTGATAATGACGACATCATTGCTCAAATGAAAGCTGGTGGCGGAAAAGGATTTGATTTGTGTTCACCGACTAATATGAAAGGTCAAGCATGGTCAAATTTAGGTCTACTTCAAGCTTTTGACATGAACAGAATCAATACTTCTGCTGTGAACCCTGGAATGCTTTCAGTTGGAGAGCGTGATTGGAATTTTGGTAACGGCTCTTGCTGGGTGCCTCAATTGTGGGGAACTGAGTCAATCGCATGGAGAACTGATAAATGGACTCCCGATGGATTGCCAAGCTTTGGCGATATATGGGAACCAGTTGGCGATCCTGCTCTTAATGATAACTTCATGATGGGGAGAACTTATTCCATGATGACAGGGTGTGGAATTTGGAAGCACGCAAAGGGAGAAATGGATTTTTGGTCTTCATATGATAATGAAGATCAGATGAGAAAAGTATGGGATGAGTTAACTGCTTATTGTATATCAAAAAAGTCTAATCTAAATAAGTTTTGGAAAGGCGCGGATCCGCAAAAGCAAGGATTTACAAGTGATGGTGTGGTCGTAGGACAATGTTGGGACGGACCTATCACAAGTATGAGAGCTGATGGAGAACCAGTTGCTTACAGAACAACTGATGAAGGAGCACTTGCTTGGGTAGATGGAATCTCAATGTCTGTTGGTGCTGAAAATATAGATGAAGCTTATGAACTAATTAATTTTAGTTTTACGCCTGAAATTGGTGCTGAGACTGTTAATACAATCGGTTATAATTCAGCAGTAATAGGCGCTTCAGACTTATACTCTCAGGAAACAAAAGACAAAACTGCTTTTGTATATCCAGGAGAAACTCTAGCTAACTTAAATCCTTGGCCTGCTGAACCGCAGTGGTTTTTAGATTTAAGATCAGAATACGCTAACAAATTTCAAACTGCTTAATTATTTCAGTTTGATATGTAAGGCGCTCTTAAATATTTAAGGGCGCCTTTATATTTTCTCGATTTCAAAATTAATGAATGATAAGATTTCACAATGAGTGCAAGTGTAGAACTAAAAAATGCTTCTGTTACATTTGGTAATTTTTATGCTGCAAAAAATATAAATGTTAAAATAAATGGTGGGGAGTTTTTTAGTTTTCTAGGGCCCTCAGGATGCGGTAAAACTACTCTACTTAGAGCAATTTCTGGTTTTCAAGACTTAAGTGAAGGCGAGGTTCTGATTGATGGTGTAGATATGTCCAGCATCGGTCCCAACAAAAGACCAACTTCTCTTATTTTTCAAAACCTTGCACTATTTCCCCTTATGTCAGTAGCAGATAATATTTCATTTTCACTAGAAGTTAGAGGTGTTGATAAAAAGAAAAGAAGGAACAGGGCAAATGAATTAATCGAACTAATGGCACTTGATGGACAAGGAGAAAAAATGGTTCACCAATTATCTGGTGGACAAAAACAAAGAGTTGCAATAGCAAGAGCTTTAGCAATTGAGCCTAAAGTTTTATTACTGGATGAGCCATTATCAGCCCTAGATTTAAAATTAAGGCAGAGAATGAGAACTGAATTAAGGGCAATACAAAAAAGAGTAAATATTACATTTATATATATAACGCACGATCAGAGTGAGGCTCTAACAATGTCTGATAGAATTGCAGTTATGAATGAGGGGGAGATAGAACAAATTGGGCTGTGTGCGGATGTTTATAATCAGCCGCTTACACCATTTGTCGCAACTTTTGTTGGTGAAAATAATTCAATTGATGGAAAGTTAACTGAAGTAAGTTCTAATGAGGCAACAATTTCTACTGAGAATGGTAGTTTTAAATCATATTTAAATAATTCAAATGGACAATACAGTATTGGTGATGAAGTCTTTCTGTTTATTAGACCAGAAGCTCTTGAGCTGGCAAAGAATGGTAATTTTGATAATGTAATTGATATCAATATTGATACCTTTGAGTTTGAGGGAAATATTAAAAATTATTTTGCTAAGCTAGGTTCAAACAAAAAAATAAAATTTTCTATTCCCAATTCTGTTGATACTAGTGACATACACTCTGGGTCGAATATCCAAATAGGTTTTAATAAATTAAATTCAGTCATTCTAAAAAAAGGACAACTTGCAGTTGATACATGATATGAATTTTTTTAGTTCATTAATTAAAAAAAATGGTCCTATTATTGGGACATATTTACTTATAGCTATAATTTTTTGGTTTATATTTTTGATAATAATTCCACAATTGTATATG
>CACEZK010000012.1 GCA_902564025.1 uncultured Pelagibacteraceae bacterium
AAAAAATACAAATTGCAAAAATTGTAGCTAAAGACCAAGTCTATAAAGTTCAAGAAAAATGGCAAACCTCCAAATCAGGTAAAAACTCTCTTACAAAAGACCCTGCATATAATGCAGCAAATCCTAAACACTTTATTCCAATGATGGATGAAGATCGCTACAGTGATCGGTCAGATGCTTTTGATAAAATAATTAGTGCCACACATAAACATTTCTGGGATCCAAACGACAAAAAGTATATTGATTTTGATATTCCATTTGACATAGAAAATGAAAATATTGTTGACCCTGACGGACCTTTTGGGATTGAACTACAAATTCCAAGTATCAGAGAGAAGTTATCTAGGAATCAATTAATTAAATTAAATAATGAGAGTTTTAGATTTGTATTATCCCAGATTCTTCATGGTGAGCAAGCTGCTCTCTCCTTAAGTGCAAGTTTATGCCACGTATTAAGAGATCCAGGTGCACAAGAATATGCAGCTAATCAAACAAGAGAAGAAGCTAGACACGTTGCTGGATTTACAAAATATATTCAAGCGAGATGGGGTTCACCTTACAAAGTTGGACCAACTTTAGGTAGAGTAGCCAACGAGATTGTTTCATCTGATTTAGTTTATAAAAAGATTATTGGCATGCAAATGATGATCGAGGGATTGGCTATGGGAGCATTTGCCATGGCATATGAAAATACAAATGACCCAGTATTGAAAACGTTATTAAAATATACGATGAGTGATGAAGCATTCCATCACAAATTTGGTAAAATATGGGCGGATAGAACAGTGCCAAAATTGACTAAGAAAGAGCATGTCAAGGTTGAAGATTGGGCTGAGAAAATATTTGTTGAACTTCTTTTTAATCTAGTTAATCCATTTGAGAAGAAGCATGTATATTCCTGTGTTGGGTTAGATCACAAGTGGGTTGATCGGGAATTCCATAAATATATAGATCAGGGTGAAGTTATCAAGGACGAGATGAAAAATCAAAATAATATCTTTAGAGTTCTTGTCAAAACACTTTTAAAAGCCCACATTATTACTGACAGAACAAGAGCAACTTATGCTGAATTTGTCAATATGGACGAATTAAATAATGAAAGCGATACTGTTGCTGGTCAAGAAATTGCTGATCAAGGTGTAAGTGCCTTAAGCGAAATCAATCAATTAAAGAAAACTGCTTAACGGATTATTTCGGAGATTTTTTCTGTAATATTCTCTGCAATGTTCGTCTGTGCATCTTTAGTCTTCTAGCGGTCTCAGAAACATTTCGATTACACAATTCGTATACTCTAAGTATATGCTCCCATTTTACCCTATCCGCGGACATAGGATTTTGCGGAGGTTCAGGTGTAGACGAATAAGGAGCCTTTAGTGCAGCCTCAATATCATCAGCGTCCGCCGGTTTAGCAAGATAATCACATGCTCCTTCTTTCACGGCCGCGACTGCAGTTGGTATATTCCCATATCCTGTGAGCATTACTATTTTACTGTCAGGCCTCTTATTGGATAAAATTGAAACAACCTCCAAGCCATTACCATCATTTAGGCGCAAATCGATTACAGCATATTTTGGAGCATTTGTATTAACCAATGATATAGCTTCTTGGACTGATGAAGCACCAAAAGCTTCGTAGCCCTTACGTTTCATTGCAGTAATCAACCTATTCCTAAACACATCGTCATCATCAACAATCATTAATGATTTTTCATTATTCACATATACTTCTTTTACATTACTCATTTGATAAATTGAGGTAATTTTTTGATAAGACTATTTTTACCAATCCTCCACCACTTTCCTTTTGAGAAAATTTAATCTCACCTTGGGACTTTGCAAGTAAGTTTTTAGAAATGAATAAACCTAAGCCAAGACCCTGTTTTTTAGCATTACTATTATTTCTGATATACGGTTCCCCAAGAAAAGGAAATATTTCTGGTGCGAATCCGGGACCATCATCCGCTACTTCAATAATAATGTTATCTTCTTCACTAATTAAATTGATGTTTATTTGTGAGCTTGCATATTTAAAAGCATTGTCAACTACATTAGTTATTGAATGAACTATTTCAGCTGACCTGGGAATAGTAACATTGACATTCTCAAAATAAGGATCATTAGAAATTATAATGTTAATATTATTATTATCATAAGAAGATGTTATTTCATTAATCAAACGAATAAAGTCTAACTGGTTTATAAACTCATTATTTTTGTCATCTAAACTATTTGATCTTAATCTTTCTAATATATTACTACATCTTTTAAGCTGAGATTGTATCACATTTAAATCTTCTTTTACATGTTCATCATCATTATTATTGACAAGTTCTTTTGTAATCACTGAAATAGTTGATAACGGAGTACCTAGTTCGTGCACTGCTGCAGCCGTTAGTCCCATCAATGCAGAAATTTTTTCCTGATTTGAAAGAGAAAGTTGCGTTTCTTTTAGTGCCTTACGAGTTTTTCTTGAGTCATCCGCTACCCTAAAACAATAAAATGTGAGAAATATTGCTGCAATTATTAATGCCGACCATATTAAAAATATCTCAAACCTAGAAAATTCATTTTGACTAATATCTAACGCATCGCTCTCTAACGGGTAATAAAAAAACGCAAGGAAATTAAGTGAAACAATAGCTATTAACGTGATAACAATTATTCTTTTTAAATCAAGATAGGTTGCTGCAATAACAAGTGGCGCAAGTATTAATACAGAAAATGGATTCGTTAGACCTCCAGTTAAAAAAAGAAGGCCAACTAATTGAAGTAAATCGAATACAAGAATTAAAAAAGTTTCGTTATAGTTAAGTATTTTTGTTAAAGGATAAAAAATACTAACAAGAATGTTTAATACAACGCTAAGAAGTATTAAAAATATACAGAAATATATACTAAAACTTATTTCGAAATAGAAATATGCAATTATAATAGCAGAGAACTGTCCAAATATTGCTGTCCAATGTATTAAATTTAAAGTTCTTAATTTTAAATTAATTTCTTCGTCAAAAGATTGTTTAAGCAGATCAGTCAAAATTTATTTCCTATAATTAGACATGTTAATCTAATAATATTCTATATACTTTCAATAATTAAAATTATGCAAAAATATTATATCATCAGTCATAACAAGCAAAGTATTCAATTGTTAATAAAAAAAAATAAGTTATCAAAAAATTATAAGCTTACTTTTGATAAAAAAAATCTTCGTGGGTTAGTGTCTATCCCCAACTATGTTTCATTTAAAAGTGGGCTCGAATTTGCAAATGAAAATGTTAATTGGCTATATAAAGAAATTAACAAAATCCTACCTTTAGTTTTAATAAAGCATAATACCTCTTTATCAATTATGGGGAAACGAATGAAAATTATTTTTTTAGAAGATAATTTTAATAAAGTGTACATTAAAAATAATAAGATCATCGTTGTATCACACAAAGATGATCATAAAAAAATTTTTAAAAAATGGATTGTATGTCAAATTTTAAATTTATCTAAAGATTATGTTGGTATCATATCTAAATCGCTTGATTTAAATATTAAAGCTCTAAAAATTTCCAATAGTTTTAATTATTGGGGATCTTGTAACTCCGCTGGAATAATACATTTAAATTGGAGACTAATTTTTGCTCCAACAGAAATCTTAAAATATATTATCGTACACGAACTTTGCCATTTAAAAGAATTTAACCACACGAAAAATTTTTGGATACTAGTTAAACGATTCTGTCCTAATTATAAAAATCAAATATTATGGTTAAAGAAAAATGATAACTATCTTTATAGGATACGTTTTGACTAGATATCTAGGTTTACCACTTTATCAGCTCTATTTTCGATAAATTCCTTTCGCGGTAGAACGTTCTCACCCATTAAATCTTCAAATACTCCTTTTGTAGACTCTTCATCATCAATTTTTACTTGTATTAAGGATCTATTTTTTGGATCTAATGTTGTTTCCCAGAGTTGATCTGGATTCATTTCGCCCAATCCCTTATATCTCTGCATAGATAGGCCTTTTTTTCCTAAATTTTGAATAGTGTTGAAGAGCTGAGATGGGGAATAAACCTTGAGTGTTTCATTTTTTAAAATTAGTTCACTGGGCATCTCAAACATTTGAAAAAGTTCAGAGTAATTTGAATTAAGATTTTTTATTAGTTGCGATCCTAACAGATTATTATCTATAACAATACTGTCCTCAAGACCTCTCAATTCACGCCTAAATACAAATCCCTTATCAATTAAATATTCACCCTTCCAACCTCTGTCATAATCTGGTCTACTTATATTAATCCTTTTTGCAATATAATTAATAGCGTCTTTTGTTTTTTCTTTTGAGCCTAAAAATTTATTAACATCCAAACATCCAGAAATTGCAATTTGCTCTAACACTTTTCTATCATATCTATCAGGAACCTTACTATAAATCTCAATGACTTCTGTTATTTTATTTAGAGTATTTACTAATTCCTCTTCTTTTAATTCATTTCCTAGTGCAGTCTTAAATATTGCATCATCGACTCCGTATTTTATAAGAGATTTTTGAAGATTTTCCTCATCACTTATATAAAGTTCTTCTTTACCTCGTTTAATTTTAAATAAAGGCGGTCTCGCAATGTATAGATTACCGTTTTCAATAAGTCCTCTCATTTCCTTAAAAAAGAAAGTCAGCAAAAGTGTTCTTATATGAGACCCGTCAACATCAGCATCAGTCATTATTATAACTTTATGGTATCTTAACTTTTCAGAATTAAATTCATTTGGCCCTATACCTGTTCCAAGTGCTGTTATTAAAGTGCCTATTTCTTGTGAACCTAAGATTTTATCTGTTCTCGATTTCCAAGTATTAAGTATCTTACCTCTTAATGGTAATATTGCCTGAAACTTTCTATCTCTACCCTGTTTAGCCGAACCACCAGCAGAATCTCCCTCGACAATAAATATTTCTGAAAGTGATGGATCTTTTTCCTGACAGTCAGCTAGTTTTCCTGGTAAGTTTGTTATTTCAAGTGCAGATTTTCTTCTTGTAAGTTCTCTAGCTTTTCTTGCTGCTTCTCTTGCCTCAGCAGCTTTTTGAATTTTTAAAAAAATTTCTTTTGCTATATTTGGATGTCGTTCAAACCAGTCAGATAATTTTTCATTGACTAAATTCTCTATCACTGGTCTTACCTCAGAAGAAACAAGCTTATCTTTTGTTTGAGAAGAAAACTTTGGATCTTGAACTTTAACAGATAAAACTGAAGTTAATCCCTCCCTAATATCATCACTATTTGGGGTTATAGATTGTTTCTTTGAAACTTTACTACCATCTAAATAATTATTTACAACTCTTGTAAGTGCTGCTCTGAAACCTGATAAATGAGTGCCGCCGTCCTTTTGTCTAATATTATTAGTAAAGGTGAGAATTTGCTCATAATAACTATCATTCCACCATAGAGAGCAGCTAAACTCAATCTTATTCTTGTACCCCTCTATACTTATTGGTTTTTCGATCAGTGATTTTTTTGATTTATCAAGATATTTAACGAATTCACTAATACCTCCCTCGTAATGAAATTTACTTTCTTTTTTATCTGCATTACGACTATCATTAAAAATTATAGTTATCTTAGAGTTTAAGAAAGCCATCTCTCTAAATCTTTGTTTTAAAATTTTTGAGTCAAATTCAGTTTCTGAAAAAATATTTTTATCTGGGTAAAATGTTAATTTGGTGCCATTTTTCTTTATGTTTTTATTTGTTATACTAAGAGGACTTAAGGCTTCTCCATTATTAAATTCAATAAAATGCTCTTTTTGATCTCTGTATATATTTAGGTGTAGTTTAGAAGACAATGCGTTAACAACTGAAACGCCTACTCCATGTAAGCCTCCCGACACCTTATATGAGTCTTGATCAAACTTTCCACCTGCATGAAGTTGGGTCATTATCACTTCTGCTGCTGAGATTTTTTCTTCAGGATGAATTTCTGTGGGTATCCCTCTACCATTATCTTCTACAGTAACCGATCCATCACTGTTCAAAGTAATAGCTATTTGGTCACAATGACCTGCAAGAGCCTCATCAATTGAATTGTCAACAACTTCAAATATCATATGATGTAAACCGCTACCATCATCGGTATCGCCAATGTACATTCCTGGTCTCTTTCGAACCGCCTCAAGACCCTTTAGAACTTTGATGGACTCAGCGCCGTAATTATTTGAAACTTCGCTCACTTATATGTTTTGTTTTATTACATTATACAACATTTTTCATGTCAAAGAAAACAGTTTGGTTATTAATATTCTCAAATAGATCTTTTGAAACACCAGAGAACCATACTTGTGATTTTAAACTCTCTAGTTCACTAAATAGAAATTCTTTATGTTCAGTATCCAGATGTGCCATTGCCTCATCAATTAAAATAATAGGGGAACGACTGTTGTTTTGGTCTTTTACCATATTAGCAACTGATAAAAATATTGAAAGTAATATAGATTTTTGTTCCCCGGTTGAGCAATTTCTAGCTTCAATAATCCTTTCAATGTTATTGAATATTTTAATTTCTACCTTATTGACTGTTAAGGTGGTTTTGTTTAATGCAGAATCTATTTCCCTGTTTTTATTTAATGCATTTATGTATTTTTCGGTAAAATCTTCATAATTACTAATATTACCTAATTTGGACAATTCATGATAAATATCGATTTGGCACGCATTGAAAGGAACTTTAACAGATCTTAGATTATTGTTAAGATGGTCGATAAAAGTTGTTCTATCAATTAGTAATCTAACCGAGAGGTTTGCAATGTTTTTTTCGACAATAATTAACCAATCATTATCGTAATTTTTATCTTTCAATAAAGCTAATCTCTCGCTTAGTAATTTTTGCAGTTTTGCATAATTTTTTAAGTGGCTTTTATTTATATTGAAAATAAGACGATCAAAAAAATTTCTTTTCTCTGAGTTACTTTGAATTAATACTTTTTCCATAATTGGTGTAATCCATAATATATTTATGAATTCTAATAATTGAAAATTAGTAATTTTCTCATTATCTACTGAAATATAATTTTTATTTTTTTCTACAGATGAGAAACTTCTATAAAGTTCAACTTCACCAGTGTCATACTTTACATTTATTTTAATCTTAAAATCTTTTTGATCCCTATCCTTATTTGGCATCTCCACAAAGCGTGAATTTTTTATACCGCGACCAGGTGAAAAAAGTGATATAGCCTCTAATATATTTGTTTTTCCTGATCCATTATTTCCATTAAGGACAACGAATGAACTGAGATTTTTTAGATTTGTATTTAAATGATTTTTAAAATTAATTAGCGAAATTTTGTCAATCCTAGTATTAGGATACATAATTAAATTCGCATAGGCATTAGAACAAAAAATAGATTTTCATCTGTCTTATCAAGAATAATGGCTGGCGAGACCGAGTCTAATAAACTTATGTCAACTTCCTCTCCATCGACTTCATTACAAATATCTATAATATATTTAGAATTAAAACCGATATCAACTTTATCACCATCATAGCTAATATCTAATATCTCATTTGCTGAACCTTTTGATTGACTTTCAACACTTAGATTAAGCTTATTATCCTCTAAAGATAGCTTGATTGCTTTAGATTTAGACTCTTCATTAGCTGCAACGGCTGAAACACGATCAATAGCATTTTTTAATTCATTATTATTCGTCTTAAAATTTTTGTTATTATTCTGAGGTATAACTTTTGTGTAGTCAGGAAACGTACCATCGATAACCTTAGAGATAATTTTTAGATCATTAAAAGTAAATTTAATTTTATTTTCATTTAACGAAATATTTACGTCGCCATTGGCATCATCAAGTACTTTTCTTAACTCAAAAATAGTTTTTTTTGGAATAATGATACCAGTTATCTCTTCAGCACCTTGTGGGAGTGGAATATCATATTGTGCCAAGCGATGGCCGTCTGTGGCAACAGCCCTTAAAAATTGTATGGAATTCCTATCAGCTTTATGCAGAAAAATGCCATTTAAATAGTATCTCGTTTCCTCGTTTGACACTGCAAATTTAGTTTTGTCTATAATTCTAATCAATTCATCAGCGCTTAGGACAAAGTTTATTGACAAATCATTATCAGAAATAATTGGAAAATCGTCAGTTTTAAGAGTTGATAAGTTGAATTTAGATCTTCCACATTTTAGCATAATTTCATTTTCACCTTCTTCCATTATCATCAAAACTTCTGAACCTGATGGAAGTCGTTTAACGATTTCAAAAAATGTTACTGCTGAAACTGAAATTTCACCTGCTGTAGTGACTTCTGCTTTGATTTTATCTGCACAATATATATCTAAATTCGTCGATGATAGAGTTAATTCATTATCTTTTACTTTTAATATAATGTTTGAGAGTATTGGCAATGTGTGTCTAACCTCGACAATTCCATGAATATGAGACAGTGCCTTCAGTAGATCTGAACTATTTATTTTAAATTCCATAAAGTATTAAGCATCAGTAATTGATTAAATAGAAGTTATCATTTGAGTAATCAAGTTTACATCCTCATCAAATTTAGAATCATGTTCTTTTAATTCATCAATTTTTTTTACTGCGTGAATAACAGTCGTATGATCTCTTCCTCCAAATTTTCTTCCAATCTCAGGTAGTGACCTAGTTGTTAGTTTTTTTGATAAATACATTGCTACTTGCCTTGGTCTTGCAAAAGTTCTTATTCTTCTACTAGATATAAGATCGTCAAGCTTGATGTTATAATAACTTGATACTTTCTTTTGAATTTCATCTATTGTAATTCTTCTATCATTAGACTTAAGCAAATCTTTTAAAACCGACTTGGTTAGTTCAACATCGATTTTCTTACCTAAGATATTTGAAAATGTATAAACTTTGTTGAGAGCACCTTCAAGTTCTCTTACATTAGAAGTTACTGTTCTAGCTAAAAACGATAATACCTCCTCATCTAGACTTAATGAATTTTTATTTCTCTTAACAAGTTCTTCATATTTATTTTTAATAATTGAAAATCTCAAATTAAAATCTGCAGGCATAATATCTACTACCAATCCACCTGATAATCTTGACTTCATTCTCTCATTAAAGCTGCCTAATTCACTTGGGGATCTATCGCCTGAAATTATAACTTTTTTGTTCATATCCAATAGTGAATTAAAAGTATGAAAAAACTCCTCTTGCGTTGAAACTTTACCAATCATGAACTGGATATCGTCGAGTATTAATACGTCTACGGATCTAAATTTTTGCTTAAAAGACATTGTGTCTTTTTGTCTTAGAGATTTTATAAATTGAAACATGAATCTTTCAGCCGAAAGATATAAAACACTGTTAGCTGTATTGTCTTCTTTTAATTTCCATCCAATTGCATGAAGTAAGTGAGTTTTACCCAAACCAACACCGCCATAAATGTAAAGAGGGTTAAAATCATTTACGTCAATTGAACAAAATCTTTTCGCAGAAGCAAAAGCAAGTTCATTCGATGGACCAACAACAAATTTATCAAACTTAAATCTGTCATCTAACGGCCAATCATCAATGTAATTAGAATTGTTTGTGTTATTATTTATTTTTCTTTGGTCACTTGGATCTTTGTCAATATTAAGCATATTAGCAGTTAGTGAATTATCAATATTTATTTTTACTCTTTTGATTTGTGAGTTTTCTTGGTTTAGAAAAAAAATAATTTTATCTAAGTAATGTGAAGTAATCCAATCTCTAATAAATCTTGTAGGCACAGTGAAGTATAAAACATCTTCCTCTAGGTTTCTTATTGAAATATTCTTGATCCAACTATTAAATATCTCATTTCCATATTCTGTATTGAGCTTTTTTAAGACTGAATTCCATTGATCTTTTAAATTTACTGATGAAGCTCGATTCTGATTAAGATCTTGATACATTTTTTGCAAGCCCCTCCAATAGCCCTAATAAAATCTTATCTAATTTACAAAAAAAACATATGCCTTTTTTAAATTTTTTTGATGAATTTAAAATTTGATCAAAAAAGCCCTGACTAAATTTTTTAATAATTTAGTCTTAAAAAATTATTTTCTCTGAATAATTAAAAAAGATATTTTTTAATTTAAATTAAATTAGCTTCTCTAAAAATGAATCGCAATAGGAAAAGGAATTAAGATACTTATAAAATTTAGAGTTAAATTACTGCGTTATGTTTGTATGTAACTTTCACTGCTTATCATAAGCTACGGAAAAGTTTAATGAATCTATTTAAGAGACTTTATTTGACTTGATAGACGTGAGATTTTTCTTGAAGCAGTATTTTTATGAACAATCTTTTTTGAAACAGCTGACATCATCTCTGACTCTGCCTGCTTTAGAGACTCTCTGGCCTTAGCTTTATCACCTTTAACAATATTTAGTTCTACTTTTTTGATATAGGTACGATATCTATTCCTTACAGATTTATTGATATCTGTTTTTTTAGAAATCTCTCTTACTTTACCTTTTGCAGATTTTGTATTGGCCATAATTAATTATATTTTGTTATCTTTGACATTCAGAACAATAAAATGATGAACGTTGCGCTATTACTATTCGTATTATGGGCGACTGACAAGATCTTTTTACGCATTTTGATCCTTCTCTGCCATAAACATACAATTTATTTTGAAAATATCCCATCTTTCCAGAAACCATCGTATGATCGTTTATGCTTGAACCGCCTAATTTTATAGATTTTTTTAATACACTTTTAATAGCGCGCACCAATTTTTCAGAATCCCGTTTTGTAATATCTTTACCTAACCTGGATGGATGAATACCTGACATAAATAATGCTTCAGACGCATAAATATTTCCAACACCAACAATATATTTTTGATTCATAATTATATTTTTAATCGGTGATTTTTTATTTTTCGTTACGTTCAAAAGATATCGATCATTAAATTGTCCAATAAGAGGCTCAACTCCGAGGTTCACAAAGAACCTATGTTTTTCTAATGAGGCCGTTTCCGTAACGAAAATATATCCAAATCTTCTTGGGTCAATAAATTGAATAACTAAGTTCTTGTTAAATAAGATAGAGAAATGTGTGTGTTTAAATTTTTTTTTATTATTTTTTACAATAATAATCCTTCCTGACATGCCTAAGTGTATTACTAAGGATCTGTTATTTGATAAATTTATAATTATATATTTTGCTCTTCGAAAAACAGTTGTAACTGTAGAGCTCTCTACTTTTGAAGATAAATTTTTTTGGATAGGATATCTTAATTTACTTATATATTTCTTGAATCGTAAAATTTTATGCTTATTAATTTTGCTTTTTATACCATTTACAACTGTTTGGACTTCTGGTAGCTCTGGCATATATTACATTTATACTTTTTTAGTTTATAAGATATTAAATAAATAAGCGTATTATGGAAACAAAAGAAGTTTTTGATAAAGTTGCAAGCAAATACGATATCATGAATGATATTATGTCACTTGGTGCACATAGATATTGGAAAGAATTACTAATCGATTGGCTTTCTCCGGAAAAGGAGATGCATATAATTGATGTAGCCGGAGGAACTGGTGATGTTGCAAGACGATTTTTAAAAAGGGTTAAAGGCAAAGGAAAGGCTACTGTGTGTGATCCTAATAAATTTATGGTTGAAGAAGGAAAAAAAAATCACACCTTTAAAGATAAAATTGAATGGATTGTTGCACCAGCAGAAGATCTCCCTTTTAAAGAAAATACATTTGATGCATACCTCGTATCATTTGGTGTTAGGAATTTTTCTAATATTGAAAAATCACTGAGTGAAGCATACAGAGTCTTAAAACCTGGGGGAAAATTTTATTGCTTGGAATTTTCTAAAGCTGAGAATGAAACAATTTCAAGTGTGTATAATTTTTATTCTTCAATTATACCAGTAATGGGTAAAATTATTGTTGGAGATGAAAAGCCTTATGAGTACTTAACAAAAACAATTAGTAATTTCCCATCACAAGAAAATTTTAAAAAAATAATTGAGAGTACAAAATTTAAAGATGTAAACTATCGTAATATTTTTAATGGAATAGTAGCCATACACAATGCCACAAAAACTATAAATGCTCAGTAATTTACTTTTTTTGATCAAACTAATTAGAGTACTAAAAAAGTACAATGTATTAATCTTAATAAATAAAAATATACGATTTAAATATTTATTTATTTTTTTCACTAATTTAATTTCTATAGGTGTGTCTTATGATAGAAACCATAAGAATAAATCTGACGGGTTAAGGATTGCGCAAGCACTGAACGAACTTGGTCCTTCATTCGTTAAACTAGGACAGTTAATATCTACAAGGCCTGATATCGTAGGCAATACAATTGCGGAGGACCTATCATTACTAAGAGATAATTTACCGGCCTTTTCAAGAAAAACAGCTATTGAAATTATTGAAGATGAGTTTGGAACAAATATTGATAATGTTTTTTCGCAATTTAGCGAACCAATTGCAGCAGCTTCAATTGCTCAAGTGCATTTTGCTAAAATAAAGTCATCTAATACAGAAATTGATGTGGCGGTGAAAGTTCTAAGGCCAGAAATAGAAAAAATAATCAATCAGGAAATGGAAAGGCTTGAGTGGCTTACCACTTTCATGGAAAATTTTAGTGAATTTCAAAGGTTAAGGCCTAATTCTATAATAAAAAAAGCAAAGGAAGTCATAAAGTTCGAGCTGGATTTAAGATATGAGGCTGCGGCTGCTTCAGAGTTATCTGAGAATACGAATATGGATGAGAGTTTTTATGTACCGACAGTTTATTGGGATAAAGTTACTCAAAAAATACTCACGATGGAAAAAATTATTGGTATTCCAGCAGATAAAATTGATGAGTTGAACGAAAAAAAAGTAAATAAAAAACAGGCAGCTGAAAATCTGATTATAAATTTTTTAAGACAGTCAATAAGAGATGGATATTTTCATGCAGACCTTCATCAAGGTAATTTGTTCCTTAATCCAAAAGGTAAACTTTTAGCGGTTGATTTTGGTATTATGGGTAGATTAGATAAAAAAAATAGATCTTATTTAGCAGAAATTATTTATGGTTTTATAAAACAAGATTATTTACATATTGCAAAAATTCATCAAGAAGCAGGCTTGATTGACAAAAATCAATCTATAGAGGATTTTTCACAAGCTTTGAGATCGATCGGGGAACCAATCATAAATCAAAAAGCTAAAAATATTTCAATGGGAAATGTGCTTCTTCAGTTATTTGATATAACAAAGCAATTTAATATGTTTTTACAACCACAGCTTTTGCTTTTACAGAAAACAATGATAACAGTTGAGGGCGTTGCCAGAAAGTTGGATCCAGATATTAATTTTTGGGAAGTATCGAAACCTGAAATTGAAACATGGCTAAAAGATGAGTTAGGAATAAAAAATAGACTTCAACAAACACAACAAGCATTACAAAGTATAGCAAGAAAAGTGCCTGACATTCCCGACTTTATCTCAAGAGCTGATCAAGCCTTTGATTTGATTGTAAAGAATGAAGAGGATAAGACTCCAAAAAATAGCACTAGCAATTCATATGTAATAGGCGGTGTAGCCCTTATAGTTGGAATAATGCTTGCTTTTGTATTCATTTAGATAAATTTTTCGTTTATTACTAGTCATTTAGAAAAAAAAAGTATACGTGTACAAAATGCAAAATAAAAAAGTTCTATTGATTATTACTGGAGGTATTGCTGCATATAAGTCTCTAGAAACAATACGTGAATTAAAAAAAAATAATGTAGACGTAACATGTATTTTAACAAAATCTGGGTCTGAATTTGTAACACCTTTATCTATTGAGAGTCTCTCAGGAAACAAAGTTTATACTGACTTGTTTAATTTAACAGATGAGCATGAAATGGGTCACATTCAACTTTCTAGATTGTCAGATATTATTTTAGTTGCTCCAGCAACTGCAAATATAATTTCAAAAATGGCTTACGGGGTAGCTGATGATCTTGCATCCACCGTTCTCATGGCTACAAACAAGCCAATACTGATTGCACCAGCAATGAATGTAAGAATGTGGTTGAATAATTCTACACAAAGAAATGTTGAGACATTGAAAAACGATGGCATCGAATTTATCGGCCCGGATAACGGTGAAATGGCTTGCGGTGAATACGGAGAAGGCCGTATGGCTGAACCGAATGAAGTGGTAAAATTCATTAAAAAATATTTTGATGCGCTTGATTATAAACCTCTTGTAAACCGAACTGCTTTAGTTACTGCTGGTCCAACTAAAGAAATGATAGACCCTGTAAGATTTATCTCTAATGAGTCCTCTGGAAAACAGGGCTATGCAATAGCAGAAACATTACAAAGCTTAGGCGCAAAAACAACTTTAGTTTCTGGCCCAACGAGCTTAACCAGGCCTAATGTAGAACAGGTCATAAACGTGGACTCAGCTGATCAAATGTTAGAAGCTTGCGAAAGTTCACTGCCAGCAGATATAGCCGTATGTGCTGCTGCCGTAGCAGATTATAAGATTGCTAATAAAGAGATTACAAAGATAAAGAAAGATGGATCACGTCAAAATATGATTTTAGAAGAAAACCCAGATATTTTGGAAAGACTGAGTAAAAGAAACCATCTAAGACCAAAACTAGTAGTAGGATTCGCAGCTGAGACCAGTAATCTTGAGAGAAACTCCAATGAAAAACTAAATAAAAAAGGCTGTGATTGGGTTCTAGGCAACGATGTTTCAGAAAATAGTGTATTTAATCAGGACACAAACAAAATATACTTTACATCAAAACTATATTCTGAAAACTGGGAATTGATGACAAAAAAAGAAGTAGCCAAGAAACTGTGTCAAAAAATTTCTCTTCACTTGAATAATTGATATTATTGATTTGGCTAATCTACCATTCTCAGAAGTACAAATAAAAAAAACTTCAAAACTTAAGGATTTTGATATTCCTTCTTATCAGACTGATGAGGCCGCAGGAGTCGACTTAAGCGCATCCATTGAAAATTCAATTAAAATTCGTCCATGGGAAAGAGAAATTATTCCGTGTGGAATTTCAATTGCAATGCCAAAAGGTTTGGAGGCTCAGATTCGGCCAAGATCCGGTTTAGCATTTAAACATGGTATAACAATTTTGAATACTCCTGGAACAATAGATAGTGATTACAGAGGTGAAATAAAAGTTGTATTAATAAATTTAAGCAAAGATGAGTTTACCATTCATCCAAAAGATAGAATTGCTCAAATAGTCTTCACAAATGCTATACAAGTAAAGTTTAAAGAAGTTCAAAATCTTGATCAAACAAAAAGGGGAGATGGAGGATTTGGATCTACCGGAAAAGATTAATCAAAATCTTTTATTAGTGCAGCTTTTACCTCATTAGTAAGAACAGAAATATGTGGATAGTGTTCGTGGTCGGTTCCAATCTCAACAGAGCAATCCATGTCTTTAAAATCTTTAATATGATGATCTTCAAACTTAAAGTGTAGAAAATGAACTGATGATGTTTTTCCTGAGTTGTCTGTACGATCTACGTCATTTTCAGGCACAGCAAAAATTTTATTTCCATTGACCTTTATATATGTCTTATTTTCTACATTACCTAAAGATGACAAAACTTTTTTTCTAGTTAATGGATTATCTATTTCAAACATGAATGTAGCAACTAATTCTGAACCATTTGGTATTAGGGGATTATACGCCTCTAATTCATCTCTTAATTGTTCGTCTCCACCTTTTTCAATATAAAGCATTTCCTGTATCTGAGCCTTCATTGTAAAAAAATTTTCAAAGTAGAAAGTGGAATGTGGTCCTAACTCTACTCGTCTATTTTTTTTCATTGCAACAACTTCTTTTCGAATTGCCTTACGCTCTTTTGAATAGGTAGTTAAGTCTAATAAATCTGACGAGTCGATTTTTTTTTGTTCGATTGGCATATCACTTACCTAATAATTAATCATTAAATATCAAGTTAAATTATAGGATTTTGCTATAACTTCTATTGGGTGCATAGAAATATAATTTGCTTCTTTGTCATCATTCAAAAATTCATTTAAGTGTTTGCAAGCGAGCGGACAATCGGAAACCATATACTTGTTTTTTTTGTTTCGGATTTGACGAGCTGTCGCCCTGCCATATTTAATTGCCGACTTTCTTGTTTTTTTCATAACCCCAAAAGTTCCACCATGTCCAGCGCACTTTTCAACGACATCTACTTTGGTCTCGGGAATTTTTTTCAACATTTCTAGCGCTTTATTGCCCATATTTTGTGCCCGAGCATGGCAGGCGTTGTGAACAGTAATTCCATCATCAAAAGATTGTAAACCATCAACAAGTCCTTCTTTTTTAGCTATATCAACAATATATTCATCAATGTCAAAAACATGCTTTGATAGCCGTTTAACATATTTATTTTCTGGGTTAATTAATGGCCATTCAAATTTTAACATTAAACCACAACTGGCTGTGAGAGTTACTATGTCATAACCTTGATCGATAAGTTTACATAATTCTTCTGAGATATTTTCCGATTGAATTTTTACTTTTTCATGCTGCGCTTGCTCTAAATGTGGCATTCCGCAACAACCTGGGTACGTTGATATTGTGTCCACACCATTAAAATTTAAAACATTATTAGCTGCTACTCCTACTTTTGAATTATTATGGTTAACATAACATGTTGAATAAATTGCGACCTTTCTTCCGTAAGCTGGAGCATTTTTATTTAGCTTATTAGAAATATTTTTGAAGTTATCATGAAATGACTTTTTTTCGAACTTAGGTAATTCAGCATCTTTATCTATACCTGTCATAAGTTCCAACGGACTTCTTGTTAATTTATTTTTTTTATCAGATGACCAATTAGCTATACTGGGCGACAGTCTTGCGAGACTCGCATTTCGATCTACCTTTGCAAGTTCTTTTGGAATTTTAGATAATTTTTTTTGATTTTCTTGATAAGTTCTGTATCTGAGCATCAGATGAGGAAAATCGATATTAAATTCATGGGGCGGTACGTAAGGACATTTAGTCATAAAACACATATCACATAATGTGCATTTATCTGTAACATCCTCGAAATGTTTTTTTGTTAAATCATCAACTGACTCATTTGGAGAGTCGTCAATAAAATCAAATAATGTTGGAAAACTATCGCAGAGATTAAAGCACCGTCGGCAACTATGACAAACTTCAAACTGTCGACGCATCTCAGCATCTAAAGCTTTTTCATTTAGATATTCATCTGAGTTCCAATCTACAATATCACGTGTAGGTGCAGCTAAACTGCCTTCTTTTTTTATTTCCATGATAGAAAAAAGGGGCTATTTTAGCCCCTTTTTAATTAATCGATTGAGTCTAATGTTTTTTGGAATTTGCCTGCGTGAGACTTTTCAGCTTTAGCCAATGTTTCGAACCAATCAGCTATTTCGTCAAAACCCTCTTCTCTTGCAGTCTTTGCCATGCCTGGATACATATCAGTATACTCATGAGTTTCTCCAGCTATAGCAGCTTTTAGATTATCCTCTGTTGAACCAATTGGTTCTCCTGTTGCAGGATCACCTACTTCTTCCATAAACTCTAAATGTCCATGAGCGTGTCCTGTTTCACCTTCTGCAGTTGATCTAAATACAGCCGCAACATCATTGTGGCCTTCTACATCTGCTTTTTGTGCAAAGTATAAATATCTTCTATTTGCTTGGCTCTCACCTGCGAATGCTGCTTTTAGGTTATCCAAAGTTTTGCTATCTTTTAATTCAGTCATTTGTCTCTCCTTAATAAGTTAATACAAAGATATTATTGATTCAAAAAAAGTCAATACATTAGAATCGTTCTAAACTGATATTGAGAATTATTATCAATTAATTATCTAAGTGAACTAGAACTTCTATCTTATTAATTTTTTTATTTTTTGGAGGCTTTGGGAGGCCGCTTACTTTCATATCTACATTAATATCAATCAATTTTTGATCCTTTTTAGAATAAAAGTGGTGATGATGCTCAGTGTTAGTATCAAAATAAATACGTTCAGAATTAATCATTAATTTTTTTAAAAGACCTTTTTCGTAAAAATCGTGAAGGGTATTATAAATTGTTGCAAGGGATATTTCCGCTTTCATCTTCAAAAGTTTATTTGACAGAGTTTCAGCTGTTACATGCTTGTTTACACCGTCAAATAAGTAATTAGCTATGATCACTCTTTGCTTAGTTGGTCTTAGCGAGTTTTGTCTCAAAAAATGCTTGATATCTTTCATAAATTTATTTTTATTAAAATTTAATGTATTTTACAATAATAATACATTAATCTTACAAACTTCATATAAAACAATAAGATAGATAAACCTTGTGAAAAAAAAATCAAGCTTTACAAAAGAAGATCTTTTAGATTGCGCTCACGGCACAATGTTTGGAATTGGAAATGCACGGCTTCCACTTCCCCCAATGTTAATGTTTGATAGAATAACAAAAATTACTGATAGTGGTGGTAAATTCGGCAAAGGTGAAATTGTTGCTCAATTGGACGTAACACCAGACCTGTGGTTTTTTGATTGTCATTTTGAAATGGATCCTGTAATGCCAGGATGTCTAGGCTTGGATGCAATGTGGCAATTAGTTGGATTCTATTTGGGATGGATTGGTGAACCTGGACGCGGTAGGGCGCTAGGTTCAGGAAACGTAAAGTTTGGTGGTGAAATTTTAAAGGACTCAAAATTGGTTGAATATAAAATTGAAATGAAAAAAATAATAAAAAGAGGCGTTATTGTAGGAGTAGGCGATGGAGTGGTAGAAGTAGATGGTAAGCAAATATATTCTGCCGAAGGATTAAAGGTAGGACTGATTAAATAATGAGAAGAGTTGTAATTACAGGTCTCGGAGTCGTGTCATCTCTTGGAAATAATAAAGATGAAGTCAAAACATCACTATACAATGCTTCGTCCGGTATTTCTTTTGACCAATCACAAAAAGAAATGGGTTTTAGAAGCCAGGTGAGTGGCCAAATAGATCTCGATTTAGAGGAGACTATAGAAAGAAAGTTTCTTAGATTTATGGGAGATGGAGCAAGCTATAATTATATTGCTATGAATGAGGCTATTGAGGACTCCAGACTTAATGAAGATGAAATATCGAATAATATGACAGGTTTAATTATGGGATCAGGCGGACCATCTACTAAAAGCTTACTAAGAGCGTTTGACATCACTCGACAAAAAGGGCCAAAAAAAATTGGTCCTACAAGCGTTCCAAAAGTCATGTGCAGCACCAACTCTGCAACTTTATCAACGTATTTTAAAATTAAAGGTATAAATTATTCAATAAGTTCAGCGTGTTCTACTAGCGCTCATTGTATAGGTAACGCTTTTGAAATTATACAAATGGGAAAACAGGATCGTATATTTGCTGGGGGTGGTGAAGAATTAGATTGGACTTTGTCAGCACTCTTTGATGCAATGCCCGCTTTATCTTCAAAATATAATGATCAACCTTCAAAATCTTCCAGGGCTTTTGATAAACATCGTGATGGTTTTGTAATTGCTGGCGGAGGTGGGGTAGTCGTTTTGGAAGATTTAGAGACAGCGGTAAAAAGAAATGCCAAGATATATGCGGAGATAGTTGGTTATGGAGCTACATCAGATGGTCATGACATGGTTCAGCCATCAGGAGAAGGTGCTGAAAGATGCATGAGGATGGCAAAAAAAGATATTGAAAAAATTGATTACATTAATGCTCACGGGACATCAACGCCTGTAGGTGATATTGCTGAATTGAAAGCAATAAAAAAAGTATTTAAAGATGATTTACCTCTTATCAGTTCTACAAAATCTTTAAGTGGGCATTCTTTAGGCGCCGCTGGTGTTCATGAGTCAATTTATACTTTATTAATGATGAATAATAATTTTGTTTCAGAGTCTGCTAATATTGATGAGTTGGATGATGAAGCAATTGGAATGAATATTCTAACTTCACGTCATGATGAAAAAATTGATACCGCAATGAGTAATAGCTTTGGATTTGGCGGTACAAATGCATCATTAGTGTTTAAGAGGTTTGAAGGATGAGTTTACTGCATGGAAAAAAAGGGGTGGTTATGGGTGTTGCTAATGACCATTCTATTGCTTGGGGGATTTCAAAAAAATTATCTGATGAAGGCGCTGAGCTTTGTTTTACTTATCAAGGAGAGTCCTTGCATCGAAGAGTAGAGCCACTTGCGAATTCTATTAACAGTAGTTTTTTAATTGAATGTGATGTTTTGAAGGAAGGATCTATTAAAAAATCATTTGATGAAATTGGAAATCATTGGGGCGAAATTGACTTTGTATTACATTCAATAGCATTTTCTGAAAAAGAAGAATTAAAAGGAAAATATTTGAATACATCACGCAATAATTTTTCAAATACTATGCTTATTTCATGTTTTTCTTTTACAGAGGTAGCTCACGAAGCTGAAAAAATAATGAAAAATGGCGGTTCACTTCTAACACTTACTTATGATGGATCTCAAAAATATATTCGGAACTACAACGTAATGGGTGTCGCAAAAGCTGCTCTTGAGTCCAGTGTAAGATATTTAGCTGCTGATCTCGGCCCTTCAAACATTAGGGTCAATGCATTATCAGCAGGACCAATGAAAACACTTGCTATGGCTGGTATTTCTGGTGGTAAAGACATGATGAAGTGGTCTGAGAAAAATTCTTTAATGAATAGAAACATTGATTTAGAGGATGTTGGAAAATCAGGCCTGTACTTACTCAGTGATTTGTCTTCCGGCGTAACAGGTGAAACTCATTACGTTGACTGTGGCTATAATATTGTAGGTGTTCCTAAAGAAATTTAGTTTTTTTCAGTTAAAAGAGAGAACTGTTTTGATATATTGCCTTTTTCACGATCAATCAAACTTGTAGGGTACTCGCCTGTAAAACAATGATCAGTAAATTGAGGTTGATCGGGATTTCTAGAGTCATAACCCATAGCTTGATAAGTGCCTTCTAATGATAAGAAAAATAAAGATTTTGATCCAATAGCTTTATTAATCTCTTCAATACTGTTTTTGGACGCAATAAGTTCATTATAGTCAGGTGTATCTATACCATAGAAATCAGGATGTTTTATCGGAGGACATGCTATACCCAAATGTACTTCTTTTGCACCTGCATCATAAATCATTTTAATAATTTTTTTAGCCGTAGTTCCTCTCACAATTGAGTCATCAATTAAAATAACTTTTTTATTTTTAATATACGAAACATTAGCATTATGTTTAAGTTTCACACCAAATTGTCTAATACTTTGGGATGGCTCAATAAATGTTCTTCCAACATAGTGGTTTCTAATTATACCAAGTTCAAATGGCATGCTTGACTGCTGAGCATAGCCAAGAGCGGCTGGAACCCCCGAGTCAGGAACAGGCACAACAGTATCCGCATCAATGTGATGTTCTTTTGCTAATTCTATTCCAAGATTTTTTCTATAAGAATAAACTGTATTACCGCCTAACATACTGTCAGGTCGAGAAAAATAAATTCTCTCAAAAATACATGGTCTTTCAGCAACTTTTGGGAAAGGTCTAATGCTTTCCATCCCTTTTTCTGAAATTATTATTATTTCTCCATTTTCAATTTCTCTGATAAATTTTGCACCAATAATATCAAGAGCACATGTTTCTGAAGCTAGAACTGGGGCCCCATTAAGGTCACCAAGAACTAGAGGTCTTATTCCATAAGGATCTCTTACACCAATAAGTTTCTTATTTGTAAGAATAACAAGTGAATAGGCTCCATGGATTTGAAATAAAGCGTCTATAAGTTTATCAACTATTTGCTTTCTCTCAGACTGCGCAACTAATTGCAAAATTGTTTCAGTATCAGATGTAGATTGAAAAATTGATCCACGACTAACAAGCTTTTCTCTTAAAGCTGAAGCATTTGTGAGATTCCCATTATGTGCGCATGCAAAGCCGCCTGACATTAAATCTGCATAC
Organism: uncultured Pelagibacteraceae bacterium; assembly: GCA_902564025.1. Lineage (GTDB taxonomy): Bacteria > Pseudomonadota > Alphaproteobacteria > Pelagibacterales > AG-422-B15 > CACNXQ01. The sequence continues at coordinate 21,971 of CACEZK010000012.1, forward strand.
AATGGCTGAATATTTTTTAAAATTGAGTCTCCAGTTGTTGAATATCTTACATGACCAATAGCATTGCTGCCCTTTAGCCTATCAATTACCTCTTGTTTATTAAAGTGATCCCCAACAAGTCCTGGTCTTCTAACGCCGTGAAACTTTTCTCCATCAAATGAAACAATCCCTGCACCTTCTTGACCACGATGTTGTAGGGCATGCAATCCTAGGGCAGTAAGTGTGGAAGCGTCTGGGCTTCCAAATATACCGAACACACCGCATTCTTCATGAAGCTTATCTTCTGAAGTATTAATGTATTCCATTAATGAAACCTTTGTTTAGATTTCAGCATCCTTTATTGATAATTTAACCTTGCCTTTATCAAAACCGATTACTTTGACTTTAACTATATCACCTTCACTTACAACGTCAGTAACTTTCTCAACTCTCTCTTCAGATAGTTGTGAAATATGAACAAGTCCATCCCTTTTTCCAAAGAAATTAACAAATGCGCCAAATTCCATAATTTTAACAACCTTACCCTCATAAACCTGACCAACTTCAGGCTCTTCAATAATTGAGTTTATTAATTCAATTGCGGCTTGAATTGATTCATTATTGGTTCCAGCTATTTTTACATTGCCACTATCACTAATATCGATTCTTGCTCCAGATTTTTCAATTATATCTTTTATAGTTGCACCACCTTTTCCAATAATTTCACCAATATTATCTCTTTTGACTTTCATCATTTCAACTCTAGGTGTGTAAGGTCCAAGCTCAGTTCTAGGAGAGTCTAATGCTTTATTCATCTCATTTAAGATATATTCTCTTCCTCCTTTAGCTTGGTCGAGAGCTTTTTCCATAATTTCATATGTGATTCCGGTGATTTTAATATCCATCTGCAATGATGTAACACCGTCTTTGGTGCCTGCTACTTTAAAATCCATATCGCCTAAATGATCTTCATCACCTAGAATATCAGATAAAACGGCAAAATCATCGCCTTCTTTGATTAATCCCATTGCAATACCTGAAACAGAATTTTTGATGGGAACCCCAGCATCCATTAGAGCGAGTGAAGATCCACAAACAGTCGCCATCGATGATGAACCATTTGATTCAGTGATATCTGACACTAAACGGATTGTATAATCAAAATCCTCTTTATTGGGCAATACCGCTTTAAGGGCTCTCCAAGCTAATTTGCCATGACCAATTTCTCTTCTACCAGCCGAACCCATTCTTCCAACCTCACCAACTGAATATGGAGGAAAATTATAATGAAGCATAAAATTTTCTTTATAAGAGCCTTGAAGTGCCTCAATTCGTTGCTCATCTTCGCCAAAACCAAGAGTTGCAACAACTATTGCCTGTGTTTCGCCTCTAGTAAACAAAGATGATCCATGTGTTCTGGGCAACCATGATACTTCTGAAGAAATATCTCTTACTTCATCAAGCTTACGCCCATCAATTCTGGATTTATCATTCAAAATTTGAGACCTAACGACATCTTTTTCAATTTTTTTAAAATATGACATTACTTCATTAATATTTTGATCTTCGATGTCAGTGTATTTTTCTTCTAAAGCAGATTTAATTTCACTTAGAGAGTTTTGTCTTTCCATCTTATCAACAATTGAATAACTTTTTTCGATTTGATCTTTGAATTCACTTTTGAGCTCATTCATCAACTCATCATTAACATTGTATTCAAAATCCCACGGATCTTTAGCGCACTCCTCAGCAAGATTGATAATTATTTTTATGACTTCTTGCATCGATTCGTGCCCGAATTTTACTGCACCCAGCATAATTTCCTCAGAAAGTTCTTTAGCTTCAGACTCTACCATCAAGACTGCGTCTTGAGTTCCAGACACTACAAGGTCTAATTGAGTTTCTTCATTAATTTTTGGATTTAATATGTAATTTTTACCGTCATAACCAACTCTACATCCACCAATTGGACCCATGAATGGTATACCAGATAATGTCAAAGCACTTGAAGCGGCTATCATTGCAACTATGTCAGGATTTGTCTCTGTATCGTGAGATAATACAGTTAAAATAACTTGAGTTTCGTTCTTGAAACCTTCAGGAAATAATGGCCTTATAGGTCTGTCAATTAAACGTGATGTTAAAGTTTCAAATTCTGTTGGCCTTCCTTCACGCTTAAAAAAACCACCAGGAATTTTTCCTGCTGCATAAAATTTTTCTTGATAGCTAACGGTGAGTGGAAAAAAATCAATATCAGGTTTAGCAGTCTTTGCGGCTACAACATTAGCCATGACAACTGTATCTCCATAACTAACTATTGTCGAAGCTGTTGCTTGTTTTGCCACCTTTCCTGTTTCTATTTTTAATAATTGATCTCCCCAATTCATTTCTCTTGAAATAACTTTTGTCATATTTTTTTATTCCTCTAAAAATTTTAATTATCATTGCTTTATTTTCTAATACCGAGTTTATCTATAAGTTTCTCGTAAGAGTCTTTATTACTTTTTTTTAAGTAAGCTAACAAACTTCGTCTTTGATTTATCAATCGCATAAGCCCAGTTCTTGAATGGTTATCTTTTTTGTGAGACTGAAAATGCTCTGTTAAGTTTGATATTCTTTCACTAAGAATTGCTATTTGCACCTCTGGAGATCCTGTATCTTTATTAGATCTCGCATATTCATCAATGATTTTAGTTTTATTTTCTTTATTTAACGACATCACAAATCCTTCTATAAATTAAATACCCTTACGGGTCTTATTTTACCATCTATAGCTTTACCGATTCCAACAAACTTAGTCTTAGTTTCTATTAATAAATAATCTGTCTTAGATTTTTTATTATGGTATTCAAAGCTTAGACCATTCTGAAATTTATGACTTAATTCCTGATTGATCAATACTGCTGGGATGTCGTCCAGTACGTCTCTAATTGAATGCATAACTTCAAAATGATCGCCAATATGAACTAATTCTTCAAATTTATCTAGTAAAATAATGTCTTTTTCCTCAATTCTGCCAATTTTAACTCTTCTTAATTGTGAAACATAGGCACATGTTCTTAGCATTTTTCCTAAATCTCTTGCTATTGATCGCACGTATGTCCCAGTGGAACATTCCATTTTAAAAGAAAACTCTTTATTGTTGTTAGTCCCCAAGCATTCTAAGCTTTTGATAAAGACATCTTTAGCTTGTATTTGAAAATTTTGATTATTTCTTGCTAGCTTGTAAGCTCTTTTGCCATTTACTTTTACCGCAGAGTATTGAGGTGGAACTTGCGAATGCTTACCTATAAATGTTTTTAAACATTGGTCTATTTCCTTTCTAGTTGGAATTATATTAGATTTATCAATTGTATTTCCAGTTATGTCATCAGTATCTTTTGACTCTCCAAAAATAACGTTAAATTTATAAACTTTATACTGATTGAAATATTTAATACTTTTTGTCGCTTCTCCTAGTGCAATGGCAAGTATTCCTGTTGCAAAAGGGTCTAGAGTTCCTGCATGACCAATTTTTTTGATATTTAGAATTTTTCTAAGTCTTTGTATTACTTTAAATGATGTTATATCTTTTGGTTTATCTATAAATATCCAACTGTTCATAGATCAGTTTCTTTATTTAAATCATGTAGAACTTTTTCTGATTTAAGTAGTTTTTCCAGGTCACTAATATCATTAAAACTTTTATCGTTCCTAAAAACAAGTTTTGGAGAAAACTTCAAATTAATTAATTTTGCTACTTCTTTAGCAAGATATTTTTTGCAAGATTTTAATTTTGAAATTACTTTCGTATCGTCAATTTTTTCATGAGAGATAACATAAATATACGCAATTTTTAGATCAGAATTCATTTCTACTTTTACTACATTTACTGGAAACTGAAACGGTTCATCAAGTGGCATTTCATTTTTTACAAGAACCTCACTAATAGCTTTTCTAATTATTTCAGAAACCTTATTTGATCTGCTGGTTTTTGCAGTTTTTCTTTTTAAGATCACAATGATTGTGCTATTTCCTCAATACTAAATGCTTCAATAAAATCTCCTACCTCAAAGTCATTAAATTCTTTAATACTTATTCCACATTCAGTCCCAGATTTTACCTCATTGGCCTCATTTTTTTCTCTCTTTAAACTTAGAATATCACCATCATAAATAGTCTTTTCATTTCTTGTTACTTTTACCTTAGCATTTTTGCTTACTGAACCCTCTATAACTCTACAACCAGCAATTGCTCCAATTTTTGAGACTTTAAATATTTGTAACACTTCAGCTTTTCCAATGAAATTCTCTTTTAAAGTTGGCTTTAACTTACCGCTAGCATAATCAGATACAAACTCAATTAGCTCATAAATTATATTAAAGTTTTGTATTATGATATTATTAATTTTTGCTTTAGCTTTGGCTTCTTTTGTCGATGTTGAATTAAATGATAGTAATAGTGCGTTTGAGGCATATGCAAGGGCTACATCACTTTCATTAATAAATCCAACTCCGGAATGAATAACTTTTATTAAAATCTTATCGCTTTTTATGTTTTCTAACTGATGGATTATAGCCTCTGATGAGCCGCGAGTATCAGCTTTTATCACGACCTCGAGTATTTCTTTATTATTTTCTAGCGAACCAAAAGCAAGTTCATTATCTATGTTTTTTATTTTTTTTGGCAAAATTTTATTTTTTTTAATTAGGCTTCTGATTTCACATAATTCTCGAGCTTTATCATCACTTTCAACAGTAACAAAGCTATCTCCGGCTTCAGGTGGTTCATTAAGCCCTAACACTTGAACGGGCATCGATGAAACTGCTTCTAGTATATTTTTTCCTTTATCATTAAGTATTGCTCTCACTTTACCATATTCACTTCCAGCAACAGCAATATCGCCAACTTTTAGTTTACCATTCGTAACTATAATATTACATAAGGGCCCTCTTCCTTTATCAACATTGGCCTCGATGACAGTTGCTTCTGCAAAAGTTTCATTGTTTGCTTTTAATTCTGAGAGTTCAGCTTGCAAAACAATAGATTCAAGTAATTTATCAATATTGCTACCTGTTTCTGCTGATACTTCAACTGATTGGATTTCACCTGATAAATCCTCAACTATTAAATCTTCTGAAAGAAGTTGCTCTTTAATTTTTTGAGGATTTGATTCTGGTTTATCACATTTGTTAATCGCAACAATGATGGGTACTTTCGCTGACTTTGCGTGAGAGATAGCTTCTTTAGTTTGTGGCATTACTCCGTCATCAGCAGCAACTATTAAAACTACAATATCTGTTACGTTAGCTCCTCTAGCACGCATATCTGTGAAAGCCGCATGTCCTGGAGTATCGATAAAAGTAATTTTTTTACTATCGTGTATTACTTCATATGCACCGATATGTTGAGTGATACCTCCACTCTCCCCTGAAACAACATTTGAATTTCTGATCTTATCTAATAAAGATGTTTTGCCGTGGTCAACATGACCCATTATTGTCACTATTGGAGATCTAATATCTTTCTTCTCTGCCTTAATATCTTTTGATATAAGGTCTTTTTCAAGATCTTCTATATTTTCTCTTTTAAAATTATGACCAAATTCTGTAACCAAAATTTCAGCTGTATCAGCATCAATCGATTCATTTATTGTGGCCATCATGCCCATTTTCATAAGTGATTTTATTAAGTCACCTGACTTTTCTGTCATTCTATTTGCTAATTCTTTAACTGTTATGGACTCGGGTATGTATACGTCTCTGATAAGTTTCTTAGCAGGTTCCTGCTCTAATTGGGTTTTTTTGGTTTTTTGTTTTGCTCTTTTATAGGCCGCAAGACTCCTTGTTCTTTCGTCAATATCACTTAAAGCTGTAACAATAGTAACTTTTCTCTCTCTTATTTTTTTTCGACCAAACGTATTTTGTATTTTCTTTTTATCTTCAGTTTCAACTAATTTTTCTGAATTTTTTTTCTTATCAGAGTCCCTTTTAAAATCTCTATTATCTAAATTATTAATATTGATATTTGCGTTTTCAATTGATGAAGGATCTCGTTTTTCTGACTGATTAGGTGACTTTCCAGATCTGATTTTATCTATCTCATCTTTTTTATCTTTTTTGTTGTCAGCTTTTAGTATTCTTTTTTGTTCATCTTTTGATAGTGGTTTGAGTAAAATACCTGATTTATTTTGACTTTTCTCATTGTTTTCTTCTGAAATTCTTTCAGTGGCATTTTGCTTATTTGTGCTGACAGTTTGAGATTGAGTTTCTATGTTAATACCTCTTTTATATCTCTTTTTTTCAACAATTACTGTTTTACCTGCTTCAATATTTCTTTTAGGTGTGATCGGAGGTTTTGCACCCAACTTTAAACTTAAAGTCTTTTTCTTTTTTTTTGTGTCTTTGATGTCAGTCATTATAAAAATCAATAAATCAAGTTATTCTAGCCATATTTTTCTAGCTTCCATAATCAATTGATCACCTTCTTCTCGTGTTAAATTAAACTCCTCTAATAGCCCCGATACTTTCGAATTTTTGTCCCCTCTAACTTCCAAATAGCCAATAAGATCGTCTGTTGTCAATCCAGCAAAGTCGTCAAGTGTTTTAATGTCGTTTTCAGCTAACTTAACTACCATTGCTTTCGAGAGTAAATCAAACTGAATTAAATCATTAGATACCTTCATGTTCTTTATTTTTGTTTGATTCTCATCATCTTTATCTGATAAAAATTTCTTTGCTCTGTCTATTAATTCTGTAGCAATTTCTTCATCGAAGCCCTCAATAGATAATAACTCTGATTTATCAGTATCTATTACTTCTTCTACACTTCCAAATCCTTCACTGACGAGTAGTTGTGCGAGCGTTTCATCAACATCCAAAGATGATACAAATATTTCTGTTTTATTTGTAAAGTCTTCTTGTCGCTTTGATGACTCTTCATCTTCAGTTAATATATCGATCTCATATCCAGTTAATTCAGTTGCAAGTTTAACATTTTGACCTCTTCTCCCTATGGCAAGACTTAAGTGCTCCTCAGATACTACAACTTCAATTTTATTTTGGTCTTCATCTAGAACAACTTTTAAAACTTCAGCTGGAGATAATGAAGCAATAGCTAGATTTGCAACATTATCCGACCAATTTATAATATCAATTTTCTCACCTTGTAATTCATTTACAACTGCCTGGACTCGACTGCCTCTCATTCCAACGCACGCTCCAACAGGATCAATTGAGCCATCTTCTGTAAAAACTGCAATTTTAGCTCTACTGCCAGGATCACGTGCTACACTTTTAATACTAATAATTCCGTCGTAAATCTCTGGTACCTCTTGAGTAAATAATCTTGCCATAAATTGTGGATGAGATCTGGACAAAAATATTTGTGGTCCCTTTAATTCTGCACGTACATCATAAATATACGCTCTTACCCTGTCACCATTACGCAGATTTTCTCTAGGAATAGTTTGATCTTTTCTAACAACACCCTCAGCTTTACCTAGATCTAGTATAATATTTCCAAACTCCATTCTTTTAACAATTCCATTTACAATTTCACCGACCCTGTCTTTATATTCGTTGTACTGTCTTTCTCTTTCAGCTTCACGGACTTTTGAATTTATTACTTGCTTTGCAGCTTGCGCCGCTATTCTTCCAAAGTCTAAGGGGGGGAGTGGATCAAGCAACTGATCCCCTATTTGAGCAGCTCCATTTATTTTTTTTGCTGCCTTAAGAGTAATTTCAAGAAATTTATTTTTAACATCATCAACAACAAGCATTTTTCTTGATATTGAAATATCTCCATCGTCTTGATTAATTTCTACTATTACTTCATTTTCTTCGCCATAATTACTCTTGGCTGCTTTAGCAATTGCCTCTTCTAAAGCCTCTATAACAATTGATTTATCAATCATTTTTTCTTGAGCAACAGCTTCAGCAATTCGTAGAATTTCAATTTTATTTGCACTAACCATATGTATCCTTCAACGTAAAAAAAAAGCGGGCTTAACCCACTTTTGTTTGAATTAGCAATATTTTCTTATGTCTATACACCTGTAGTATTAATAAATCAAGTAAGTAAAATTTAGTAATTTCACAGATTTAACAGATAGATTTTACCCCCGTTTTCTATTGCTTTTCTCTGATATTTTGAGATTCCATATAATTCATCGTTTTTTTTAAGTATAGATGAACTAAATGTCCCAAAACTATCTTTATATTCATTTAATAGACTTACGGTGTCCCTCAGATAATCTGAGGAGTCAGTAGTCATGTATATTGAATTTTTTGATTTTGTTATTTTATTTAAAAGACTTAATATTTCATAAGACATTAATCTTCTTTTATGATGTCTTTTCTTTACCCAAGGATCGGGATTAATGAGAAAAATTTTATCAATGGATTTATGTGGCATTGCTTCTAAAAAATAAAAACTATTTAAATTACTTAACATTATATTTTTTAACCCAAAATCTAAAATTGATTCAAGAACTTTTGCAATACCATTTAAATAAACCTCGACACCTATAAATAATTCATTTGGTCTAGAAATTGCGTTTTTAATCAAAAACTCACCATTTCCAAAACCAATTTCAATATTAGTTATGTCATAACGATCAGGTATATCTATTTTTCTATTTATTTTATCGTTGTTGAGACATTCGATAACATCTTGATCAAAAGAAAAATCATTATAAAACTTATTTATCAAGTTTTTTTTAGGTAAAGAAATTTTTTTGGAAATTTTTCTTCCTTGAAAGGAATAATACTTAGGATATTTGTTTTTCAATAAAAACAAGAGTTTTTTCTAAAGTTTTTTTGCTAGGTCAATGTTTTCCCAAGAAAATGATCCATCACTCTCTGCTTCTCTTCCAAAATGACCATATGCTGCACTCTTTTTATAAATCGGTTTATGTAAATTAAGGTGATCCCTAATACCTCTAGGAGTAAGATCAATGTTAGATGTAATTTTTTTAATGAGATCTTCATCTGACATCTGAGAGGTTCCATGTGTGTCTACATAGATTGAAAGCGGGTCTGAGACGCCAATCGCATACGCAAGTTGAAGAGTACATTTATCTGCAATCCCAGACGCAACAACATTTTTGGCAATATATCTTGTTATATACGCTGCTGATCTATCAACCTTAGTAGGATCTTTTCCTGAAAATGCACCTCCACCATGTGGAGCCGCTCCACCGTAAGTATCAACTATAATTTTTCTTCCTGTCAGTCCCGTATCTCCATCAGGACCACCTATCACAAACTTTCCAGTAGGATTAATTAATATTTCAGTTTCATTACTAATCCACTCTTCAGGCATAATATTTTTTATTATAGGAATAATAATTTCACTCACTCCTCGTTGATCAAGATTTTCATCATGCTGTGTAGAAACTACTATTTTAGTACATTTCTCTGGTGAGCCGTTATTATATTGAAGCGTAACTTGACTTTTAGAGTCGGGTTGAATTCCTGGTGTTTCGCCTTTCTTTCTTTTAAATGCCATTTCTTCTAAAATTTTATGTGAGTAGTATATTGGTGCAGGCATTAATGACGGTGTTTCTTTGCAAGCATAACCAAACATGATTCCTTGATCACCCGCACCTTGATCTTTATTTCCTGATGCATCAACTCCCATAGCTATATCAGCAGATTGACTATGTACACCTGAACAGTCAAAAGAAAACTTTTCCCAGTGAAAACCTTCTTGTTCATATCCAATCTCTTTCACTGCATTTCTTGCAAGCGTCTCATAATCACACTTATAGTTTTCTGGACCTCTTACTTCTCCAGCCATCACAACTTTATTTGTTGTTACTAACGTTTCCATTGCTACCCTGGAATTTTCAGGATTTTCCTGAGAGAGAAAATCATCAACTACAGAATCTGAAATTATATCACATACTTTATCTGGGTGACCTTCTGAAACTGACTCACTTGTAAAAAGATACTTGTTGCTCATAAGTTTTAACTATTTTGTTTAAAGCGCATAGCATAGCCAATTATAAAAAATAAAACTATTAAAAAATATGCTAAGAGATTTCCATATTCTCTGTAGACAGTAGTCTCCAATTTCTCAGGGATTTTCACATCTAAATAAGTAGTTTTATCAATATTTGTGACATTTATAATTTCTCCAATTGGGCTTATTAAGCCTGAAAAACCTTTATTAGAAGATCTGACTAGAGGTATTCCAAGTTCAATTGATCTAAAGAGAGCGTGCGTGAAATGTTGTCGAGGACCACTAAAGTTTCCAAACCACCCATCATTACTTATGTTAACTAATAAATCAGTGTTATTTGAAATACTATTACGAACGAAGTTTGGAAAAATCACTTCATAACAAATAAGCGGTAAAATATTTGCCTTAAATACCTGGTCACTACTTCCTTTAGTCAATTCGTTTTCAAAAAACTTATTTTCACTAAATAAAATATTCATCAGACTTGATAATGGAAAATACTCTCCAAAAGGTACAAGAATTTTTTTATCATAAATAAATCCATTATAATTAATTGAATTATAAAATTTATTTTGATCTCTTCTAATATATCCAACTAACCAGTTTTCTGGACTACTTGGATTAAGTCCCAATGAGGTTTCAGGAAAAACTGTAATTAAATTAGAAGACCCCATTGTCGCAGTATTTTCAATCGATTTCTTCGTCCATTTATCTTTTTGATTAAAATATGTATGTATTATTCTTAATTCATTTTCTGAATAGATTGTTTGATTATTATTAACTCTATACGAACCGTATAAGTATAATAAAGCGAGAATTAAAATTGCAGTAAGTAAATAAAATTTATTTTTTATATCAGCAATGTAGCTAAATATACAAACTGAGCAAAATACAGTTATTAGTCCAAGTCCATAAATTCCAAAAATTGATGCAGATTGTGAGTAACTTAATGACCATGACCAACTATATGCAACTAAATTCCATGGCAGACCTGTAAATAATACACTTCTTAAAAATTCAAAAATTATCCATATTGAACTGAAATAAAATAATTTTGAGTTAAACTTGCTCCATAAAAAAGCATTAATGAGTTGCATTACACCAAAAAAAATAGAGAGAGAAAGAGGAAAAAAAATCAAAATAATTGGTGCTACATAAAATAACTTTGCATCAAGTTCTATTATTGAGTTTGAAACCCAATACATACTTAATAGAAAAAAACCGAAACCAAAGCAAATACCATTAAAAAAAAAAATTTTGTAATAT
>CACEZK010000013.1 GCA_902564025.1 uncultured Pelagibacteraceae bacterium
CGATGACGCTCAAATAAGAAAGCACTACTTACAAGTAAATTCATGGTTGAGAACCATGTCATCCACAGTTATTAGCCAAAAGAATTTTGAAGCTGAGTCTCATTTTAAAAGAATTGGTATTACTTTTTCGGTCAAAGATGATGATATGACTGAACGAATCATCCCTTTTGACCTAATACCAAGAATTCTTACAAACTATGAATGGGCAAAGATAGAAAAAGGTGTTCTACAAAGAGCGAAAGCTCTAAATGCTTTTCTTCACGATATTTATAATAGTGGTGAAATTTTTAAGGCGGGGATTGTTCCAAAAGAAATTGTTTATAAAAAATCGTCATATGATCAGTCTATGATCAACTTTTCACCTCCTAGAAAGATTTATAGTCCAATAATTGGTGTTGACTTAGTCAGAACAGGAAAAGATGAGTTTTATGTTTTAGAAGACAACTGTCGTACACCATCTGGTGTTTCATACATGTTGGAAAATAGAGAAATCATGATGAAAATGTTTCCTGATTTGTTTCACACGAATCGTGTTTTACGAGTTGATGACTATCCTACTAGATTATTGCAGACGCTTATGAGTCTTGCCCCAAAAAAATGTGATAGCAATATACCAACAGTTGTCCTATTAACCCCAGGTCATTTAAATAGTGCATATTACGAGCATACTTTTTTATCCGACCAAATGGGTATTGAAATGGTGGAGTCACAAGATCTTTTTGTTGAAAATGATTTGCTCTATATGAAGACAGTTGATGGCCCAAAAAAAATAGATGTTGTTTATCGAAGAATTGATGACGAATTTTTAGATCCTCTTTGTTATAACCCGGACTCAGTTATTGGTGTCCCGGGGATCACTCAAGTTTATAAAACAGGTGGTGTGAATATATGCTCAGCTCCTGGTGCTGGTATAGCAGATGACAAAGCTATTTATATATTTGTGCCTGAAATGATAAAATTTTACCTTGGTGAAACACCTATTCTAGATAATGTTGAAACATGGAGATGTGAAAGAGATGACGAATTAACTTATGTATTAGAAAATATTGAAAAACTTGTGGTGAAAGAGGTTGATGGTTCAGGTGGTTATGGAATGTTAATTGGACCTAAGTCAACTAAAGATCAAATTTCAGAGTTCTCTACTAAACTGAAAAGTAACCCTCGAGGATATATTGCTCAACCAACATTAGACTTATCATCCTCACCAACTTTAATAGATAATGAAGTTTCAGGAAGACGAGTTGATTTACGTCCATTCTGTCTTGTTGGAGAAAAAGTACAATTATGCCCAGGGGGATTAACAAGAGTTGCATTAAATAAAGGATCGTATGTAGTAAATTCATCTCAAGGGGGAGGAGTAAAGGACACTTGGGTCCTCGCAGATTAACATGCTAAGCAGAACAGCAGAGAATCTTTATTGGATTAGTAGATATATGGAAAGAGCAGAAACTATGGCACGCCTTCTTGATGTGGGTTATAGAATGTCCTTGTTTCCTAACCCTAAAGGCTACCATAATGAATGGGACTCGGTATTATCAGCTGCAGGTGCTGCTCAGGGTTATTTTACTAAATACAATGAAATAAATCAGGAAAATGTTGAAGATTATATTTTTTTTGATGAAGAAAATCCTTCCTCTGTATACAGCTGTATATCCAAAGCTAGAAATAATGCTCTATTAGTGCGGACTGCATTCACTCCTGAGGCATGGGTTGCAATTAATAAGTCGTACAAAGAGATATTGGAGCTAAAAAATAAAAAATTTACTCGTGCTGATCTACCAAACTTTACTGAATGGACTATTCAACAAGTAAATATGTTTCGGGGATCAGCAAACTCATTATTACGAAATGACGGATATCATTTTATATTTCTTGGCACATTCATTGAACGAGCAGATAATTCTGCAAGATTGCTTGATGTAAAATATTTTGTACTACTTCCCACTGCTGATTATATAGGGGGAAATCTTGATAATTTACAATGGATTATACTTTTGCGATCACTATCTTCATTTCGCGCTTTTAGATGGGCTTATGATGGAGACGTGACCTCAACAAAAATTGCTCATTTTTTTATACTTAATAATGATTGTTCACGTTCTTTAAGTTTTTGTATAAATAATATTGTTTATCATCTTAATTGTTTGAAATGCAGTCCTGATAAAATCAGTGATATTTACTCTGGCCTTAAATCAGTTCATGACTCTGTGAAAGACGAAACTGTCGAGTCAATTATTGAATATGGCTTGCATGAGTATGTGACCAATTTTGTATCGAAGATATCTTTCTTAGACAATCAAATTCAAAATCATTTTTTTAGGTAGATTATGTTACTTACAATCAATCATACAACAAATTATGAATATGATGACAACCTATTAGGGTTAATTCAAACAACAAAGTTGACTCCATCTCCCTACAATGGTCTTAAAATATTGAATTGGACTGTAAAAAGAAATAACAAATCTGGTGGTGAAATATTTAGAGATGGAGAGGGAAATAATATAATTAACTTCAAAGGCGAGCCATCAGAAAAGGAAATTAAATTTGTAGTTAAAGGAGAAGTTGAAACAATTGATACAAATGGGGTGTATGAAAGTTTGAATGATAAAATCGATCCATATGTCTATTTAAGAAGTACAATTTTGACACTCCCAAATGATAAAATAAAAGAGCTAGCTTCTATTGCCTCAAAAGATAGCTCAAATGAAGACACTGTAACTATTGCTCATGATTTAATGCTCTTAATTGCAAAAAAAATTAAATATGAACCGTATACAACCAATACAAACACAACTGCAGCTATGTCAATAGATCAAGAGAAGGGTGTTTGCCAAGATCAAGCACATATAATGATTTCCGCTGCTAGATACTTGGGCATTCCCTCAAGATATGTAAATGGCTACATGCATAAAAATAGAAATGATTCTGAATTTCAAGCTACACACGCATGGGCTGAACTTTATATAGATCAACTTGGTTGGGTTGGCTTTGATCCTACAAATCAATGTTGTCCTGATGAGAGATATATTCGAGTTTCATGCGGCTTAGATGCGAGTTATGCGGCGCCAATCAGAGGAATCTTTTATGGTAACACCGCAGAAAAATTAGATATAGATGTTCAAACAATTGAAAACTGCTCACAATAATTAGTATTTAACCTCCATAAAATATAATCCCTCAGGAGGAGCAAGTGCTCCACATTTAGAGCGATCTTTTGAATTAAATGCTTTTTCAAAGTCGCCAAGTGACCAACTTTTTTCTCCAACTAACTTTAAACTTCCAACAATTGATCTAACTTGATGATGCAAAAATGATTTTGCAGTGAAACCAAAATAGATATTTTCTTCTGATTGGCTAATTTTTAGGCTGTCTAAAGTTTTTATTGGACTATCAGATTGACAATGGGCCGAACGGAATGTTGTAAAGTCATGTTGACCCTCAATTGAAGGAATGCATTCCTTCATCAAATCAATATCAATGTCTTTATGTACTTGCCAAGCTCTTCCCTTCTCAATAGTGAGTGGTGACTTTCTGTTTACTATTCTATAAAGGTATTTTCTCTGAGTTGCATCAAATCTTGCATGAAAATCATTATGTGCTTTCTCTACTTCCAATATGGAAATAGGAAATGGCCTCAAATGATCGTTTAATGCATTCTTAATCACATATGGTTCAAGTAATTTGTCTGTAACATCAAAATGAGCGACCTGCCCCATTGCATGAACACCTGCATCTGTTCTACCAGCCCCAAAAATGATTATGTTTTCCTCAAATATATTACTTATCGCTTTTTCAATACACCCTTGAACTGATTGTCCATTTTCTTGTCTTTGCCATCCGACAAACGGGGTACCATCATACTCAATTTTTATTTTGTACCTGTTCATTGAATATAAGATCCAACTTCAATTTTATGTCCTAAGAGAAAGTCATTGATTGTACAATCTTGTTTACCTTCAACTCTTAAAAGCAACGGTCTAATTGAATTAATGCCACAACCAATTAAAAATTCTTCATTCATAATCTTTCCGGCCTCACCTTTCTCATGAATTACCTCAGCCTTCAGTATTTTAATTCTTTTATTATTTAGTGAAAACCATGCGCAAGGACTGGGGTTATAAGCATTTATGCGTCTATTTATTTTCTCAGCATTTTCAGTCCAATCTATTAAAGATTCTTGTTTTTGTATTTTCTTCGCATAACAGGCCTGCGTGTCATTTTGCTTAGCAAACTGAATAGAGCCATCTAATTTATCAATAAAATTTATAAGCAATTTAGCTCCTTCATTTGCGAGTTCTTTTTCTAACTCACTGTAGTTTTGTTGTTCTATTTTTATTTCTTTTTGCAGCCCAATATCACCTGTATCAAGACCTTTATCCATTTTCATAATTGTAACGCCTGTAGTCTGATCACCTTCAATCATTGCTCTTTGAATTGGTGCGGCACCCCTCCACCGAGGGAGTAAAGATGCATGTACATTAAAACAACCAAGTTTAGGTAAATTGATTACTTCTTCAGGTAATATCAGTCCATAAGCAACAACAATTATCATATCCAAATTCATTTCTTGTAGTTTTTTTAATTCCTCTGATGAACTAATCGAAGGAGGGGAGCTAATTTCTATATTTTCAGTTTCAGCAAATTCTGCCACTGGTGAAATTGATAATTTCATTCCTCGGTTAGCTTTTTTTGCGGGGGATGTGTATACACCTACCAAATGATTATTTGAAGAAACAATTTTTTTTAAAGATGGTACTGCGAATGGGGCTGTGCCCATAAATAGGATGCGATAATTTTTCATTTTATCTAAGCGACGATTCGTTCTTTTTTTGATTGTTTTCTTGTTTTGATGAGCTTCTTTACAATCATGTTGCGTTTCATATTTGATAAATGATCAATAAAAAGAATTCCTTCAAGATGATCCATTTCATGTTGGATACAAGTTGCTAATAATCCTTTAGCGTTTAGAGTCGACTTTTTTCCGTTATAATCAAGAAAGTTTATTTCACATTCTTCTGGACGATCAATTTCTGCGTATTGATCTGGGACCGATAAACATCCCTCCTCATACGTTGAAAGGTTTTTTGTTTTTACTGTAATTTCAGGGTTAACAAAATAAAGGGGCTCTTTTATACCCTCTTCATTTCTCCAGCTTATATCCATCACAATTACGCGCAAAGGAACGCCGATTTGGACTGCTGCTAAACCTATTCCAGGTGCGTCATACATGGTATCCAACATGTCATCCATTAGATCCTGAATCTCTTTAGTTACTTCATCAACTGGTTTTGAAATCTGTTTTAAAAACGGATCTGGAGCAGTTAAAATCTTTTTTACTGTCATAATCTTTAGATAGGCTAACTTATATATAAGGTCAAGATTGAATAAAAAAATTGAGAAAATACAATAAAACTAAATTTTTTGTCGTGCACTTAGAGCAGCGGCAATGGTTCCTTCATCCATGTAATCCAACTCTCCGCCAACAGGTACACCGTGTCCTAAACGGCTTACTTCAACACTGTGTTTTGACAATGTATCTGCTACGTAATGAGCGGTTGTTTGACCATCAACTGTTGCACTCAAAGCCAATATGACTTCGTCAATTTTTTCGCCTTCAATTCGATCAATCAGTTTTTTTAAATTTAAATCATCTGGCCCAATGCTGTTTATAGCTGATAGGGTGCCACCCAGCACATGATACAGTCCATTAAATACTTCTGATTTCTCAAGTGCCCATAGATCTGCGATATTTTCAACAACACAGATTTGATTTTTAGATCGACCCTCATCCGTACAGATCATGCATGGAGAATTTACATCGATGTTTCCGCAAATTTCACATGTAACAATATTTTCACTCGATGATAAAAGCGACTCAGCGAGTGGGACCATTAACTGTTCTTTATTCTTTATTAAATGAAGTGCTGCTCTGCTTGCAGATTTGGGTCCAAAACCAGGCAGTTTACTGATTAAAAGTATTAACTTATCAATTTCTGGATTAGATATACGGGATTTCATACTAGAAAGGCAGTTTCATTCCTGGAGGAAGTTTTATACCACCGGTAAGAGAACTCATTTCATCCGCAATTTTTCTTTGAATTTTGTCTCGCGCATCATTAAAAGCTGCAACTATCAAATCTTCTAAAATTTCTTTCTCATTTTTATCTATCGCTGTTTCGTCAATGTTTACAGAAGTTACATTATTTTTTCCATTTATAGTTATTTTAACTATTCCTCCACCTGATATACCTTCAGCTTCCAGTGTTTCTACCTTTTCCTGAGCCTCAGCCATTTTTTTTTGCAAGTCTTGGGCCTGCTTAATCATATTGTTAAAATTGTTCATATTTATTTCTCTTCAATTTGTTCAACTTCAGTTCCAGGAAAGAAATCAATAATTTCTTTTACTTTTGGATCCATTTCTGAAGATGTTTCACCTGATTTATCCTGTATTCTATTGTCATTTTTTTCAACCAAATTATTTAGTTCACTTATTAATTCATTAGGTTTCGGTATGTCATTTAAATAAATGATCCTAATGATCAACATTTCAAGAGAAGTTATAGGAGAAAATGAGTCTGTAACTTCATGCAATCCCTTATTAAGCATTTGCCAGATCATTGAGAGAGTGGATACATCAAGATTACCTGCTACCTCTTGCACTGCATTATATTCACTGTCTGTAAGTGAGCTTTTGACCCCCTCAGCTGCATCAATATTAATCATCGTCAAACTATGAACAGTTTCTATCAGATCTTTTACAATCATTGATGGATCAGCTCCGTTGTCATAAAGTTCATTTATTTTTTCAAGTGACTGTTGAGTTTGACCAGCGGTAATGAATTTGATTAGTTCTAAAATTTTAGTTGGATCGTTTAAACCGATCATCTCTTTTACTTGCTCTTCAGAAATATGTTTACCTGAAAATGCAATAGATTGATCAAGTATAGATAGACCATCTCTTACAGATCCATCTGCAGCTCTTGCGATAATTTTCAATGCACCTTCTTCAAACTCAACAGTTTCCTTTTCACATATGGATTTTAAAAAAATAACTAAATCATCAGGTTCAACTCTTTTTAAATCATATCTTTGGCATCTTGATAGTATGGTTGTAGGTATTTTTCTTACCTCAGTAGTTGCAAAAATAAATTTCACATGAGGTGGCGGCTCTTCCAATGTTTTAAGTAATCCATTAAAGGCTGCGGTCGATAACATATGAACTTCATCTATAATATATACTTTATACTTTGATGATACGGGCGAGTATTGAACGCCTTCAATCAGCTCTCTTATATCAGCTATTCCAGTGCGCGATGCTGCATCCATTTCATAAACATCAACACTTCTAGACTCTGTTATCGCTTTACAATTGTCACAAACCCCACATGGCTCGTTGTTATCTTGTTCCGTTATGTTCAAACAATTTAGTGATTTTGCGATAATTCTAGCTGTCGTTGTTTTCCCCACACCTCTAACCCCTGTGAGTAAATAAGCGTTGGCAATTCTATTCATCTCAATTGCATTTTGTATTGTCTTAGACATGAGATCTTGACCAATAAGTTCACTAAACTTTAGCGGTCTATATTTTAATGGAATAGGTATGTTGGTTGTTTCGGACATAAAAATCACTAATCTTTAGTGGGAGATCAACGTAACCCAAATATCTTCGTTACGGCTGCTTCTTTTCAGACCTGACCGGATTGGCGAATAACTTGTCTACTCAATCTCCCAAAATATTGTATCATAACGAAAATAAAATGTTGTTTAATAAATAATAAATTAATGAACAAAATAATATTTGCAAATAATCCTCTAGATAGAATGTCAGGTTTTAGAAGCGATAAAGACTGGCAAAAAGCAAATTTATTAGATAATGAAACACGTTTTGTTGTTTTTCACTCAGGGAAACCATTGATACACGTGAGTAGTGAACCTGGCTCAAATTCAACAATTTTTTTAGCTACATATGATCAAATAAAAAATTTTATTGAAGATGCTTATTTGCTTTTCCTGGGTAAATTAAAGAATAAAAGCTACTACACCATAGATTTATCAAAAAGTAACAATGACTTCGACAAAACTGCATTTCCTAACTGTAAATTTATTGATTTAAGATCGATAGCACAGAGTATTTCACCGGAAGACACAGGTATTCTTGCCCAGGCTAAGTCGATGGTCGAATGGAATTCATCCAATATTTTTTGTACTAGATGTGAAAGTTCCCGACTTGAAACTGTTGATGCAGGTTGCAAAAAAATTTGCAAAAATTGTAATGCTGAATTATTTCCTCGTGTTGACCCTGTCGTAATCATGCTTCCTGTTTTTAAAGACAAATGCTTACTCGGTCGCCAAAAAATATTTCCACCCAGAATGTTCTCTGCGCTGGCAGGTTTTTTAGAACCGGGTGAAACTATCGAAGATGCGGTTGTCAGAGAAGTTAAAGAAGAAGTGGGATTAAATGTTACAAGTGTTGAGTATAAATTTACTCAACCATGGCCATTTCCTTCTCAGTTAATGATTGCATGTTTCTGTCAAACAGATGGTGATACAACTGATTTAGATCAGGATGAAATTGAAGATGCAGTATGGTTATCTCGAGAAGACTTAAATCGTATATTTGTTGGTAAAAGCCCTGACAGAATATGGATACCTCCTGCAATGGCTGTGGCTCACCAATTAATTGTTGCTTGGATGCACAATAAGTAAACTAATTGTTTCTATATGAATGTTTTGGATAAACACCTAAGACTTTCAGTTTTTCAGTATAAAAGGATAGTTCTTCTAAAGCTCCTTTTACCGATTGATCTTCAGCGTGGCCATCTAGATCAATATAGAATTGAGCTTTATTAAAATCACCATCGACAATGAAACTCTCTAATTTAGTTAGATTGACACCATTAGTTGCAAAACCTCCGAGTGCCTTGTAAAGAGCTGAAGGAACACTCTTTACTTCAAATATGCAACTTGTCAGGTATGACAAGTTTTCGTTTCTTTCTTGTTGAAGTTCTTTTGACATTATTAAAAATCGAGTTGTATTATTTTTCATGTCTTGAATATTTGTATCTACTATATCTAATCCATAAGTATCTGCTGCAAGTGTTGAGGCAATCGCTGAATCTTCCATTGTTCCTTGCTCACTAATAAATTTGGCAGAACCTGCGGTGTCCGCCATTATGATGACATCTAAATTATATTTTTTTATCGCAGCATGACATTGTCCAATAGCCATAGAATGACTACGTACATTTTTAATTGTATCTAAGGAAGCGCCTGGTTTTACCATTAACTGATGATTGATCTCTTGAAAGTGTTCTGAATATATTTTTAAATCGTATCCACCAAGTAAGTAGTGAATATCCGCTACCCTGCCCGCGACCGAGTTTTCAATTGGTATCATGGCTAAATGACACTCTGATGCATTAACTTGCTCCATGGCAGACTCAAATGTTCTGCACGCAACAGGATTGTGATCAGGCGCAGCTTCAATGCACGCAAGATGTGAATAAGCTCCGAGTTCACCCTGAAAAGCTATTTTTTTCATTTGCTTAATATCTTTCTAATTTCTTCTAAGTCATCCGGAGTATCAACTCCGAGAGGTAAAAAGTCAATTAAACCAATTTTTATTTTCATATTGTTATCAAGTGCTCTTAATTGCTCTAATTTTTCATTTTTTTCTCGATCAGTTTGAGACAAAGTGACAAATTTTTCTAGAGCATCTCTCTTAAAAGAGTAAATACCTATGTGATGAAAAAGGTTCTTAGAATCATAATCTCCTTGTTTTCTTACAAAATTCTCCGCATAAGATTCAGTTTCACTACCAGATAAATTACAGACTGCTTTTACAAATTGCTCTTTCTTTCGATCTTCCTCTCTTTCAAACTGGGTGACCAGTGTGCCTATTTCATTTTCTTCTGATGATAATAAATTTAAAACTTTCTCTAAAGCCATCGAGTTAATTGTAGGCAAGTCGCCTTGTAAATTAATGATGTAATGAATCATTTTACCTGGATCAATTACTTTAAGCGCTTCATGCATGCGATCAGTACCTGTCTGATGATTTTCAGAAGTCATACATACATCACCCCCAAGACTTTCAATACACTTGGCGATTTCATCACTGTCTGTAGCAACCACTACTCGACCCAAATCAGAAGCAATGGCTGACTCCCAAACATGTTGGATCATTGGTTTGCCAGCAATGTCGAGCAAAGGCTTATTTGGTAGCCTGCTCGCTTGTAATCTGACCGGGATGATTATCGCTGTGTTTTCTTGGCTTATCATAAATAAATTATGCGACTAGAAGACGCATAAAAACTTGATTAAATTGGGTTATTGTTTAAATAATTATCTAATTACGTCAAGAGACATCATGGATTCATTCGAAATTAATAAAATTGTAGCCTGTGTATTAGTTGTGGCCCTTGTATTTATCGGTTTAGCAAACTTCAGTGAGATTTTATATCATGTTGAAAAACCTGAGGTAGCAGCCTATCAAGTTGAGGGCGCTGAAGATATGGTGGTGTCTCCATCAGCAGCAATGGCAGACGACGCTACTACTGCGGAACCTGAAATACCAATTCAGACTCTGCTTGCATCAGCAGATATAGAAAAAGGTGCAAAGGTCTTTAAGAAATGTTCACAGTGTCATGTTGTAGAAAAAGGTGGAGCAAATAAAATTGGGCCAGCGCTCTGGGATATAGTAAATAAAGATATTGGTTCTAAAGAGGATTATAAATACTCAAATGCAATGGCGGCATACGGAGGCAACTGGACATATGAGCAACTTAACGGATATCTTTTAAATCCAAAAAAATATATTGAAGGTACAAAAATGTCTTTTGTGGGTCTAAAAAAAGAAAAAGATAGAGCCAACGTCATACTTTACCTTAGAAGCTTCAGCGATAATCCTGCACCAATTGAATAAGTCCGAATAATCTGCAATATATTGATTGACGTCAGTCGGCACTATTACCTATTCTAATATTTAATGACGAAAGAAAATGTAGGATTATCAATTTATTTTGATAATAGAATGCTGCGCATCTTGCTGCTTGGAGCAATTAGTGGTTTTCCTTGGGTGATAATTGGAAGTGCTCTTTCACTTTGGCTTAAAGATTATGAATTATCAAGAAGTACAATTGGATGGGCGGGTCTTATTTTTAGTGTATATGCAGTTAACTTTATTTGGGCTCCAGTTATTGACCGTGTAAAAATTCCTTTCTTGACACAAAAAATTGGCCACAGGAAATCGTGGATCATTTCTTTACAGGCAACAATACTGGTATGTCTATTTATTTGGACAACTCTCAATCCTGTTACAAATTTAGAATTAATTATTTTACTTGGATTATTGATAGCTATTTCCTCGGCATCTCAAGATATAACAATTGATGCTTTAAGAATTGAGCAAATAGGTGAGAATGAAAAAGCATCAATGGCAGCTGGCGCATCAATAGCTGTGGTTGGTTGGTGGACGGGTTATAAAATAGGTGGAATGCTCACACTTTTTGTTGCTGATTATTTTGAACAGCAAGGCTTAGCTAATTATTGGCAATTAACTTTTCTGTTCATTTGCTTAATCATTTTTCTTTTTAATATTGGACTTTTATTTATTCCAGAAGATCTATCGAATAAAAGGCAAATTGCTCAAAAAAGTGATCAAGATCGTTTAAAGTTAAATAAATTTTCAGCCTGGTTTGTAAGTACTATCGTAAGTCCACTAATTAGTTTCTTCAAAAAAAATGGGTTAACCATCAGTCTGTTGATTATCGGGTTCATATTTTTATTTAAAATTGGTGAAGCATTTTTGGGACGTATGTCCATAATATTTTACGACGAAATGGGATTTTCAAAATCTGATATTGCAATTTACTCAAAAGGACTTGGATGGATAACAACAATTGTATTTACATTATTGGGTGGTTGGTTTTCTATAAAATCAGGTGTTGTTAGAGCGCTATTCATTTCAGGAATTGCAATGGCGATTACAAACATAATGTTTAGTATAATGGCATGGTCTGAGAAATCAGTTTTACTCTTTGCTGCCGCAGTATTACTTGATGATTTGGCTGCAGCTTTTGCAACTGTTGCTTTTGTTACCTTTATTTCGCTACTTGTTGACCGAACGTATACCGCAACTCAATATGCCCTTTTGGCATCGCTTGGAACAGCTGGAAGAACACTAATGGCATCATCTTCAGGATCATTAGTCGACTGGTTGCAGGGAGATTGGGGTATTTTCTTTATAATTACCGCTGTCATGGTAATTCCTTCATTGATTTTGCTTTGGTTTATTAGAAATAAATTTTCATTCAATTAATTCATAACCTTCCAATCTTTTTAATCTTACCATTTGATTTTAATATTCTTTTCTTCGCTGTACCTAATGGCTCAATCGCAGTTTTCATATGAAAAGCATTTGCATGAATGATATTCAAATTATCAATCATCATTGCAACATGCCCTTTCCAAAATACTAGATCCCCTGCTTTGAGATCTTTTTCATACTTAACTTCATTCGTAACAAATATCTCTTGCATATCTGTATCCCTTGGAAAAGGCCTATTATTAATCTGATGGAGATTTTGGATTAACCCTGAACAATCTATGCCCATTGAGTCTCTTCCACCCCATAGATAAGGGGTATCTAAGTATTGTTTTGATAAATCTATATGATTGAATTTGCTACTTTTAACCTTTACAAGATCTAGACTTGGACACCAACCCAAATTTTTAATAAGCGAATATTTTCCCTTAATTTTAATTACCTCAACCAATGAGTTAAAACTCAAGTAACCTTTTGTGGCACTTTTTATATCTGGTT
This sequence comes from uncultured Pelagibacteraceae bacterium, assembly GCA_902564025.1. GTDB lineage: Bacteria > Pseudomonadota > Alphaproteobacteria > Pelagibacterales > AG-422-B15 > CACNXQ01. Next base: position 12,827 of record CACEZK010000013.1, read on the forward strand.
TAGTGTAAATAACTGTTCTTAAGGAGATTACTTTTGAATTAGGTTTATAAGTTTTTCTCGTTAGATTAATAGAAGGAGTATATCCAACATAATTATCTCTTCGAGACTGAATCCAAGACCACCCATTTTTAGTTTCAAAGACATCGCATTCTTCACCATACAATAGTTGAGTACTTAATTTTGAATCTTTATTTGAATAAAGTGGAGAAAATGTGCTCTTAACTGTAGCCAGCTTCGCGTTCACATATTTTTTTCTTTTTACAATAGCTTTATATGCAGCTGAAGCTAAATCTCTTCTAATTGGGGTAATTCTTGAATCAAATATCACTTCGAAAAATTAAAGGGCAAGACCGAGATAGAGAAAAACAATTATTAAAATACCAATACCACCAAAGATCATGGTCGCCCTAATCGTGACATCTAACTCCCTAGCTGCAAATAGGTGATAGATTAATGAGCCGATTAAAGGAATGAACATGACAATAAACGTCCAAATTACTTTTCCAGTCGTGCCTCTGTATTTTGAAAGAAATAAATCAAATAATGCAGTAGAAGTCCATGTTGCATATAAAAATATGGGGAGATAGTAGCCATAAAAGTTAAAAAATAATGATAAAAACGGTACATCATTTAATGGAAAAAAAGTAACACCTGGCATCTAAAATCTCCTATAAATAGGTTAAACAATTAAACTATTAGTTCAAATAGTTTCTTGCTTCTTCAGGTAATTCAATATCATTCAGTACATCCTCGAATTGTTGAAAAACCTCGACAGCTGGCTTTACAGACTTTCTGATCATATAGGTAGGTAAATTTTTCTTATCATATCCTTGATTTAACAACTTTTCCATAATTGGCATATTTGGTTGATTTTCAGGTTTAGGAAAAGATCTCCAGTCACCTTGTTGATATCCACCGTCACTCGCATGAATAATTCTTGCAAGCGATGACCACATACCTGAGAGATCTGAACTAAGTGGAATGTACCCTGCATCACAATTATTTAAAGACTGCAAACCTGGTGGTATAGAAGTATTAAAATAGTTTCCTTTAAAACAGTTACCAAGATTGGATACACCGCTAATTGCCATGTCTGCCCTATTAGATGATAGAATTAGATTATCTTCAACTCTGTTTCCATGGGCAGGCCAATAATTCACATCAGCTGCCGCGGTAAGAATGACACCATATAAATCATGGTTAGCAATCACATTATTTTTGATTATGTTATTATTGCCACCAGCAATAATAACGCCGTTGCCAAAAGATAAATAAGTTGATTTTGTAGCAGGAGCATCATTGTTGTTATTATTTTCTATTAAATTTCCAATAATGAATGTCTCTCTTTCAGGAGGTAGTAATTCAGAGTCTAATGTGTTAGGAGCTAGCCCCCCTTTATTATTTCTAAATACTGAACTAATAATGTAGAGAGAACCTCCAGAATTAGTTCCAGAATAACCAAGACCATTATTTTCTGAAATAACATTATTTACAATTGCATCACACGGATAGCATTGCCCAATATAAAAACCTGCATCAGGGGATCCTGATGCATACGAATGTTCTAATACACCATCAACTGCATCAAATGCATAAACACCATAGTCACCATTATTATAAGCTGTTAAATATGACCCTCTGTAACCCTTTACTGTTGCCCAATAAAAACCATTAAGCAATGCATTACGTGCGGTTATATTTTCAATTACTACACCATCTACTCCTGCAACAAGAACGCCATTACCTCTTTCAAATTCACCGTCGATAATTGTATTATTTCTATCCCAGCCACGAATTGTTATTGAAGGAACATTGACAACAACTTCTTCATAGTAAATTCCGGGTTTAATAAGAACCAAGTCCCCAGGATTTGATGCATTAACAGCATCTTGAATTGTCTCATAATCATCAGGCACATTTCTCACTGATCCGGAGAAAGATGGAACTACGTCCATTTTTGAAAAGTTTGTATAATCCTCATAATTTATATCGCCAACGACGACAGACCCAACCATTCCCCACTCACCATCAGGTGATGCATGAAAAGAGCAAAGATATTTATATAATCCCTCAGCTTCATAAGTAATATCTAAGTAATCACCTTTAGGAATCTCTTCGTATGAGCCCCAGGTTTCGTCAACGGCAATTACATTATGTGGATTATTGCCCCAGTTATTGAATCTAACCTTCCCTCCTTCATTTATTCTTACTACTGGTGGAGAGTATGAGTTATCAATTACTCGCACTCCAGTAAATGCAGCTGATTGATTTGGATCATTATCGCAAGAAGTAAAAAAAATCAGAGATGATAAGAAGAAGATTATGACAATAAAACTTTTTTTTGCAGCTATCATTTTTAAAAACCAACTAACAATCTTCTTGCAAGGCCAATGATAGGTGCAAGAAAACCTAAATTACCTCTAGTTAGCATAAAGATAACAGCAATTATGATTGCAGCAAAAATAATAATCTTTATAACACGGGATAATTTGCCAGGCTCAGTGTTAACTAAGGCTCTGATTATAAAGTATAGAGTAGCTGCCCCGAGAACAAAAAAAACTAAAATTTTAATCATGACAAATTTTCCAATAAAAGATTAATTTGACTGGGAAAATAAATCAACTGGTTAAAGATTATTCTCTAGCTCATATTTCTTTATTGCTTCAGCTAACTCGATTTTTTCTGAACAATTGAAGATACAGATATCTGTTAATATTGCTAGGTTTTCAAGGGCCATATCGTATCGATCTGTTTGTAAATAAAGCTCACCTTGATAGGCCAATATATCGTCATGTCGAGGTTCGATTTCTAAACCAATATTATAATATAGTTCTGCGTCATCAAATTTGCCCAGTTTGCGACTTGCAAAGCCAATTAGATTCCAACCATTTGCATTTTGAGGATTTTCATAGACATAAATTTCTAAGTCTTTGAGCGCACCTTGATAATTCTCATTCTTTTCGATTTCAAACAGAATTCGTTTTAACTCCTTATCATAGCCTGTACTTCCCGAGTAACTTCCTCCTCCACTATCAGAACTACCTCCTGAGCTGCCTCCTGAGCTGCCTCCAGAACTACCTCCTGAGCTGCCTCCACCGTCATTTTTGGCTGAAGCAGAAAAAGCCAAGCTGATACTGATAAGAATGATAAAGATTATATTTTTCATATTTTCCTGAAATAATTCTAATGTTATACATTTCAATAGAAAAATGACTGAATTCGACATATACGCATATGGAGTACCAATTGTTCTATTACTCATTACAGCAGAGGTAATTTACTCAACTGTAAATGGGTTAGGTTTGTATAAATTTAGAGATACCCTAGCGGGCCTAGGATTGTTAATTGGAAATTTTATGATTGGGATTCTAACAAAAAGCTCAATTTTTTTTCTATACATTTATCTTTACCAATTCAAATTTATTACAGTGAATGAACTGCTTCCAACATGGGCTGTTTGGATCGTAACTTTTGTAATGATTGACTTTGTATACTACTGGTATCATCGCTTTTCGCATAGAGTTCGTTTCATGTGGGCAGTTCACATGAACCATCATTCTAGTGAGGAAATGAACTTTACTGTTTCATTAAGGCAAGCTTGGTTTGGGCCGATAACAAAAGTACCATTTTTCATTGTAATGCCGTTAATAGGATTTGATCCAATTATTACTGCTGTGGCAGGAGTTGCGTCCACACTTTGGGGCGTAATTGGGCACACACAATGGATAAAACGACTTGGTGTTTTAGAATACATTTTAGTTACTCCTTCATCACACAGAGTTCACCATGGCAGTAATGAATGCTACATTGATAAGAATTACGGTAACTTACTAATCGTATGGGACAGACTTTTTGGAACTTTTGCAGAAGAAATTGAGCCTGTAAGATTTGGTATCAGAGAAAATGTGAAAACATTTAATCCTATCAAAATAACTTTTATGTTTTGGCAGCAAATGGTTTCTGATTTTAAAAATTCAAAAAACCAAAAGGAAAGATTCCTCTCATTCTTTGGTAAGCCTGAGTGGAAGCCATGATTATCTTGGATTATTCTGAATAAATTCAATAAATTTCTCAAGTTCGGGTATTTTATCGTCTTCAATGTCTTTATATGACATTCCAAAATGATTTTTTATTTCAAGTGCAATATGAGCATAAGGATTTCGACCTTTTGGGTGTGAAGGATGGTCGGGTAACCTACCTATAAGTTCATCACCAGTTTTCTGTATTAATTTCCAAATTTTTTTTTTATTATCTTCATTCATATGTAGCTTAAATATAAAAATAAATAAAAACAGTTAGTTAATATTTATTATTCTAATATATGCCGCCAATCTGGCAAATAATTATTATTAATAATTATCCATACTATTTAATAATAGTTTCTGAAATTACTATTGAGGTATTTTATGAAAACCGAAAAAATTTTTGAGCAAGTTGTAAAACAAATTAAAGTTTTTGAAAGTGCTGGTGACAGAAAAATCTTTAGCCGATTAAGTCATTTTCGCCGATCAGTATATGGTATTAGAATATGCTATGAGATAATGAGACTGTATTTTGACTCAAATGTTAATAAAATTGAGTGCACTAAAGAATATCTAACAAAAAACATGTCAGATCTTGCTTCGAGAGCTACTATAATTAATTTTATTAACGATGAAATAAGTAAAGGGTCACTTGTTACTCAAGTTAGCTCAAAAGATAAGAGGGTTAAGATAATCCAGCCAGCAAGTGAATTAATTGATGAATTCACAATGTGGCTAGATATGATAGATAAAGCAGCTTAATTATTCTGCTGCTTGTAGATTTACTGCTGAGACTTTTCCATCTTTTTCCTCAGCGTCATATGATAGTTTTTGGCCTTCATCCAATTTTTTCATACCCGCAGCCTGAACAGCTGTGATGTGAACAAATATATCTTTATCACCTTCTTCAGGAGCAATAAATCCATATCCTTTTTTTGGGTTAAACCATTTAACAGTACCAGTAGCCATAGTTGTTATTCCTTTTTTATTTAATTTAGACTTCGTATTACTCCATAAAAAAGGAACAAAAACGTAATCTTTAGACGGATCTTATAACTATATATAGACTAAAAGTAAATTGTTTTAATGATAATAATTGAATTAACTTTACGTTTAAATTTGTAAAATACTCATATCTAAATAGAAGGTATAACTGATTTTATGGATCTCACTAAAGATAATATTTCAACTTTAATAAGGCAAATTGCAATTCCTTCAAGTGTTGGTACTCTTTTTCAAACACTCTATAACATCGTTGATGTTAAGTTTGCTGGATTAATATCGCCTGATGCTATCACTGCTATTGCAAAATCATTTCCAATTTACTTCATAATTATTGGATTTACCACAGGTTTATCCATAGGAGTTACAGCACTAATTTCAAACGCTCTTGGAGAAAATGATGAAAAAAAAGCATCGCTCCTTCTTGCTCAGGCTATTCTTACTAGTTTAATTGTATCTGTTCTAATTTCGTTAGTTGGAATTTACGGAACAGAACCTATTCTTATATTTTTGAAAACAGATCCTGAAATTATATTCTATGCGAAAGACTATATGGATATAATTTTCATTGGTGCCTCGTTGTTTTTCTTACAATTGACTATTAATTCATTTCTAGCTTCTAAAGGGGATACAAAGTCTCTAAGGAATGTCCTAATTATTTCATTCTTTCTTAATCTAGTTTTGAATCCCACATTTATTTATGGAATATATTTTATTCCTGCAATGGGAGTGAAAGGCATAGCCTTAGCAACATTAAGTTCACAACTGTTTGGATTAATTTATATTGCTATGAAGGTAAATAAGACAAATTTAAAGAAGTTTCTTTACCCAGAATGCTTTGTGCCAAAATATGATTTACAAAAGGAAATTTTAACTCAAGCCGTTCCCGCTACAATTTCAATGATGTTTATTGGTTTGGGGGTTTTTGTCTTATTGTTTTATGTTTCAACCTACGGGGATTATTCAGCAGGCGGGTATGGTGCAGCGATCCGCTTTGAACAACTTTTTCTATTGCCTGTTTTAGGTTTAAATGCTTCTACTCTCGCTTTAGTTGGTCAGAATTTTGGCGCTATGAATTTTAGCAGAATTCATGAGACCTATAATAGGTCAATTTTTTATGGAACTTTCTTTATGGCTATATGTGGACTATTTATTTTCTTTTTATCAGACTACATCATGTTCTTTTTTAGCGATAATAAAGAAATTATTTATTATGGATCAACTTACTTAAAGATCGCTGCATTTGCCGGACCTTGCTATCCAATTTTCTTTATATCGTCAGCATTACTTCAAGGACTTAAAAAACCCAATTATCAAATGATAATTAATTTAATGAGAATGGTGATATTACCAGTTTGCGGACTTTCCGTTGCAGTTCTCTATTTAAAAGTTGATTTTACTACAATGTTTTTAGTGATCTTGATGATCAACTACATATTTGCAGCTGCAGTCTACAAGTTTTCGACTTACCAAATCAGCTTTATGCAAAAAAACTATAATCCAAACTTTGATGCCGTTTGATTAAAAAATCCTTTATTTTTTTGATCTGAAATCCAATGATTTATGAAGTTTATCCATTCTTGGTCACCTCTCGGTAACAAAATTGCGAATAGTTTTGCATTTTTAGGCTCATCAATATTTATGATTGATAGCTCTGGATATAAATTGATAAGCTTCAAAGCATCAACTTTGCTTGTTAATGATACATCAGCTCTTCCTGACAACACTTCCTGATATTCACGCGCAGGAGCTTCAACCATCACAATTTTAGAATCTGGAAAAGATTTTTTAGCTTCATTTTCAAAGACTGTCCCGAGCGTAACAGCAACTGTTGTATTGGAATTATTGATGTTATCCCAGCTTACAATATTTTCTAAATTTTTAGCCAATGTCATCGCTACCGTTCCAGTACCATAATATGAATTCGAATAACCAGCAGTAAGTGCTCTCTTAGTCGTTATTGAAGCGCTGGATGTCATGTGGTATTTAGAGGCTACCACACCTGAAACAAGATTTTTCCAATCTGTTGCAACAAACTCAATATCAACACCCATATCTTCAGCGAGTTTTTTTGCTACATCAATATCGTAACCTTCGTATTCATTTGTTTCAGGATTCATAAAGCTCCAGCCTGGAAAATCGCCAGTTGTTCCGACTTTAAGTACACCAGTTTTCATAATTTCATCTAGTGTGGATGCATGTGATAAAGATGAGATAAATAATGCAATAGAAATTAATAGGGCTTGAATGAGCTTCATATGATTTTCCTCTTTTTAATATTTTTTAAAAATTATACGTTTATATTTAAATAATATAATTATATTTTTTATCATGAATTTCAACATAGCCAGAAAAATCAAAATCTTCCTGATGCTTTTGTCTTTATTAGTGTTAGCAGGATGTTCATCAAATTATCAATGGGGTTGGTATGTAATTCTGCCAAATAATAAGATTGGAATATCGAATATAGAATTCTTAATTGGTGGTTTGGGTTACACCATAATCTTATCGGTAATTTCAATAATAATAGCAATATTTTTGGGCTTAATTGTATCTGTTGCAAGCATTTCAAGAAATAGAGCTCTTAACTACATAAATGTTGGCTATACGGAGATAATTCGAGCAATACCAGTTTTAGTCATGATTTTGTGGGTTTACTATGGATTACCTGTTTTGCTAAACTTAAATTTTACTGCATTTACTGCAGGGATCATCGCATTAAGTATCTGTGAAAGCCCATTTATAGCAGAGATTTTCAGATCTGGAATCCAAGCCGTGCCAAAAGGTCAAAAAGAAGCCGGTTCATCTATGGGCATGAATTTTTTTCAAATTTTCTACCACATCACGTTACCTCAAGCAGTTCGAATAATTTTGCCTGCATTGGGCAATCAATTTGTATACATGCTCAAAATGTCATCACTTGTATCGATCATTGGTCTGAATGAGTTAACGAGGAAAGCTAATGAGCTCGTTGTTAGTCAGTATCGACCTTTGGAAATTTATACATTTTTGGTATTAGAATATTTAGTCCTCATTTTAGTAGTTTCTTTTTTAGTAAGACGCCTTGAAAAGAGACTGAAGGTTTATTAAGTCCCACAAAAAGTTTTATAGGGAATGTTTGTTTTGCTTGGTGTTTCCAAATATTTGATATTTACTTTTTTTAAATGGTAAGGTGAAGAAATGATTTCATTAAGCTCATTAAATTTATCAAACTTTCCGTCTGTTTCTGCTTCACTAAGTGCTTCTTCAACTAAATAATTTCTTGGTATTAAAGTTGGATTACAACTCATCATCACATCTAAATATTCCTTACTTTCAACTCTTTTTTTCCATTCTCTTTTCCAATTATTAAACTCATCATCTTCAAATTCTTCATCGTCTGCATGATCATAATTCATTAAATTACAAAAAGTATTTGTAAAATCTGGTTTTTTTTGTTGCATCCATTTGATTAAGTTGTTGATGAGTTCTTCATCATCTTCACTTTGATCTTTAATACCTAGTTTTTTTTTCATCATTTGAAGCCATTTGTCCTTAAACAATGAACTAAATGTGTTGATTAAGTTTTGAGCTATTTCAATTGATCTTTTCTCATCTTTATCGATGAGTGGTAATAAGCACTCTGCTAACCTCACTAAGTTCCATTGAATTATTGAAGGTTGATTAGCAAAAGAATATCTTCCTTGCGTATCAATTGAACTAAAAACTGTATTGGCATCATAATGATCCATGAAAGCACATGGCCCATAATCAATTGTCTCTCCTGATATTGTTGAATTATCTGTATTCATTACCCCATGAATAAATCCAACACGCATCCATTCTACAATCAAATTAATCTGTTTTTGCATGACAGCTTTTATGAATTCAATCGCTAAATTTTCTGAAAATTTTAAATTACTGAAATGTCTTTTTATTGAGAAATCCAAAAGAGATTTCATGCCTTCATAATCTTTATGTGCCGCTAAAAATTGAAAAGTACCAATTCTTATATGGCTGCTTGCTACTCGTGTTAAAATAGATCCTTTTAATGGAACTTCTCGGTAGACTTTTTCGCCAGTCTCAACAACTGCTAAACTTCTTGTTGTTGGAATACCTAAATAATACATTGCTTCACTTATCAAATATTCGCGTAACATTGGTCCCAATGCAGCCTTACCATCTCCGCCTCTTGAATAAGGTGTTCGCCCTGAGCCTTTATACTGGATATCAAATATTTCACCGTCTGGAGTTACTTGCTCACCAACGATGTGGGCCCTGCCGTCTCCAAGAATTGTAAATTGTCCAAATTGATGTCCTGCATAAGCCTGTGCAAATGGCTTTGAACCATGAGGCAGTGAATTTCCCGAGAATAAATTGGATAAGTCTTCTTCTGAGATACTTTTTAAATTTAGGCCAAGCTTTTCGGCCAGTTCATTATTAACAATGACAGTACTTGGATTAGTAACTGCATCTGGTTTTAATTCTGAGAACAGCTTGTCAGATATTTGGGTATAACTACTTTGTAAATTCCACCCTGAATCAGAAAGGGATACATTATTTTTCATTGTTGCTGTAAACTTAATTTAATTTTACATATATTTATATCAAAATGTTAATTCAAAAAGAACTTGAAATAGTAGTTGAAGGAAAAGGGCTCTATAATATTACAGATATTATAAATCAAGCTATTAGCAAACATAGAATATCAAAAGGTATCTGCACTATTTTTATCAAACACACATCCGCATCTCTAATCATACAGGAAAACGCTGACCCTAACGTCCTTAAAGATTTAGAAAATTACTTCGACAAAATAGTACCCGAAAACGATAATTATATACATAGTGAGGAAGGTCCGGATGATATGCCTGCACATATTAAATCTTCTCTGACAAACACAACGCTAAGTATTCCAATTAAAGAAAAAAAACTTGACCTTGGAATATGGCAGGGAGTGTATTTATTTGAGCACAGATATAAGAATAATGATCTTGGAATAAAAAGAATTATTTCAATGACAGTGATTGCTTAATGAGGCATTCTAAATTTATCGTGACAAGCTTTGCAACTCGACCAAATTAAATTCTTCTGAGCCTCTTTTAATTCATCTCCTGTAAGGCTAGCAGCAATCTGGGTAAATTTTTTAACTTTGTCTGAAGTTTCAATCATCAAAGCATTAAATTCATCTTTTTGAAGCCAAATAGTAGGCAAAGCTTCTGTATCATAACCTGTTTTTGAATTTTCAGGAAAAAGATCAATGAGTTTATCGTAATTTGCGCTCATTTTTTCTGAAAGCTCTATGACTTTATCATTATTACCTTTTGCTATTTCTGCAGACATTTTTTTTGCATGGCTATAATTTTGCTTAAATAATGATTTTCTTTCTTTTATAATTTTTCCATGGTCGTCAGCAAGACCAATAAAGACAAAAAATAAAGATGCTAAGATTGACGAAAGCAGTATTTGCAAAATTATTCTCATATTTTAAATATATATTATGAAAATTAAAAATGACAATAGTACTTATGGGGTTCTTGCTCGACTCTTTCATTGGCTCACTTTTTTAATCCTATTAATTCAATTGCCTCTAGGACTTTATTTGGACAATTTGGAGTTTTCTGAATTTAAATTAACTGTTGAAAATACACACATCATAATTGGTATGAGTATTTTTTACATAACATTATTAAGAATGATTTGGAAATTTTTGAATCCAAAGCCAATAACTTCAACTGTGAATAAATTACAATTAATAGCATCAAAAGCAGTACATGGACTTTTTTATGTTACTCTTCTTTTAATTACAATCAGTGGAGTGTTAAAACTATTACTGTCCGGCGAGGAAGTTAATTTGATTATTTCCACGGTATACATTGACTATTTTAACTACGAGCTTGCAGACCGATTCCAAACAGTTCATGTTATTTCAGCATATTTCTTGATACTTCTTTTCACTATTCATTTAGGAGCTGTTGTGTATCATCATCTCATACAAAAAGACCCAATTTTAAAAAAAATGCTGTGATCTAATATGACCGATAATCCTAATTTGTCTCAATTTCTCGATAGGCTGGAAAAATTAAGTGACGAAACTCGAACTGAAGCAAAAAACAAAAGGCATAAACTTGGATTAAGAACAGCAAGAGAGAATCTCGATCACTTAGTTGATGATCAAAGTTTTTTAGAATACGGCGCTTTTGCGGTAGCGGCACAAAGAAACAGAAGAAAATACGAAGATCTTCAAATTGATACTGCGGCAGATGGTATTATTACTGGATTTTGTAAAATCAATTCTGATCTTATTGGTGAGGAAAATTCTTATGCGGTCAGTATTGTTTACGACTATTCAGTATTGGCAGGTACTCAAGGTTTTTTTCATCATATGAAACTTGATCGCATCTGTGAAAAAGCAAAAGAGTTTAAACTTCCAATAGTCATCTATACTGAAGGTGGAGGTGGAAGGCCTGGAGATACAGATGTTACAACATCAGTTGCTGGTTTGCATGTCCCATCTTTCGCACTCTGGGCAAATTTGTACGGTAGATGTTTGAGGATTGCTATTAATAATGGATTTTGTTTTGCTGGTAATGCAGCTCTTTTTGGAAGTGCAGACATCAGGATTGCTACAAAAAATTCCTGGATAGGAATGGCAGGTCCTGCAATGATTGAAGGTGGTGGACTTGGAAAGTTTGATCCAAAAGAAATAGGACCGTCAGACATTCAAAAAAATAACGGAGTGATTGACTATGTTGCTGAAGACGAAAAAGAGGCAACTATTATTGCTAAAAAAATACTCTCATACTTTCAAGGAGACATTAAAGATTGGAAAGCTGATGATCAGACTCAACTGAGTAATATTATGCCCAAAGATAGAAGATGGTCTTATCCAGTAAGAGACATTATAAAAATAATTTCTGATATTGAAGAATTTACCGAGATAAAACCTGAATATGGAAAAGGAATTGTTACGTGCTTTATTAGAATAGAAGGAAAGCCTTTTGGGTTATTGGCAAATGATAGTCAACATTTAGGAGGCGCAATTGACTCCGAAGGAGCTGACAAAGCATCTTCTTTTATTGAAATATGTAGTGAATATGATTTGCCACTTATTTCACTAGTTGATACACCTGGATTTATGGTGGGGCCAGACAGTGAGAAAGAAGGGGCTGTAAAAAGAATGTCAAATCTCTTTAAGATTGGGTCGAAAGTAAAAGTACCTTTAACAGCAATTTTTTTAAGAAAAGGTTATGGACTTGGAGCTCAGGCAATGGTTGGCGGTAGTCTTCATGAACCAGTGTATACAGCAGCCTGGCCAACAGGTGAGTTTGGAGCAATGGGGTTAGAAGGAGCAGTAAAACTTGGGTTTAAAAAAGAGTTAGAAAAGATTGAAGATAATTCAGAAAGAGAGAAATTATTCAATAGTCTAGTTGAAAAGCTCTATGATAAAGGAAAAGCCATAGAAGCTGCTGCTCACCTTGAAATCGACGCAGTAATTAATCCATCTGAAACACGAAGTGTTATCTTAAAATCACAAAAGGCCTTTGTATGAAAGATTATGAATTGGATGACAATGGATATTACAAAGCAAGATTAGGATTGATCGTTCTTCAGAGCGATGAAACTATCGAGCAAGAATTCAGAACCATTCTTGATCAAAGTATATCGATCAATCACTCACGCATTTACTGTGACAATATTGTAAGTAATAAAAATCTTAGACTTATGGAAAAAGAATTGCCAGCAGCATCTGCGTTATTACCTGATATCCAGTATGATAGTATTGGATATGCTTGTACATCAGGCGCAACAATTATTGGCTCAGATAAAATTGAAAGTCTAATAAATAAAAAACATAAATCGGCATTTGTAACTGATCCAATAAGAGCTGTAAAAAAAGCTATGAGTACATTGGGCTGTAGAAAAATTAATTTTGTGTCACCCTATCAAGAATCGGTAACAAAATCTTTACGTGATCATTTACATGCTAATAATTTTATAATTCAAAATCAAATTTCTTTTAATGAATCCGATGATAAGAATGTTGCAAGAATTTCAGATAAAGACAGCCTCGAAGCTATATTAGAAGTTGGTAAACAGGATTGTGAAGCTGTATTTATTTCATGCACTAACCTTAAAACATTTAAGATTATCAATGAAGCAGAGAAATTATTAGATAAACCAGTAGTCTCATCAAATCAGGCGATTAGCTGGCAAATGTTAAGAGAGGCTGGAATTAATAGTACAGCTGGTCCAGGAATTCTTTTTTCAAAACATTAGCTAAGAGCTAACCAGATGCCAACACCCACCATTAAGAAACCTGCTAACCCATTAATAAGCCTGATATTATTTTGTTTTTTTAACATAATGCCTAAAGCTTGACCTCCAGTTGCATAAATCATAAGTGAAATAAACTCAATTATAAGAATAATTATTACGAGTGCTGACATTTGTGGGATTAAATTTGCTTCGTAATTAATAAATGCAGGTACCATTGCAATAAAAAATGCCCAACCTTTTGGATTCGCAACAGCAGTTATAAAGCCTTGCATTGCTAACTTAAAAAAATTTATTTCAAATGAATGTGAACCATCCAAATTTAATGCTAGTGATCCTCTTGAGTTAATCATCTGATACCCAACAAACATCAAATAAAGACCTCCTCCATATTTGAAAACGGCAAATGCAATTGGAAAAGATGAGATGATCGCTCCACCTCCTACCACCGCTGTACCTGCCACAATTAAAACTCCAATTAATTCTCCAACCATCATTTTCATTGTATTTTTTACACCTATTGTAATTCCCATTGTTAAAGCAAGTGTCATGCATAAACCTGGTGTAATGGATATTATGAAAAAAACTGGTATGAAAAAGTAAAGTAATGAGAAATCAAAGATCATATGATCGAGTAATAGTATTTAAGGGAGCAAAAAAAAACGGGGCGCAACACAAACCCCTAAAGGTCTCCATTCCGCCCCGAAACTCGGCTTCCCGCCGACAAACTCCCCGAAGGGCTTTCGTTCTTTGTTCGTCCGATGGAAAAATAATAGCAAACAGGAAAAATATTTTAAATAAGTTTTATTAAAAAAACTCCTTATACGATGTGGATAAGTGGATAAATAGTTTTTACTATAAGAATCAATATTTAATAAAAAATACTTAATTAAGATTCCATACCCCAAGATAAAGAATTCCATATTCTTTCATGAAAATAATAAATAGTTACCTTTGTAATTACTTCCAATGCAGCAATTAAACCAGCAGTTTCAAGAACTGAAAAATCTGATTTTAAAATTACTAGGTAACTAATTAAGAATGTGTCTGCTGTTGCAGTTACTCTCCAGGTAAGAGCTTTTACCAATGATCTTTTTTTTGAACTCTTAGGCACAATACTGAATTAGTTATCTAAAAAAACATTTCAAATATAAGTTTTTTTATATTTATTCAAACAATTAAACTACTGATTTAATTTGCCATTTTGACTAGTGGTGTTTCTTTAATTGGAAAATGAACTACTGCAGAAGCAAACCCTAAAATCACACAAGCCCACCACATAATATCATAAGAACCATAATAATCATAAAACCTGCCTCCAAACCATGACCCAACAAACGAACCGACTTGGTGAGATAAGAAAGTAAAACCATACAGCATAGACATATATTTTGATCCAAAAATAACTGATATTATTCCACTGGTAAGAGGCACTGTTGATAGCCATAGAATTCCAAGAAGTGACGCAAAAATTAAAACTGTTATTTCAGTTTTTGGCAAAAAGATAAAAATTAAAAAAAGTAGGGCACGTAGAGTATACAAGATTACCAACAGATTTTTTTTAGACCTTAGGTCACCTAAGTGACCAAAAACAAGTGTGCCTATTACATTAAATAAACCGATTAGTGCTAAAGACCAGGAACCGATCCACATGGGCAAAGATAAATCATCGAGGTATGCGGGTAGATGAGTTGCTATAAAAGAAATATGAAAACCACAAACAAAAAAACCAATTGTTAGTAAGACATAGCTCTTATTTGCAAAGGCTTCATTTAAAACAGATGTTAAAGACCTATTAACATCTTCATTTATTCCACTTTTGGATGAATGCTTTGTTAATACTAGTGAGAATAAAATCATGATAAGTGAAATAAAACAAAGATATAAGATTGATCTTTGCCAATCACTCATTTCTATTAAGAAGCCTGTAAGAGGAACAATTAAAAATTGACCCAGAGAACCAGCGGCCATTACAACACCTAGAGATAATGTTTGATATTTGCCTGTTACAGCTTTACCAACAGCTCCTAATATTACAGCAGTACCACATCCAGCGCATCCAAATCCAAAAATTATTTGTGAAACGATTAGAAGTATTGAACCTTCAACAAGTGACATTAAGTAAAGTCCAATTAAAAAGAAAATTACTCCTAATAGGCCAGCTACCGATGAACTATATTTATCTGCTATAGCGCCAAAAATTGGTGATCCGATGCCAATCATAAGAAATTGTATTGCAATGGCAAACCCAAATACTTCTCTACCAGTTTGTATATGTTCAGAAATTGGGATCAAATAAAGTCCAGAAGAATGCCTTATGCCAAATGAGACAAGTAAGAGTATGCAGCCTCCAATAATCACTAGTGTTGAATAAGAATGTCTAAATAACTGCATGTTTTAATTTATATACTTCCAACGTCGAATTGATACTATAAATCACATGATATTTACGATTATATACCTTCTGGTTTTGGTAATGCTTTTATCTATGGTGATTTACAAGCAGGCGAAGAAAATTGAGAGTACAAGAGCATTTAATGAAAGAACAATGTTAATCTTATGGCTTGTACTTGGAATGGTTGGTCTCATCACTGGAGGGTTGTAACGCCTAAACATTTATTGCACTGGTATGATGATCTGGTTTTTATGCAAAAAATTTTACTTGTATTTTTTATATTTTTTTTCTCACTAAAAAATTCATATTCTGACAATAATATTAAGGATAATTCTCCAGAAATATTTGAAGGAGTCTCAGTAGAGCTTGATAGATTAGAAATTCAAGAGTCACTCAATCTCAAAGAAAATGGAAAATCTGTTTTAAGTAAAAACTGGATGATTGTTACAGCAAACGCCTATGCTTCAGCTGCTGGTGCAAAAATATTACAATCTGGAGGTACAGCAGCAGATGCAATGGTTGCAGCTCAATCTGTGTTAGGCTTAGTCGAGCCTGAGTCATCAGGAATTGGTGGGGGTAGTTTCTTATTATGGTATGATGGTGTAACGGGTAAAATAGTTACTTTAGATGGTCGTGAGACTGCACCACAAAACTCAACTTCAAATCAATTTCTAAAAAGTGATGGAGCTAAAATGAAGTTTTTTGATGCTGTCATAGGTGGTCTATCAGTCGGTACACCTGGAACTCTTGCATTAATGTTTGATGCTCAAAAGAAATGGGGTAATCAAAACTGGGAAAACCTCTTTGATGAAGCAATTTTCCTAAGTAAAAATGGTTTTAAAGTTTCAAAAAAATTATCCTCATCAATTGAAAGAGATAAAGGTAGACTTAGCAAAATAGATAAAACGAAAGAATATTTTTTACCAAACGGGAATAGTTTAAAGCACAAGCAGGTATTGAAAAATTATGCTTATGCAAGCACAATGCAAAACATTGCTAACAATAACATTGAAGATTTCTATAAAGGATCAATTGCGCAGGACATTGTTAGCACAGTAAAAAATCACACCAAAAATCCTGGCTTTCTAGAAGCTGAAGATTTGAGCAACTATAATGTAATAGAAAGAGATCCAGTTTGTGTAAACTATAAGGTATACAAAATATGTGGCATGGGCCCGCCATCGTCTGGAGGAGTAGCAGTTGCGCAAATATTGAAAATTTTAGAGCCTTATGATCTTCAGTCTCTGGGCTATTCAAATCCTATAACATGGCAAATAATTGGAGATGCGACTCGTCTTGCATTTGCTGATCGCGATCGATACTTGGCAGATAGTGATTATGTCAGTGTACCTTTGTCTGGTCTTTTAAATGACAATTATCTGATTGAAAGGTCAAATAAAATTAAAGTTGGAACGAAAACTGAAAATGTAACCTCAGGTAAACCGTCTAATGACTTTGTTTACAATTACGGAATAGACAACTCATTAGAGCTGCAATCTACAACGCATATTTCAATTTATGATCAGTATGGAAACGCACTCTCGATGACATCGTCAATTGAGAATGCATTCGGATCAAGATTGATGACGGAAAGCGGTTTTTTACTTAATAATCAACTTACTGATTTTTCATTTAATGAAAGAATTGATGGCAAGCTGATTGCAAATAGATTAGAGCCTGGGAAAAGACCAAGATCATCCATGGCGCCAACAATTGTACTAAAAGATAAAAGGCCTATAATTATTATTGGCTCTCCAGGTGGCAGCAATATTATCAGCTTTGTAGTTAATTCAATTATCGCATTACTTGAATGGGATATGAATATTCAAGAAGCAGTCTCTCATCCTCATGCAATTAATAGGTGGGGGAAATTTGAAATAGAAGAATCTCTTTACTCTTCAAACCTTGAGAACTCTCTAAAGGATATGGGATACGATACCAAAATAAGAAAATATTATTCAGGCCTAAATGGAATATTCATTGATACTGAAATTTATGGAGGCTCAGACCCTAGACGTGAGGGGATTGCACTGGGCAATTAACTAAAGAACAATGCTTGTCTTGTGGCTTATACTTGGAATGATAAGTCTAATTGCTGGTGGAATTTAGATGAATTTATCCATTACGGTAGGTATATGAGTAGCCATTAATAGCTGGAACTCCACCAAGATGAGCATAGAGTATTTTAGATCCTTTTTTAAAGTAACCTTTCCTCGCTAAATCAATCATTCCTTGCATAGATTTGCCCTCATAAACAGGATCAGTAATCATGGCTTCAGTTTTTGCTGCCATACGAATAGCCTCATTAGTTTCTTCGCTCGGAACTCCATATGCTGGATATGCATAGTCAGGAATTATTATTATTTCATCATCTCTAATTGTTCTTCCAAGTTCTACTAATTCAGCAGTATTATCTACAATTTCTCTTACTTGTTTGGCTAATTTATCAGGTGTACCCGATCCATCAATACCTATAACTCTGTGTGCACGGTCATCTTCTGCGAACCCAACGATCATCCCTGCCTGAGTTGAGCCAGTAACCACACACACAATGATGTAATCAAATTTTAATGACATCTCTTTTTCTTGCATTCGAACTTCTTCAGCAAATCCTACGTATCCCAGTCCACCATATTTATGAACAGATGCCCCAGCTGGAATTGCATAAGGCTTACCACCGCTATCTTTCACAGATTGAATTGCGTCTTCCCAACTTTTCCTAATCCCAATATCAAAACCATCAGGTACTAGCCTGCTATCTGCTCCCATCAAACGCGTCATTAAAATATTACCAACACGATCATAAACTGCATCTTCATGAGGAACCCAACTTTCTTGAACAACAACACACTTCATTCCAATTTTAGCTGCAGTTGCAGCTACCATTCTAGTATGGTTAGATTGAACGCCACCAATTGAAACTAATGTATCAGCTCCGGATGCAATAGCGTCTGGAACGATGTATTCTAGTTTTCTTAGTTTATTCCCACCCATAGCCAGACCTGAATTACAGTCATCTCTTTTGGCGTATATTTCAACATCAGCTCCTATTGCTTCAGTTAAACGAGGCAAATATTCTATTGGTGTAGGACCAAAAGTAAGTGAATATTTCTCAAATTTATCTAAATTCATAGCCATCAGATTATAGAAAAATTTTTCAATGAAAATAGATTTAAAATGGCGGAAAGGATGGGATTCGAACCCACGATACGGTCACCCGCATACACGCTTTCCAAGCGTGCGCCTTCAACCACTCGGCCACCTTTCCTTATTCAACTTTTAAAGCAGCAATAAAGGCTTCTTGTGGGATATCGACCTTACCGTAAGTTCTAAGTCTCTGTTTTCCTTTTTTCTGCTTATCAAGTAATTTTCTTTTTCTATCTGTAGCTCCACCACCATGTATTCTCTCAATAACATTTTTTCGATATCCTCTGACAGTTTCGCGTGCAATAATTTTTCCACCAATTGCTGCTTGAATTGGAATATGGAATTGATGACGAGGGATTAATTCTTTTAGTTTTTCACAAACAGCGCGACCTTTTTTTTCAGAAAAACTTCTGTGAACAATAATTGACAGAGCATCTACTGACTCATCATTTACTAATATACTAAGTCTTACCAAATCACTCTCAATATACTCATCAATTTCATAATCAAAACTTGCATATCCACTAGAAATTGACTTCAAGCGATCATAAAAATCAAAAACAATTTCATTTAGAGGTAACTTATAATTTAAAATTACTCTTGATCCAGAATAAGATAATTCTGTTTGCATTCCTCTCTTATCTTCACAGAGAGATATGATACTACCTAAATATTCATCAGGACAAATAATTGTTGCTTTAATCCAAGGTTCAGAAATACTTTTAATTTTCATAACTTCAGGCATATCTGCTGGGTTATGCAATTCAAGTGAGCTTCCATCATTTAATACTAAATTATAAATAACACTTGGAGCTGTGGTTATTAGATCTAAATTGAACTCTCTATCAAGTCTTTCGACAATAATTTCTAAATGTAATAATCCAAGAAAACCACATCTAAAACCCATTCCAAGAGCCGCTGAGGTTTCTTGTTCGAAATGAAAACTAGAGTCGTTGAGCTTTAACTTGGCTAACGCATCTTTTAAGAATTTAAAATCAGCAGCATTTGTTGGAAATAATCCACAAAATACTACCGGTTGACTTGGCTTGAAGCCAGGTAAAGGCTCTGTTTGTTTATCGTTAGCTAGTAGTATTGTATCCCCAACCTTAGTTTGAGCTACTTCTTTAATTGCAGCTGTTATAAAACCTAATTCACCAGCATTGATAAGCTCGTTATCTACCATTTTTGGTGTGAAACAACCAATTCTCTCTATTAAATGTTTTGTATTAGTTTGATGAAAACGAACCTCCATACCCTTTTTTAGAACTCCATCTATCACACGAACCAATATCACAACACCCA
>CACEZK010000014.1 GCA_902564025.1 uncultured Pelagibacteraceae bacterium
AGATTTGATAATCTAAAATTTGGAATACCACTTTGTTTTGAGCCTAATATTTCGCCAGCACCTCGAATATCAAGGTCTTCTTCGGCGATTAAGAAACCATCGTTTGTTTCTTTCATCACTTTTAATCTTCGTTTAGCATTATCGGTGAGTGGCCCCTCAAAAAGTAATATGCATGTTGACTGTGCATTTCCTCGGCCTACTCTTCCTCGAAGTTGATGAAGTTGTGATAGGCCATATCTCTCAGAATTCTCAATAATCATTACAGTTGCATCAGGGTCGTCTATTCCTACTTCTATTACTGATGTTGCGACTAAAATATCTATTTTATTATCTTTAAACTTTGACATGACATCATTTTTTTCATCTTGAGACATTTGACCGTGAACTAAACCAACACTGTTTGATGAGTAATATTTTTTTAAGTCATTGATCCTTGAATTGACTGATTGCAACTGAAGCTTCTCAGACTCATCAATTAAAGGGCATACCCAATAAATCTTTTGTTTCTTATTTAATATTTTTGTAAGGCTTTCTTTTAGTTGGTCAATTTTATTGATATTGATTGATTTGGTAATTATTTCCTTTCTGTTTTTAGGTTTTTCAGAAATTTTGGATATATCCATATCTCCATAAGCTGCCAATTCCATTGTTCGAGGTATGGGAGTAGCAGTCATCAATAAGATGTCACAACTATTTCCTGCTTTTTCATTTAATAAAATCCTTTGGTGCACTCCAAACTTATGTTGTTCATCAATGACAACCAAGCCTATATTTTCAAAAGTTACTTTTTGCTGAAATAATGCATGCGTTCCAATAATAATATCGGCTTTAAAATTATGATTATTTTTATTTGAGGATGTAATCAGTGAACATGTTAGGTTTAAATCACTAATAAATTCTTTAATTGTATTAAAATGCTGCTCAGCAAGAATTTCTGTTGGTGCCATTAAAACTGATTTTTTATTATTTTCAATGCATTGCATCATAGCAAATAATGCAACAATGGTTTTCCCGCTACCTACATCTCCTTGTAGAAGTCTTAACATTTTACTTGAACCTTCTTGATCGTTTGAAATTTCTTCAATAGTTGTTTCCTGATCACCTGTGAGTTGAAATTTCAATTGATCTCTTAATTGTTTTGATAATTTATTTTTTTTAGGAAGTGAAATTCCATTTTTATGACTTATTTTATTTTTAATTAATCTTATTGTTAACTGCTGAGAGAACAGCTCATCAAAAACAAGCCGTTCTATATATTTATTATCATCATTTTCTTTCACATCTTTTGGGTTATGCATTTGATAAATAGAGTCTTTCCATGATGGCCATTTGTTTCTTTCTAAAACTTTCTCAGGTATCCATTCAGGCAATTCATCAACCATACTTAGTGCAGAATTAATTGATTTTTGGATAATTTTAGATGTCATTCCTGCCGTTAATGGGTAAACACACTCAATCTTTTTAACAGAGTCTAAGTTTTCAATATCAACTACATGGTGTGGGTGTGTAATTTGGTATAATTCGTTAAATTTTTCAATTTTACCACTAATAACTCTAGTGCTGCCGATTGGTAAGATTTTTTTTATGTATGGACCTCGTAAATTAAAATAGACGACTGACATTTGCCCGCTGTCATCAGAGACATTTACTCTATATGGCATTCTTCTATTGAAAGCTGGTGTGTGGCTATCAATTTTAACAACGACAGTTGCAATACTTCCTTCTTCCAAATCAACAATCTTAGGACTGTTTCTTCTGTCTATGTATGCGGCTGGTTTGTGAAATAATAAATCAACAATATATTTACCGCATAATCTCTCAATTATTTTAGCGTTCTTTGGTCCAATACCTTTTATCGTCATTATATTTGAAAAAAGCTTGTATAAGATCTTTGGCCTCATATATGTATTGTATCAAAGATCGATAAAAAAAATATGAACGATTTACATACACTTCAAAAAAAACTTCAGTTCAAATCCTCCCATCGAGGGTCAAAGGAAATGGATATTCTCCTAGGATCTTTTGTTGAGAAATACATCAAATTATTTAATGAAGGTGAGCTTCAAATGTTAGAGGCTATATTAGAACTTGATGATAATGACATATATCGATATGTGCTGGATAAGGTGATAATTCCAAAAGATATTGACAATCGCGTCATGCAATTACTCAAAGATTTTACGATGCTTAAAAAATGACGAAACCACGCTTAAAGACTCAAATTAATGAGAATTTAAATATCAACATTGAAGAAAAATTTGATTATGAAAGAACAATTAACTATTTATCTGCCAATGGTTATGCACGCGTAAGTTCAATTCGTGAAAATGGAGAGTTTTCTGTTAAAGGAGATGTTATTGATATTTTTCCAACAGACTTCAAGAATCCAGTTCGTATTAACATATTCGGTGATGAGATCGAAAGATTTGAAGAATTTAATCCTAAAAATCAAAAACCGATACAAAGTCTGTTCAGGCTTATTATTAAACCTTTTAATGAGTTCTCTTTCAATCAAAGCAAACGCACAATTAAAGCAGATACTTTTTTAACTGATCTCAGTACTTTTGAAGAAGATGATCTAATTGTTCATGTTGATCATGGAATAGGAAAATTTAATGGTTTAAAAAATGTTACTGTCCTAGAAAACGATCATGATTGCATTGAAATAACATATTTCAATAATGATAAACTTTATGTACCTGTTGAGAATATTGAACTTTTGTCAAAGTACGGTGGGAATAGTGAATTCGCACAAATTGATAAACTTGGAAGTTCAAATTGGCAATTTAGAAAAGCTAGCGCAAAAAATAAAATAAATGAAATTGCTGAAGATTTAATAAAAGTTGCGGCAGAAAGATCTCTAAAAGAAGCGACAAAATATACCGTTCAAGAACCTTATTATTCAAATTTTATAAATGAATTTGAATTTCAGGATACTGAAGATCAAGCAAATGTGACATCAGAATTACTGTTTGATCTAAATAGCGGGCTTCCAATGGACCGTTTGATATGTGGCGATGTTGGCTTTGGTAAGACAGAAGTTGCATTAAGAGGAGCATTCAACGTAGCTATGAGCGGTGCTCAAGTTGCATTTATTGTTCCGACAACACTACTATGCAGTCAACACTATGAAAATTTTACAAAAAGATTCAAAAACTTTCCATTGAAAGTAGATCAAATCTCAAGATTAAACTCAACTTCTGAAAACAATAAAATTATTGAAAGAATTGATAGCGGAGAAAGTGATATAGTTGTTGGGACACATGCACTTCTTAACAGTAAAATTAAATTTAAAAAATTAGGTATGCTTATTATTGATGAAGAGCAGCACTTTGGAGTATCTCAAAAAGAAAAAATTAAGTCATTGCGCTCAAATGTACATGTACTTGCTTTAACAGCCACGCCAATACCACGCACGTTACAAATGTCACTTGTAGGACTTAGGGATTTGTCAATTATTTCTACTGCACCATTAAATAGGCAAAATATAAATACTGAAGTTATTGATTTTAATGATGAAAAAAATAATCTCTGCAATTGAATATGAATTAAGTCGTAATGGCCAGGTGTATTATGTCTGCCCAAGAATTAACGAATTAAAAGAAGTTGAGGATTTTTTAAAAAACAAACTTCCAAATGTAAAATACCAAATTGCCCACGGTCAAATGCCGTCCAAAAACCTAAAAAATACTATGATTGACTTTTATAACAATGAATTTCAACTATTACTGTGTACCACAATTGTCGAGTCGGGTCTGGATTTGCAGAAAACTAACACAATGATTATTCATAATTCTGATAAATTTGGATTATCCCAACTTTATCAGTTAAGAGGACGTATTGGCAGATCTAATATTGAAGCATTTTGTTTTTATACAGTTAAAGACATCAATGGAATAACTGAAAATGCCTATAAAAGACTTATGCTTCTTAAAAAATTTAACTCTAGAGGCTCAAGTTTTAATCTTTCAAGTCATGATTTAGATATGCGAGGATCAGGAAACATTATAGGTGATGCTCAATCAGGACATATTAGGGAAGTTGGTCTCGAACTTTATCATAAATTGCTAAAAGATAAGATATTGGAATTAAAATCAGATACATCGACAGTAGATAATGAATGGTCTCCACAAATAAATCTTGGTTTAAGCGTCTTAATACCTGAAAAATATATGCCAAATTTAAATACTAGACTTTTTTATTACCGGCAGCTTGCTTACTTAAGTTCGAGTGAGGAATTAAGCAAAATTAAGGAAGAAATGAGAGAGCGATTTGGCGAAGCTCCTAAAGAGGTTGAACATTTGTATAACATCACTGAGCTTAGAATTATATGTAAACAGTTGAAAATAGAAAAATTTGATATTGGAAATAAAGGTTTAACTATAAAATTTAAAAATAATCATTTTGAAAAAACAGACCAACTGGTTGAATTTATGTCTCAATATAAATATGACTTAAAGTTAAGATCAGACCAAACATTGGTGTATAATTACCAAAAAACATCAAATAAAGATCGAATATATAAAGCTTTTTCTTTTGCAAAGGAATTGCAGGCATTATAGTAGAAACATGGGTGTTTTATCTGGATATAAGATAATCGAATTATCAGGGATTGGGCCAGGGCCATTGTGTGGAATGTTGTTTGCCGATCTTGGCGCTGAGGTTATTCGTGTTGATAGAAAAAATACCGTTATGCCTAATCAACAACCAAAATTCGATATTACAGGAAGAAGTAAGAAATCTATTTGTTTAAATTTAAAGGATCCCGAGTCTAAAGAGGTTTTATTTAAATTAATAAAAAATGCAGACGCACTTATAGAAGGTTATCGACCAGGGGTAACTGAAAAACTAGGGATTGGACCTGAAGAATGTTTAAAACAAAATGAAAAGTTAGTTTATGGAAGAATCACTGGTTGGGGTCAAAATGGTCCTCTAGCACAGGCAGCTGGTCACGATATTAATTATATCGCATTAGCAGGTGCTCTATATTCAATTTGGGGTGAAAATAAACCATCAATACCTCTCAATTTAATTGGTGATTATGGTGGAGGCACTATGTTTCTTGCATTTGGTGTATGCGCAGCTTTACTGTCAGCGAATAGAACGGGTAAAGGACAAGTAGTTGATGCCGCCATGATTGATGGAGTTTCAGTTCTTACATCAATATTTCATAGTTTATCTCAGTCAGGAGTATGGAATGTAAATAACAGAGGTAATAATTTATTTGATGGTGGCGCGCCTTTTTATCAAGTCTATGAAACAAAAGACAACATGCACGTCTCAATAGGTTCTTTAGAGCCTCAATTTTACCAACTCTTAATTGAGAAATTAAATCTTGATGATGAATTTAAAAATCAAATGCAATTAGATCAGTGGGATAATATGAAAAGTAAATTAGCTGAAATATTTAAAACCAAAACAAGAGATGAATGGGATGAAATCTTTGAAGGGTCTGATGTTTGTTATTCACCGGTTCTTTCTATCGAAGAGGCAGCTGATCATGAACACATGAAGGCGCGTGATAATTTTGTAAATATTAACAATGTACGCCAACCATCACCAGCACCACGTTTTAGTGTTACGCCATCCGAAAAACCATCTCCTGCACCTGAAGTTGGTCAAGATAACAAAAGCATAATGCTTGATATTGGTTTTTCTGAGGAACAAATCAAAGAATTAGAAAATAAAGGAGTTCTATTATAGTGCCTAGTTTCGATGTTGTTAGCAGAGTTGAAATGCAGGAGGTTGATAACGCTATATCTAATTCAATGAAGGAAATTGGACAGAGATATGACTTTAAAGGTTCTGCTTCAAAACTAGAGAGAACTGAGGGAGGGATTATTTTATTATCTGAAGATGAAATGAAGGCTAAACAGGTATTAGATATTCTAATTTCAAATTTAATAAAACGTAACGTTGACCCAAAGGTATTAAAACTAAAATCATCTGAAAGTGCATCTGGCAATACAATCAGACAAAATTACGATCTATTGGAAGGTATTGATCAAGAAGTGGGTAAAAAAATTACAAAATTAATCAAAGAGTCAAAAATGAAAGTACAAGCAAAGATTCAAGGAAATGAACTAAGAATAAGTGGTGCAAAAAAAGACAATTTACAAGAAGCTATATCGAAAATTAAAGAACTAAAATTAGAATTACCTCTTCAATATATTAATTTTAGAGACTGAGCTATCTTAGTGGTTGGTCTGTTGTTATTTCTTGCTTTTTTATTTTCTCTCTGTACAGAATAAAAATTCCTGCTGAAACAATAATTAATATTCCTATTATTGTTCTCAATGAAACAGTTTCACTCCAAATAAACCAGCCCAATAGTACGGCCCAAATTAAAAATACATATTCAAACGGCGCAACAATATAAGGTTTACCGTAACGATATGCGTTGAAAATAAATACAAAACCAAAAATTACACAAACTCCAACTAAAAAATAACATCAAGAGAGTTGTTGTGTCATTGAAGGACCAGTATCTAAATAAAAATTCCAAAATTTCATTTCCAGAATTATCCATATCTAAATAGAATCCAGAATAGGTAATTATGGGACATAAAATTATAGTAGCGATGTATACATGAAGTGTTTGCGTGTAAACATTATCCTCATTTGATGTATATTTTATTATAATCATACTGCCAGAATACCCTGCAGCACATAGTATTGGAAATATCATGAATATATTAATGGTCTCGAAATCAGGTGAAACTATGAGCATTACACCTGCAAAACCATAAATAATTGTTAGCCATCTAATGATGCCAACTTTTTCTTTCAGAAAAATAGATGAAAATATAGTAATAAAGAATGGTGCTGTAAAAAAAAGAGCCGTTGTCACTGCAAAAGACAAGTACGCAAGACCAATATAATAAAATACGAACGCAAAAATAAACATTATTGTTCTAAAGATTGTTAATTTTGGGTAATGAGTTGTCCAAATAAGTTTTTGGCCCGTAAAATAAAAAAATAGCACAAGAAGAACAATAGCGATGACACTTCTTGCAAACATGACCTGAAGTATTGATATATCAACAGCTAATAATCTTACTGCAGTGTCTTGAAATGCAAATGCAGTCATACCCATTAAAATATAAGCTATTGCTAAAAAATTATTTTCTTTTGCCATCAATAAAATATTAGTACATAAGTTTTAGTAATAAAATATATTAATTCTTCTATAAGATTTGATATTGGATAATTTGCTAGTCAAAAAATATGAAGTATAAAAAAAGTAATTTATAATGGTAAAAATCAATACTGAATACGACTATATCATTGTTGGCGCTGGATCTGCTGGCTGTGTATTAGCGAATAGATTGACCTCAAATTCAAGGAATACTGTCCTTCTTCTTGAAGCGGGTGGAGAAGACAAATCCTTAACCTTAAAGATGCCTGCTGCTGTTTTATCGAATCTTAAAAGTACTAAGCACAATTGGGCATTTAAAGGTGAGCCAGAACCCGAACTAAATGGTCGTCAACTTCAACATGACCGTGGTAAAACTCTCGGTGGCTCATCATCAATAAATGGAATGGTTTATATAAGAGGAAACACACTTGATTATGAGGGTTGGAGACAAATGGGATGCGATGGATGGGGGTACGCCGACGTCTTGCCGTATTTTAAGAAAATGGAGTGTTATAGTGGAGGAGGGGATGATTTTCGAGGCAATTCAGGTCCATTAAAGGTACATAGAAGTATTCCAGAAGACCCACTTTCATTGGCTTTTATTAATGCAGGAAAAGAAGCAGGATACAAAGAAACAGATGATATAAGCGGATTTTGCCAAGAAGGTTTTGGTATATTTGATCGGACCGTATTCAACGGTGAACGATGGAGCGCATCAAAGGGTTATCTTGATCCGATACGTAATAGAAAAAAATTTAACAATTTTAACAAATGCGCTTGTTTGTAATTTAAATTTTGAAGATAACAAAGCAGAAGGTATATGTTTTAAAAATAAAAATAATGAATTAGTAAATGTAAAGGCAAAAAAAGAAGTAATTCTGAGTGCTGGTGCAGTTGGATCACCGCACATACTTATGCTTTCAGGAATTGGACCAAAAGAGCATTTAGATTCAATAGGAGTCAATACATTAGCTGATTTACAGGGTGTTGGACAAAATCTTCAAGATCATCCTGATTTTATTATGAAATATAAATGTTTAAAGCCTATTTCACTTTGGCCAAAAACAAAGAGATTAAGTAGTATAGGATCTGGCATTCAATGGCTATTAACTAAAGAGGGCATGTGCGCATCTAATCATTTCGATACTGTTGCATGTGTAAGATCGGCACCAGGTGTTGAGTATCCTGACTTACAATTATGTATTTCACCAATTGCCATGAAAGACAATAGTTGGGAACTGCTTCAAGAACATGCATTTCAAGTTCACGTCGGTTTGATGCGAACTCACAGTCGTGGTAAGATCGAATTACGATCAAAAAATCCTGCTGATCCACCTCGCATTCTTGTTAATTATCTCAAAGACAAACGTGATAGAGAATTGTTACGAAAGGGCATTCATTTGGCGCGCGAACTACTTAATCAACCTGCTTTTTCAAACATAAAGGGTGATGAAATCTTTCCTGGTGAAAACTACAAATCAGATGACGAACTTGATGCAAAATTAAATTCCAACATTACGAGTCAATGGCACTTGTGCTGTACAGCACGCATGGGGCTAAAAACAGATAAACATGCAGTTGTTGATAATCAAGGCAGAGTTCACGGTTTCAATAGTTTGCGTGTTGTTGATGCTTCGATTATGCCTTTTGCGACAAATGGAAATACAAATGCACCAACAATTATGATTGCTGAAAAAATAAGTGACAATATATTGGGTGATAAGCCTCTACCTCGAATAGAATTAAAAACCTGGCAAAGTCCTAACTATCAGATATATCAAAGGTAAGTATTTAGTTCTTAAAATATTAACATATAAGTATTAGTATTAAAATATACTAATTACTCACTCAAATTTCATACCTAACATTAAATCAATCAATAAATTTTTTATAAAGGAGATCATATGTTACACATAAGCAAATGGGAAAGACAAGAAAATGCAAGCAGAGATAAACTGGGAACAGCTGCATTGAATTTATGTAAAGTTGCAAAAAGTACAGATGGAGTTCATTCAGCAAAGTTCTATTGGCCAAATCCAAATATGGTTGCATTTGTAGTAGAAGCTGAAACAGGTTCTTGGGGAATTGGAGCTGAGCCTACAGGTGAAGCAATGAAAGCATTTTTTGATTTAGGCGACGCCGCATCTTGTGTGATGGATGAAACATGGGTTGATGCTAGTCTTGGTCAAAAAAGGTCTGATAGAGCAGGTTAATAGAAATTCTTCTGGCGGAGAGGGTGGGATTCGAACCCACGAACGAGTTTCCCCGTTGCTGGTTTTCAAGACCAGTGCTTTCAACCGCTCAGCCACCTCTCCTTGAAGAAATCAATTTATTGAATTTATTATTTAAAACAATAATTAATTTAGAAATCCAACCTTGCTGATTGTATATACAGTCAGCAGTGAAATTGCAGTACAAAGTGCCATGCCCCATGCAATATCTGAAACAACAATAGTCCAATTAAATACATTAAACACCGCTTTAACAGTTAGTGCGTATGTTGCATAAGTAGCAAGTCCATACATAGCAGCTGGTGCTATTACACTTGTTAATGAAGCATTCTTAAATGGAGCCACTACAAAATAAACTAGTCCGAGCACAAATATTAGATAAAAAATTACTGCGGAAGTTATATCGAGATTAATCTTTAGATTATCTGGCAGATTTTTATTATAAATACGTACAACAAATGTTTGAATACCGATTGTATCGATTATCAAAAAGTAAAATAGGGTAGTCAAATAGAGTTTTATCATAGACAATTAAAATAATGAATAAACAAGCTTTGATCAATGCATTATTTAGTTCTGTAGGAGCTTTTGTTTGCATTGGATTTTTAGCATATTTAAATTCTTCAATTGAAGGTGCGATATGGCTTATACCACCGTTTGGCGCATCAATAGTTTTAGTCATGGCTGTTTATGACAGTCCATTAGCAAAACCAAAAAATTTAATATTAGGCCATATACTATCAGCACTATCTGGGGTGATTATTTTTTATCTTTTTGGTAACACATTTATATCATTAGGCTTAGGAGTGGCTTTAGCAGTTTTTGTAATGATGATAACTAATACCGTGCATCCACCAGCTGGAGCAAACCCAATTATTGTGATATTAACTGGCCAGAGTTTAAACTTTGTTTTCTTACCTGTTGCAGTTGGGGCTGTTATAATTGTCGCTTTTGCTTACTTGTATAACAAGCTTCTCAAAAGAAATTATATTTAAGAAATTTTATTGAGTTTTTCTACTTCAGAGCAATACTGATCAATAAAAGCTGTTCTCATTGGGTTTGGAGGCAAGCGATCGAATTTAAACGATTCAATGTTCTTTAGTTGATTTGTAGAGATTTTTGTTTTTGAAGCGATGGTTTTTAAATCTACTGAGATAGATTTTCTTAATTTTGAAACTTCCTTAATTTTATTTACTAATTCTTCGTCCATATCAGTTTTGCTGTTATCAAGTTTTTTATATGGCATGACAAACATTCCAGTCTCATTTTGTACCATATAAGTGATTTCTCCAAGTGTTTATTTGTAGGTGCAGAAAAACCGCACCTACATTGGGCTTTAGAGTAATTATCTAATAATATGGTTGAAAATTAAAGCTTATAAATACCCATTTTGGGTTATCTTCATGAACTAAATTTTACTTGGACCTTCAAATAGAACGTCAGCATTTTTTAATCTATCAATTAATGAAGACCCTAGGCCAGTTGAAGTAGTTAAGACGCCACCAGCGTTTGTATTCGGAAGGTTTTCGCTATTCAATGCAAGACATAGAGCGGACTCACATATTAATTTAGCTGTTGATTTATAACCGGGGTCACCTTTGCAAAACATCCTCAATTTATATTTTTCATTATTCTTATTTTTTCCGATAAAAATACTCTCAAACCAGCCATTTTCTCTTGTTTTTTTATCTGGTCCATTACCAGCTTTAGTAAATAATTTTCTAAAAAGACCACTTACTGGGCTTATTAACATCAGCCCAAAAACAGCAAGTCCAGCTGTCACAAGAAATGCGGAACTATATTTTTTTAACATCATATATTCTTGATATTTAAATTCACTTCCATAACTTGCCTGATTTTTGTCATGAATTTCAGAGCTTCTTCTTACAACCCTAGTGTTTGCAATTGCCATAACAAAGGGTGCAGACCATAATTCAATATCATCGATGTATTTTATTTTGAAATTATCCTTATTTTCAGAAATATTTTTAGTTTTTATGTATTCCCTTGAATTGAGTAAAAATGGATGTCCCATTGAATATTTGCTTTTGTAGTTACGCATGGAAAACGCACTTTCAATCGTGCCTCCACTTACACCTCCATTACCTCGATGGTAACCATCAATTCTCTGTAGCTCTTGATTGAGACTTCTTTGCAAGTAAAAACACCCCATATCTGATGGAATAGAGTCATAACCACATGATGGAATGATTTTTATTTGCTTTTTTTCTGCTGCTTCATGATGTTTATCAATAAGGTCACGCACCCAAATATTTTCCCCAGTAATGTCTAAATAATGAGTTCCAGCTTCAACACATTGTGTAACTAAATTATCGCTATACCTGTTAAATGGGCCAGCTAAAGATGCAATAACACGCGTTTTGGAAGCAATTTTTAGTAAATTTTCACTATCTTCGCTGTCTGCAATAAAATAATCAGGTTTACATTTACTATTGTTGGATATGTTGGCTAATTTATCCTCATTACGTCCCGCTATAGCCCAATTTAGGTCGCTATAGTTTTCATCTAAGTACTCAACAGCTAATCTTCCGGTAAAACCAGATGCCCCATAGATTATTAAATCGTATTCTCTATTCATATTTATGTAATATTTGCAAAATTATGTTAAAATTATCGTATGTTAGACTGGATAAAAGGTGGCCTAGTAACGATCTCATTCTTATATCTACTTTATTGGGCATTGACACTGATTTTTGCATAAAGTGATTGAATTTTTAATTTCATTATTTCAAGACCTGTCACTTATATTTTATGCATTTTCATTCATTATTTTGATTTTGATAGTGGGAGCATATTTGTTTAATTTTTTTAAAAATATTAAGTAAAATCAGTATATTATATTATTATATTCAAAAAATACTTTAATGATTATTTTTATTAAAAATTTACATTATTAAAATGATACAAAATATTGATTATATTGACAAAAATAGAATTACTTTAGGTATTGTTGCAAATGCCAATAATGATTTAATTCTGAAGACAATTATGGATGCAGAAAGCCAAAAATTAATAAATCCAGTACTCATAGGAAATATTGATTTTATGACTACCTTTATTGATAAGCACGAATGGTCATTATCAAAAGATAAATTAATTGAGAGTTATTCAGAAGAAGAGTCATCAAAAATTGCCTGTGAAGTAGCGAGTAGGAACACCGTTTTAAAAAATAACATAATCATAAAAGGTCACCTTCATACAGATGTTTTGATGGGTGAGTATATAAAAAAAGAATATAATTTAAGAATAAGGGGAAAGCGCTTAAGCCACATTTGGTTTATGACTTTTCCAAATGACTCGCGTCAACCAATTATTATTACTGATGGTGCTTTAAACATATCGCCAAGTTTAGAGACTAAAAAATATATTTTATCGAATGTTCTCGAGTACACAAAAAAAATTTCATCTTTCAATCCATATGTTGCCGTTTTATCAGCAACTGAAGAGCAACTAAAGCAAATGCCAAGCTCTATTGAAGCACATGATCTCGTTGAATGGGCAAAAATTAACTACTCAGATACTCCTGTTGAAGGACCTTTTGCTTTGGATAATGCAATTTCACAAGAGTCCGCAAAAATAAAAGGAACACTAGGGAAAGTTCCAGGTAATGCCAATGTTATTATTGTTCCAAATATAGAAACAGGAAATGCGCTCGTAAAATCTCTTGTACATTTTGCGAACGCTACTGCTGGAGGATTTGTAATTGGCGGTAAAAGTCCTGTTGTTATAACAAGTAGATCAGATGATGAAAAATCTAGAATGGCATCTATAATAAATGCTGTAATTTGTACGTATTAATTATTTAAAAGCTTGATTTAAGTCCTCTATAAGATCGTCACTGTCTTCTATGCCGACAGATAATCTAACTAGCTTTTTGGGCACTTGATTAAAGGATTTATCGTCTAAATATGCATGTGTCATTAAAGCAGGGGACTCAATTAAAGACTCAACACCCCCCAAACTCTCAGCTATAGTAAAAATTCTTAATTTACGCATAAACTTGGATATTTCTGACATATTTCCATCATAGATAAAAGTGATCATTCCACCAAACCCGTTCATTTGTTTAAGTGCAATATCTTTCTGTTTATGATTTGGTAACCCAGGATACGTTACGTTTAATGCTTTTTTATGTGATCTTAAAAAGCGAGCAACTTTAATTCCATTTTCATTATGTTTTTTCATTCTAATAGCTAGTGTTTTAATTCCTCTCAAGGTAAGAAAGCAATCAAAAGGACTTGGAACGGCGCCTGTAGAATTTTGTATTAGGGCTAATTTTTTCGCAAGTTTTTTATTCTTTCCAATTACCAAGGCTCCACCAATAACATCAGAGTGACCGTTGATATATTTTGTTGTCGAGTGATTAACAATATCAATTCCATGTTCAAGCGGTCTTTGATTGTAAGGTGTTGCAAATGTATTATCACATACAGTAATAAGCTTATTTTTTCTTGCAATACGGGCTATTCTTTTTAAGTCCGTAATTTTAAGCAATGGATTTGTTGGAGTTTCAATCCAAATCATTTTTGTATTCTTTTTAATTTCTTTTGAAAAATTTGTATTTAAATCAACGAATGTGAATTCAATATTTGATGACTTGCTCTTAATTTCATTAAACAACCTAAAAGTACCACCATATAGGTCATCAAAAGCAATTACATGATCTCCGGGCATTAAAAGATCTAAAACCGCTGTTTGAGCAGCAACCCCTGAAGCAAATGCAAATGCTTTATGTCCGCTTTCTAATTCAGCAATTGAATTTTCTAAAACTTCTCTTGTAGGATTTTGACTTCTTGAATATTCATATCCTTTATGCTCCCCAGGTCTATCATGAGCATAAGTGGATGTTGCATAAATAGGAGTCATTACGGCTCCGGTTAATGGATCTGTTTTGACCCCAGCATGCACTGATAAAGTATCAAGCTGATTTATTTTCTTTATATAAGATTTTTTTCTTTTAACCATTCTTCATTATACGCTGTATTTAAATATTTTTCACCATTATCACAAACAAATGTAACTACATTTTTTTCTTTATCTTGGTCCTTGCAATATTTAATTGCCGCTGAAATAAGAGTTCCACTTGATGAGCCTCCCAAAATTCCCTCCTTCAGAGCCAATTCTCTAATCATGCTAAATGCTTCTTCGTTCGTAACTTCATAAGCTTTTTTTATATATTTTAATTCCAAAGTATCAGGAATGAAATCTTCACCTATACCCTCAACAAGCCATGAATAGTCTGCTTTTTTTAATGGTTTGTTTTCAACAGCATCTTTAACTATTGAACCTTTTGGATCTGCAAGAACCATTTCGGTTTTTGGACTATGCTCTGAAAAAAATTTACCTAATCCTGAAATTGTCCCTCCTGTACCAACCCCACAAACAACAGCATCAACATCATTACTCATTTGATCCAGAATTTCTGGACCAGTTGAATATTCATGAGCCTGGGGATTTGACATATTTGTAAATTGGTTGGCCATAAATGAATCAGGAGTATTATTTGCAACTTCTTTAGCTACATTTACATAATGCTCAGGACTATCAGGTCCCACATCACTTCTTGCCAAAATAACTTCTGCGCCGAGGGATTTAAGATGAAGTATTTTGTTATGGTTCATCTTATCAAGAATTACAACTTTTGACTTATATCCTTTTAAAAGTGCAATCAATGCTAGACCAAGGCCGGTGTTACCAGCTGTAGCTTCAACAACTGTTGATCCTTTCTTTAACTTTCCTTGAGCTTCAGCATCCTCAATGATTCTTAGAGCCACTCTATCCTTTATGGATGAGCCTGGATTAAGGCTTTCCATTTTAAGAAAAAGATTACATTTTCCGGTATCTAAATTTTTAGCTTGAACAATCGGAGTATTACCAATTAAATCAACCAATGACTTTATTTTCTTCATCAAATTTAATTATTTATATTTCTAAATTAGTTAGTTTATTCTCTGTAATAACAGTATTTACTATAATTAATTTATCTTCATTGCAAGCAGATGAACAAGGATCTTTTGAAGATTGGCTTATTTATATTGAAAATCTGGCACTCAAAGAGGGGATCTCAAAAGAAACAATAAATAATAGCATCATGAATATTACACAGAATGAAAGAGTATTAGAACTTGATAGATCTCAACCTGAATTTACTCTTACACTTGAGAAATATTTATCTAATACCACTCCTGCAAGTAGAGTAAAAAAAGGAAAAAAGCTTTATAAGGAAAATAAAAATATTCTAGAAAAAGTTTCAAATGAATTTGGTGTTCAACCACGCTTTCTTTTAGCACTATGGGGTATAGAAACAAGTTTTGGTAAATTTACAGGATCATTTAATGTAATACGTTCACTCTCAACATTATCTCACGATCTTCGTAGAAGAGATTTTTTTACTGAGGAGCTTATTAATGCACTTAAAATTATTAATGAAGGACATATTGATGCAGAGAATATGATGGGTTCTTGGGCAGGCGCAATGGGACAAAATCAATTTATGCCTTCAAGTTTTTTAAGTTATGCAATTGATTACAATAATGATGAAAGAAAAGATATATGGACCACGCTAGAAGATGTATTTGCATCTTCCGCTAATTATTTAAGCAGGTCAGGATGGGATAATAATCTTACATGGGGTAGGGAAGTCATTACTACTAAACCTATAAACAAGGACCTTATTACTACTTCTGCAAAAAAAATAGAAATTTCAAAAAAATTATCTGAATGGTCAGAATTAGGAGTTTTAAATGCAAATGGAGAAAAACTTCCAAATAAAAACTTAGATGCATATTTAGTATTTCCTGAAGGTGAAGACGGAAAAAAATTCTTAGTATATGAAAATTTCAAAGTGATCATGAAGTGGAATAGATCACTGTTTTTTGGAATATCAGTTGGCACTCTTTCTGATATGATAGAATATCATTGATGAAATATATTTATTTATTATTAATTCTTTTGTTGTCACAATGCGCTGCTGTTAATATTGTTCCATTAGCAATTGAAGATAGCAATAAAAATAAAAATATTTCATTAATAGAAAAATATATTGAAGAACCTTACCAAGTTGATGGTAAATGGTTTTATCCAAGAGATTATAAATCATATACAGAAGTAGGAATTGCTGAAATTGAGATAGAATTAAACAATGGTGACTTGACAACAAATAAGGAATTTTTTCATAATGATGCGCATTCTGGATCTCATAGATCACTTCCATTGCCATCAATACTTGAGGTTACAAACTTAGAAAACGGCAGATCAACTAAAGTTAGAGTCAACAATAGAGGAGCATATTCATCTACGCATATAATAAATTTATCATCAGGAGTATTTAAAGAATTAAATTTGAATAGCGGAGGTGGGTTAGTGAAGATAGAACTAATTAATACAAACGAAAGCTTCATACTCTCTGAAACACAAACCTTTGAAGAGGAGAAAAAGGTGGTAGAAGCACCTATCTCAGATGTTGTTGTCATAGGTGCTGAAATTTCTAATACAGAAATAGTTACTAATGTGTCTGATATTAAGACTATAGAAAAACGACAATATAATGAAATATATCTAAATATCGCAACATTTTCATTTTTAGAAAATGCAAAAATTGTTTTAGATGAGTTATCGAATTTCAAAACTAAAGTCTATAACATGACAACTAATGGAGGTACTCAAATATTTAGAGTACTTATTGGGCCATATGAAGACGTAGATAAGTTAATCAATGATCTCAAAGATGACACATTTAAAAAATATGAAGATTTATCAATATTTTTAATATAAAAAGATAATATGCATTTACTTAGACTAGTAATTTTTTACCTAATATTTATTCCAATTCCTTTTGTACAGGCGTCATTTATAGATACTGAAGCTGAAACAGCAGTAATTATTGATGCTACTACAGGTAAAGTTCTTTTTGAAAAAGAAATGAATAAAAAAACATATCCAGCCTCAATGACAAAAATCATGACAACATTAATAGTATTTGAGAAATTATCTAACGGAACTCTATCTTTAGATGATAAATTTCTCGTTTCAGAAAAAGCTTGGAGAGAGCGAGAAGGCTCATCTATGTTTGTCGAAGTAGATAAAGAAATAAGAGTTGAAGACTTATTAAGAGGAATTATTGTTCAATCTGGAAATGATGCTTGCATAGTTATTGCTGAAAATATTGCAGGATCCGAGGAAGCTTTTGCTATCATCATGACATCCAAAGCTAAAGAAATTGGTATGTTGAATACAAATTTTACTAACTCAACAGGTATGCACAGCAACGATAATTATTCGACTGCATACGACATAGCAATTTTATCTCAATATTTAATCAATGAGTTTCCAGAGTATTATCATTTATTTGCCGAAACTGAATTTGAATGGTCTGGAATAAAACAAAAAAATAGAAATCCATTATTATACAAAAAGATGGGAGTAGATGGCCTTAAAACAGGTCATTTATCAATTTCAGGTTATGGACTTGCAGCATCTGCCATTGAAGGAAATCGAAGAGTAATTTCTGTAACAAACGGTTTTAGTACACAGCAAAAAAGATCTCAGGGCTCATCAAGACTTATTACTTGGGCATTTAGAGAATATGAAAATATTGAGCTATTTAAAAAGTCTCAAGAAATTGACTTAATCAAGGTTCCTGGTTCAAATGAATCATTGTCATCAGTTAGCGCTTCGTCAGATATAATTTTAACAGTTCCTAAAACAAAAAATAAGAGTTTGGATTTTAGTATTGAGCTGGATAGTCAAATAAGTTTCCCAGTTGCCGCCGGAACAAAAATTGGACAATTAAAAGTAAACATACCTAATGAGTCATCTGAGTATTTTGATATTTATTCTACAAATGAACTAAAAAGGACAAATATTTTTTCTAGGTTTTTTAGCTACATTTATCAATCTATTGTTAATTTATTTGTCTGATAGGTGATAAATTCACGATTCATATCTTTTGAGGGCGGAGAAGGATCTGGCAAATCGACTCAAATAAAACTTCTTGCTAAAAAATTATCAAAAAAAAGAAAGGTAATAATTACTAGAGAACCAGGCGGGACTATAGAAGCTGAAAAAATAAGAAATTTAATTGTAAAAGATAAAAATCAGAAATGGTCTGGTACAGTTGAAACAATGCTGCTTTTTGCTGCGCGAAAAGACCACATAGATAAGGTCATTATGCCTAACTTAAAAAAAGGATACTGGGTATTATGTGACAGATACATTGACTCAACCATGGCATACCAGGGATACGGTAAAAAAGTTGACCTTAAACTCATAAATTCACTAAATAAAATTTTAATTAACAACCTAGTGCCAAGTATAACATTCCTCCTTGATATTGATCCTATGACAGGTCTAGCTAGATCAAAAAGAAAAGGTAACAATGATTTAAGGTATGAGAATATGCATATAAGCTTTCATAGAAAAGTAAGAACCTCTTTTTTGAAAATTGCCAAAACAAACAAAAATAGAGTTAAAATTATTGATGGTGGTCAAGATAAAAATAAAATTTCAGAAAATATATGGAAAATATTAGGGAAAAGTAAAAGAATATGAGCGGTTTAGATCAAGTTTACATTAAACAAAAGGAAAAGCTTTTCAGTCTATACAAAAATAATTTACCTCAATCTATTATTTTATCAGGTGGGGAAATCGAACTTTTATCAGATATAGCGATATCGTTTTCAGAATTAGTTGTTAAAAATAATATTGATCATACATTTGAAGATTTTCTTAATATTTGCTCGAATGAAAATCGTAAAAATTCACCATTTGTTTATATGATTACGAAAATTTATTTAGAAGATAAAAAAAGATTTAAAAACCAAATCTATAGAGATGATATATCTAATGTTCATACATTTTTTCAAACAAAAGATGAAATTGATCAAAAGAGAGTATGTATAATTAAAATAATTGACGATCTTTCGATAGAGGCCAGTAATTCACTGCTTAAATTAATAGAAGAACCAAATAAAAATTCTCATTTTTTAATCATAAATCATAATAAGGCTAAAGTTTTACAAACAATTAAATCAAGATCTTATTTCTTAAATTTTTCTAAATTGAATGAAGAAATTTTTTTTGAAAATTTAAACAGTGATATTTCCACTAATAGAGACCTCTTCAATCTAACTAACGGATCTTTGAGTCTTTCTAGAAATTTTATAAATCATGAATTATATGAAATTCAGGATCATTTTAGAGAATTGTTGAATGATCGTAAGTTAATAAAATCAAATACAGCATCACATTATTCTAATTTTATTTCAAAAATGTTTACTAAAGATGAGGATATTTCTATTTTTTTTGATTATATCTACTTAATAACGTCTTACGAAGTAAAGACAGTGGCTAGACAAGGAAAAGAAAGGGAAGTTCTTAATTTGCTTAAAATCTCAGAAATTGTTAAAACTTATAGAAATTATTTTAAAAGTTTAAATCTAGATTATACCACTCTTATTGTTTCTCTTTTTTATAAAATAAAAAATGTCTAACAAATATTATATAACTACTCCAATTTACTATGTAAATGACAAGCCCCATATAGGTCATGCTTATACTTCTGTTGCCACAGATTTTATTGCAAGATTTATGAATCTTAAAGGGTATGATGTGAGATTCCAAACAGGCACAGATGAACACGGACTCAAAATACAAAAAGCAGCTGAAGCAAAAAAAATAGATCCTATAGAACTTTGTAATCAAAATTCAAAGATTTTTAGAGATCTTACTGTCTCGTTAAATTTATCAAATGATGATTTTATAAGAACTACTGAAGAAAGACATATTGATGGAGCTTCATATTTATGGAAACGACTTTATGAAAGAGATCAAATTTATTTAGGTGAATATACCGGATGGTACTCAATAAGTGATGAAACATTTTATAATGAAAAAGATTTAGTAAAACAGAAAGATGGCTCTTTTAAAACTATCACGGGTGGACCCGTTGAATGGATTACTGAAAAATCATATTTTTTTAAGCTTTCAGAGTGGTCTAATAAATTATTAGATTTGTATAGTAATAACCCAAATTTTATAAGCCCTGCTTCAAAGAGAAATGAAGTTATTAAATTTGTAGAGTCAGGTTTAAATGACCTATCTGTATCAAGAACATCATTTAAATGGGGAATAAAAACACCAACAGATGAATCTCATATTATGTACGTATGGTTAGATGCATTAACTTGTTATGCTAATGGAATTAACTATCTAAATGAAAATGAACATGGCATGAAGGAATACTGGAACAATGTAGTTCATATCGTTGGAAAAGATATTTTAAGACATCATGCAGTATATTGGCCGGCATTTTTATTGGCAGCAGAGTTAGATCTGCCAAAAAAAATATTTGCTCATGGATGGTGGACAAACGAAGGCAGAAAAATATCAAAATCTTTAGGCAATGTAATAGATCCAATTGAAATTATTAATAATTACGGCCTTGATCAGTTTAGGTATTTTTTACTAAGAGAAGTTCCATTTGGAAATGATGGGGATTTTTCAAAAAAAGCTCTAATAAATAGGATTAATAGTGATTTAGTGAATGATCTTGGCAACCTATGTCAAAGATCACTTGCAATGATAGAAAAAAGACTAGACTCAACCATTCCACAAATAACAAATAAAGGAAATGAAGAGATTTTTTTAGACAAATCTTGTGAAGAATTATTGATGAAAGGCTCAAATCTTGTAAATGAATTTAAGATACATGACTACATTAGGCTAGTTTGGGAGTACATTGGCAAAGTAAATAAATATTTCAATGATAATAAACCATGGGAATTAGAAAAAAATGATAATGAAAAATTTTTAAACGTGCTGGCTGTGACAGTAGACCAAATTAAAAATATAGCAATTTTTATTCATCCAATCATGCCTGATGCATCCATCAAAATATTACAAATTTTGGGTATTTCTAAAAGCAAGTTATTATTTGAAAATATGAAAGCTATTAATTTATGTGGTAATAAATTATCGAGGGTAAACCATTTATTTAATAGGGTTCAATCATGATTATTGATAGCCACTGTCATTTAATATCAAGCAGATACGAAAAACCGATCCATGAAATAATTGATATATGTGAGGCAAGTAATATTAGTCTTCTATTAAATATAGCTACAAAAGAAAAAGAATTTAATGAAATTTTAAGTCTCAGTAATAAATATAAACAAATTTATAATAGTGTAGGAATTCATCCTCATGAAACGGAAAATTTAAATAAGGATATTTTCATTAAAATCGATAATATTATAAAAAATAATAAAAAAACTATAGCGGTGGGGGAGACAGGTTTAGATTTTTATTATAATCATAGCAAAAAGAGGGACCAAATTAAGTCTTTTGAAAAACATATAGATATTGCTTTAGACCACAACCTACCGCTAGTAGTTCATAGTAGGGATGCAGAAAAAGAGACGAAAGATATACTTTGCGCATATAAAAAGAATACTGATCTTACTGGGGTCATACATTGTTTTACAGGGTCTGAGAAATTTGCAAGAGAGATGATGGATATTGGCTTTTATATTTCATTTAGTGGAATTATTACGTTTAAGAAATCTTCATATCTAAGGGATATTGTCTCCCAAACAGACAGAGATAAAATATTAGTAGAGACAGATTCACCATTTTTAGCTCCGACACCTAATCGTGGAAAGACTAATATTCCAGCATTCATAGTTCATACAATTAGAGAAATCGGTGATATTTTAGGTATTGATGAAGCGGAGGTTGAAAAGATTACCTCCGATAATTTTTTAAAATTATTTAAAAAGGTAGATGCTATCTCTATAGTTTAATTCACATGCTAATTAATGTACCAGTATCTATAGGTGAACTTTTTGATAAAATATCAATCTTAGATATTAAGACAAAGAAAATTAAAAATAAGAATGATTTAAAATTAATAAAATATGAATTATCAAAATTAAAAAAAATAGTAAAGTCAAAGGGTTTAACAAGTACTAAAATCAAAAGAAAATATCTTCTTTTAAAATCAATAAATGAAAAACTTTGGAATATTGAAAATAAAAAAAGAAGATGTGAGAGACTTAAAAGATTTGATAAAAGCTTTATCGACTTAGCAAGAAAAGTTTATATATTTAATGACAAGAGGGCACAAATAAAAAAAGATATTAATTATTTGTCAGGTTCAAGTATCGTTGAGATAAAATTGCATAAGTAGTTATAAATATTTCCTTATGTATTTTTGTGGATTTTTTAAATTTTTAATTTCTATTTGTGTATAGTCATTAAAATTAGGTCTCCATTTATAAAAATATTTTGACGATTGATTTCTTATTACATCTATAATTGGAACCCGAAGAATACTTGAAATATGCGTAAGTGATCCATGCATATGAAAGATAAGTCGAGCATTTGAGGCAATACCTATTAATTCTGAAATATTACTTTTTTTTATAAAATATATTTTTTTATTTTTTTGGCTTTTATAAATATTATTTTTATTATGAATTTTTTTTATTTTATAAAAATTCCATATTTCACTATTTAAACCAGTATTATATTTTCCATTAGTAACAATTAAATTTATTTTTCGGTTTGCCGTAATCTCTTCAAGCAAATTTATTATAAAATTCTTTGATATATTTATATCGCTCCATTTTTCATCTAAATGAAATAATACGGTATTTTGTTTTTTTATTCTTAATGACGTAAAGATATTTTCAATTTGGTTTGAAAATTTATTTACTGAGTCAGGTTTTATATATTCTAATTTAGTTTTTTTCATATTAAGTGCTTTATTGAAAAGTTCTCTATAATGGGTACCCATTTTGGTTTTGGTATCAACATCTTGAATATCTATTGAATTTATTATTTCTATAGATTTAAAAATCTTATTTGAGAGAAATAGGGGGTATTTGTAGATTATTTTTTTAGACATCTTGCCAATCTTAGTTGGATTGATTGCATGAATATTTTTTGACTTACAAAAAAGAGAGATAGTTAAATTTTTCCAGTCAGATTTAAGTATAAAGATATGTTCGAAATATATTTTTCTTAAAATTGAAATAAATTTTAATGCTTGGCTAAAATTATTAATATCATCTAAATTATAGAGACGATCAATATGACCATCTTTTTTAAGTATTTTAGCGTATTCCTTGTTTCTATTTGAACAAATAAGAGTGATGTGTGCTTTTTTGTCTACTTTGCGTAATTGATTGATACCACACGTAGATACTATCAAGTCACCAATACCATCATTTCTTAATACTAAATAATTCATTATTATCAGTAATTTATTTATACTTTTTAAAGTAATTTAATTAATTAATGTAAAATATTTAATATTTATACTAAAACATTGATTTTATTATAAACTTATAAATTTACATAATATATATTATACGAATTAAGATAAACAACTAAACTCTAATATATTTATTTTATTCAGGCAGTATACCCTTTTTCAATTAATTAAAACACTAGGAGAATAAATTATGAGCCCTGAAGAATTTCAAATATGGTCCATTTTTAATTCATTTAGAATTGGAAGTGCCTTAGCATTTGTTGCGTCAGCAATATTTATATGGCTAGGATTTAGAATAGCTGTAGGTACTCGTGTGCCAGCATCAGGTGAAGAGCCTACTATGTTTGGCAAAATAATATCATCAATTTTTTGTGGTATTATAGTTCTTGGTACTTGGATACAATTTACAGAAGCAGTTGGCAATTATATTGCTTCAGCCTTTGCATTTGAACAGTTGAAAGAGACTGGAACAGAGATATCCCCAGTTGCTGAAGGTTGGATAAATTATGTTGGCACTACCGATGCTACATTCACGCCAACACCTTTAGGTATGGCATTTTTAGCTATTGTAGCAATTATGTATGCGGCAATTATTTGGTATCCAAAGCAGAAATAAATTAA
Organism: uncultured Pelagibacteraceae bacterium; assembly: GCA_902564025.1. Taxonomy (GTDB): domain Bacteria; phylum Pseudomonadota; class Alphaproteobacteria; order Pelagibacterales; family AG-422-B15; genus CACNXQ01. The sequence goes on from CACEZK010000014.1 coordinate 24,287, forward strand.
CAATACAAATAATACTTCAGCATTCAGTTAGTTTGCTGAAGTATTATTTAAAATATTGATGGATTGGCCAACCGTAATCACTCTCAGGCTTATTTTTAAATGCAATTTCTAAAAAATAATTAGTTACGATTTTTTCATTATAGAATTTATGACCCCTCTTCCATCCATTTTTAGCAATTCGTCTTGTTTCATCTTTGTTATTAATATAATAAGAAATTTTTTTACCAAAATCAGCTAAATCATCGGCTTCAAAAAAAATAACTTCATCATTTGTAAAGAGATCTTCTAATTGTGAATTTTTATCTACAAATATACAAGATCCATTTCCAAGATATTGTGATATTCTATCAGAGCTATAATATTTAAGATGAGGCTTTCTACTAAGGTTTAAACTAATTGGTGATTTACTAATTTCCCTTTCAAATTCAGCTCCCCAGACAGGTTGAATATTGTTGTAGCCAAAAAAATTTGTTTTAATTTCAGGATATTCATTTTTTATAAAATCTAGATACACCTCTCTATTGTAATCTGATTTTTTTGTTTTTATCTTACCAGAACCAACTCCATAACTTAGAGCGTAAAATACATCATATTCAAAATAATTGTTTTCAAAAATCTTTAATTGCTCAATTGATGAATCAAATATATTTGGAAAAAATGATATTGAATTATTATCATTTAGGCATGACTTAATTGACTCATCGGCATTGGTAATAAAAAAAGCATCAATTAAATCAGTTCTTTTAGTAAATTTATTTTTTGTATCATCTAAGTAATAATTATCTACGTTCCACTCAATTATTTTAACATCCTTTTTAATAGCCTTAAATTCTTGAAGTGTTCTATTGTGAATTTTATCTGCGTGACCCAAAACTACAATGTCAGGATCATAATTTTTAAAAGTTTCTAATAATTCTTTATTGAGAGAGTAATTATTGTTTAATTTATTTAATCTATTCATTCTACTCATATCTCTATCACTAAATAAACAGATATTATGTCCATTTCTAATGAACCCATTATTAATTTTAAAACAATGATTCCAAAATAAACGACCTTTCTGTTTTTGGACAAAATTTGAAATATGTAGTATTTTCACTGATTATGATGTCAATTAAAAATTTTTTTATATATATTTTTTTGGTTTTTACTACCGCTAATACTTTAGCAGATACAATAGATCAAGAAAGAAAATTCAATATTTATGCAAAAATTCCCTTAGTTCCCAAGATTTCAGTTATGGAGATTGATACAATTTTAAATATTGAAAACAAAAAATATAATTATGAATTTATCATTAAATCGAAAAATATTGTTGAGTTTATAAATCAAGTTAATGGTAAAGGGACTGTTAATGGAGTAATTAATGGCATATATAGCCCTACAGATTACAAATATAGATACACGCGTAAAAAAAAAGAAAAATATGTTGAAATGAGTTATGTGAATAACGTTGTAAAAGAAATAATTAATTTACCTTTATTTGATAAATCAGAATTATCCTTTGTCAGTGACGATATGTTGGTTGGAACAATTGATCCATCGTCATTTTTTCTTAACTTACTTAATTATGAAAAAACTGGAAAATGCAAAAATAAATTCAAAGTATTTGATGGAAAACGAAGATATGATGTTGTTTTTAAAAATATAAATACTGACAATAAAAAAAATACAATAGAATGTGAGGCTGATCAGATTAGGCTTGGTGGATATAAGAAAGATGAAAAGATTTCAGATGTATTTGGTGCTTCTGACTATATTAAAATAATTTATGCTAACAATACTAATAAAGACTTTGTTGGTTATGAAGCAAAAAATGGATCTATAAAAATCATAATCAATGAAATTAAATAAGTTTTCTCTCTATTTTGCCTTTTAAATTTTCAATACCTTCACCTGTTAAAGCGCTTATAAATATTCTATTTTTATTTTGCTTATAATTCGAATTGCTTAAATCAATCTTATTATAAACATTAATCATTTGTGAGATCTTTTCATCACTGACACCAGTTTCTTTTAGAATACGTTTCGTGCTGTCTATTTTATCTTTTGCATTAATGTCATTCACATCAATTACATTAATAATATAATTTGCAGAATTTATTTCTTCTAATGTTGCATGAAATGATTCAATTAATTGTGTAGGGATATTATTTATAAAACCCACAGTATCAATTATACCTACTTGATGATTGTTTAGATAAAACTTACTTATTTTTGTATCTAAAGTTTCAAATAATTTATCCTGACTAGATTGTTTTTTTTTGGTTAAAATATTGAATAATTTTGTTTTTCCAGCATTTGTATAACCTACAAGGGCAAATGTTTTAAAGTTACTTTTAAGCCTTGATTTTCGCTGTATTTTCCTTCTTCCTTTAACTTTCAGTAATCTTTTTTTTATCTTAATAATCTTAGACTGAATTAATCTTTTATCTAATTCAATTTGCAACTCCCCCGGCCCACCTATAAATGTGGTTCCACCTCTCTGTCTTTCAAGATGTGTCCATGCTCTAACCAGTCTTGATTTTCTATATATTAATTCTGCTAATTCTACTTGTAATCTACTTTCTTTAGTAGATGCTCTTTTACTAAATATTTCGATTATTATACCAGATCTGTCAGTAACTTTAACATTTAAAAGTTTTTCAAGATTTCTTTGTTGAGATGGAGTTAAATTATTATTAATAATTAATAAATTAATTTTATGTTTAATAATTTTACCTTTAAGCCTTAATAGATTTCCCTTTCCTAAAAAAGTTGTTGGGTTTTTTTGTTTTATTTTTATTATTTCTTTTGAACTTATTAAGATATTTAAATTTGCTACAAGATTCTGAATTTCTTCATACATTTCAGATGCTTTATATTCATATTCCCGCCTAATTTCAGGATGTACTATTAAACATCTTGTTATATTTTCTTTTATGATAATCTTATTGCCTCCATATATACTTTTCTAAATATTTCTGCGTATTTGCCAATCTTGCCATTTCCTATTTTAAAATTATCGACTCGAACAACAGGCATTACATATTGGGTAGCGCTTGTTATAAATGCTTCATCAGAGTCTTTGACATCTTTCATATTAAATTTTTTTTCAAGATACTTTATCTTATTTCTTCTTAGTCCCTTTATCAAAGATTGTCTTGTTATTCCATTAAGAATAGAATTAGACAGAGGGGTTGTGTAAAGAGTTTTATTTTTCAAAATCCAAGCTGTACTAGAACTGCCCTCTGTAATAAATCCATTTTCATCTATTAACCACGCTTCTTGACAATTATTGTCTGCTGCATATTGCTTTGCCAATACAGGTGCTAATAAGTTAATTGTTTTTATATCCACTCTTTTCCACCGTAAGTCTTTTGTGGTCTTAATTCTTATACCCTTTTGAAAGTTATTATCATACTCGTTATTTTGTAGGCACTTCGCAGTAATTATTAAAGATGCCTTTGTATTTTTTGGAAACTTAAAATCTCTCGCGGCAACACCTCTGGTAATTTGCAAGTATATAAGTCCATTTATAATTTGATTTTTAGATATTAGATTTTTTATATGAAAAAAATAAGCCGATCTGTGTATAGGTGATTTAAGTTTTATTTCATTAAGGGAGTTGTAAAGTCGATTTAAATGGCCTTCAAAATCAACTATTTTAGTATTAACAATTCCAAAAACTTCGTACACGCCATCAGCAAATTGAAATCCACGATCCTCTATGTGAACACTTGAGTCGCTGTGATTAAGGTATTCACCATTTACATATGATATTCTTGACATTAATAAGCTTCTCTAACTTTAAAAAGTTCTTCTGCCTTTTTAATGTCTTCCGTCATACAAAAGAATAAAATCTGATCTTTTTCTTCAATAACTGTATCTTTATTTGGTATAATAATATGTTCCTGTTTTTTTATTAATCCAATTCTCATTCCTGAAGGTAGTTCAGAGTCTTTTATTGATTTATTATACAATTTTGATGACTTAAGAACTTGAGCGTGTATTAATTCTGCCTGATTATTACCTATGGAGTAAACTGACTCAATCCTACCTTTATGAACATGCTTTAATATTTTTGATACTGTTATTTTTCTAGGATCAATAACTTGATTAATACCCAGCACATCTTTTAACTTATTATATTCAGAATTATTTACCAATATAAGAGATTCACAATTATTTTTTCTAGCTACGGCTGATATAATAATATTCGTTTCATCGTCATTTGTTAATGCGAGCATCATGTTTGTATCTTTGATATTTGCTTCGTCAAGAATATTTTGATCCAGTCCATCTCCATTCAAAACTAGGGTATTATTAAGTTGATCTGCTATAAATTTAGCTCTTTCATTATTATTTTCAATAATACTTACTGATATATCTGAGTGAAATAATTCAATATCTTTTGCAAGATTAAATCCAATATTACCTCCTCCAACAATAATTATTTTTTTTATTGGTTTTTCATTTAAACCAAAAGCGTTCATGGTTCTTTTCACATGATCCTTATCAGATAAAATGTAAACAAGATCACCGTTTAATAATACATCTGTTTTTCTTGGTATAAATAAGTTATCACCCCGGTTTATTCCCAAAATTGACGCTCTTAAATCCTTATCTCTATTTGTATTTTCTTGAAATAATTCATGTATGCTTATTAAGTTTGTATCTATTAGTGGACAATTTTCCTTTATTGGTAGACTCAATAATTCAATTTCATCATTTAAAAAAGGAACTACGTCATATGCACCAGGGGCT
>CACEZK010000015.1 GCA_902564025.1 uncultured Pelagibacteraceae bacterium
TAAATGTCTAATACACTGATATTAATCAGACACGGTAAAAGTGTTTGGAACGTAAAAAATATTTTTACCGGATGGGTTGATGTAGAATTAGACGATTTAGGAAAAAAAGAGGCATTAAAATCAGCATTGTTACTCAAAGAAGCTGAAATAGTTCCTTCATTTGCATTTACATCATTTTTAAAAAGGGCACAAAATACGCTTCAAATAATTCTTGAGGAATTAAATCTATATAATCTTCACACAGAAACTGCCTGGGAATTAAATGAAAGACACTATGGAGCACTGCAAGGATTAAACAAAGATGAAGTTAAAAAAAAATATGGTGAAGATCAGTTTTTAAAATGGAGGAGAGGGTACAGCACACCACCACCTGCACTACCAATTGATAGTGAAATGAATCCTAATAAAGACGATTTATATAAAGGAAAAGTTATGAGTGAAGTATTTATTACATCTGCCGTTAGAACAGCCGTTGGTTCTTTTAACGGATCTTTATCGGGTATGCCAGCACACGATTTAGGCACAATAGTTATAAAAGAAACGCTTAATAGATCAGGCATTGAAGGTGGTGATGTAGATGAGGTGATACTTGGACAAGTACTAACTGCAGCAACCGGTCAAAACCCTGCTAGACAAGCATCAATAAATGCTGGTTTAAATAAAGAAACCCCAGCATGGCTAGTTAATCAAGTTTGTGGATCTGGCTTACGAAGTGTTGCTTTGGCCTACCAATCTATAATGAATGGCGATGCAAATATTATTATTGCTGGTGGACAAGAAAGTATGAGTCAATCCCCGCACTGTATGCACCTAAGAAATGGTACCAAAATGGGCGATGATAAGATGATCGACTCAATGATCAAAGATGGTTTGTGGGATGCTTTTAATGGATATCACATGGGAACAACTGCTGAGAATGTTGCACAACAATGGCAAATTACTAGAGATCAACAAGATGAATTTGCTTTTAACTCACAACAGAAAGCAAGTAAGGCTAAAGCAGATGGAGTATTTAAGGATGAAATTGTTCCAGTTGAAGTCCCATCAAGAAAAGAGACAGTAGTTTTTGATAGTGATGAATATATTAAAGACAATGTTCAATTAGAAAAAATCTCATCTTTAAGACCTGCATTTGCAAAAGAGGGAACAGTTACAGCAGCAAATGCAAGTGGTATAAACGATGGTGCAGCTGCTCTGGCAGTAATGTCCTCAGATGAAATGAAAAAAAGAAACCTTGAGCCTATGGCAAGAATTGTATCCTGGTCAAGTGCTGGGGTTGATCCATCTGTGATGGGTACAGGACCTATACCTGCAAGCAGAAAAGCTCTTGATAAAGCAGGGTGGGATGTTTCTGATTTAGATTTAATTGAATCAAATGAAGCATTTGCCGCTCAATCTTGTGCAGTAAATAAAGAAATGGGATGGGATGTTTCAAAAGTTAATGTTAACGGGGGAGCGATTGCTATAGGACATCCAATTGGTGCATCAGGAGCTAGAATTCTTGTAACATTATTAAATCAAATGAAAAGACAGGACGCTAAAAAAGGACTTGCCACATTATGCATTGGCGGCGGCATGGGTGTCGCTTTGTGCGTTGAACGATAGGAGAAAATTATGTCTAAAGTAGCATTAATAACTGGAGGAACAAGAGGAATAGGTGCTGCAATATCTCTTGCTTTAAAAAAGCAGGGGTGCAATGTTGCTGCAACCTATAGTTCAAATTCAGATGCAGCAAATAAGTTTTCATCCGAAAACGGTATTGAGGTATTTCAATGGAATGTTGCTGATGCAGCTGCATGTGAAGCGGGCGTAAAGCAAGTTGCTGATAAGCTGGGCACTGTTGACATATTAGTGAATAATGCCGGTATTTCCAAAGCTTCAATGGCTCATAAAATGTCAGTTGAACAATGGGATGATGTAATAAGAACTGACTTAGATTCAGTTTTTTATATGACAAGATGTGTACTTGAAGGCATGAGAGAAAAATCTTTTGGAAGAATAATCAGCATTTCTTCTATTAACGGTCAAAAAGGTGAGATGGGTCTAATAAATTATAGTGCGGCAAAAGCTGGTTTACTAGGTTTTACCAAAGCCTTAGCGCAAGAAACTGCTAGAAAGAATATTACAGTTAACGCTATTGCACCTGGATATATCGATACTGAAATTCTAGCCGATGCCTCAGAGGATTTTATGAAAAGTTTAATTGGAAAAATTCCTGTAGGAAGGCTTGGAACAGTTGATGAGGTTTCACGAATAGTTACATTCCTTGCTAGTGATGAAGCGGGCTTTATAACAGGTTCTACGATATCTGCAAACGGTGGACAATATTTTACTTAAAAGGAATCTTTGAGATTTCTTATATGACCGAATACTTCTTCTGGACTTTTACCCGTAAGCCCCAGTGAGTTGATCAAATCTTCATCATCTGCCTTTAAGAAAATATTTAATCTCTTTTCATCCCCAATTGTTGATGGAATAGATGGCATGTTTTGTTTATCTAGGCTTTTCAGACGGTCTATTTTTGATTCTATTTCATCCGACGGGTAAATAGAGCTTATAAAATTTCCATTACTTAAAGTATATTCATGGCCACAGTAAATTTTTGTTTCATCAGGTAGATCCCTTAATTTTGTAAGAGATTTCCACATCATTTCTGGTGAACCTTCAAAAAGTCTACCACATCCAAGTGAAAATAGCGTGTCACCTGTAAAAACAAGCTTTAGGGATTCAAAATAAAAAGCGATGTGGCCCGTAGTATGCCCAGGTATTTCAATAATCTGAGCGTTGTGTTCATCAAAACTCCAAATATCACCCTCTGAAACCTGTATATCAATTCCTGGTATTCTCTCAAAATCTTTTTTGCTGCCAACTATTTTGCATTTATACTTTTCTTTAAGTTCAAAATTTCCCCCTACATGATCAAAATGATGATGAGTATTTAGTATGAATTTTAAATTAAGTCTGTGTTTATTTAGAACATCAATTACAGGACCTGCTTCAGAAGGATCAACAACAAATGCATCCCCATTTTTATTTGAGTATATATAAGCATAATTATCGCTTAAGCATTTAACAATTAGTATTTCAGTCATATTTAATCCTTTGAAACTAAAAAAAGTCCGACTTCATTAAAGTAGCTATCAAGAAAATTTTTTCCACTAAAATTAGAAAGTTTTTTATTAGAAAGATCACCTTTCTTTTCAATTTTAATTTCTAACTCCTCACATAAATCAATAAAATCATTGATTGTACAAAAATGTAGATTTGGAGTTTCATGCCATGAATAACTTAGTTTCTCGCTTACTGGCATTTTTCTATTCAACAATAAACTAGCGCCAATCTTCCAGTGGCCAAAATTCGGAAAGGATATAATTGCTTTTTTAGAAATTCTCACCAATTGCTGCATTACTGTTTTAGGACTTTTTGTAGCTTGTAACGTATAAGTAAGTATTGAATAATCAAATAACTTATCTGGATAATCATACAAATCAGTATCTGCATCTCCTTCAATTACTGAAATGCCTTTGGCTAAACAAAGCTGAACCTTTTTTTGATCGATTTCCATCCCGCGACCATCAATATTTTTATACTCTCTCAAATACTCCAACAAAGACCCATCATTGCACCCAACATCAATAACAGAAGCGTTGTTAGGAATTAGCTCAGCAATTACCCCAAAATCTTTGTTCTCGTTTATTAAGCTCATAAATTTTCAAATGTTGAATTAATGAATCCTTTTATCGCCTCAAAAAACTTTGGTTCATCCAATAGGAATGAGTCATGACCGTTTTCAGTTTCAATTTCAATAAAACTGACATTAAGCCCAAGAGAGTTGAAAACTTTTACAATTTTTTTATTTTCAGATGTCGGGTATAGCCAATCACTGGTAAATGACACACAAAGAATTTTAGATTGTGTTTTTTTAAAGGCCTCTATTAATGAGCCATTATTTGCTGAGGAAACATCAAAATAATCCATTGCCCGAGTGATATACAGATAGCTGTTTGCATCAAAGCGATCAACAAAAGTAAATCCTTGATGTCTTAAGTAACTTTCAATTTGAAAATCGGCATCAAAAGAATAATCCAAGCTATTTTTATCTTGGAGATTTCTTCCAAACTTACTTTGTAGAGCTTCTTTAGATAGATATGAAATATGTGCTGCCATTCTAGCTACTGAAAGCCCTTTCATTGGTTTTTTGTCAGAATGATAGTAATTCCCAGATTGCCAGTTTGGATCAGCCATTATGGACTGCCTAGCAAGCTCATTTAATGCAATGTTTTGAGCTGAATGGTTTGTTGCAGTTGCAATAGGAACTGCTGAATGTACCATTTCAGGAAACTTTGAAAGCCATTCGAGTACCAACATGCCCCCCATCGATCCGCCAGTAACACAGAATATTTTTTCAATTCCCAAATAATCAATTAATAATTTTTGAGCTCTGACCATATCTGCAATTGTAATTACAGGAAAATCAGTCGCGAATTCTTTACCGTTTTCAGGATTTATTTCTTTTGGACCCGTTGATCCCATGCACCCACCAATAACATTAGGACAAATGACGAAGAACTTGTTCGTGTCAATTGGTTTATCGGGCCCTACAACCATCGACCACCAGCCATTTTTTTTTGTAATGGGATGATCACTTGCTACATATTGATCGCCAGTCAAGGCATGACAAACTAAGATTGAATTATTTTTTTTATCGTTAAGTTTGCCATATGTGGTATATGCAGTTTTAAATTTAGATAAACTTCCACCTCCATCCAAATTTAATGGTTCATCTTCTGCTAAAGTAACAATTTTATTTTCACTCATAATTTTTTCCAAAAAAAAACCGCCCAACAACTAAGTTTGGCGGTTTCAACTACCTCTTTAGCTGCATTTTTATTGCGCCCGCAAGCTGTGCTCAAATCGGCGCAATTCATGTATTATATATTCAATAGGATATTGTCAAATTAGAAGATTTATTTATTTCAAAGATTTTCTTTCAAATTTAGCGATATTCACCTATTTATAGCCAATTGAAATATGAAAAAACTTAAAAATATAAAGCTTTACGAAGGGGGCATTTCATCAATTCCTGGCAAAAAGCAAGTTATTAAGGTGTCCTCTAATGAGTCACCATTTGGTCCGAGCTTGCGAGTACAAAAGGCGATATCAACGGCCAAATCAAAAACCCACAAATATCCTGACGGGAATAGTCTGGAATTAAAAAATGCCTTATCAAAAAAAACCAAATTAAATATCAACAACATCTTCGTTGGAAATGGATCAGACGAGATACTAGGCCTGGCTTGTCAACTTTTTCTAAATAAAGGAGACGAAGTTATTATTCCTAAACACAGTTTTTTAATGTTTGAAATTTACTCTAAAATCAGTGGGGGCGTTGTTAAACGTTCATCAACAAAAAATTTACGTTTTGATGTAAAAAGCATTTTAAATAAAATCACAAAAAAAACTAAAATTATATTTATTGCGCAGCCCAATAATCCAACAGGATTTTATCTATCCAAAGAGGAATTAAGATTGCTTATCTCACGTGTCCCTAAGAAGATATTCATAATTATTGATTCTGCCTATGCAGAATATGTAACTGATAAAGATTACTCTAATGGCATTAACTTTGCCAAAAAATATAAAAATATCATTGTCACTAGAACTTTCTCAAAAATTTATGGTTTGGCGTCCTTAAGATTGGGTTGGTGCTATGCCCATACAGATATAATAAAATTAATGAATAAAGTGAGAGGGCCATTTAACGTAAATCAAATTGCCCAACTTGCCGGCGTTGAGGCATTAAAAGATAAAAAATATGAAAAAAATGCAATAAACCATAACAAATTTTGGCTAAAAAAAATGAATAGTGAACTAAGTAGATTGCCAGTAAATGTTTATGATAGCAGAGCAAATTTTCTACTCATTAATGTAGGCAAATCTGTAAAAAAACTAAATCAGTATTTATTGTCAAAATCAATTATTGTAAGGTTAATGGATAAGTATAATCTTCCAGATTGCATTAGGTTATCTATTGGTAAATCTACAGAAAATAGAAAAGTCCTTAAAGCTATGAAAGAGTTTTATAATGCAAAGTAAGAAGAGACCATTTAAAAAAATTAGTATAATTGGTTTGGGTTTAATAGGTTCTTCTATTGCCTTAGCTATAAAAAAGAAAAAACTAGCAGAAATTACCTCTGGTTACTCCAGGTCTTTAAAAACAAGAACTATCGCGAAAAAACTTAAATTAACAAGTGAAATAAAAAATAATATATCAGACTGCGTAAAGAATTCAGATTTGGTTATTATTTGTACTCACTTAAGTAGTTACAAAAGTATTTTTAAAAAGATATCACCACATCTTAATAAAGATGCCATTGTAACAGATGTTGGATCTGCGAAAGAGTCTTCAATTTCAGAAGTTGAGAGTTTAATTAAAAAAAAGATAAATTTTGTACCTGCTCATCCTATTGCTGGTACTGAAAAAAGTGGGCCAAAAGCTGGCTTTGCTGAACTATTCGAAGAAAGATGGTGCATAATTACACCTTTAAAAGGCAATAAAACCAGAGACATAAATAAAGTGAAAACTTTTTGGAAAAAATTGGGAAGCAAAGTAGAAACAATGACTCCTTCTAGACATGACAAAGTAATGGCAGTGACTTCTCATTTGCCCCATCTAATTGCTTATAATATGGTCCATACAGCAGCTGATTTAGAAAACTTTACAAAATCAGATATTGTTAAGTATAGCGCGAGTGGATTTAGAGATTTCACAAGAATTGCTTCCTCAGATCCTACTATGTGGAGAGATGTAATTTTGGCAAACAGAGAAGCTGTATTAGAAATGATTGGTAGATTTTCTGAAGACCTGAGTGCTATACAAAAATCAATACGGTGGGAAGACGGAGATAGTTTGTATAAGTTATTTTCAAAAACAAGAATTGTGCGTGAGAAAATAATTAAAGCAGGTCAAGACACTTCTGATGCCGATTTTGGTAGATCAAAAAGAAAATAATTCCTTTAAATCGATCAAAGGGATGAAAAGCACAGAAATAATTCCATTTTTAATTACCAAAGGGGTACTAAACAAATTATCATTGTTTTCAACATTTGATACGTCTAGTTGAATATTGCCATTTAAATTTGTACTTAAATCAGAAATTTTTCCTTCTAGCAAAATTCTTGTTTCATTTTTAAATGAGTCTAAAACATTTGATGCAACGGCTGTAAAAAAAACGCGATAGCCATTCTCATTAACTTTATTCATTTTAAAAATAATTTTTTTTATATTCTCTATATCGTAATCACCTATATTCAGACTCATATCATTTGAAATTGAATAAATCTCATAAATTTGTCCTTTATCCATCGACAATCTGAGCTGAATATCATTCAAAAAAAAATTTAAAGAGTCGTCTTCATTAAATGAACTATTTATTTTATCCGTTCTCATCATTAGTTTACTTATATCGAAAGGATTCATATCAATTTTTATATTTCCTATTTCTATATTAGATAGGCTATCTGATCTGTTGAGATTAGGATTTACAATCAAACCTGATATTCTGTAAGGATATCCCGTCACCCTCAAGTCGTTATACTTAATGTTGTATCTTTCAAGGTTACTTGATAATTGGGATTTCAACTGAAAAGAAATAAACATCCAATAAATTGAATAAATGAGCAAAATAGCCAATACCAAAACGATTATTCTATTAAATGAAAATATCTTCATTTTGGATATTTAATCTTGGCCTCTTCAAGCAGTTTATCAGACTGATTTTCAATAGAATTATATAATTTTTCTGTAAATTCAGTTTTATCTAGTCCTGGCTCAATTGGTTTTAAAAATTCAATTACCATTTTACCAGGATAACGAAGAAATCGTCTCCTTGACCAAAAGTAACCACAATTAATTGCAACTGGTAGACAAGGAATTTTGAGACCATCGTACAAAGCTGTAACGCCATACTTATATGGGCGACGTTCACCAACTGGTGTTCTAGTCCCTTCAGGAAAAATTAATAAAGGACGGGGATCATTGTCCATACTTCTTTTTGCAGAATTCACCATTGCCTGAATATTTGTTTCCCCTTTTCTCCTATCGACATATATGAAATTGGCTTTCTTAAAACAAAGTCCAACAATTGGTATGAATAATAATTGTTTTTTTGCAATTATTGATGGTGTTTCAATCGCTTCATTAAGAAAAATAGCTTCTGCAAGAGATTGATGTTTAGCAGCTATGAGATATTTTCGAGTGCTTGGAATGTTTTCTAACCCACGGTACTCAACTTCTAGATTTGCAAATAGCTTAAGGCTTAATTTTGTATGTGTTGATTGAAAACGTATGATGCCAAGCATATGTATTTTAGGTAAGAAAAAAAGTATAGGTGCAAAAAAAATACAAATTAATAATACAATATAAAATGCTAAATTTGCCAAAAGAGATCTTATATAAATCATAATTTAAAGTCCTATACTCAAACTTATTTTTGTCCTTAAATATTTTATATACTCTACAATTAATTTCTTCATACGAATATTTATTTTTTGATTGTCATATTTTACACCATAATAGAAAGTTTCTTTATCTAATAAAAGTCGATTTACCTCGAGCTCAACTCTTGGTAGATGGTAATCAGATGTTATTAATAGAATATTTTTAATATTATTATTCTTTTTCCAAAAAAAAATTTCTCTAACATTTTCGAAGGTATTTGTTGAAATGCTCTCAAGTTCAACACAACAATTAAACAGCTGATTAAATTTTGGAAATTCTTTTTTTATTTCCTCAATAGAAATTTCTTTATTAACTCCTGATATTAAAAGCTTGTACCCAATCTCACTATTAAGTATTTTAAGTCCCTCTAATATTCTAAATTTATCACCAGTTAGTACGACTATTCCTTCGATTTCTTTTTTATTGAGGTCTGTATTTTTATAGCTTTGAATGTTGAAGAGAAAGAAATTAAATTGTAAGAGTACGATAATTACAAATAAAAGTAGAGAAAAATGAATGTAATGTGATTTTAATTCATTAATCATTTTAAATAAGTTACACTATTTTACTGCTAATAATTACAATTAATAAAATTAAGTAAGACTATGATAATATCCTGTCCATCATGTTCGGCAAAGTATCTAGTAAATATAGAGGATATTGGCTTTGGCAGACAGGTTAAATGTACAAGATGTAACCATTCTTGGTTTCATGAAAATAAGAATTATGAAAATGATAAAAAGTTACAAATAGAGGAAATTATTAATACTTACGCAGAACGGGATCATTCAAAGGATCAGAATTTACCAGTTGTTTATGAAAAAAACAAAACAAGTATTCCACTCCCATTTCTACTTTTATTGACCCCAGTAATTTTCATATCAATCGATGCGGTTATACAAAACTCTAGTGTAAATGCATTTGAATTGAGCAGGTCAATTAACAGTTATATTGATTATATATTAGAACAAATAAGAAGCTTCTTCTCTTATTAAATTTCATTTTTAATAAAGTCTTCGTATGACTGAGTTTTTCTAATTATTCTTATTTGAGATCCATCTACCATGAGCTCTTCAATAAGTGGTCGAGCATTATAGTTTGAACTCATCGTTGAACCATATGCTCCAACATCTTTTAATATGACGTATTGACCACTCTTTACTTTATTAAATTTTTGAATATTAAGAAATACGTCAGAACTCTCACATATTGGACCAACTATATCTGTATTTATTTCATCATATTCACTTGTCCTGACATCTGGCATTATTTCGTGATGAGCATCGTATAATGCAGGCCTCATCATATCGTTCATACCTGCGTCGATAATGACAAATTTTTTTCCAGTGATATTCTTTGTATAAAGTACTTTTGATACTAATATTCCTGCATTTGCAGCTATAAGCCTACCTGGTTCAAAGATAAATTTAAGATTTTCTGTATCAAAATATTTTACAATTAAGTTTCTATAGTCTTCAAAAGTAAAATTTCTTTTCTCAGGACTAATTCCTCCACCAACATCAACGGTATTTATTTTTTTTGTTTCACTATTTATTTTAGCAACCAATTCACCAATAATTTCAAATGTTCTTTGAAATGGTGTTAGGTCTTTAATATTGCTACCTATATGAAAAGCGATAGATGAAATCTCTAAATTTGGATAATTTTGTCGACTCTGAAAAATTTCGTAAGTTTGTTCTATACTGATGCCAAATTTATCTTCGAGGCTGCCTGTGCTAATTTTTTTGTGCGTTTCTGATTGGATATCTGGATTAATCCTAATTCCTACTTTCTGAATTTTTCCAGACTCAGAAGCTATTCGATTTATATGATCAAGTTCATCGAGTGATTCTGCATTGATTTGTAAACAATTATTACTGATCGCAAATTGAATATCGCTAGCAGTTTTGCCAATGCCTGAAAAAACTATTTTATTAGGTTTCATCCCTGCTTGTAATGCTTTTCTCATTTCCCACTCAGAAACAACATCTCCTCCCGCTTCGAGTTCGGTTAGAGTTTTTAGTATTGTTAGATTTGAATTTGATTTGAGAGAAAAACACACTGTTGCATCAAGTGAAGTAAGTGAATCTGAAAACTCTCTCAAATTATTCATGAGAGTTTGCTTGCTATAACAGTAGAATGGTGTAGCTCTACCTTCAGCAATTTCTCTTATTGAGATATCCTCAAATTTAAGGATATCATTTTCATATTTTAGAAAGGACATTTTTAAGCCTTATAGATCTCTATTTTATAATTGCTTTTTGATTCTGTTGGGGGAAATTCAAGAGAGCCTTTTTTCCCACAACCAAGAATACATAAGAAAATAATCAAAATACTAATATTTTTCATTACTTAATTCTTTCCTAGCTTGACTAATCATTTTTCTTATCTCAGATATTGCTGTTCCGCCATAGCTTTTTTTATTGTTAATACTATTTTTCAAATCTAAAAATCCATACAAAGATTTGTCTATATTTTTATCAAATTTTTTATAATCCTTCATCGATATCTTATTTAAACTTATTTTCTTTTTTTCTGCAAAGTTGACAATTTTAGCGGTTAAATTGTGCGCACTTCTAAAAGAATACCCAAGATTTATAACTAGCCAATCTGCTAAATCGGTTGCATTGGCAAAAGAAGATTTAAGCTTTTTGTCGATGTTTGATCTTTCAATTTTAATTGTGGAGATTATTTCGATCATACAATCGAGACAAAGATGAATGTTTTTACTTGTTGAGGTTACAAGTGCCTTATCTTCCTGAAGGTCTTTGCTGTAAGTTAGTGGAAGAGATTTAAGCAAGTTAAGCATAGATGATAGATTTCCTGAAATTGTCGAAGATTTTGCTCTAATTAATTCAGCGCCATCAGGATTTTTCTTCTGAGGCATAATTGAAGAACTCGACATTAATTGGTCTCCGATTTTAAAGAAACCCACTAAATCGGAATTATAAAGAGTAATTTCCTCGGCTAACCTTGATAAGTGAACAGCCATTAAGGATGAACTAGATAAAAAATCTACCACAAAATCTCGATCAGAAACTGTATCCAATGAATTTTTTGTAGGTTTTTTAAAGCCAAGCATTTTTGTTGTTTTGTTTCTATCAATTGGAAAATTAGTTCCCGCTAAGGCTCCTGCACCAAGCGGATTTTCGTTCATTCTTCTAAAAGAGTCGCTGAATCGATTTGTATCCCTGTTAAACATTTCAAAGTAAGCCATAAAAAAATGTCCAACTGATATTGGCTGGGCAGTTTGCAGGTGAGTAAGGCCTGGAAACGTAATCAAAATATTTTTACTGGCAACCTGTAGTAACGCAGATTTCAATTTTTTTAATTTTTTTGAAATCAGTATATTATCTTTTTTCATCCACAATTTTAAATCTGTTACAACTTGATCATTTCTAGATCTACCAGTATGTAACCTTTCAGCGGCATCACCAATAAGCTCTTCTAGTCTACTTTCAATATTCATGTGGATATCTTCAAGATTATCATCAAATATAAATTTATTATTTTTAATTTCAGTCCTAATTTTTTTTAATCCGGAAATAATTTTTTTTGAGTCTTTATTAGAAATTATTTTTTGAGACGAGAGCATTGTGGCGTGTGCAATCGATGCTTGAATATCCTCTTCAAATAAAAATTTGTCATTTTCCAAAGACGAATTGATATTTATAAAAGACTCACTCGATTTTTTATTAAATCTATCTCTTAACTTATTTTTTTTAATGGACATTTTACTAAAACTATTTATTTCTCAAATAATGATGATTTCTTTATGCAGTAGGTTTATAATTTTGATGGTATATGCCACAATCCTTATCTTTTGCAACAGTTTATATACTTCAAATTCACACTCGAATGAGTTGATAATAGAAAAAAAACAAGGTTTTTTGAGTAAATTCGAAGATATCAATAGCAATGATGTCACTTTAAATGATTTTAATGGCAAGTTGCTTTTAATTAATCTCTGGGCAACATGGTGTGAACCTTGCAAAGAAGAAATGCCATCACTCGATAGATTGCAACAAAAATATGATAAACAAGAATTTCAGATACTTGCAATAAGCGTTGATCGTGGGCCGAAGAAAAAGTCAGTAAATTTTTTTAATGAATACGAAATCCAAAATATAGATTTATTCTTTGACGATAAAAATAATATACCACGAGAAGTAAGAGCAGCAGGACTGCCATTTTCATTTTTTATTGATCAAGAGGGAAATCAAATAGCAAAGTTTATTGGTCCAACTGAATGGGACAGTAACTACTTTCAAGATTATATTGATAGTAATTTATAAATAATTATAAGGCTTGTTCTAATTCGGGAAGAACTTGAAACAAGTCTGCTACCAAACCATAGTCTGCTACATCAAATATAGGTGCTTCTTCATCTTTATTTATGGCAACTATAATTTTTGAGTCTTTCATACCAGCCAAGTGCTGGATCGCTCCAGATATTCCGACCGCTATGTACAGTTCGGGTGCTACAACTTTACCAGTTTGTCCGACTTGATAATCATTTGGAACAAAGCCTGCATCAACGGCAGCTCGAGATGCTCCAACAGCAGCTCCAAGTTTTTCAGCTACTTTATCCAAAAGTTCAAAGTTTTCTCCATTTTGCATTCCACGTCCGCCTGAAATAATTGTCTTTGCAGAAGTAAGTTCTGGCCTATCAGATTTTGTTAGCTCTTCGCCCACAAATTCTGAAATTGATGGAATATTCTCAGCATTTATCTTTGCAACCTCGCATTCAGCAGAGTCAGTTGTTGCAGCTTTGAAAGCAGTGGGTCTAACTGTGAGAACTTTCTTTGCGTCAGATGTTTGAACAGTTGCAATAGCGTTACCAGCATAAATTGTTCTAATAAATGTATCTGCACTTTCAACAGCAACGATCTCCGATATTTGAGAGACATCAAGTTTTGCAGCAAGTCTAGGCATCACATTTTTACCAGTTGTTGTTGCTGCAGCCAAAAAGTAGTCATAATCGCCGGCAATATTAAAAATAACTTGAGTAAGTTTTTCAGCCAAAACATTATCAAATGCTGCATCATCCAAGTGGAGTAATTTACTCAATCCATTAACTTTTGAAGCCTCCGCAACAGCTTCATCAATATTTGAGCCCACAATAAGTCCGTGAACATCGCCTTCAATTTGAGACGCTGCTGTTATAGCTTTTAAACTTTGATCGCTGACCTTTCCGTTAGCATGCTCGATATAAAAAAGTGATGTCATATAACTCCTGCCTCATTTTTTAATTTTTCTACAAGATCTCCAACATTCTCGACTTTGATTCCAGCCTGACGCTTTGGAGGCTCAACAACTTTTAAAATACTTACTCTAGGTGTAACATCAACTCCATAGTCTTCAGGAGATTTTTGATCAATTGGCTTCTTTTTTGCTTTCATTATATTGGGCAGAGAAGCATACCTAGGTTCATTCAATCTTAAATCGGTGGTAATAATAGCGGGCATATTCAGATTTACAGTTTGTAAACCTCCATCTATTTCTCTGGTGACTTTAACCTTGTCGCCGTCGATTTCAACTTTTGAAGCAAAAGTTCCTTGAGGCATATCTGTTAGCGCAGCAAGCATCTGACCAGTTTGATTGTTATCTCCATCAATCGCTTGCTTTCCGGATATCACTAGTCCAGGTGACTCGCTTTCACAAATTTTTGCTAGAATTTTTGCAATTGAAATAGGCTCAACTTTTTCTTCTGTGAGCACATGTATTCCTCGGTCAGCTCCCATTGCAAGAGCCGTTCGAATAGTTTCTTGACAAGATTGATTGCCGATTGAAACAGCGATGATCTCTTCAGCTTTACCAGCTTCTTTTAATCTAATTGCCTCTTCAACTGCAATTTCACAAAAGGGGTTCATAGACATTTTTACATTCTCAGTTTCAACACCAGTTTGATCAGATTTAACTCTGATGTTAACGTACGGATCAATAACTCTTTTGACAGGGACTAAAATTTTCATGATTTATGTGTTATAATATCTTTTTTAGTTGAGTAAACATAAATTATACATTCTTACCAGGTTTCCACAAAATATCTTTTTTGCCATTGTTGTTTTCAACTCTTGATAAAACAAAAAATAAATCAGATAACCGATTGATATATTTAATTGCTTCTTCGTTGACCTCTTCTTTTTTTGCAAGTGCGACAATCTGAGTTTCAGCTCGGCGCGTTACAGTTCTTGCGTTGTGTAAAAATGCCGCAGACTGAGACCCTCCTGGTAGCACAAAAGAATTAAGGGGTGCTAGCTTTGCGTTATATTTGTCAATTGTTTTTTCAATTCTTGTAACCTGCTTGCTTGTAACGCGTAGCGGTTTATATTTTGATTTTTTTTCAACTGGAGTTGCGAGATCAGCACCTAAATCAAATAAGTCATTTTGTATTTCTGAAATTATTTTTTTCAGAGATGATTTGGCACTCGTGTTTAAAATTCCAAGTATAGAATTCAGTTCATCGACAGTACCGTATGCTTTTATTCTTATATTATCCTTAAATACACGTTTGCCAGATACTAGCCCTGTCTTGCCTTTATCACCGGCCCTTGTATAAATTTTATTGAGTTTTACCATTAAGAACTAGTTGAAAAGTAAAGAGCACTCATAATTATTACAATCGCAATAAACTGCAGAGTAATTCTAAGTCTCATAAGTTTATTTGAGTACTTTTTATTAAAATCTCCACCTTTAAACATAGCATAAATACCTGTTCCTAAAACCGCTAAAACAGCAAGAAGTGATATAGGAATTAATAAGTAATATAAAAAACCTGGCATATAAAATTAAGCAGGGTTCGTAGAAACAAGTCGACGTGTTACAATGTCGGCCTGTATCTCTGCAGTTCCTTCAAATATATTTAAAATTCTGGAGTCACATAAAATTCTACTTATTGGATACTCAAGCGCAAACCCATTACCTCCATGAATTTGGACTCCGTTATCTGCGCATGCCCAAGCAACTCTAGCAGCCAACATTTTTGCCATTCCTGCTTCCAAATCACATCTGTGTCCTTTATCTTTTTCTCTTGCAGCATAATAAGTTAATTGTCTTGCAGCCATAATCTCAGTAGCCATAGAAACAATTTTCGATGCATTTCTAGGTTTGTCATACAGCGAACCGCCATTTGTATCTAGCCTATCTATTGCGTATTGCATTGCAGTTTCAAAAGCTGATTGTGCTACACCCAGTGCTCTAGCTGCAGTTTGTATACGAGCTGCTTCAAAAGTTTCCATCATTTGTTTGAAGCCATTTCCTTCTTTTTCACCAAGTAAATTTTCTTTTTTAACTTTAAAGCCGTCAAAAGCCATTTCGTACTCTTTCATGCCTCTGTAGCCTAAAACCTCGATTTCGCCGCCACTAATTCCCTCATCAGGGAACATATTATCGTCATCACCCCTCTGTTTTTCAGCAAGGAACATTGATAAACCTTTGTAGCCTTTTTCATCAGGGTTTGTGCGTGCTAATAACATCATCACGTCACTTCGAGCTCCATGTGTAACCCATGTCTTGTTTCCTGTGATTGTATAGTACTCTCCATTTGCAACTGCCCTTGTTTTGAATGAGCCCATATCAGATCCTGAATGAGGTTCGGTTAAAACAGCACACGGAAGCATTTCACCAGATGCAATTTTCGGTAAATATTTATTTTTCTGTTCTTCGGTGCCACCTGTAATCAATAATTCGGCAGCTATATCGCCGCGTGTACCAAGTGAGCCAATGCCAATATAGCCCCTTGCAAGTTCTTCAGTTACCACGCAGTCAACAAATCTTGTCATTCCAAGTCCAC
This sequence comes from uncultured Pelagibacteraceae bacterium, assembly GCA_902564025.1. Taxonomy (GTDB): domain Bacteria; phylum Pseudomonadota; class Alphaproteobacteria; order Pelagibacterales; family AG-422-B15; genus CACNXQ01. Next base: position 16,296 of record CACEZK010000015.1, read on the forward strand.
CGTATTCTTCAGGTATCGTCAGACCAAATACACCAAGTTCAGACATTTTTTCAATTACAGACATCGGAATAAGGTTATCTTTAAGATGCCATTCATGAGCGTTTGGCGTCACATCATCTTCAACAAATTTTCTAAATTGTTCTTGAATTATTGATGTAGTTTCATCTAGGCCGCTATTACCAAAGTTTTTACTTGAAAATCCATCTTTTAATAATTGAGCAAGTTTCATGCGATCTGCAGTACTATTGCCATTCAAAATCAGATCATTAAATTCTTCAGTCCCTGTTTCTTGAAAGAGACCATTTTTTAATCCTAAATCTTGAGGGCGAACATACTCAAGTTGTGACATTGGTATCCCAGATTTAATTTGCGCACAGTATTCCGAAAAAGTAATTTGCAAAATTAATTGCTCTGTTTCATTAAACGTCCCGGTATAGTCTAGGTTTGAGGCCCAATTAACCATTTCTTTCAAAGTAGCTCTATATGCAGCAACCCAAGATAAGCCATGTGCAGCATGTTGTTCCCTATCTAGATTATCACGAGATAATTTTCCATTAACAATTAACTCACCTCTTACATGTTGCAGGGCAGCATCGTAATACTTATCGACAGTAATAAGGGATTTTTGACATTTAGAAATTAGTTCGTGCATATTTAACTTTCTAGTTTAGAGATTTTTGTCCTTCTTTTGCAGCGCCAACAAGGACAGCCATATTTCCACCTTTATGTTCATTGTTAAGCATCTTTTCATGAGCATCAGGAATATTGTTCCATGCAAAAAGCTCTGACATACAAGGATCTAATGTGCCGTCAATAACAAGTTCATTTGCTGCATTCGCTTGCTTTGAATTTCCAAAGTGTGAACCCTGAAGTCTTTTACTTTGCATCCAAAGGTATCTAGCATCTAATGTGAGATTATATCCTGTAGTACCAGCACAAATAACAACCATTCCTCCTGGTTTTACTACAAAACATGAAACAGGAACGGTAGTTTCGCCCGGATGCTCAAATACCATATCAACATTATTACCCTTACCTGTAAATTCCCATAAGGCCTTTCCAAATTTTCTAACTTCTTTCATATAGTTTGCATATGTTTCAGCGTCATCAATGTCAGGATGTTCACCCCAACAATCAAAATCTTTTCTGTTTAGAACGCCTACAGCTCCTAGATCTTTTACATAATCAATTTTAGAGTTATCAGAAACAATACCAATTGGTTTAGCGCCAACAATTTTTGCAAGTTGCACTGCCATGCTTCCAAGGCCTCCTGATGCGCCCCATATTAAAACAAACTCACCCGGCTTTAATTCATTGGGAGCGTGGCCAAATAGCATTCTATATGCAGTTGCGAGGGTTAACATATAACAACCACTTTCTTCCCAAGATAAATTTGGTGGCTTACGTAAAACTTGGTGCGCTTGAACAGCTGTGAATTGAGCAAAGGTTCCATCAGCTGTTTCATAACCAAAGACCTTATTTGTTTTTGATATCATTGGTTCACCACCGTTAACCTCAGCATCCTCATGATCCCACTGCATACCATGAATGATTACCTCATCACCCACTTTCCATTTTTTTACGCCAGAACCAACTTTCCAAACAATTCCAGAACAATCAGAACCTGCGATGTGATAGTCTTTTTTAGTCATATCAAGAGTAGATACAGGTTTTCCAAGACCAGCCCAAACACCGTTGTAGTTTACACCTGCGGCCATTACAAATATCAAAACGTCATTGGATCCAACTTCAGGAACATCAAATTCTTCTTCTTTAAATGATTGCATTGGGTTTCCATGACGATCTCTTCTGATTACCCATGCGTGCATTTTCTTAGGGACAAAACCAAGAGGTGGAACTTCACCTATTGCATAAATGTCTTTTTCTTCAGTGGTCATAAATCTGCTCCTGTAGTGTAAATTATATAAAACTAATGTTTCTTTTTTCTAGGTTTATAGCCATTTTAGCTAGATTAGTATATACATTTTAAACAAAAGGATTTAATAAAACCAAAAAAAAACGTTGAAAAACAATGGATAAACCTTGGCTCATAAGAACTTACGCAGGACATTCGTCTGCCAAAAAGTCAAATGAACTCTATCTTAAGAACCTATCAAAAGGTCAAACAGGTATATCAGTAGCGTTCGATCTACCTACTCAAACTGGGTATGACAGTGATCACATTCTCGCTAAAGGGGAGGTTGGTAAAGTTGGTGTTCCAATCTGTCATATTGGCGATATGAGATCGCTCTTTAATCAAATTCCATTAGATAAAATGAATACATCAATGACCATTAATGCTACAGCTGCATGGTTGCTGAGTTTATATGTAGCTGTTGCAGATGAACAGGGCATAGACAGAAATAAATTACGGGGAACAACTCAAAACGATGTTTTAAAAGAATATCTCTCAAGAGGAACATATATTCTTCCACCTGACCCAAGTTTAAAAATAATATCTGACGTGATTACTTTTACTTTTAAAGAAATGCCAAATTGGAATCCAATCAATGTATGTCCTTACCATTTAGTTGAAGTAGGCGCAACTCCTGAGCAGGAATTAGCTTTTGGTCTTTCAATTGCAGTTGCGTATCTAGATAAAGTTAAAACCTCAAATGTGTTATTAGAGGAAGAATTTGAAAATGTAGTAGGTCGCATAAGCTTCTTCGTTAATTCTGGAATCAAATTTATTACTGAGATGTGTAAAATGAGAGCATTTGTATCTTTATGGAATGAAATTACAAAAGAGAGATATGGTGTTAAGGATCCTAAAAACAGAAGATTTAGATATGGCATGCAAGTAAACAGTCTTGGATTAACTGAGCAACAACCTGAGAACAACGTATATAGAATATTAATTGAAATGCTAGGCGTCGTTCTCTCAAAGGATGCAAGAGCAAGAGCAGTTCAGTTACCAGCTTGGAATGAAGCAATGGGATTACCAAGACCATGGGATCAACAATGGTCCTTAAGATTACAACAAATTGTTGCGTATGAAACAGATCTTCTACATTTTGACGATATATTCAATGGCTCTGAAGTAATTGATGAAAAGGTTAAAAATCTTAAAGAGACTGCGATGAAAGAATTTAATCACATTCAATCAATTGGTGGTGCAGTAGCTGCAGTTGAAAGTGGTTACTTAAAACAGGAATTGGTCAATTCTCAAAAAGAAAGGCTAAAAAGAATTAATGATAAAGAGCAAATCGTTGTTGGAGTTAATGAGTTTGTTGAGACTGAAGAGTCACCTCTTGTATCAAATGATGGAGGCATAGAGACAATTGATCCAAAAATTGAAAATGAACAAGTAAAAGCAGTTATTGATTGGAGACAAAACAGAGATCAAAAACAGGTTGAGAGCGCTTTAAATCAATTAAGTGAAGCTGCAAAATCTGGAGAAAACATAATGGAAGCTTCTATTACAGCTGCAAAAGCAGGTGTAACAACAGGTGAATGGTCTCAAATACTTCGGGATGTTTTTGGTGAGTTCAAAGCACCGACTGGTATAACTAATATTCAACCATCCAATAATGACGATTACAGCCCAATACGTAAAAGAGTTGAGTCATTGTCAGATAAGATGGGAAGAAGAATTAAATTTCTTGTAGGCAAACCTGGCCTTGACGGACATTCTAGTGGAGCTGAACAAATTGCTGTAAGTGCGAGTGATTGTGGAATGGATGTTTTGTACGAAGGAATTAGATTAACACCAGAACAAATAGTAAAATCATCTGTTGAAGAAGATGTACACATCATCGGACTTTCTATTCTATCTGGTTCTCATGTGCAGCTTGTCGAGGAAATTATGAATGAAATGAAAAAAAATAAAGTAGATGATATCCCGGTAATTGTAGGAGGTATAATTCCAACAGAAGATGAAAAGATCTTAATTAAAAATGGAGTTCAAGCAGTTTATACTCCAAAGGATTATCAGCTGAAAGATATAATGAGTGACATTGTGAGCATTGTTGAGAGAAAAGTATCTTAATGCCAATTTTAAGTGGACCAGTTTTAGAACCCCAAGACTCTTCAAAGCCATCAAAGCTTGTAATATTTTGTCATGGATACGGCGCAGATGGCAATGATCTGATTGGCCTTGCTAATTATATTCAGCCTCAAATGCCCGATGCAGTTTTTTTATCACCTAATGCACCTGAAAAATGTGGATTAAACCCAATGGGATATCAATGGTTTGATTTTCAATCGGGTGATCCTGCAACTATTTGGAAAGGTGTGTTAAATGCAGCTGATACACTTAATGGTTATATTGATGAACAACTTAAGAATTATGAGTTAAGTGATGATAATTTGGCGCTCGTAGGTTTCAGTCAAGGCACAATGATGAGTTTACATGTCGGCCTTAGAAGAGAAAATTCAATGAGAGCAATTGTTGGCTTTTCAGGAAGGTTAATTGCTCCAGAACTTCTTAAAAATGAATTAAAGTCAAAACCTCCAATTTATCTAATTCATGGAGATATGGACCCTATGGTTCCTTATCAAGAAACTATTGAAGCTGAAAAAAAATTATCACAATTGAGTATAGATGTTAAGGCTCATATTTCTACAAACACTCAGCATTCAATTGCTCAAGACGGATTAGATATAGCTATTAAATTCTTAGTCGAAAAGTTCTCAAATTAAAATATTTTTTGAAATATTTATACAATTGCATATATTAATTAATAATGAGTATTGCAGTTCCTTTAGAAAAATGTCCAGCTTTGGTTCTAAATTCAGATTTCAGGCCTCTTAGCCATTATCCGCTTTCTCTCTGGTGCTGGCAGGATAGTGTAAAAGCTGTTGTTCTTGGAAGGGTAAATATTGTATCAAACTATGAAAGAGAAATTAGAAGTCCAAGTTTTCAAATGTATTTGCCAAGCGTTATTAGTCTAAAAACGTACATCAAGCCAAATAGAAACCCAATATTCTCAAGATTTAACGTTTTTTTGCGTGACAAGTTTAGTTGTCAATATTGTGGTTCAAAGAAAGATTTAACATTTGATCATCTTATACCTAGATCACACGGCGGTGAAACAACTTGGGAAAATATTGTAACAGCATGTTCAAGTTGTAACGTAAAAAAGGGAGGAAAACTTTTGAAAAACTCGGGTATGAAGCCTCTCAATATTCCAAAAGTACCTACAATGGCTGATTTAGATAAATGTGGCCGATCTTTTCCTCCTAACTTTTTGCATGAAAGCTGGATGGATTTCTTATATTGGGATATTCAACTAGAAAGATAATTAAATTCTCTCAGCTAAAAAAATAGCAGCTTTTGTTGTTTCATTGATTGTTTTTCTTAAAACAGAATAACCAAAGGCTTCTCGCGACCCTTCATCAATAGCGGTATTTTTATGTTCAACTTCATCATCGCGAAATTTTACTAATTTTTTTCTTAATTCTTCCTCCACTCCCTCTAGTTGATCAATTTGTTTTTGATAATGTTTTTCAATAATTTCTTCAACTGCTTCAGTGCACACATAGGCTGCTTTGGGGCCCATGAGGGCAGTACCTACACCCATTGCGTAAGCACCAATACCAAATAGGCCTTTCAGTTTTGTGGGTCTGATCTTTTTTTCTTTGGCGATATTGTCAAAAAAATCTAAATGTTCCTCTTCATCTTTAGCCATTTTCGATATTTGGTCAAAATCTTTCTTATTTTTTTGAAGTTTGAATATCATTTTCTGGCCCTGATATATTTGCTGAGCACCAAGCTCACCTGCCTGATCAACTCTAATAATCTTTTTTAAAATTTTTTCTTTAACGTTCATTTTTCAAAAATACAAAATACAAAGTTATAGATAATAGTAAAAATGTCATAATCAAGTTTGCCTCAGCTACCGAAATAAAATTAAATAAATAAGTAGGTTCGTCACATCTAATCAATGGAGTTTGATTAAGACTTTCTAAAAGTTTAGACTTATCAGATAAATCAGACAAATTAGAAGTACATCCTGAATTTAAATTAACCAAGCCTCTTTCGACCAATACATGTCTTAAGGTATACAAAAATCCAAATAGTAAAATCAGAATTGAAGCATAGTTTGCGATCCTTTTAATTGTTGCTCTTTTTTCAAATTTAAAAATAATTGATGCCAGACCTATTATAATTAATAAATAGTAAGGATACCTTTCAACGAGACACATGTCACAAGGAGCCATATTAAATACGTATTGCAGTACGAATACTGCAATTATTACTAATGCTGAGATAATAAAGTTGATGTTAATAAGACTCATAATTCTAGTATGTAATATATAAAATGCCTAAAATCACTAAAGTTATAAGAATAAATGAATATAAATTTATTCTTTTTTCAAATGATTCAAGTGCAATGCTTCCAAATCGATAGATTAAATAGCCTATAAGAAAAAATCTCACTGATCTTGAGACCACACTTGCAACTAAGAAAATAAAAAAATTAATACCTAAAAAACCACTTGTCAGTGTAACAATTTTAAAAGGAATAGGAGTAAAACCACCTATGAAAACGTAAAGGAAACCATAATTATCTATGTCATTAACAAACGAGTCAAATGACTCAACCAAATTTAAATTCTGAAGAATAAAATTTCCCACACTATTGAAGAAGTATACACCAATAAAATATGCAATTATCGCTCCAGTGATTGAGCCAAGAACTGACAGTCCAGCAATTTTAAATATTTTCTTTTTGTCTAATGCCATCATTGGAACCATGAATATTTCTTGAGGGAATGGAAAAATAATTGCTTCAATTAATCCCATCAAAAAGATAAACGGATAAGCGAACTTAGTTTTTATAAAACGCTCACCAAGTGAGACAAAATACGCTTTTAAGTTATGATAAATTGAGATTAACATACCATTGCTAATATATATATTTGCATACATAATTCTACTAAGCCTTTATGACGAATATAAGTAAAGTATAATAAGTCTTTAAGAATGGGGATATGGCGGAATTGGTAGACGCGCCAGACTCAAAATCTGGTGCCTTCGGGCGTTCCGGTTCGACTCCGGATATCCCTACCAGTATTTTATATGAGAAAAAAAAAGATAAAGATAAATAAACTTGATTACATTAATCCGGAAGAAGTATTAATAAGATTTCAAGATAAAAGAAATTTAATTTTTTTAGATAGTGCAAATAAAACGATATCTGAAAATAATCGGTATTCCTATATTGCATTTGATCCTATCTACACCATAAAGTTCAATGCAAGCAAAAATTATTTAAATTCAAAAAAATTTGCAAGGATAAATAAATTAATATCAAGTTTTAAATCAAAAAAAATTAAATCATTACCAAAGTTTCAGTGTGGTTTAGCAGGCTATGTTTCTTATGAAGCAGGCCTTGCAAAGGAAAAGATTAAAAGTGCAAATCCATTAGAAAAAATATTGCCAAATTTATTTTTTGGTCTCTTCGATATAGTGATTGCTTTCGATAACAAATTGAAAAGAGCTTATCTTTTTTCAATTAATTTAGATAAGGAATTTAAAATTGAGCTATCACATCAAATTCGATTACAAAATGCAAAAAACTTGTACTCGGTGCCGCGGATAAATAATCCAATTAACAAACTACTTGGTTTTCAGTGGAAAAAAGATTTTGATAAAAGAAAATATATTTCAAAAATTAATAAAATACTTAATTACATAAAAAATGGTGACATATTCCAAGCTAACTTCACTCAACGTTTTTTATCTAAGATTCCAAAAGACTATGATGTCGTTCGGTACTATTTGCATTATCGAAAAAATACAGAGACACCTTTTTCATGCTTAATGAGAAGTGAGGATTTTAATATATTTTCTTATTCACCTGAAAGATTTCTAAAATTAGAGAATAACAAAATTATGGTTTCGCCAATAAAAGGTACAATTGAAAGGGGTGAGAGTGAATTCGAAGATGCAAAATTAAAAGAACAATTATCTATAAGTAAGAAGGATAATGCTGAAAATTTAATGATCGTTGACGTTTTGAGAAATGACATTTCTGAAGTCTGTAAACCTGGAACGGTAAAAGTTTCTCGTTTGGCTGAACTAGAAACCTATAACAATGTTCACCATCTTGTTTCTGATATTGAGGGTACGTTATCTAAAGGTATGAATATATTTGATGTTATAAAACATTGTATGCCTGGAGGATCCGTAACTGGGGCACCAAAAGTAAGAGCAATGCAAATTATTTCAGAATTAGAAACTTTCAAAAGAGGGGTTTATTGTGGAGCTATAGGTTTCATCTCATTTAGTGGTTATGCAGATTTTAATATCCCAATCAGAACCATTACTGTCAATAATGAAAAAGTATTTCTAAATTCTGGGGGAGGGATCGTAGCAGACTCAAAACCTTTAAATGAATATCATGAATTGAATAAAAAAGTTGAGAATCTATTACAGATTAATAAAAAATCATTGAATAAGTTTATGTCTAAGAACAAACAAATATAATGAAAGTTTATCTCAATAATAAATTTATAGATGAAGAAAAAGCAACTATTAACATAAAAGACCGCGGCCTACTTTTAGGAGACAGTATTTTTGATACTTTATTATATAATAAAAACAAAATAATTTTATTTGATTTTCATTTTGCTCGATTTAATAAATCAATAAGAAATAATTATTTTAATTTCAAGTTATCAAAGAAGACTTTACAAAATATAATTTTAAAACTAATAAAAAAAAATAATCTTTTAAATAGCAAACTTTCAATAAGATATACATTGACCAGAGGGTATGCAAAAAGAAGAGGGTTAGATATTGAAAATAATCAAAAGTCAAATTTTCTTATTACTATTTCCAAATTAACCAGTAATCATACAACCATAAAGCCAGTGAAACTTAAAGTTTCAAAAATCAAAAGACTCTCAAATTCTTTGTTATCTAGAAATAAAACAAACAATTATTTTGAGAATATCCAATCAAAACTCATGGCACAGAAAAATGGCTATGACGACGCATTAATGCTTAACGAAAGTGACAAAATTTGCTGCTGTTCAAGCTCAAATATTTATTTTGTTAAAAAAAATAAAATTTTTACCCCTCCAATCAATGATGGTGCCTTAGATGGCACTGTAAGGCGTTTATTAATTGAAAAGAAAAAGGTTGAAGTTAGAAGCATATCATTGAATAATCTCTCCAATGTAAGTGAAATATTTCTTACAAATAGCATTGGTTTGCGGCCAGTTAGTAAAATTAATAACCGTTCTTTTAAAAACGGGCCAATAACTGAAAAAATTACGGAATATTTGAATAAATTAGGTATTTAAAATGAGTGTTGTAAGTGCAGTTTCAAGAGAATTTAGTTATTTTAAGTTTTTTTTAAAATTAGTTGGACGATCAAGAAGTTTCGACAAAAAAAAATATACAACTGTAGCTGATATTATGGAGGAGCAAGTTGATAAAACTCCTGACAATATTGCTATCGAGTTTGAAGACAAGAAATACACATATCGTGAGATGGACGCTGAAGCGAACCAGATTGCAAACTGGGCAATTAATAAAGGTTATAAGACGGGAGATGTAATATCTCTTTTGATGGAAAATAAACCTGAATATATATTTACATGGTTCGGGTTTGCGAAGATCGGCGTTACAGTTGCTTGTCTCAATAATAACATAAAAAGTAAATCGCTCGCTCACTGCATTAAAAAATCGGAAAGTAAAAGTCTAATCATAAGTTCTGATTTAATGGAAAATCTTGCATCAGCTCAAGAATATATTGAAGGTAATTTGGATGTTTACGTAGCAGGTCAGGACGTTCAAGGTTATGAAACTTTAGATGGCTCACAAATTGAAAACAGTAAAGTAAGACCCAAAACTTCGTTAAGAGAAGAATTATCAAATAGCCAATCATTATTTTATATTTATACAAGTGGAACTACAGGCATGCCGAAAGCCGCAAACTTCAGCCATCAAAAATTTTTAGTTGGATGTGGTCTGCAAATGTTTTCACTTGATATGAAACCAACTGATAAAACTTACATGGTCTTACCACTCTACCATGCAACTGGTGGAGTTGTTGGTGTTGGTTCGACATTTTGTACTGGTGGCACACTAGTATTGAGAAAGAAATTCTCTGCTGCTAGTTTTTGGGAAGATTGCGTTAAGCATGATGTAACAGTAATTACATATATTGGTGAACTGTTTCGTTATTTAGTTGCTACAAAGAAAAGTGAATACGAAACAAAGCATAAAATTAGGGGCATATATGGTAACGGTCTCAGACCTGAAGTCTGGAAGATTGTTCAAGAAAGATTTGGTATAGATAGGATTGTTGAGTTTTATGGGGCCTCAGAGGGAAATATCTCACTAACAAATGTTGATAGTAAGTTCGGTTCAATCGGAAGAATACCCCCATATTTAAAAAGTGTGTTGCCAACTAAAGTAGTTAAATTCGATGTAGAAAATGAGGTAGTGATCAGAGATGAGAATGGGTTTTGTATAGAATGTGAAGATGGTGAGGCCGGTGAGGCGATTGGATTTATACCTGATGATGATAAGTTCACGGGTAAATTTGAAGGCTATACAGACAAAGAGGCAACAAAGAAAAAAATTCTTGAGAATGTCTTTGAAAAAGGTGATCGATGGTTCTCTTCTGGAGACCTACTTAAAAAAGATAAGCAGGGATATTACTATTTCGTTGACCGTATAGGTGATACTTTTAGATGGAAATCAGAAAATGTTTCAACTAATGAAGTAAGTGAAGCCATCTCTGCGTATAAAGGTATTGATGAAGTCAACGTTTATGGAGTTGAAGTACCCAACCAAGACGGCAGAGCCGGAATGGCTTCCTTAGTTGTAAATGATGAATTTAAATTAGAGCAACTTTATGAATATCTGACAGAGCAATTGCCAGCTTATAGTGTTCCAGTATTTATTAGGATAAGTCCAGAAATAGAAAAAACTGGGACGTTCAAGTATAAGAAAACTGATTTAGTAAAAGATGGTTATGACCCAACAAAAATTCAAGATCCAATTTATTTTGCTGCAGGAGATGAAAAAAAATATTTAAATTTAGATCAAGAGTCTTTTAATAAAATTAATAGCAGAGATATTAGAATTTAAAAATATTTTGCAATTTTTAATGTTAGCTGAGAGTCTTCTTCAAACGCATATGTAAAATCATCAGCATCAATCTCTCCGTTGATACTCATATCTATAAATACTTTGAGATCATCTCTAATGCGTTGTTCAAATTCAGCGAAAAATCTATTTGAACTTCCACTCATATCAGCGACTAAACCAGCTAGTAGGCTTGTTGATTTTATATCATTTTTTGTCCATCTTAATGCTAAGACTCCTTCATTATTGAAAGCAAAGTCATTTCTGTCATCAAATGTGTATTCAACTATAATTCCTAAATCACTTGTGGTTTCTCTCAAACCATAAATAGTGTACTCTGTCCCTCCTGCTATTCCAAAGTGCCGTTCTTCCCCATTTTTTGCAGTAAGTGTCTCAAGTTTGTATAACCATGCACCTTTCGTTGATTGAATATCTAAACTAGTTTGAGATAAAATAGGATAGTAAGCATCTAATTTTTGAGACAAAGGATTTACGTTGAGCTTCGGAGACCTGTTATTTCCGTAAAAATGAGCTATACCAATATCGTAATCATCGTAAACTGTGGAATAACGAACAGCGGCGTCAATTTTATTTTTCTTTGATGAAGACTCATAGGCAACTGTGCTCTTATCAACTTCGAGAGCTAGCCTGGGTCTTCCATTTCTTCCTGGAAAAATCCTTTCCTTAAAAAATGGCATTATGAATAAATCAAAGTTACCATATGAATGATTATAATTTAATGAAATCATCGGTTGCCCAAATTTTTTTGTTCCAGAAATATCTTCAGCTAAATTTGATTGATTGATTATATCAACAATATTAAAACTTTCGTTTACACCCCAAAAAATTAGTTCATTCCCAATTTTTAGAGTTATGTCATCAAAATATTGCTCATACTTAAATTTTTGGAAGTCAATATAACTGCGTTCACTATCTTTCTCATCTATACGTCCAGTAGTGTTAATTGTAATTTTTTGATCTCCATTATTTAAGTAGGTAATGAATGTTCCTTTTACAAAAATTGATTGATTAGAATTTGATTGATCGTGTCTTCCATCCCCATTAAAAAATGTGGTTATCTCAGGTTGAATAAATCCATAAGCTTTATAATCAATAGCTGCTGCATTTTGTGAAGCGACTAAATATT
>CACEZK010000016.1 GCA_902564025.1 uncultured Pelagibacteraceae bacterium
TAATTTATTTTAATTTCTTTGTTTAAAATTTTACCTGTATTTGAAGATACTAAATTACAGATTTCTTCAATAGTTAAACTCTGACTTGAAGAAAAGTTTATTAAATTGCTATTAAAATTTATTTTATTTTTTATATTCAATAATAAAAAATTTACTAAGGCTGATATTGGAAAGAAATCTCTTTTTATATATTTATTTGATCTGATAATTATTTCTTTATTAATGACTGATTGTTTAACAATATCATTTACTAGTAAATTCCAGCAATTACTTTCTAAAAATAACGGAGGCCCTACCGCATTTGATAATCTTAGTATTTGTCCATGAAATTTTTCATTTTTATTATGATCAATTAAATAATCTTCTACATCCAAATGTGTTTTTGCATAAATACTTGATGGATTAGCTTTATTTTCCTCATCAAAGTTTCCAATTAAACTACCGCCATATACATGAACAGTAGAAAAATATAAAAATTTTTTAATGCCTCTATTTATACACTCGTCGATCAATCTTTTGGACAAGTCAAAATTAACTTTTTTTGCTAAATCAGGTTTTTTTTCTGAGTCATTGCTGTTCAATGAAACACAATGAATTACTATTGTAATATTTTCTAATAACTCACTAAAATTCTTTGTATTTTGATTTAACTCTATAATTTCAAAATTTTCTAGGAATTTTGTTTGAAATAAATTTCTAAGATATTCTTTTTTTGACGTTGCTACCCTAAATTTAATTTTTGAAAAAATTAAACTTTCAATTATACGCCCTGCTAAATATCCAGAGCCTCCAGTTACTAATATCATTAATTATTTCCACTTTTTCCAAGGTGCTGAATTCTTATTCCATAGGTCGTTTAAATTATTTTTATCTCTCATAGTATCCATACACCCCCAATAACTATTGTGTTTGAAAGCTGAAATTTGCCCTTCTTTTGCAAGTTTCTCAAGTGGCTCTTTTTCAAAAATAGTATTATGGTCTTCGATATAGTTTAATACATCTGGCTCACATACAAAGTATCCGCCATTAATCCAATAATTATCATGCTTTGGTTTTTCCTCAAAACTACTTACTGAATTTCCATCAATATCAATGGAGCCATATCTTCCATCTGGCTGAACTGCTGTCATCGTAAGGAGTTTTTTTTCATTTTTGTGAAATTTGATTAATTCATTTAAATTTACATCTGAAAGGCCATCTCCATAAGTAAGCATAAATGTTTTATTATCAATAAGACGTTGTGCTTGCTTTATTCTTCCACCAGTCATTGCATTAAGACCAGTATCTATTAAGTCAATTTTCCAGCACTCCTCATTTTTTTTATGATAAGTTCTTGTATTTTTATCTAAATCGATTGTTACATCATAGTTATGTATAAAGTAATTATGAAAAAATTCCTTTATGATGTAACCCTTGTAACCAAGTAAGATTATAAATTCATTAAACCCAAAACTTGAGTAAAATTTCATAATATGCCAAATAATTGGCATTTCACCAATATTAACCATCGGTTTAGGTTTAACATCAGTTTCTTCACTAAGCCTAGTACCATAGCCACCTGCAAGAATTAAAACTTTCATCTAATTAGTCCAATCATAATTGAATTCCTTTACATCTTTATTGATAACTTCACTATCATCATGCAGAATATTTGCAATGTTTAAAAGAAAAGATTTTTTTTTTGAAACACACATAAATCCAAACCATATTTTTGGTGGAATTGTTATTCTTATATAATTATTTTCACCAGCAATTATTTCTTTAAATACGTCATCCTCGTAAAAAACAAATTTAATGCTCCCATATGGAACAATTATGTTTGAAATCATTCTTGTATGATATTTCCAAGCCCTAATTGTGCCTGATTCTAATAAAGAAAAATATGCTTCTCCAAATTTAGAAAAAGATTGTTCCGATGATTTCAGGGCATGCATGACACTTCCTCCATTTGAAGGTAATTTTTTTAAATTAGTAACTTTTATTTTCTTCATTACCTTATTCATTTTAGGTCCAACTTAGTTTTTTCAATTTTGCCTTTTTATGATAGTTCTTAATTTGCATTAAACTGAAATCTTTAATTTTTGTGGGTTTACTATAATATTCTTTGTACCAATCGGTCGTAAAATTTACAGTTTCATCAAAATTAAGTACTGGACACCATTTCAAGGTGTTTATTGCTTTATCACAATTTAATTGAAGCAATTTAGCTTCTTTGATTGAAGAGTCTTTTTTTATTTTGAATTTAAAATTATCTAGATTGTTTGACATCTTACTAAGTAGTTCTTTAACAGTAAAATTTTCTAGAGTTGAGGGGCCAAAATTGAAAGACTCACCATGTAAATTAGTGTCCTCATAAAGTCTTTTTCCTAATAATAAATAACCACTTAATGGTTCTAGAACATGTTGCCAAGGTCGCGTAGACTTTGGATTTCTAATAGTTACATTTTTATTTTTTGTCCAAGCTTTCATACTATCAGGTACAATTCTGTCTAGAGCCCAATCACCACCCCCTATAACATTCCCTGCTCTAGCAGTAGCAACTTTAGTTTTACAATTTGAAAAAAATGATTTGATATATGAGTTAATTCCTATTTCTGCCATACTTTTTGAAGCACTATAAGGGTCGTAACCACCAAGTCTATCAATCTCTCTATAACCCCAAAGCCATTCAACATTCTCGTAAACTTTGTCGCTAGTAATCATGACTAAAGACTTAACTTGATTATAATTTTTGATACTTTGGAGAAGATTCAGAGAGCCTAATGTATTAGTTTGAAAAGTATCTAATGGATCTTCGTATGCCTTTTTTACAAGGGGTTGAGCCGCTAAATGAAATACTATCTCTGGTTTAGCTTTTGTTAAAACTTTTTTTAAATGCTCTAATTTTTTTATATCTCCTTTATAATGATTAATATTATTGCGGAGTTTTATCGCTGAAAAATGTGATGGTTTAGTTGGTATATTCAATGAAAAGCCAGATACATTTGCACCCAACAAAGTTAACCATAAAGCTAACCAACTCCCTTTAAATCCAGTGTCGCCAGTTATCAAAACAGATTTATTCTTATAAATATTATTAAACATTTTATTTCTTTATTTTATTAAAAAAATATCAGTGAAATTGTCATTTACAAAATAAAGATTATACATTTCATTTAGATTATTTTCATCAAGGACGTTTATTTTCATTGATTTATCGCTTAAATCAATAAATGATTTATATTTGCTTTCTAAAAGTATTTTTTTGATCATTTCAAAAGAATTATTTTCTTTCATTAAATATGGCGCAAACTCAAAAATAATTGGAAAACCCCTTAAAAGGGTTTTTGATGATCCCATAAACACAAAAGCTTCATATCCTTGTACATCCATCCAAACAAGGGTATTTTCAGGTTCTAAATTTTCAGTAAAATCATCTAAAATTGCAGATTTTACATTAATCTTATTTAAAAATTCATTAGATAGGGGTTTTGAGTCCAAAATTCTGTTATCGCCTGAATTAGTTTTTGATAAATAAAGTTCTAAATTTTGGTTCTTTTTTTGACCAAGTGCACAATTATAAGTTTCCACAGCATGTGATATTTTATTTAACTCAACATTAGATTTGAGTAAGTGATAATTAGATGGATTTGGTTCAATAGCAATAGCTTTAGATATGAATTTTCTCTTGCAAGCTGGAATACATATTGTACCAATATGCGCCCCGATATCAATTAGTGCTTCAAACTTGAAATTTAGTTTTTTATTATTTATTATTCTTAATAATTTATCAAAATCAGTAGGCTCTTTAGTTAAAAATAGATGTCGTGAGACTATACAATTTTTTGTGAAAATTAAAAATTTTTCATTTTCTGTATTAGCTAATAATATTTTTTTATGATGAGAAACTTCATAAATAATAGTTCTTACAATTCTTGAATCAATATTTACTAAATAGATCAGAATTGGTTTTATTAAATGAAATATTTGTTTAAGAATTTTTTTAATATTTTGATACATTATATTAGTAGTTCATTATATTTTTTTTCAGGTTTTCCCAAAATCTTCTTGAGCTTTTACCATCAATTTTATAAAAGTATTCTTCGATCATATTATTTACGTTCGTCATTTGATAATTATCCCCTAAAATAAAGTCAATTTTATTTTCTAATTCCAAGGCACTTTCAACAATTGGCATCTCTTTTAAGTCGTCATAAAGAGGTATTGCATTTCTTGGGGCAACTCGAATTGATGGAATCCCAAAAATCATTGATTCAAAAGCCATGCTTGAGTATCCTGTTATCAATAAATTACTAGAAAATATCATTTCGTTTGATGAATAAGTATAGTTGATTATTAATTGTTTCTTTAGTGAATTTTTTTCTACATGCTGAGTAACTAACTTTTTATCAGTTAAAATATGTGGCGATAAAACAAATTTTATACCTTTAGTTTCATATTTTTTAAAATCTAAATCTTTAATTACCTCTAAAACATTAAAAAAATCTACACCAATTGATGGAGCAATAAGCACAACAAAATAATCTCTTAGTTTAAAGTCATTATTTATTTTTGATTTAATAGTCTTGTTTTCATTGATGAGGGATGGGAAATCGTCGTATTTAACACAGCCTATTTTAATAATTTTCTGATGCGGCATATATTGATTTACTATCTTAAAAGATCTATTCCCGTGAACAAAATAATAGTCAGTTGATGGAGAGGGAAATTTACTATCAGTAGCCTTGAATTCATTAGGATGATTAATAAATTCAATTTTATTGGAGTTTATTTCAGAGTGTTGTATTGAAATAAAATTGCAATTTTGATTACCTTTTTTAGAAAAGTAATATATTGCTCGTGCAGCCGCCAAATTCTCAATTGTATTAACTACATATATTTTATTTTTAGTTTGCTTGCTCCAGTTATAAAAACATAAAGCTGAATATAAACTTTCTTGAAGCGTACCAAAAAAACTTTGCTCTAATTCACTATAAAAAATATCATTGCAATTTATTCCATTTATGTAAAAGTTTTTATTTATTAATTTTCCTTTTTTGAAAAAAAATTTAATTTTAATAAAAATTTTAAATAATAAGCAATGAATTAAAATAATATCTTTTAAAGTTATGTATCTATCTAAAAAAATTATATTTTGTTTTAATTTTTTATAATTATTTATTTTTCTTTTTAAATTTATGGGATTTAATATTTTTCTTTTTGAAAGACTCAAGAGAAATGTATGATTTAAATTATACTGTTCTGATAATTCAGGCACCTTTCCTAGGTGTCTATCAACAAAAGAGTGCTCTTTTGATTTTATATTAAGTTCAAAAGAGTGAAAAAAAACATCATTAGAGTTATAATGTTGTTTTTTTAATAAAAATTTAAACAAAATACATCGATATAAGTCGAAAAAAAATAAATAAAGTATAAAAAAAATTGATCTTTTTTTATTTTCATATCCCATACTTTTTTGAATTTTTTTTCCAAAAACTCTTTTTATTAAATCAACAAACCATTCGTTATCCATGTAAATATCTTTCTTTATTGGCCGTGATGACCACCAAAGCGAATAGCCTTGAAAATTCATTATTCGCTTAATATCCTCCAATATCTCATTTTTTCCATACCATTCGATAACTGGTTTAATTAGCTTATTAAATTCAGAAGGCTTCATTATTTTTCCTAAATGATTTATAGCATGCATACAACAATACCAAATAGAATATTCCTAAATGAAATGAATTAATTAAAGTAATTAAAAGAAGCGCTAAAAGTGAAATATAAATTGATTTAAATTTAGCATTAGAACTGTAAAAAAGTTTAGGCAAATCTACTGTGAACATTCTTAATAAGTTTATCAAAAACAAAAGTGCAATTATTCCATAAGCAGATACAAAATAAACTATTACACTATGTTCTGAGGGTGAATTTTTCTTGTACGAATAAATGTTTGACCTTTTATTAATTTCCTTGTTTAACATTTCGTTATCAAGGTTTAATGCAAAAGAAACTATAAACCCAGGATTATCATCTTTAAAATTTACAATACTTTGTGAAACTCCAGGACCAACTCCAAATGGATATGTTTTTAAAACATCAAGATGCTCTGACCATATTACAATTCGGGCAACTGAGCTGTATAAAGAATAGAAAAATTCATCTTTTTTACTTTCATTTAATAGTAGGTTGTATGCCATTAAAGCTAATGAAATAATTAATAATGAGAATAGGAACTTTATCGATCTACTAATATTATACATATTTTTTAAATTAAATAAAAAAATAAAGGACATGATCAAAACTATAGTTGTTGAGACTAATCCCGCTCTTGTTCCAAGTATGAGAGTTGCTGAGAGTAAAATAGAAATTATGATATTAGAAATCCTGCCTTTATAAAATAGAAATGGAATAGCTATTATTACTAGATACTTATTGAAAGGATTGGGTATAAGTAAATAATTAAAACCAACATTGCGTTCAAAAAAAATATCAACAAAAATATAGCTTATTACAAAATCAAAAATTACGATATAAGCAAATATTTCAAAAAATCTTATTATCTTTTTTAAAAAATCATCCTTATCTTTATTTAGAAAAATTTCTACGACAATGAATGAAGTAATCAACCAAACATTAAGTACCAATGCCTTAATACCAGCTAGATTAATCAAAAAAATATTTAGTAATAAAATAAATGCAAAAAATAAATAATATCGTATTTTAAAATTAACAATATTTCCATTTATAATTATTATTAAAATATTAAGTATTAACGATAAAGATGTATACAGGCTGAAGTTAACAATCTGAGAGAAATAACTTTCAGAAATAATAAAGAAAAAAAGATTCCCATACAACAGTAGTTGAGAAAGAGATATTCTCATTCTTTTTTAAAGTACTCAGTAATCATTAAATTTCTATAAGAATTGACTGTATTTATAATATCATATTGTTTTAAGCTTTTAATTGTGGATTGCGAAATACTTTTATCCTCACTAGTCAGAAAATTAATTAACTTTTCACTAAGCTCATAAACATTACCAGGTTCATAAAGACAGTTTGAAGACTCTTTCAGTAATTCGGTGGCAATTCCTAATTTTGATGAAATTATTGGAACGCCATTATTGATTGCCTCAAGAATTGTTAGTCCAAAGCCCTCAAATGTTTTGGTGGCCATTATTAACAAATCAATGTTTGTAAAAATTTCATTTAGTGACCTATTATCGTATCCTACTATTTCTAGTTCTGACTCTATTTCCATTTTAGAATATAGGCTCTCTATTATTTGTTTTTGTCGTGATTGGAAACCGCCTATAAAAATAAGTTTAATTTTTTTTTGAAAAACCCTATCCAAACTTGAGACTGCACTTAGTAGATCGTCATGCCCTTTAAAATCATCTAATCTACCAAGCATCAAAATATTAAATACAGACTTTCTTTTTTCTATAGTTGGAATATAAGCTTTAATTGGGATACCATTAGGTATAACAACTGCACTACATTTTTGATCATCTGTAATTCTGGTAAAATTCAAAATAGTTTTTTTTGTTGCTTCTGAAACACAAATCACCCTAGATATATTATTTGAGAAAAAACGTTCAATTAGTAATCTGAACCATCCTGTAAATATTTCTGGTTTAACAGCTGCATGGTGGGTAACCAATAATTTTACTTTTACTTTTGCAAAAGTCGCTGAAAATATTGAACTTAGTACACCATAGCTTGCTGGATAACCTCCATTTTGTGCTAATAAAATATCAAATTTCTTGCCTTTAATAATAAAATATAATCTTAATGAATTAAGAAAAAATAGGATTGGTAAAAGTATATGCTTAACTAATTTAAATATCTTACTAAGAATATTTGTACTACGATTGTAATTAAAATAAGTTTTATATTTTATAAATTTTACATTTCTAAAGGTTATTAATTCATTTTTTAACCTCTCTGCTCCCGAATTACCTTCATTGTAAAGAATCGTAAACTTATCATTTTGTTCTGGCCAACTATTTATTAGATAGGAGAGATATGAGTCCACTCCACCATATTCAAATTGCTCCCAAACGATACAAATTTTAAGATTCATAAGGACTTAAATTTTATTACTAATTTTATGTAATATATCATAAAGCCAATTCTGAGAGTTTCTTAAATACTTTCTATTAAATTTATCTAGGGCTTTTTGAACTTTTTTTGTGTTCCACCAAATATTAATTCGTTCATAATTTTGATTTAAAAATAAAATTAACTTATCTAAATCATCATACAATATACCCGCTTTTAATAAATTTGATATATCATTATGAGAATTTTTTCTGAATTCAGTAAATGGTTCCTTTATATACATTATTGTTGGAACATTGTAACTTAATGACTCTAAAAAAGTTGTTGCATTAACAATTGAAATATGAAGTCGTGCAGCAGTAAGAGATTTCAAAAAATTTGGCTCATTATCAATTAATTCCCTATTAAAATTATTACTAACTAGTCGAATATTATTCATTTCAGGAAATGGACGAAGCCTTAATCTATCTTTGATTTTGTTATCAAGTTTATTATAAATTTTATTTAAGTCATTATTTAATGAGTTTTTATCAATATGCTTAAACCTTGTTTCATATTTTGAAATATACGGCATTGGTATCAAAATATTTTTGGCTAAACTATTATTTAAATTTGTATTTTTAGTATTTTTAAAATTATATCCATCAATAATATTTGGGAAATTTTCATCTTTCCAACCCCAACTAAACCAATAATCTGCCACTCTTTTCTCATAAAATTCACCTTTATTTGTTAAATAAGAGAGGCCATAAACACCCCCATGTTGAAAAATAAAATATGTCAGTTTTGAAATATACTTTGAAATATAAAGCCTTATTGTCTCATCATTATCGAATCCATTGCCTGCTAAAATTATATTAACTTCTGGTATTGATTGAATTTCAAGCTCATTATTGAGTTTATTCCAATCCTCTAAATAACATTGTGGTATCTGATGTGAAATTATATCCTGAAGAAATATTCCAAATTTATCATTATTTTTAAATAACTTAAATAATAGGGATCTTCTTTTTTTTATTGATATTTTATTATTGAAGTCTTTGCTACCGTGAGGAAAGTAAAAAATCGGAAATTTTTTAAGTTTTAGTATCAAAATAATTATATCTTTAATAGGAAGATAAGTTATTGAAACTAATAATCTGTTCTTTGGGGAAACTATACAGCTTAAGGTTTTTGATAATTTGAAAATTAGTCTCTTCAGTAAACTGTTTTGTTTATACTTATAGAAAGTATAATTCTTTTTTGAAATAGATGTTTTTTTTACGCTAATTTTTTTTTTTCTTATCCTGTGCGTAATTACTTTGCTATATATATAGTTATTCCAAGGAGTCGAGTTTTGAACAAGATTACTAAAATGACTTCTATTTTTTGGAATTAAATTATAATTAATATTATCATATTGAGTTATAACAATTTCACTAAATTTACGTAAATCTATTCTGTCTAAGCTATTCCATCTCTCATAAACTACTTCTATAAAAAAACGTAACCAGTTTCCAATTATAATTTCCCACTGCTTTTCAGATAATGTAATATTGTGTATTTGATTTAATTGTTTTGACAGTACTGTAAGAATTTTTTTATAATATTTATTAATATCTTTTTCAAAGACTTCTAGTTTTTTTTTGGAATAATTATATTTTTTGAAATCAACATAATTTATATTTTTTTCTTTATCAGAAAAAAAATTACTAATTTTGAAATATTTAATTTTTTTTCTTTTTTTTATAAAATTTTCAGATAATAACAATGATTTATTCATTTAATTATTGATCAAGTACTGTTTGAATAAATTCTGATATTGTTTCTCCATCCTTTATATCAATCATTCTTTTGATTTCATTACCTCTAGTTATTTTATATTCTTCATCAGAAATGTTGAGCAATTCAATTAATTTTTTCGAAAATATACTATATTTTTTTTCTTTATCATTTATAGCCAAAGGATTTTTTGCTCCAAGTGAAAACTTCTCATTGTAATAATCACAAATTAACACTTTATTTCCCCGTGATGCAGACTCTAGTAGAAGCGTACTACTTAATCCTATCGTAACATTTGATTTGCAAATTGTTTCACGGCTTGCCCAAGGCTTTTCGTTATATGAAAAGAATAAGTTTTCATATTGTAAATCAATATGATTTCTGTAAAAATCGAGTTCTGTAATATTACTAGAGCTTTTTTGATTTTTTTTGTATTTTAATGCAAAAATAATTTTCATATTATTGTCTTTTGCAAATTTCATGGCATGCTTAGCGACTAAAATACCGCTTTGTTCTATTTCAGGATAAATTTTATTCCAACCAGCATAATTGTCTGCAATTAAGCAAATATCATACTTTTTTGGGTGTTTACACGATTTAAAACTCTTATACTGTTTTGAATTAGATCGGTAAAAAACCTCTCTAATTGAACCCTTAATTATGTATTTTTTTACTACACCATTAATTGACTGAATTACTTTTTTATCGTGATCACCAAAACAAACATATTCAGATTGAAAATATTCTTGCTTGTTTGGATTAGAATATAGATCATATCTCGCACCATTTTGAAATGAAATTATTCTTAATTCATCGTGCATAAGTGAGCAAAGTCTCCAAAAGTTTGGGTCGTTATCGATCAAGGTAATAACAAGATCACTTTTAAGTGATTTTATTAAAGATACCAAATATGCAGTTTTGATTGAATTCAAATTAAATTTTAAATTTAATACAATATGCAAAAATATTTGTATATTGATATAAATAGTTTTTTTATTTGGATCAAAATGAAAAAATTTTTTTTTCTTGAAATGATTTGTTAATATTGAGAGAGGGTCTTTTCCATAAATGAATGTTTTTGCTTTATGGGATGATCTTAGTATTGAAAATCTATACATTGCTAAATTTAGGTAGTTAATATTTCACTTATTGTAAAATCGGGGTTATCAAAAATTTGATAAATTGATTTTAATCTCTCATAATCTGCTAGGCAATCCATAGTATAGATACCGTCAAGCTTTCCTTTATAATTATTAATAAAGTATTTAATTGAAAATTCTTGACTATTTTCATAAAAATAACTCAGCATGTGTTCTTTATACCGATCTGGCAAATCTTCTTTTTTGTCTAATTTTTCAAGAAGAATTCTTGGAAATAATTCAATATCAATTCCTTGAGGAAAATTTCCTTTTGTCGTAAATATTTCATCTTTATATTCTTTGATTTGATCAATACATTTGTCAATGAATTCCCCACAAATAAAAGGGCAATCACCGGTAACCCTAATTATATAATCTACTTTATATTTAATAGCTGCCATCATATTTCTGTATAAAACATTATTTAAATCCCCTCTAAAAATATGAATTCCTTGTTTTTTTGCCTCATTTTCTAGAACATCGTCTTCAGGGTTAGTAGAGGTTGCTAAAATTATTTTTTTAAATTTTTTTGATTTCTTTAATCTACTACCTAGAAGACCAATGGCAGTCCTATCTCCGAACTTGAGCATTGCTTTACCCGGAAGTCTTTTAGATGAGTAACGACACGATATTATTATAGCTGTGTTTTGGTCAGTAAATTGCATTTTTAATAAATAATCAGTAGTTAAAAGAAGTGGATGAACTTGCTATTTCAAGATCTCGAAATGAATTAATAAAAAAACTTTCTGCTGCAGAAACTGGCATGCCTAATACTTTATTTCCTCTGTATTTTGAGTTTTTAAGGTTTCTTGTTTTGAACACTGAGCATGTTGAGGAGTCCCTATAAAAATTAGAGGTGTTAATATTCTCAGATAATGAGTAGTTCAGCTGAATTAAATCTTCATTCTTATTTTCAAAAATTTCATGCCGAATTTTTTCTACCGCTATTACACTGTCATTATTAGTGATTAATAGACTATTAATTGCCTCTTCAAGTGTTTTATGACTTATAAATGGTGTTTGAATATATCTCATTAACATTATTCCCTTATGTTCAGCATCATAGGTTTTGGCAATTAAGTTTAGTGTTTCTTCTATTTTAACTGACTTTGAAGTAAGTCTTTCATCTCTTAAAAAAAATTTTACTCTATTATCTTTTTTAAATACATGTGGATGTGTTTGTTTGATGTTTTCATCACAAGTAATGATTATTTTATCAAAATATTCTGATTTTATGCAGATGTTTACATCTCGTTCCAAAAGTGAGATTCCATTTATCTCCTTAGACCACAAACTGCTTGTAAAGTCATGGTTTTGTCTGCAAGGTATGATTGCAATTATGGGGCTCGTGAGTTTAACAATTTCGGAGGCTTTTTTGTGTTTTATTTCTCTCCTTGCATTAATAATTTTATAAGGTGTTTCCGTCAAATTATTACCGTGTCTTCGATAATAATATAATGGGAGATTTATATTTTTTGTCTTATGATGATCTTTCATTTTTAACCACAGATCAAGTCCATCTTGAGCGTTCAAATTAGTATTATAACCTCCAATTTTCTTTAATTTAGCAACATCTATTAAACAGCAGGCCCCATTCGGCGGCTCTATTGAATTTTCATTTTTATTTATTTTTTGAGTAAACTCATAAGAAAATTTTTTACCATCTTTATCTACTAAAAAATGATCAGAATAAACGATCCCAATAGACGGATCTTGGCTCATATAATTTCCTAGAACAAGCAGGATGTTTTCATCAAAATAATCATCACCATCTAATCTTATAATATAGTCACCAAAAGCCTCATTCAGTGCAAAGTTGCATACAGCATTTAATCCAATTCCATTTGTATTAAAAGTTCTTATTCTTGGGTCTTTTTCGTATTTTTGAAATATCTGAGATGTATTGTCACTTGAACCATCATCGATGAGTAATAACTCCCAATTAGTCTCAGTTTGTTCAAATACACTTTGAATTGCCTGTTCAACATAATGTCCATAATTATGCGAGACTATATATACAGAATATTTGGGCTTTATAGACATTGTTTTACTTGATCTGTAAATTTTCTCAATTCAATTAATTCCTCTGGTAATGCGCTACCTTTATGATCGGGTCCGTAAAGATTTTTATCGAGAGTAAAATGCTTTTCTATTACTTTAGCTCCTCTCGAGACAGCAATACAACTGGCAGCGATTCCTATGGTATGATCACTAAAACCTAGGTAATTATCAAAACTTATTTTCGAAAAATTTATATCTTCAATCGGAGTTGGGTATTTAGATACACAATATAAATAACCTTGTATATTTCCTTTGAAAGCTGGCAATTCATCCTTACGCCAATACCCAAGCGATATAATTGTTGGCTTTCCAGTCTTCAGTACTGCGTCTATTAATTGTTTATCTTCAATAGACCTGGAGGCAATTTTGTATCTTTTAACTCCTAATTCCTCCAACCAAGAAATTCGCTCCTCATCAAAGACTGAAGCCATGAATTCAATTCCAACTTTGCTAGAATGCTCCATTAACATCTCAACACTTGATTTGTTAAGTTCAGTTTTTAGGTTATATTCATACCATGGATTATTCTCTTTTTTAAAAAGAGTTTTTGCGCAAAATAATTGAAACTTAGCAACATCTGCTCCAGATTGCTTAGCGAGTTCTATCAACTTTTTTGCAAGAAGCATGTCGCCATTATGATTTTGTCCTATTTCAGCTATAAGTTCCATTATTTTCTAACCATAAGTTTAACATTATGTATGAGAAAAGTGTATGTCCGTTTAACCTTTTCTCATCATTTATCATATTTTTTACATAATCCAATGATCCATCATGAATTAAATTTTTTTTGTAAAGATGAGACTCTGTGCTGAAAGTATGTAATACAAGATCATACCATTTACCTCTTATCCAATGATCTATTGGAATATTAAATCCATGTTTTTTTCTGGCATAAACTTCTTTAGGTAGTAAATCTTTAAATGCTTCACGCAGAACCCATTTTAATTTATCATTATTAATCATATTTTTTAGACTAATTTTTTTTGATAACTGAAGAACGTTTGCGGATGCGAAAGGAGCTCTACCTTCAACTGAATTTGCCATTGTCATACGATCCATTTTACAGAGCATTTCATTCGGAAAATAAAAATTTCGATCATGGTCTATAAAGTTTTTTGGAGCAGTTTCCGATATGCTTTCAAAATGTCTGAGTGACGATTGCTTAGCCTGACTCTGAAGGTCTTTACTAAAAATTCTACCTTTCTCTAATTCATGCGCATAATAGTGCAAACTATAAGCTTTTTCGGCTGTTGAAAGGTTTTTAATTTTTTCAATTAAATATTGTTTATTCTCCGTGGAGTTTTGCAATGAATAGATCTGATCATTTTTAATTGGTAAATGATTATTTCTACAAATTTTACTGATAAATGGATACCAGGAATATCCTCCAAAACACTCGTCAGCACCATCACCTGATAATAAAACTTTTATACCATTTTTTTTTGCTTCTTTTGATATAAAATAAATTCCCATTCCTGAAGAAACAGCAAATGGTTGATCACCATAGTAGGAAAATTCTTGAAGACTTTCGTAAAAAATATCTTCATTAACAAAGATTTTATGATGCTTCGAATTAATTTTTTTTGCCGTCCTTTCCGCTTCTTCTGACTCATCTGCCATTCCATGGTAAGGGTCAATTATATTTTCAAAAGCAATATTAAAAGTGGATAACTTTTCAACTCTTTTTGAAGCAACAGTAGAAACGATAGTGCTGTCTAAACCACCGCTCAAGAAACAACCAATAGGAACGTCAGAGAGAAGTCTTGAAACTATTGCCTCCTCTACAATTTCTCTCGTTATTTTTACGGGGTTTTTTGTAATTTCGTCGTCAATATCATTCCTAACAAAATTGCAATTTATTGATTTGATAACACTATTATCGCCATTAAATTTTAGATAATTACCCTTTGGTAATGCCATGATCTCTTTATAAATCGTGTTTGGATCTGGAACCCATAAAAAGGTCGGCATATCCCAGATTGATTGATTATTTATTGATAAGTTTTCAGAAAAAGCACTTTGAATACTTTTAATTTCTGATGAAAAAATAAATTGTCCATTTTTTTTCATATAGTAAAGGGGTTTTTCTCCTGCAGTATCTCTAGCTAGTAAAAGAATTTTTCTATGATTGTCCCATATAGAAATTGCAAACATTCCATCTAAATAATCAAAAACTTTTTCTCCAACATCATCGTACAAGTGTGCAATTACTTCACCATCAGAATTAGTTCTAAACACATAATTTTTTTTCTCTAAACTTTTTCTTAGTTTGTGGTAATTATAAATCTCCCCATTATAGACAACTGCTATTGATCGATTATGATTGAATAATGGTTGAGACCCTCCAGACAAATCATTTATAGATAATCTTTTTATACCACTGCAATATTCATCACAATTATACAAACCGTCTTCATCAGGACCGCGATGATTTAGCTTGGACAACATTTTATTTAACTTTGTAAGTTTATTAGGATTAGTACCGTATATACCTGCAATACCACACATATAGATAATTCTGAAATTAGTATTTATTTACTTTTTTTATATAAATGCATGAATATGTCCATATAATAATCGATAACACCACTATGCATTAAGTGTCCTAAATCAGGGTATCTAAAAAGAAGTTCAAATTTACTTTTATCAATTGGAAATTCGGAAGCTAATAGGCCAGACTCACCATCTTCATAATTATTTCTAATATTATCATGATTCATGTGAAAAAAATATTCTGTTGTTCTGCATATATGATGAATATATGTCTCGCAATTTAACTTTGTCATTTCTCCCAAACTATTTTTATTTATAAAAATGTCAAAAGTATTACTTTTAATATTTTCCACCTCCCAGCTTGGCATTAAAATAAAGTCAAAATTATTTACATCAATTTGACCCAAGCTTTCTTCACCATACAAAAGAAATTTTTTATTTGGCCAGTTAAGTAAGAAATTGTAAGAAATAATCGAAATTACTTCTGGTAAGTCAAATCCAAAATATCTAAATTTACGAAATTTTTTTAAGAGATAAAAAATAAAGTTTCCATCTCCTCCTCCTAATTCAGCGATGTTTGGTATATCATATTTAATTAATAGATTGCTCAATATAGAAGTTGTAAATTCATTAAAAAAAGCACTTGCAATAATAAACTTATCATTAATAAATGCACCAGATTGATTCCCATGTCTGAAAAATTCTAAATTTTTTAAATCATTGTTATCTTTATTCAACCACGTCCAAGTTTTGAGATTTTTTTTAAATGTTACATTTTCTAAATATTTTCTGCCAATGTACGATTTGGATAGATTTCTTATAAGAATATTATTTGATATGCCGTGATACTCTTTCCAACAACCATAGTTAGCCAAAAAAAAATGAAATTTATCAATACTATTTTCATTTAAAGAATCATGAAAAAATTTATAGCTATTATTTAGTTGATCTATCCATAGTTTTGAAGGCTGAAACTTAACATCAACATTTGGCTCATCACTTTTCATTAATTTGTAGCTGCGAAAAACTCTTTCTACTATTTCATTTTCAAAGTTTGATTTTGAAGGCTCTACATATTTTGGATTATGTATTCTTATGTTTTTATTAAAAGAAAATAGATATATTACACCAATAAAATACGGTAATAATTTTGAAGTTATAGCAAGAATTAATCTTTCTTCTTTATAAGCTTTAATTATTTTTTTAAAAATAGACATTGTAAATTTCTCACATATTTAATTTTGTTATCATCGCAGAACTTTTTCCAATTTTTAAATTCTGTCCATTCGTAAATAAAAATAAAATCAATACTCGCTTTTTTAGAAGCTTCATAATCATATTTACTATCCCCTAAATATACAGCAGGTTTTTTGAAATCTTTATTGCTCATTATATCTTTGAATATTTCAATTTTATTTCTTGGACTACCGAATATACCTCCATTAAAATATTCATTGATCTTTCTCTGAGAAAAAACTGATTTTATTTCCCTTTCATTACCGCCAGAAACAACGTACCATCTATGATTACTAGAATTTCTTATTTCCTTGAGATTATTTGCTATATTGCTTTCTAGTAAACCGTTAAAAACATTTTTACTATATTCTCCTAATAAATCATCATAGAGTTTCTGACTTGGACACATTTGAAGGATATCTTTTATAAAATATTTAAATTTTAGATTTCTTGAAATTCCACCGTTCTTAAGGTGATATTTTACTAATTTATTTGCATTTTCTTTACCATATTTAATCGTTGTAAGGTAAAAGGCATTAGTTTTTATTTTATTTGAGTCGAGAATTACGCCATCACAATCAAATAAAACTGAACTATAAAGTTCAAGCATTGAACTTGCTGTTACGATAAATTAGAGTTGCCCAGTCTGTACCCTGTGTTTTAGGATTTTTTGATATTTCAAAAATATCATATAGTTCAAATCCATCTATTACTTTTTCAATTTCAAATATTGAGGATTTATTTTTATAAAAATCATAAAATGAAACCTCGACAATTATATTCTTTATTACCATAAGACTATTTTTAAAACCTTCTAAAGTCTGAACCTCATTTGACTGAACATCAATCTTTAATAGATCTACAACTTTAATATTATTATCTTTTATAATTTTGTCTCCTGTCATCACATCGACAGTAATTACCTTATGCTTTTCTTTTTCAGCATAGCCAAGAGATGACTTACTTTGCTTATTAACTTGGTGTAAAGATGAAAGGTGCGAAATGTCTTGAATATTAAAATCAGCTTTACCATTATAATTACTCAATGCGACATTAAAAATCTTATCATTCGAGTTGTTCATTTTTTTTACTTGTTTGAGTGAGTCAGGATTTGGTTCAAAACAGTAAATTTGAGCATTTTGAAAAATTTCCCTAAAAAAAATAATACTCTCTCCTTTATGTGCCCCCACATCAAAAATAATTGGTTCATCATAAGTCTTTAAATTTAATAAGTTTTCAAAAAAGGTTCTATGATTGAATTTTTTATAAAATTCTTTATTTCTTTTATCAAATTCTCCGCACTGCATTATTTTTTTTCTTTTAAAAATTTTTCTATTTCATAAATATCGCTCGGAATATCAACTGCTAGTGAATTACCTTCAGTCTCAACCATTTTAACATTTGTTCCTAATTCAAGAAATCTTAAGATTTCTATATCTTCAACCTCTTCTAGCTTACTTTTTTTTCCATAAGATAAGAAATCATTTAAATTATTTTTATCGAAAGCGTATATACACACAGCCTTATATATTTTCTTTTCTATTTTTTTTTTTGAACCAGGTATCACGCTTCTTGATGCATAAACTAAATATCCATTGTCTGAAAAAATAATTTTAGGAATATTTACGTTTTCAGGATTTTCAAAGTCTGTTAGCTCACAGTAACCTTTAATGACATCTTTACCACTATTCACTTTTTCATTGATAATTTTTTTTATATCGTTTGGATTAACAAGCGGCTCATCTCCCTGTACATTAACATAAATATCTGCTTCAACGTAATTAGAGGCTTCTGCAACTCTATCAGTACCTGTTAGATGATCATAAGAAGTCATAATACAATTAACATTTATGCTCTTTACAAATGATTCGATTCTTTGATCATCAGTAGCTACGTAAACATTTTCTTTACCAACAGCAATAGAACTTAATTCTGCTACCCATTCTACAAGTGGTTTTCCTAAGATATTTGCCAGAGGCTTTCCAGGAAATCTGGACGAATGAAATCTTGCAGGTATAATTATTACTGTTCTCAATTTTTAAAGGCTATAAATAGATATTGTATTCAAATTGTACAAAGTTGGAGTAACTGAAACAAGCTTAACTTTTGATTTACTTTGATTAAACAAATCAAAGACTTTATCAACTTCTAATTTTCTAGGATCTCCAAGTTTGTAACCATCAAAACCAGACATATAAACTTTATTTACATTACCACTAGATACTACAGCAAGAAAATAACTCAAAACTAAAGGATTAGGTATTATACAACTTTTATCCTTAAATTTAAAATTATCTTTTTCAATTTTTATACCAAAATTATTAATTCTTATCTTACTGAGAGAATCTTTTAATTTTTTACTTATTGAATTTAATGGTGCGATTAATGGTGTTTTTATCTTTTTGAATTCATCTATATCAGAAATAATTCTTAACGGATGAGATACAATTCTAAAATCTATATACTTTTCTGGGAGAATTTTTTCATTATTAATTGCAAATATTAATAATTTGTTTCTTTTTATAAAAGATTTGATAGCCTCAATATGTTTTTTCGTTGTTTCTCCTGGCCCGATTAAAAATATATCTTTTTGACTTAATGTTTTTTTTGGACTCCAATCCCCTGAAATGATTCCATTCTCAGGATTTTTCATTGTTACAAGTTTACTTCTTGAAAAACTTTTACCTCCTTCAATCTTTAGTTGATTTATAGCGTTGATAATATCATTATCACTGTATCTTTTGTCTGATAACATCTCTTGTATGTAAGTGGGATGGATGCCATGTTTGCCCGATAGGTAATAAAATGGGTTAGTTCCCCATTTATAATGATTTTTTAAATTAATAAAATATCTATTGATTAATTTATTAAGCGGAACTATGTCACACTTTTTCTTGTTTATTTCTGAAATCTCAAATGCTATCAATTCTGTCTGAGCATTTCCAGGCCCTCTTCCCATTCCAGTAATTGTTGAGTCGATCCAATTTGCTCCATTTTCAATTGCAATTAAGGAATTTGAAATCGCCATAGACATATTATCATGTGCGTGGATACCAACGTCACCTTTCCAGTGTCTCCTTATTGTCTTAATAATTTCAATTACCTTAGAATTATTCATATTTCCTAAGCTATCGGCAAAATATAGAACATCAGGGTTGTTCAAATTAGTTAGTTTTGCGGCCTCAGAAATTTCATCTATTGTTCTATCACCAATTTGCATTAAATTTATTCCAACTCTATAGCCCCTCTTTTTTATTCTGGCCGTAGAGTTTATCACAGCTTTAAATTCATCAAAATGGCAAGCAATCCTAATTGTATCAAGAGATGAGCCTTTTCTTCTTTTTGGAATAAGTTTATTAAATGATTTGTTATCAATTTTAAAACCTGATAAGAGCTCTGAGGCGTTGATCATTACTGCTAATGATAGGCCGCTTGGAATATTTAATGTGTCAATATAATCGTCAGTTGTAAAAGCTGAAGCTCCCTTAAATCCTTCATCATTTTTTAGTGATCTAAAACCAATTTCTGCAATATGTACTCCGGCTTGCTTAACTGCTTTCAAATATTCGTTAACAGCTTTATATTCGAAATCCCAGGAGTTATAATAACCACCGTCTCGAAGAGTGCAGTCTAGAAAATTAATTTTGTTCATAATTAATAACCTTCATTAAGTTATGTTATTTTCTATTTTAATTTTTCCATCGTTAATTTTAAAATATTTATCACAATTTGATAAAGTAGAAATTCTATGAGAAATTGCAATAATTGTCTTCTCATTTTTAAATGCATTAACTTCGTTAATTATCTCTTTTTCTGTGAGCGTATCAAGAGCGCTAGTAGACTCATCCATAATAATTACTTCCTTCTCAAAATATAAAAGTCTTGCAATAGCAACTCTCTGCTTTTGTCCTCCTGATAATTGAAGACCATTTTCTCCAACTCTTGTTTCTATCCCATCTGGCAAATTTGAAACAAGCTCGCTAAGCTTTGCCTTTTCAACACAATCACTTACTTTTTTAAAATTTATTTTCTCTGTCTCAATGCCCAAGGCAATATTTTTAGCTATTGAATCGTCAATTAAAAATACATCTTGCGGCAAATAGCCAACATAATTCATGAATTTTATATTATCGTTTTCATTAATTTGCTGACCATTTAAAGTCATATTTCCTTCTGTTGGCTCTAATAGCCCCAGTAGTAAATTTATGAAGGTAGATTTACCTGAACCAGATGGGCCTAAAACCCCAATATAATCGCCTTTTTTAATAGTTAAATTGACTTTATCAAAAATAACCTCATTTCTTGAATAATATTTGAAACTAACATCAATTAACTCTAGCTCTTCAAAATTTTCTTCAAGCACTCTATGGGTAGAGTTAATTTCCTTTATATTTTCCAAGGTTTTCAGATCAGAGTAGAGTAAGCTAACAGCATTCCTTGAAAATCTGAGTTTATTAATATTAATAATTATTTGATTTGCAGCGGGAGAAAGTCTTATCCCAGCAATCCCAAACAATGATAAGGTGGGAAGGAATTCAATTAAATTTCCTGATGATAACGTATGAATGAAAATAGCTAGAACTAGAACTAAGATAATCATGAACTCCATCAGAAATCTTGGCGCCACTGTAATTACTTCAGCATTTACACTAACGTCTGCATATTCTTTAGCAGACTCTCTCATTGATTGATAAAAGTACCTTTCTTTACCTAGGACCCTTATTTCTTTTAATCCTTTAATGCCCTCATTGATATTTTTAACAACGCTCTTAGATGCACTGTTCGATCTTTTACCATATCTTAATAAGTATGGCCTGAATAATTTATCATAAAGAAATACCAATGGTATTAATAAAGATAAAATTACTATAAGACTAATTACATCATGAAATGCTAAAAAACTAATTATAACTAGTATTACAATTCCTTCACTTGCCAGCTTCAACAATGGTGCCAACGTAGCGCCTGCAAATTTGTCTGCAAGATTAATATTATGGATAAATTCTGAACTATTTCTTTCTGTATACTTAAGATACGGTAAATCTTGATAAGATTTCATTAAAAGAGATCTTATATCAACACTTTTTTTGAATGAGAATTTAGAAATCTCTCTGTTTACAAAAATTCCAAATATTGATTTTGAGAAAAAAATAATTATCAAGATAAGTCCCAGAAAATTCATTGTTTGCAAAAATGAATAGTTTTTATTAAAGAATAGACTCTGTAATAAATCATTCTCTTGTACCATTTGAGGGTTAACAATTAAACTTACGTATGGAAAAATAAGACTTATTCCAACTAATTCTATTGCTGATACAATAAGAAACATTAAAATCATGTAAATTATGTCTTTGTTGTCATTTCCTAATAGATACTTAACCTCATTAAAGTAATTTTTATTTTGCATATATTTTTCTACCAAGCAGTTCGGCCTCCATCTACAACTACAAATGAACCATTTAAATATGTTGATGAGTCGCTTAACATCCAAATAAGTGTGCCAATGTATTCATTTGGTTTAGCTAGTCTGCCCATTGGTATACGCTCAGAAACTTTTTTGAGAAATTCCTTGTCTTGATTATTTTCTACTCCGCCTATACAAAGGGAATTGCACCTAACATTTTCCTTATTCCAATAGGTAGATGTGTATCTAGTAAGTCCGTTTATACCACTTTTTGTAACAGAATATGTAATAGGTTTCACTATTTGATTAATTGGATCATCTGACTTTTTTGAATAAATCCTCTGGTCTGGCGCAATTAATGATAAATCTGAAGAGATATTGATAATTACACCTCCTTTTTTATTTTTTGAGATTAGAGATCCGAAATATTTTGTTGTTAAAAAAGAACCTGTAAGGTTTACAGCTATATCTTTATTCCATTCCTCTAAGCTAAAATCTTCAAGACGTGTAAAATTTTTTTGTTTTTTACTCTCTACTTTGGGGTTATTTGCGGCATTATTTATAAGAGCATCAATATTTTTATATTTTCTTATTATTTCCTTTGATATTTTTTTTACATTCTTTTCATTTGTAATGTCGCATTTAAAAATATCACATTTATCAATATTTTTATTTTTGAATTGTTTTAGTGAATTATAATTTATATCCAGCATAATAGGAAAACCACCCTGCTTGATAATTGCATCAGAGTAAATTTGACCTAAAAACCCTGCAGCACCTGTAATTACAATTACTTTTTTTGATAAATTAAAAAGTTTTTTGCTTGTCATTGCCTATACACTCACTGTTTGTCCACCATCGATTACGAGAGTTGATCCATTGATAAATTTTGCTTCATCAGAACACAAAAAAATAGCAGCACTGGCTATTTCACTTGGTTTTCCAAATCTCTTAGCTGGTACTGTTTTATAAATATTGTCTAATATTTTTCTTTTGTTTTTCTTTATCTTTTTATCCCACGAACCACCCTCAAAATAAATGTTTCCAGGTGCAATAGTATTT
>CACEZK010000017.1 GCA_902564025.1 uncultured Pelagibacteraceae bacterium
CCAAGCATCTGCAGCAAGAAAAACTACACCAATCATCATCGATAAGTAAACAAAGTATAAAATAGTGAGTCCATATGCAGTCAAATATGCCCAGCTAAACAAGGAACCTACGACAACAGATATTATACTTGGAATTAAAAATTTCATGAATTCAGAAAATTGATTAAGAGAGAAAATCTACATAAATTGGTGACGACCATGCGCGATGTTCATCAATTTCAGAACAAGTTTCAATATCTCTCGGATGTCTCCAGTCTTGCGTACACAATTTAAATTCTACACAATTACCTTCATCATCAAAAGTGCATACACCACCCTTCACATTTATCTGAGGTGATGGCAATTCAATAGCGCGGACATAATAACTTGCGTCTTTTTGATCTTTAAGGAAATCCTCATCCTTAAATCTAAACGTACACCCAACATCATCTGGATTACAATAATGTACTTTCCACGTATCAATTATACGGTCATCTATAGGTTGATCAGAATATTCTTGGGGTAAAACTTTTATGACTTCAATGCGTTGTATAAAATTTCTTTTATCACTTGGATTATAACATTCGTTGTAACACAATTCATCTACTCTGTCTTCTCCAAGAGCATTATACGCATCTTCTGGACATCCTGGCTTTTGTTCAAATGATCCCATAGCCTTGACTTCAAATTCTGGTACAGCATACATTTCAACAGATGAGCCCATAGGAATTTTTTTATCACCACTAATCATATTGAACCATAGAAGAATTCTAGTTCCACTTGTTGCATAGGTTTCTTTTCTTTTAAGAGCATCCCATATTTCTTCTTTTGAACGTCCATCTGAATGTACAGCAGCTAATCCACCTGTAGTGAAGAAGCCTCTTTGTTTTTCCCATTCAATTGTATTAAATCCAACAATCAACTCTGGGATTTCATATTGTTGAGGTTGAGAGTCAGATATGTATGAGTCTTTAACTGGGTTTGAATTCTTGCCGGTGGGGCTTAGACTTTTTGGAAAATACCAAGGATCCATATGAAGTAGTCTATCAAAAAATTTAGTAGGTGGACCGCTTCCATCAATGTTATTTCCAAATAATTCTTTATATCCACTTCCCGGCGCAGAAGAGTGATTGTCACTTGAGCCTATAAAGCCGTATCGAAACCTATGTTTTGTGCCATCATCTTTGAATTTAGTGAGAGCCAAACCGTATTGAGCACTTGCTCCAGGTACGTGATTCATTGGGGGACTGTAACAATCAGTACATTGGCCAGAAATATTACGATCTAAGAAAGTATTTTTTGGGACAACTTGATAACCAGCTCGACCCCTATCTACCACTGACTGTTTTGTTTCTTCTCTTCTTGATGCGCACTCAGACTCATCTGTGCCTTCACCGATGCATCTCTCATATATTATCTTGCCGGCCTGCCAACATTGAGGAATGTAATTGTCAGATGGATCAGGACATGTTTGAGTTCCAATATCGATTACTTCTTCCGAACCATCAGGGTTTTCAATGGTAAAAGTTCCTTGATTTAAATCAATATCACCCATTGTAAAAGTAAAAGGCCTTGACTCTTGTTGGCCATTTCTGACAACATCAACACCACGCCAAGAGCGATACTCTTCAGCGTTACCGTGCCCAGAATAGGTTTCGAGAAGCTCAAACATTTTTGGAAATTTTTTTGAGTGCTCTAAACTTTTATCAAGAGTATAGCCAGCGGGTGTATAAAGTCCCCATGATTGGCCATGAGGTATAACCATATAGTCACTATCGTACATCTCTAATCTTGTAACTAAATCAAGTGGCGTGACCGCTTGTTCGTAACAATCAAGCGGCAAATCTTTTGACGGTGTTCTTAAATTACAATCAGGTACTTTAACTGTTTCCACCTGATAACGTTGAAAGTCATTGTAACGTTTGAAATTTTCAAGATCGACAAAAGGGTACAGTGTCCCTGGCAGCAATGGTCTTGCAGTCATTGCTTGTCGTGCTACAGATAATGATGCGATTGCTCGAGGTGGCACCAATTGATCATCTTCTTCCTTTAAAATTACATTGTGATGTCCCCAATGATTGCCTCTGACAACACCAACTTGTGTCCACTCCCAACCTAAGAATGCCACACAGTCAGGATTTGCTGGATCAACATTCAAGGCATTACATTTTCGAATAGTTTCTTTTGTTTCCATCCATCTCTTTGGAGTTGTTGCTTCTGCATGATCATTAATTGACCAAAAATCTAATGCTGAACAGTGTCTTGCAAAATCACAGGCATCTGCAACAGGATGTACGCCATTCCCTCCAGTAATAGGTAAGCTCATTGCATGCGCGTCAGCTGAAAAAGTTGAGTGAACATGCAAATCACCAAATAGGATTTGCTTTGTCGGTATTTCATTTAATGACTCCATGGCCTGAAGTTGTCGTTTTTTCTTATCTTCAACAAATTCAACTGTATTTATTTTTCCAGTGATTTCACCGGGCCCAAGGTCTTCACTGAATAAACCAAATTGTAAAACAACAAGACAACTAATGATAAAGAGAATAGATAGAATAAAAAAATATCTTATAACTTTTAAAATATTCATATAAAAAAAGTATAGTTCTGGCACTGCTTATGTCAAAAGTATTTTCGTTATAATGATAAAAAAACCTATGGTAATCTCTCTGAAATGATGAAAATTTTTAATAAATTAAATGTATTATTTTTTACTGCGATCCTAGCAGGACTGTTTTTGATTTTTTACGATACAATTAGTTTTAATGACAACTTATCTCTCAGCAATAAAAAAGCTGTTGCTTTAGTGAATGAGACAGTCATCACAGAAGACCAGTTCCTCAGATATGCAACAAATCTTGGAGCTGATTTAGACCTTAGTAACGATTTTGAAATACTCGATCTTCTTCTTGAACGTATGATTGAGGAGGAACTTTTGGTGCAAAGAGGTATAGAACTTAATCTTCACAAAAAAGATATTGGTGTAAGAAAGGAAATGATTACTCAGGTCATCGATTTTATTATTCAGGTTGAAGATAATCAGATAACTGAAGCTGATGTGAGAGACTATTTTAAAAAAAACATAAATAAGTATGCGCCAACGGAAAAAATTAAATTTGATTTTATTTTTTTAAAATCAAATAATCCAAATTCTGTTTTGCTAGGAACTGAGTCTGATCTTAAAACACTTGAAACAAAAATAAGTAATATTAACCTTGAGTTAGATACTAAAACATTTTCGGATGTAAAGCAGAAGTATAATGAAAACAATTTGTTTGATATCCCTCAAAAATTAATAAATCTGAAAGATTGTGAACAATTATTAGGCAAAGGCATTTGTAATCAGATAACCATGATGGAGATAAATTCTATTTCTGAACCAATTTTCGGAACCAATGGGTTTTATATTTTTAAACTATACGATATTCAAAAATTAGAAGTGAATGACGATTACTTCGAGGAAATAAAAGATAGAATTATATTTGATTATAACAATCAACTAGATGATCAAAAATTAAAAGACTACCTTATATATTTAAAAGAAAATTCATCCATCACTAGGTATGATTTTCAATAAATAATGAATTATATCATTGCAAACACAGTCATAATCCTCTTTTTTCTTTTATCGCCATTGAATGCCCACTACTTTAGTGAGTCATTCTCTAAATGGAACGTTGTAGATAACAAAGTTGAGGCAAATTTTTCTCTTTTAACACTTGAGTCCACTCGTATTTTTCAAGTTGAAAACTACCAGAAGATTATGTTTGAAGAGAATTTGAGTGAGACCGATGTATTCAAAATCTACCTCAGCCAGCATCTCAAAGTCACCTCAGAAGGCAAAAGTTGTTCTCTTGTTGATGAAATTAAAGAATTAAATTCTCAAGAAGGAAGTTTAAATCTCTCACTAAATTTTGAATGTCCATCTAACAAAGAAATAAAAATTATAAATAATGCGCTGTTTAATCTTGTTCAAAGTCATATTCATATAGCACGTATCTACATTGATAATAATTTATATACTGAAAAAGCCTTATTTTTTAATGATCAGTCAATTGATTTAAATGAAGAAAAGGAAAATAATAGCTTCTCGAATAGTTTTTATAAATTTTTCTCATTGGGTCTTGATCATATTCTAAGTGGCTATGATCACTTGCTATTTATTCTTGGACTGTTGCTTTTAGTAACAAATTTAAAACGATTGCTTCTGGTAATCACGGGATTCACTATTGGACACAGTTTAACTCTATCACTTTCAGTAATAAACATTATCCAAGTAAAATCCTCTTTAGTTGAAGCATTAATTGGTTATACAATAATGTTCGTCGGCTTGGAATATTTGTATAAAGAAAATAATGATCATAGAGTAAGTATGATCTTTATAACGACGCTAAGTTTATTACTTTTAATATTTGGCAATTTAATCAATCCAAATTTTCCGTATTTCTTAATATTAGGAATACTTCTATTTTCTCTAGGTTATTTTTACTTACTTAAAAATTTAAATTCAGAAAATAATTTGTTATCTATTATAACAATTATTTTTGGACTTATTCATGGATTTGGTTTTGGAGGATTTTTACTTGGCTCAAAAATAAGTAGTGAAAATATTTTCTCTGGTTTATTAGGTTTCAATTTAGGTGTAGAAGTCGGTCAGATAATTTTTGTCTTATTAATTTTATTAATATACAAATTATTAATGACATTAAAAATTACAAAAATAATAGAAGTCATGAAAAATCTTTCATTCTTTGCGGTTGTTTTCTTTGGTTTCTTCTTTTTTATTCAAAGACTCATAGCTTAAAAAACAAATAAAAACATCAAGCTCGTAATAACTATCACTATTGATGAAAGAGATATTCTCATTGTTATAAACCATAATTGTGAGATTTTTTGCTGTTGATACAAGTAATAATCATGAACGGCAGATATTAGAAAGCTTACAAGAATTAAACCTAATGAGAGACTTAAATTCTCAATACTCAAAAGTGCAGCCCAAGCAATCAATGGAGGCATAACAGAAATAAAAAGTGGAATAAAGACGTAGTAAATTTTGTCAGCAAAAGCTGTGATTAGGCCCCACTGAATACCGCCCAGAAATGATGAGATGATTGCTGCATATGCAACATAAATAAATAAAAGTAATCCATACAATTCTTCAGTTGGAGGTGATATTGCGCATGCAATTAAAATTAAGATAAATGGAATTAATCCAAGTCCACCTAAAATAAATGATTGTTTTTGGCCCATAACTAGTCAGTAAATAATCCCAAGAATTTTAGAAATTCAAGTTTTCCACCTTCTACTTCGATCGTGTTATTTGCTAGGAGAAGAGAGATAGCAGCTACATTTTTTAGACCGGCAAATACTTCCTTAAGAGTTTGTTGATCAGTGATGACTTTAACTTCAGCACTAGAATCTGGAATTTTACTTAACTGGGCTACTCCTTTTCTTATATGTATAGTGTATACTTCTTCGCTATCGATAAATCTAAATTCATATTTTTTTGTTATTTCAACAGATTTATCCGCGTTAAGATTTACTGGAAGTGACTTCATTATTGCCTTCATTGGTGTGGCCTGTAATTGTTCAGACGTAACTCTATTCGGAGTTGATGGATTTACATCAATTTCATTCCTTAATTCACCTGCAACTGTTTTATAAAAATAGTAATCGTTAGATGCAAGTTGAAACTTGGCTAATTGATCGGCTGCTGCAGCTTTTATATTTTTGGCTTGTGTATTGTTTGCATCAAGTGCGATTAACATATCTGCTAGTTCCAAGGCCCACTGATATTCTCCATTATCGAGAGCATTTTGTGCCTCATCAGATATTTTGGTTTGCCTTTGAGCCATAACCTCTAGTTTTTTAGCTCTCTCTTCAACAGTCAGAGGATGAAGGTCAGATATGTTTCCACTAAACCAGCCAATATACCCACTAAATGTTGATCTAACATAAGACGATATAGAGCCATAAAAAGGTTGTAAGTATGGAGACTCAGCTAGGTGCTTTGGTAATTTTACTTTTTGCACAATCTCATCAGGCGTTAATCCTTTATTTGCATATCTAATAGTTTGGTCATGAACAAACTGAATGCCATCTCTATAATCAGTGAGAGCTTTTTCTACATTTTCTTTTCCACTTATAGGACGCGAGTGACTTGGAACCAGATGCTCCGCATTAAGTAATCTGATTTTATCGAGACTATCGACCCATTCCATAGGATTTCTAAATTTTGTTCCTCTTATTGCGTATAAATTTGCGAATGATCTATAAAAATTATCACCAACCATCACAGCTTTTTTCTTTGGTATCCACACATATAGATGATCATCTGTCTCACCAGGCACATGTGCTAAGACAAATGTAAGATTATCAATTTCAATAGTTAACTCATCATCAAAAAGTATAGTTGGTCTGACAAGGCCAAGTGTTTCTTGATCATTAATTTCTAAAAATCCTCCAATGCCTTGATGAACTATTTCTTCCTCGGGTAGAGGTATTCCAAACTGCCTTGCCGATCTTTGAAAGATTATAGGTCTTATAGTTGTTGCTATATTATCTAAATTATAAATTATATTTTCTTGCGCATATATTTCTGTTTCATTTTCGTTATAGAAAACAGTTGCACCACCAAGATGATCTAAATGATTATGAGTGTAAACGATAGCTACAATTGGTTTTTCTGAAATTTCTCTAAAATCTTGATATAATTCTTCCGCTCTTTCAACAGAACCCAATGTATCAACAATTACTAAACTGTTTTCCGTTTCAACCATAATTGAGTTCGCAAGGCCATATCCTACGCCAACATAAATATCCTCGGTTACTTCAATTAAATCCTTTTTAAATTCTTTTTTATGCTCCTGAGACAATCCTTGATCTGAGCTAAATGTCTCATTAGACTGGTTTTGATCACCACATGAAACCAAAAAAGTAAAAAAGAAAAAGCTTATTAATATTTTCATGAATTGATTATTAAGAAATAAGTATTGAAATATTTTCTACGAAAAAATGAAAAAATACAACAATGAAATTTTTGGTGCAATTTGTCTTCTAGCGGCTGGATTTTTTTTAAGTTTTGGTGGATTACTTATCAGGCTTGTAGATGACGCAACTACAATGCAAGTAACTTCCTATAGATCGATTACATTTTGCTTAGTAGCTTTAATTTATATTTTAATAAAATTTAAATCTGAAACACCAAAGGCCTTTATTAATATTGGTAAAGACGGATTACTACTTGCTGTAATTTTAGGACTAAGTAATATTTTTTTTGTTTTTGGGATGAGTAACACTTCAGTTGCGAATGCTGTTTTTTTAATGAGTACTGGACCTCTCTGGGCTGCCTTAGCAAGTTATTTTTTTTTAAAAAAAATCGTTGGTACGAAAACTATTGTTGCAATAGCAGGGTCGATGATTGGAATCTCAATTATGTTTTCCCAAGGATTTGAAACATCTAACAGTCTTGGAAATTTAATTATACTTGGTGTTCCAATTTGTTTTGCATTACAGCTCACATTAATTAATAGACGGTCAAATATAGACTTTATGCCATCAACTTTTCTTTCTGGTATATTGGTTATTATTGTTGGCTTATTGATTATTCAAGATCATTCAATAAGTACGAGAGACCTGTTGCTTGTCTTATTTATGGGTGCATTTCAAGTAGGTCTTGGCTTTATGTTTATTACAATTGGATCTCGTTAT
Organism: uncultured Pelagibacteraceae bacterium; assembly: GCA_902564025.1. GTDB lineage: Bacteria > Pseudomonadota > Alphaproteobacteria > Pelagibacterales > AG-422-B15 > CACNXQ01. The sequence continues at coordinate 7,690 of CACEZK010000017.1, forward strand.
ATTCCTCCCCACCGAGCGGCTTTGTATATTTTATTAGAACCGATCTTAGCTCCTATATGGGCATGGGCGGGTGTTGGCGAAAAACCTCCGATGATAGAATTGCTGGGTGGCCTGATAGTCTTTGCTTTTGTAACGTGGAGGCTTATAGATGAATTTATTGAGAAAGAAAAAATTAATTAATTATCGGCCAAGTTTTTTTGTATAAAAAATGCTTGTGAGAAAATGAATATGAAAGTCAGACCCATAATTCCAAATAATTTAAAGTTTACCCAAACTGCATCAGAAAAGTTTCGATAAACTATTTCATTGGCGGCTGCTAAGAATAGGAAAAAATAAGCCCATCTTTTGCTTAATTGGATCCAGCCATAATCAGTAAGTTTAATTGCAGTACCCATTAAAGACTTTAATAGTGGCCTATCAAAATATAAACCTCCAAAAAGTACAAAAGAGAAAATAAGATTAACTAATGTAACCTTAAATTTAATAAAAAAGGGATCATTGAAATAAATTGTTAAAGCTCCAAAAATAAATATCAAAATAGTGCTAAACAACAGCATTGGAGAAACTTTTCGGTCTATAATATATGACCCAACAATTGCTACTCCTGCAGCAATCATAAGTGGAAGGATTGCTTCTTCAATTTTACCAGTCTTAATAAAAAAATAAAAAAATACTACAAGAGGGCCGAGCTCAAATACTTGTTTTAGTGAACTTCTCATTAAATTAAATTTAGTTATGTTTTGTCTTAGAAATATATTTTCCGTTTTTTATTCCAGTAAACATCTCTTCAACAAGCGGATGTGAAACAGGATCATCTGTTTCGTCTGGTAATAAATTTTGTTGAGAGACGTAAGCAACATAAGAAGGTTGGCTAGGTGCTTCGGCCAACAAATGATAAAAAGGTTGATCCTTTCTAGGCCTTACTTGTAACGGAATAGATTGATACCATTCTTCAGTATTATTAAATTCTGGATCAACATCAAAAATTACTCCTCTAAAGTCAAAGTACTTATGCTTTACAATAGAACCTATTTGAAATTTTGCCTTATTAATCATTAATAAAGAGGTTACTGTATTCGTGATGAAATTCAAGCATCGAAATTTTATTTATGAAATAACTATTTAACTAAATTACTTAACACTTCGTATTTAATATACCCAGGATAAATCGAATCATTAATTACAGATGCTGGAGTTCCTCTTAATCCTAAACTTTGTGCTAATTTAAAATTTTCATTAATCACTGCATTTTCAGTTTGATCCAACGCCTGATTAAAAATTTTCTCACCATCAAAATTGTTTTCATTTAATAGAGTAATTATTGAATCTTTTTTCATTCTTGGTCCAAGTTTCATTAGTCCATTATGAATGTCAAAATACATTTCAGGATAATTATCCCAAATAATTAGTGCAATTTTTGCCGCTGTATCTGATATGTCACCAAAAATTGGCCATTCAAGATAAACAATTTTAACATTTTCTGACTCATTTAATATTTTTTCAAAATCTTTTGCCTGTTTTGCACAATAGCCGCATCTATAATCAAAAAATTCTACAACTGTAATTTCTGCATCACTGTTTCCAACTGTTGGGAGAGCGCTCGCTTCGTGATTTCGAAGGATGAAACTTGCAAGATTCTGGTCATCTTGTGCAGATGCTAAAGTTGAGATAGTTATTAGAAGTGCGGTGATTATAAATATATTTATTCTTTTAATCATAATTTCTCGTCGTATTTTTTTAAAGCTGCTGTAGTACCTAGATGTAAAACATTTTTATTGAATTTGTAGCCTTTGATCAAATTTTTTGAAATTAAATCATCCCATACTTGATTAATTGAAAAAACATTACTTTTTAAGTTTTTGAATGCTTCTTTCCTAATAATCTGAGCACCATTAAATACGTAGCCTTTACTAGTTGTATCATTATATCTTTGTATATAATCATCTTTCGTAAATGAAAAATCACCTTTACCATCATAGCCACTTATAAGATCTATCGGCGTTAGAGCAAGTAACGACATTGTATCTGCTGGAAAATTCTCTATCATTTCTCTAAAGAAGACAGTGTCTTCATCTTCCCATAAATTGTCACAATTTAAAATAAATACATGTTCTATTTTATTTTCATCCATAATTTTTTTTATTCCACCACCAGTATCCAATAGGTAATCTGTCTCATCAGAAATTTTGATTTTTGGATTATTTAGATTTTTTAAATACGAGATAATTTGATCAGATTTGTAATGAACATTTATGAAAATTTCCTCAAAGCCTAACTCCTCCATAATATTTATTGAATATTCTATAAAGGGTTTTCCGTTTACTTCAATCAGTGGCTTTGGTAAATCCAAAGAATATTCTCTTACCCTTTTGCCTAACCCTGCAGCAAGAATAATTGAAGACTTCATAATTGAAGCTCTTTTATCTGCAACTCATCAATCCATTTCTTCATGTCAAAAAACAATGATGATTTTAAATTTGATTTAATAAAATTAAAAGTTGCAGGAAGATACTCTAAGTATCTTGCTTTTCCATCTCTAATCGAAAGTCTATTAAATATTCCAAGAATTTTTAGGTTTCTTTGAAGAGAAAAAAAGTTGATTTCCCTACGAACCATCTCATAATTTTCATTTGTCATATTAATATAATATTTAAGCAATTCCTCTTTTTCATTTTCAGTTAAAGGCATACGTACATCCTCTAATAGCGATGCAAGATCATAAAATGATGAACCTAATAATGCATCTTGAAAATCTATCAAACCAACTTGTTTTAAAGGCTCCTTGTGATCCTTTAAAATTAAATTATCAACGTGGTAGTCTCTAAGAACAAGAGTATCGTTTTGAGATTTGATATTTAAAAAAGCTTGTTGTAAAATTTGATAAAATTCTTCTCTTTTTTTATTACTGATCTGCATTCTAAGTTTTTGCTCAATGAACCATTCAATAAATAAAATTGATTCTCTATACAGCTCCTCAAAGTTATAAGTTGTTAATTTGCTTAAAGAAGATTTATTTTGATTGGATTTAATCTTTATATCAATTAAAACATCAATTGCTTTTTTGTATAAATCTATTTTATTTTCTTTATTCATGAATGTAGAAAAAATTTTATCTCCAAAGTCCTCAAGTAGAATGAAACCTTCTTTTTTATTTACATTTATTATCTTTGGGGCACTTAGATTAAATGAATGAAGTATTCTTGCAATTTCTGAAAATTTTGAGACTGACTCACCCTTTTCAGGTGCTGCATCCATGACAAGGATATTATTTTCTAATCTGTAATATTTTCTAAAAGATGCATCACTTCTGATCGCAACTAAATTTTTGGTAGAGATTTTCTGTTTCTCTAAAAATAATAATAGCTGATTGAAACGATTATTCATTGATTTTTAAATTTTGAAACCTACCAAATTTTTTTATACCAACATTACGAGTATTATTTTTCAAAATTTTAAATAATATTTCTATTCGATCTGTTGGAAGAATTTCTTTGAATTTATCAGACCATTCTATTAAGCATGCATCGTCAAATGTTGATTCCATAAAATTTAATTCAACTAACTCTGCGGCTGAATTAAGTCTATAAAAATCAAAATGATTAATTTTAATATTTTTATGTTCATATACCTGTAATAAAGTGAAGGTTGGACTTGGTATTTCTTTTATTTTTGCGTCTTTTAAGTACTCTTGAATATAATACCTACTGAATGTGGTTTTTCCAGAACCTAAATTGCCATTAAGACAAATTACAATATTGTTACCCTTAGAAAATTTTACTAATTTTCTAGCAAACAGTTGGGTGTCCCTCTCATTTTTTAGGAGCATGAATAAATTCTAACACTAAAATGAAATTTAGTATCGATAAGCTTCAGGTTTATAGGGTCCCTCTGGAGTTACGCTAATGTAGTCAGCTTGATCTTTTGATAGTTGTGTGAGTTTAGCTCCTACCTTTTCCAAATGGAGACGCGCAACTTTTTCATCCAAATGTTTTGGCAGTACATAAACTTTTTTTTCATAATTTTCTGAATTATTCCATAATTCGATTTGCGCTGTTACCTGATTTGTAAATGAAGCGCTCATTACAAAGCTTGGATGGCCAGTAGCACAACCTAAATTAACTAATCTTCCCTCAGCTAATAAAATGATTCTTTTTTCGTCAGGGAATGTGATTTCGTGTACTTGTGGCTTGATCTCGTCCCATTTATAATTTCTAAGTGCGTCAACTTGTATTTCGTTATCGAAGTGACCAATGTTACATAAAATTGCTCTATCTTTCATATCTCTCATGTGGTCTGCAGTAACGATATCTTTATTTCCAGTAGCAGTAACAACTATATCTGCTTCCTTAATCATTTCATCCATCAATACAACTTCATAACCCTCCATTGCTGCCTGTAATGCGCAAATTGGGTCTGTCTCGGTAACCATTACTCTTGCACCACTTTGGCGTAATGATGCTGCACTTCCTTTACCAACATCGCCAAAACCAGCTACTATAGCAACTTTACCTGACATCATAACATCAGTTGCTCTTTTAATGCCATCAACTAAACTTTCTCTGCATCCATAAAGATTATCAAATTTAGATTTAGTGACTGAGTCATTCACATTAATAGCAGGTACCATTAACGTCCCATCGCTCTCCATTTTTTTTAATGCAAGAACACCTGTTGTTGTTTCCTCTGAAAGACCTTTTACTTCTTTAAGTAGTTCATTATATTCTTTATGCATTAAACTTGTAAGGTCACCACCGTCATCAAGAATCATATTTGGCTTCCAACCCTCTTTACCTTCGATAGTTTGTCTTACGCACCACCAATATTCTTCTTCTGTTTCACCTTTCCATGCATAAACTGGTATACCTGCTTTTGCTATTGCAGCTGCGGCATGATCTTGTGTTGAAAATATATTACATGATGACCATCTTACATCCGCACCTAATTCAACTAATGTTTCAATTAGCACGGCGGTTTGTATTGTCATATGAAGACAGCCGAGAATCCTTGCCCCCTCAAGTGGTTTTTTTCCTTTATATTCACTTCTTAATGCCATTAATCCAGGCATTTCAGTTTCAGCGAGTGAAATCTCTTTTCTACCGAAATCTGCAAGATTTATATCTGCTACTTTGTAATCCTCATTTGCCATAGATCATAAAATATAGGTTATATACAACATTAATCAATCTTAATATTTCATCTAATCTGCCAATGGTAAATTAACAATGAACTTAGCACCCATTATATTTCCACCTTCTATGACGTTGTCCGCAGATATATAGCCATCATGTGCATCTATAATTTGCTTGGCAATACTCAGGCCTAAACCTGAATGACCTAGATCACTTTTATTGTCTCTAAAAGAATAAAATCTATCAAAAATTCTTTTTATGTTCGGATCCTTAATTCCTGGGCCTTCGTCAGAAATAGAAACGCTTAGATAGTTTTTCGTTGACGATAATACAATCTCTATAATACCACTTGATGGGGAGAATGAGGCGGCATTCAGTATGATATTGTCGAAGGCTTGATAAAGAAAAGATTTTTGTCCATTGACCAGAAGATTTTGATTTTCATTGGCAAAAAATTTTATATTTAATTTATTGGAAACATTCTCTTTATAATTTTGAATTAACTCATCTAAAAGTTCCCTAATATTAAAAACATTAGACTGACTTTTGTATAAATTAACTTCATCTTTAATCATTGATGAGTAATCAGTGATAATATTTTCAATTCTTGAAATATCATTTAAGATTAAATCAAGAAATTTTTTCTGCTCATTATCTAATTTATCATTGATTACATCAGTGGCCATTCTTATGGACGCAAGTGGATTTCTTATCTCATGCATTAGATCAGCTGAATTATTTTCAGCATTATCTATTTTTTGATATAGGTTTTTAAGCATGGTATTAATAATTTTTGAAAGTTGACCAATTTCATCTTCTCTCCTATCAAGAACAGTAATTAATGGTTTCGATTTAACATCTGCATCTACATTTTCAGCAGCTTTTGCTAATTTTTTTATTGGCTTAAGAATTATGAAATTTAAGAAAAAAGAAAAAAGAATGAGGCTAAATGCAATAGCTAGACCAGCTAAAAGTACATTAAACCTTATTTGATTATTAATCCTTTGAATTTCAGTATTATCTTCGTAAGCAACCAGATGAAAGAAATCGTCATTTAGACTCACAGGTAAAATTGAAAATAGTTCTAACTTTTTATTTTCTTGTTGAACGGAAAAACTACTCTTTATTCCTTTTTTTGAATTATAATATTTTTCAATAAAGACATCATTATTAAGAAAGGCCCTAAAGCTTGAGCTTTTTTTGTCAAAATTCAAAATTTCATTATCATTAGAATATTTACCAAGTTCCTCAATCTCAATAAGCGGGCTTGGAGTAATGCTGCCTGAAGCAACGTCATACCCTTTTGTGTCAATCACCACATTTCCTTCATTATCTAGAATTAATATAGATAAATTTTTAATCTCTAGCTTAGATAAAATAGCTTCGTGTATACTTTCAGACTCATTATTTCTGAAAAAATTTGATGAATTTAAAAAATTATAGATTATTAAATTTTGATTATCGATCTCCTTGAGCCTTTTATTTAATTGATAGTTATTCAAAACAACTATTAATACTGTAGTTGCTATAGCTAGCAGAACTAGTCCTAGCAAATTGTAAAATAAATATTTTTTTAATAAGCTGTTCAACTCTTTTATTTTAAACAGAAATATATTTTATTTCCATTGATATCCTGAACCATACAGTGTGTGAATAGCATTGAACTTAGGATCTATTTTACGAAATTTTTTTCTAATCCTTTTTATATGACTATCAATCGTCCTATCGTCTACATCAAGCTCATCATTATATGCTATCTCCATAAGCCGATCTCTTGATTTTACAATACCTGGTCTCTCAACTAACTCTCTAATTATTTTAAATTCTGTTGTAGTTAAATCTTCATCAAGTTGAACTTCTTTCCATTCACAAGAATGCCTTAAGCAGTCTAGTCTTAGATCACCATGTAGAATTATTTCATTCACATTCTTACTATCAAAGTCAATTTTAACTCTATTTAGCGTATTTTTAATTGTTTCAATTAATATTTCTTTGGAAAAATTACCTCCTTTTGTTACATAGCCATCAACACCTTGCATTAAACCTTTCAACTTATCTGCTTCTTGATCTTTTGATGTAAGAAATATTACTGGTATTTTAAGTTTTTCTCTTATCTTTCTAAAAAGCTCGTAACCATCCATACGAGGCATCTTTACGTCAATTACAGCTAAGGCAGGGGGATATCTAAACATCCCATTTAAAGCAGATTGACCATCAGCATAAGTATGAATTTCAAATTCTTCTTTTTTTAGTAGCTCTTCCAAGGAAATCAAAATATTTCGGTCATCATCTACGAGTGCAATTAAAGTCTTCATACTTCTATTTATTAATAATGAGTTATGGCATTAAAATGGCAGAAAATCATAAAAATATAACTAACAGGTATATTAACTTTGTAAATATTTGCCCTTAACATAAATGTAATTATATGTTTTTATCACAAATTCGTATCATGAATAATCATCTAAATAATCAAATTATAGACAATGCGTCCATAGTAAGCCGTAACTTAAGTTCTGAGGAACTATATGAAATATCTCATAAGAATGGTGAAGGACAATTGTCTAAACACGGCGCGTTAGTTGTTAAAACAGGAAAGCACACAGGACGTTCGGCGAATGATAAATTTTTTGTAAAAGAAAATGATAATAAAGATAAAATCCACTGGGGTGATACCAACGTGCCCATCTCTGAGGAAAATTATCAAAAAATAGCTCGTTCATTTTTAGAATTTGCTAAAGGTAAAGCGATATACGCGCATGATTTAATGGGTGGAGCAGATAGAAATCATTCTCTAAAAGTTACAATAATAACTGAATACGCGTGGCATGGCCTATTCGCAAGGCACCTTTTAGTCAGGCCAACGTCAGAGGAAGTTGAAAGTTTTATTGCCGACTTTACAATAATAAATTTTCCAAGTTTAAAAATGGATCCTAAATTTCATGGAACCAATAGTGAAACAGCAATTATTGTAAACTTAAAAGAGAAGGTAATTCTAATTTCAGGAACTGAGTATGCAGGAGAGACAAAAAAATCAGTTTTCACTCTCCTTAACTTTTTATTGCCAGAAAAAAAAGTTATGCCAATGCATTGTTCAGTTAATGCTGGGAATGATGGTGACTCAGCAATCTTTTTTGGCCTATCTGGAACTGGTAAAACAACGTTAAGTGCTGATCCAAAGAGATCTCTATTAGGTGATGATGAGCATGGCTGGTCTGACGATGGTCTTTTTAATTTTGAGGGAGGATGCTATGCAAAACTTATTCGTTTATCAGAAGAAGCTGAGCCTGAAATATATCAGACTACTCAAATGAAGGGAACAGTCATAGAAAATGTGATAATGAAAGAAAATGGCCTTTTAGATCTTGACGATAATTCTCTTACAGAAAATACAAGAGGTGCATATCCGTTAGACTATATTCCTGGCGTAATAAAATCAGGTAAAGCAAATCATCCAAAAAATATAATTATGCTAACGGCTGATGCTTTTGGTGTATTGCCACCAATTGCAAAATTATCACCTGACCAAGCCATGTATCATTTTCTTTCAGGTTATACAGCTAAAGTTGCTGGAACAGAAATTGGACTATCAAATGAACCACAGGCAACATTTTCTACTTGTTTTGGAGCTCCCTTTATGCCAAGAAATCCAATAGAATATGGCAACTTACTCAAAGAGAAAATTTCTAAATATAATGTAGATTGTTGGCTAGTAAATACAGGTTGGTCTGGTGGTGTTTACGGCGTGGGAGAGAGAATATCAATAAAAAATACTAGAAGGTTATTGGATGCAGCGTTATCTGGTGAGCTTTCTAATGTAGAAATGAGAAAGGATAAAAATTTTGGTTTTTTCGTACCACTAGAAGTTAACGGAATTGATGGAAGTGTCTTAGACCCAAGAAGTACGTGGGCTGATGTATCTGAGTATGATTTACAAGCTAAGAAATTAGTAAGTATGTTCATAGAAAATTTTATAAAGTTTGAATCTGATGTCGAAGAAAAAATACTAAATTCAGGACCTTCTCAAATTTAAGATTGCATAGCAAATTCTGCGTCTTTTTTATAATTAAAACTAGCAATATAAAAACAAAGTATTGATACAATTCCTGTTGCTCCTACAGCAATTAGTGACCAAGTGTATGGTGAGGCTGTATCATTAAATACATAATCGGCAAGGTACCCGGTAACAAAGCTACCTAATCCCATACCTATTATATTTACTCCTAAGATAAATACTGCCAACATTGTTGATCTTACTTTATATGGTGTAAGTGTTTGCATTGCTGCAAATATAGGCCCTACCCAAAATGTAACGTTCACAGATATAAAAAATAAAGTAAAATAGAAAAATAATCCGCTCGGTTCGATGAACCTATAACTTATAGTCAGAGGCGTTAATATTAGATATGAGATGGTCAGAACCGTCATTGCACCACCCTCAAATTTAGGACCAAACTTATCTGTTACAATTCCGCCTACAATAGCGCCAAACGTTCCGCCTACTATAAAGAAGGATCCAAACATTAAATTGTAAGACGAGCTTGTGAAACCTCTTTCATTAACTGCCCAGAGGAGTTCAAAATTTCCTGTACCAAGAGGTATATGCATAAATATACCACCAATTATTAAAAATATAATTGATTTTGAATTTGAAAAAGTCTCAAAAGTTTTCGAAATTATTTCTTTAGTGGACAAACTTTTCTGATTTGTATTTTGTAAATTTTCCTGTTCACCTCTTTTGGGTACAGTAAGAAAATATGTTATTACTGCTAAAAATATACCAATTAAACCCAATGTTATAAAAACTGCTCTCCATCCAAATAAAGGTCCAAATACAGAGGCTATAATTAAACCAACCCCAACACCAAGTGGGATACCTAGATAATAAATTGCTGATGCTGTCGCTCTTTTATTTTGTGGGAATAAGTCTGAAAGCATTGAAACTGCATTTGGTGTTAGAGCTGACTCGCCGATACCAATTAAGGCCCTTGCAATAATCAAATGAATAAAACTTTTTGCTATACCCGTAAATGCAGTCATAAGACTCCACAAAAAAACACCTACTGCGATAATTTTCATTCTATTAAATTTATCTCCAAGAACTCCCATAAAAATTCCAAATATTGAATAGAAAAAAAGAAAATAAACTCCTGTTAGAAGGCCCCATTCAACATTTGAAAGATTAAAATCACTTTTTATTTCGTTCGCAAAAGCCATTAATAGGTTTCTATCTACAAAATTAAAAATATTAAGCAGAAGAAAGAAAGCTAAATACTTATTTGCAGGAAGCTTGCTCATTTATTTTAATTTCTATCATAATCGTCTTCGTATCTGACAATATCATCCTCACCAAAGTATGTACCTGTCTGAACTTCAATTATATTTAGCGGTGCATCAGTATTGTTTTCAAGTCGATGTTTACTGCCTACCGGAATAAAAATTGAATTATTAACTTTTAAATTATGCTGACTTTCATCAATCAGTACAGTTGCATCGCCTTTAATAACCGTCCATACTTCAGATCTTTTGGCATGTGACTGATAACTAAGTCTTGAATTTGGATTTACTTGTATTTCCTTAATTTTATGATCATCACTATCATCAATTATTCTAAACCAGCCCCAAGGTCTGTACTCAAGTGGTCCTTGCCAATTTTTTAATATCCAACTAGATGAATTTTTTTTAAAATCTCCTCCAACACCAAACTCAAATTCTACATTATTATTATTTTTAAATTTTTCCATCTCAGGAATATTGTCTGATGTTCTATCACCTCCATTTGCAAAAATTATTTTATTATCTGGATATTGATCTATTACTTTTTGAATTGCATCAGATGCCGAGTTTAATTCATCATCATTAAATTCAATCGCTTTATCCACCACAGATAAATTTGATACTATTTCAATTCTTTCTTCTATTGGAAGAAAAGGGCTTCCTTTTTTTTGTGTCAACCATTGATCAGAATTGACTCCTACAATAAGTTTATCACCTAATTTTTTTGCATCCTTAAGATATGCTATATGCCCGCTGTGAATCGGATCAAATCCCCCGGTTACAAGTACAATTATTTCAGACATTAATGAGCATCACTCCAATTTAAAGCATGGTTATAATCAACCACTAAGGGAATAGAAAAATCAAATTTAGGTTTTAAAGCATTTTCCATTTCCTTAATTATTATCTCCTTGAAGTGGTTTAATTTATTCTTTTTTATTTCAAATATTAATTCGTCATGAACCTGCAGTAACATTTTGCAGTCCTTTGAATCTTTGATTTTACCATTTATTTTTATCATAGCTAATTTTATTATATCTGCTGCAGTTCCCTGAATTGGAGCATTTATTGCCGCTCTTTCCTGAAATGATCTAAGTGCAAAATTTTTATCCTTTATTCTTGGGAAAAAACATTTTCTTCCACAGACTGTTTCTACATAGCCATTTTTCCGACAAAACTCTTTTGTGTGATCCATGAATTCTCTAATACCTGTAAATTTCTGAAAATATCTTTTTATAAAATCTCCCGCTTCATAGTTTGAAATTGCAAGCTGCTTCGCAAGTCCATAAGCTGAAATGCCATATATTATACCAAAGTTCACTGCTTTTGCTTTTCTTCTTAATTCATTATCAACTTCTTTTAATTTTACATTAAAAATTTCTGCAGCTGTAATTTGGTGAATATCTTCATTATTTATGAATGCTTCCTTTAGTTGTTTAACATCAGCCATATGAGCAAGAACTCTCAGTTCAATTTGACTATAATCAGCAGCTAACATGACAAACCCTTCATCAGGTACAAATGCTTTTCTAATTGACTTTCCTTCTTCAGTTCTTATCGGAATATTTTGTAAATTTGGATCTGATGATGCAAGTCTTCCCGTATTGGTTGAAGCCATGGCAAATGAAGTATGTATTCTACCTGTTTCTCTGACGATGTGATTTTGGAGTGCATCAGTATAAGTGTTCTTGAGTTTTGAGAGTTGTCGCCACTGAATAATATTGTCAGCAACTTTATTTCCTTCGTATGCAAGGTCCTCTAAAACTTCGATACCCGTTGATTTTTCACCAGTTTTAGTTTTTTTCGGAGGCTTAAGTTTTAATTTATCAAAAAGGATCTCTGATAATTGTTTTGGAGAACCAATGTTAAATTCTGAGCCTGTTTCTTTGTATATTTTTTTCTCAAGTTTTTCTATTCTTTGCGAAAATTTGATTGATAAATCACTAAGATATTTTTTGTCTACTTTAATTCCATTAATCTCCATTGATTGGATTGGATTTATTAGCTCTCTCTCGATAATATTATAAATGTAATTACCTCTCTCCTGGTTAACTCTTTTCTTTAAAAAAAGATACAGTTTAAAAGTAATTTCTGCATCTTCAGCTGCATAATTTAACGCATCTTCAATTTTTACCTTGTCAAAAGTTATCTGGGACTTACCACTACCAACTACATCTTTGAATTTAATTGTTTGTCTATTTAAATGAATACTGGCTAGCTCATCCATGCTATGTCGATTGACACCTGCATCAAGCACATAAGACATTAACATAGTATCGTGAAAGCCTTTAACATCGATTCCATATTTATTTAAAATTGAATTGTCATATTTAATATTATGGCCAATTTTTATGATGGACTCATCATTCATCAAAGGAGAAATAATTGTTAGAAAGTTTTTTAGAGAAATTTGACTTTTAACAGTCTTTTCTTCCTGATCAACATGCTGAAGTGGAATATAGTACGCATTTTCTTGGTTAAAACATAAAGAAACTCCAACTAAATTAGCTTCAATTATATTTAGCGAGTCAGTTTCAACATCATATACAAATTCGCCTACATTGTAGATTTCACTAATCAAATTTTTAAGATTTTTTTCATCATTTATTAAAATGTAAGAAGATTTAGATTGAGAAATTTTGATTTGATTTTTCGAATTTCTTTCAGGAATTTTATTATCGTCGCTTAAATTTTTTTGTTTATTTGTTTTTATTTGACTCTTAGCTATTATTTTTACGTTAGGATTTTTTTTTCTAATTCTCTCAGAGAGTTTTTTTAACTCAAGATCGTCTAAAAAAGGTATCAGTTTTTCAACGGAAACTTCTTTTTTAATTAAATCATTGAGTTCTGGAATGTCTTTTACATCTTTTCTCAAAGTTACTAATTCTTTACTAATGAGAATATTTTTCTTGTTATTTTTAATTGTTTCTCTTCTCTTTTGCTGCTTAATATTATCACAGTCATCAAGAAGACTTTCTAAATTACCAAAATCGTTTATCAGCTGTGCTGCTGTTTTGATCCCAATGCCTGGAGCTCCTGGGACGTTGTCTGAACTATCACCAGCTAGAGCCTGAACATCGATTACATATTCAGGAGCAACTCCGAACTTTTCAATTACTTCACTTGGTCCAATAGTTTTATTTTTCATTGTATCGATTAATTTCACCTGATTTGAAACAATTTGCATAAGATCTTTATCGGAAGAAACTATAGATACACTCCATTTTTTATTTTCTGCGAGTGATGCATATGTTGCAATAATATCATCTGCTTCATAACCACTTAATTCAATAGATGGTATACCAAAAGCTTTCACAGCATTCTTAATTATTTTAAATTGTGGTATTAAGTCCTCTGGTGGATCACCTCTATTAGCTTTATATTCTTTGTAAATATCATTTCTGAAAGTTTTTCTGGCACTGTCAAAAATAACCGCTAGATGTGTCGGGCTAATCTTTTTGTCAGTATCTTCAATTAATTTATAAAGCATGTTACAAAAACCATTCACTGCCCCAGTTGGCAGCCCATCACTTTTTCGATATAGTGGCGGCAATGCATAATATGCTCTAAAAATATATCCTGATCCATCAACCAAAAATAGGTGATTTCTCTCTGCCATTTATTTAAGTATGAATAGTTTACTACAATACGGACAAACGATCTGATTATCATCTCCCATATCAAGGTATACTTTTGGGTGACCTAATGGACCTTCGACTCCAGTGCAGCTTAATTTTTTTGAATTTACATATTCAACATCTTTATTTTGTCGGCTTTTTATTTCTGGAGAATTCATAATCAGAATGATACAAGAAATTACTTTGAAAAACTATTAATTCTAATATTTATTATTTTTTTATGTCAAGCGATGTTGCTATATCAGTAAGAGATTTAAATAAAATTTATGGCGTAGGATCTACAAATGAAAAGGTAGCTCTAAATAATATCTCACTTCAAGTAAAGAAAGGCTCGATATTTGGATTGCTAGGACCTAATGGTGCGGGTAAATCAACTTTTATTAATATTTTAGCTGATTTGGTAAGAAAAACATCTGGGCACATAGACATATTTGG
>CACEZK010000018.1 GCA_902564025.1 uncultured Pelagibacteraceae bacterium
ATACATGCAAATAGGGAAAATTCAGATAGCGATTCACCCGACTTATTTAATGAACAAAACGTACATCAACTGGATGAAACACATAATTCTATTGAAGCTGATGAAGAATTAGAAACCGATCAAGATTTACTTGAAATTCCATCTTTCTTGAGAAGACAGAGTAAATGACAAATAAAGAACTTGGCCACAGGCCAGTTCTTATTGAAGAGGTTATTGAACAATTAGGGCCAAAAGATAATGAAACATACATCGATGCAACATTTGGATATGGAGGATATACAGAGAGAATCCTTCAAAGCTGTGAATGTAAAGTCATTGCAATCGACAGAGATCCATCAGTCAAAAAACATGCTGAAAGATTTAAAAAAAAGTACGGCAGTCGGTTTTCTTTTGTACATTCTAAATTTAGTCAGATTGATAAAATTTCCAAAGAAACAAAAGAAAAAGAAATTAACGGTTTCGTATTTGATATAGGAGTTTCATCAATGCAACTAGATGATGCAAATAGAGGGTTTTCATTCATGCAAGATGGCCCCCTAGATATGAGAATGAGTCAGGATGGCCAAACAGCTTCAGACTTAATAAATAAAAAGGACAAAGATGAGCTTGCTGATATCATCTATCATTACGGAGATGAGAGAAATTCAAGAAAAATTGCAAGAAATATAGAGAAGCACAGAACTCAAAAAAAAATTGAGAGTACGATCGAGCTTGCAGAAATAATTAAAAAATCGTTTCCTTCAAAATATTACAAAAAACATCCTGCAACGAAAACATTCCAGGCTATTAGAATTTTTATTAATAATGAAATACAAGAACTTCATGCTGGTCTCAACCAAGCTTTTAATTTACTAAGAGCGAATGGGAAGATATGCGTGGTCACATTTCATTCAATTGAGGATAGGTTGGTGAAGAATTTTACAAATAAAGTTTGTTTAAAAAATAAAAAGACCAAATTAATAAAACCATCTTCCAAGGAAGTATTAAGTAACCCAAGATCTCGTTCCGCTAAGCTTAGAGTCATCAAGCGTGAGCGATTAAACTTTAATTATATTCCAATATCTGAGTTAGGATTTGAATTATGATAAGTGCTTTCTTTAAAATATTGTCAGTTGCTGTTTTATTAACCGGATTGCTTGCAATTATGGTTATAAAAAACATTTCAGCTGAAAAGCAAAAGTATATTAATGAACTTGAATTAACACTTCGAGAAGAACAAAAAATAAATGAGCTTTATAAAATTGAATGGGACCATTTGGTTTCGCCAATGAATATTAAAAAGATTTCAGAAATGATTATTACTAATGATTACGAAAAGTATTTTGTTGTATTAGATATTGAAGATATTGAAGAAAATAATGAATTATTTAATGATGTTATTACAGTTTATGATACATCAACAATTAATCAAAATTTGGCAAGGTAAATTCCGTGAAAAAAAAGCGGAACACTGGCCGAAAGAAAATTGATATATATCAAAAAAGTTTTTCATTTACACACAGATACAATAAAGAAAAGTTTGCTTTTGAAAGATTAAAGTCTTTAAAGAGCAATTTTGCCCTTAAAATAAATAATCGTTTAATATTGTCAGCGATTGTTTTTAGTAGTTTATTTTTGGCCGTAACAATCAAGATGATAGAAATTAATTTACTTTACACTGAAAAGGGAAATTATTTTGTTGAGAATGTTGAGACAAAAAGGGGAAATATTTTAGATAGAAATAATACCTCTCTTACAGCAAATTTATTAACATCCCATATATCTGTAAATCCAAAAGCTGTGTACGATAAGAAAAAATTTATTAGTAAAGTCTCAGCAATAAATAATAGGTTTTCCGCAACTGATCTTGATAAATTGGTATCTGAAAAAAAATTTTTCTGGCTTGATCGAAATGTTGAACCCTTAGAATTACAAAAGTATATAGATTTAGGTGAAACTGGAATTGAATTCAGAGATGCTTATAAAAGAAAATATCTTCACAGTGAACTTTTTAGTCATTTAGTTGGAAAAGTTGACATTGATAATACAGGCGTTTCTGGACTAGAAAAATCTTTTAATAAGTTTCTTCAAAATGAAGAAAATAATGATTTGATATTATCTTTAGATACAAGAATACAACACATTGTTCGCGATGAAATACTAGCTGCTATGAAACTATATAAAGCAACTGGTGGCTCAGGACTCATAATGAATGTCAATAATGGAGAAATTCTTGCCATGACATCACTTCCAGATTTTGATCCCAATACTAAAAATGCAAATGACAATGATAAGTTCAACAAAAATACATTAGGTGTATATGAGTTTGGTTCAGTGATGAAAATATTTACTGCAGCAATGGGAATTGAGGAAAAAATTTTTCAGCCAAATACAAAGTACGAGATTGAAAATCATATTTATATTGGAAAGCATCGTGTAGAGGATGTTCACAGGCCTTGTGAGATAAAAATGTGTTCTGTTGAAGAAATATTTGTTGAGTCATCAAATATTGGAACGATAAAAATGATTAGAGATATTGGCAAAGAATTACAGCAAGAATATATGTCTCAACTTGGTTTACTTCGTCAAGTAAATATTGGAATACCAGAAAAAGCAATTCCAATTGTTCCTGACCCATGGAGAACAGTTAATACAGAATCAATCTCTTACGGTTATGGCCTTTCAGTATCACCATTGCATTTGGCTGTAGCTACATCAGCTGTAGTAAATGGAGGATATTTAATTAAGCCATCTCTAACAAAATTAGGAGATGATAAACGATATGAAAATCAAATTTTTTCAGAAGAGACCAGTGAAATTATGCGTTACCTTTTAAGCCAAGTTGTTGCAAAAGGGACTGCCAAAGAAGCCTTTAACAAGGATGCTGATAAAGCATACACAGAAGATGGTAAGTTTAAATATTTGGTTGGAGGTAAGACAGGCACATCTCACAAAATAGACAAAAAATCCTACACAAGAGAAAAGTTAACTACTTTTATATCGGTACTACCCATACACAAGCCTAAGTATGTAGTTCTTATCTCATTAGACGACCCGAAAGGGATTAATAGAGAATATGGAGAGCCATATAATACTTGGAACTGGAGTGATGCTGGGTGGAATGCGGCAAGAGTTTCAAGACAAATTATTGATAGAGTAAGTCCTATTTTGGACATAAAGGCAAGATACATACCTAATGAAAACATGCTCATTAATACCTCTCTTTGATAAATGCCAAATCACTCCCTTCTAGAAGAAATTAAATCAAAGAAGATAAAATTTAATGGAGTCTCATCAGACTCGAGATCGATAAAAAAAGGAAATATTTTTTTTGCAATCCCTGGAAATGAAATAGATGGATCTAGGTTCATAAATCAAGCAATTAAAAAGGGTGCTGCAGCTATTGTTGTTCCATCATATAGTAAAGAAAGATATCCCAAGAATACGACAGTGATAAAGGCTAAAGATATTAGAAAATCACTATCGCTATTAGCATTTGAAATAAACAAAAATAATATTGAAACAAAAATTGCAATAACTGGAACTAATGGAAAAACATCTGTTGCATATTTTTTAAGTTATTTACTGAGAATTTCAGGAAAGAGTGTAGCTACTATAGGTACTTTAGGAAACTCTGTATTAAAGAGAAATAAATATAACCTTACTTCACCCGAACCGATTGATCTTTCAAAGCAATTAAAAAAGATAAGTCAAAAAAAAATAAAATATTTAGTTATGGAAGCATCAAGTCATGGCTTACATCAAAGCAGATTTTATGGAATGAATTTTGAAGTTTGTGCGTTAACAAATATATCACATGATCACCTTGATTATCATAAAACTATAAATAATTACATAAAAAGTAAAATGATCCTTTTCAAAGATTATATACATAAGGATAGTAAATTAATTATTAATTCAAAAACAAAATACATTAAAAAAATAAGATCAATTTTAAAAAAAAATAAATCCGTTAAGCCATTATATTTTCAAGCAAATAGAAATTATAAAATTATTAAAATCCTAAAAAAAAATGATATTCAACATGTAAAAGCAATAGTGGGCAGTAAGCGAATTCTTTTAAAGTTTAAAAATTTTCCAAATTTTCAGATAGAAAATTTTATATTTGCAATTTCAATTCTAAATTTAATTGGATTTGATCCTAGAAAGCTATCAAAAAGCAGTCTTAATTGCCCTTCAGTATTAGGAAGAATGGAATATGTTGGTAGAACAAAAACAGGTGGAAAAGTTTACGTTGATTTTGCACACACGCCTGATGCTCTTAAAAATTCAATTGTAGAGTCAAAAAAGTTAGAGACATCAAACGTACATGTTTTATTTGGTTGCGGTGGAAATAGAGATAGAAAAAAAAGACCGCTAATGGGTAAAATAGCTTCAAAATACGCTGATAAAGCAACAGTCACAGATGATAATCCAAGATATGAAAATCCAGCAAGGATTAGAGAGGAAGTAATTGGAAATTTAAAAAATATATCTGAAATTGGTAATAGAAAACTAGCCATAAAAAAAGCTATTAGCGAATTAAAAAGAGGCGATTTGCTTCTTATTGCCGGCAAAGGTCACGAAAACTTTCAATCCATCATGGGAAAAAAATTTCCTTTTGATGATGTTAAAATTGCAAAAAAATATTTACAAAAAAAATGAAAAAATTCATTACAACTACTGAAATAAACGAATTATTTGGGACTAATATTGTTTGTAAAAGAATAACTGGCGCATCTATCGACACACGGTCATTAAGAAAAGGTAATATTTTTTTTGCAATTAAAGGCTTAAATACAGATGGTCATAAATATTTAGTAGAAGCAGAAAAAAAAGGTGCATCTATTGCTTTTGTTCATAAAAAAGTAAGAGGCATAAAAATACCTCTAATTAATGTTAAAGATACGTCTAAAGCACTCCTTAAGCTCGCAACAAAGTACAGAGCACAGCTAAAAACACAAATTGTGGGTATTACAGGTAGTATTGGGAAGACTGGGACAAAGGATGCAATAAATTATTTGCTTAGAAATGAGAAAGATATTTTTTGTTCGCGTAAATCATTTAACAATCAATATGGCCTGCCTCTCGAATTACTAAATATGCCACGGTATACGAAGTATGGATTTTTTGAAATAGGCATGAATCATTCAGGAGAAATAAAAAGATTAGTAAAGGTATTGCAGCCACAAACAGCTATTATTTTAAATGTTGAAAATGTTCACCTTGGTAATTTTAAATCTTTAAAAGAAATTGCATTAGCAAAATCAGAAATATTCACTTCAACAAAAAGTATTGAAAACTTAATTATTAATAGAAATTCTAATTTTTATAAATTGCTATATATATTATTCAAAAAATCAAAGATCAGTACTTGCTTAGACATTGGAAAAGTTAAATCATCAAAAGTATATCTTAAAAAAGAGACAAATATTTCGAATATTATTAAATACCAAGTAATTCTGCCTGATGCCAGTAAACTTGATTTTACTCTAAGAAAAAATCAAAAAAATCTTATTTTTAATGCATTAGCCATTATTACTTGCTTTTATATGCTAGGTTTAAATTTAAAACTAATCAATCAATTCAAAAATGTTCCTTTTACAGAAGGAAGAGGCGAAATACTAAAATCAAAATATAAGGGAAATAAATTAGAATTACATGACCATTCTTATAATGCTAGTCCTGTTTCTATGAGAGACACAATCGATATTTTTAATAAGTTTAAAAATAAACATTTAGTTTATGTCATAGGTGATATGAATGAGCTTGGAAATAAATCTAAAAAATTTCATATGGATTTAATTAAATATCTAATACTGATTAAGGCTAAAAAAGTAATTTTTGTTGGGTCAAAACTTTATTCGCTTAGAAAAAGATACAAAAGACTTCAGTTTGAATATTATGAGAATATAGATAGTGTTATAAGTAATGCAGAAAAAATATTTAATAGGAATAGCAAGGTATTTCTAAAAGGTTCAAATTCAATCAATTTACGAAAGTTGTCAAATCATTTAATAAGTTAACTATGATCTTATATTTAATTGAGTATTTAAATCTTGGTGCCCTAAATAATTTTTTAAATTATTTAACAGTTAGAACAGGTCTGGCGTTGTTTACTTCATTTTTTTTTATTCTCTTTTTTGGCCCATTTTTAATTAAAAGAATTGGGTCATACCAATCAATTGGTCAGCCTATTAGAGAAGACGGCCCTGAGTCTCACTTAGTAGCTAAAAAAGGGACTCCAACAATGGGAGGAATTATAATTTTGATTTCTATAGTTGGATCAATGATTCTATGGGTCAATCCTGAAAGCTATATATCTTGGCCAATTATATTCCTTCTAATATCTTTTGGATTGGTTGGTTTTGCAGATGACTTTAGCAAAGTTAAGAAAAAATCAAGTAATGGAATTTCTGCGAAAATAAGAATCTTTTTTCAAATAATAATATCGTTGATATTTATTTATTGGATAACAAATTATAATGAAATTGATATTCAGTTATTATCCTTACCTTTTCTCAAGGATATATTTCTAAACTTAAGTTTATTTTCAATTCCATTCGTTATATTGGTAATTCTAGGATCAGCAAATGCGGTTAATCTTACAGACGGTCTTGATGGGCTAGCAATTGTTCCAATTATGATTGTCTCTGCGACTTTTGCTGTGATCTGCTACTTGGCAGGGAATATGATTTTTTCGAATTATCTTTACATTAATTATTTACCTGGAGCAGGTGAATTAACCGTTCTTTGCGCAGCCATAATTGGATCCGCTCTTGGCTTTTTATGGTACAACGCGCCTCCTGCAATGGTCTTTATGGGCGATACAGGCTCTTTATCATTAGGTGCTGCGTTGGGGGGTATAAGTGTTCTAACCAAGCAAGAAATTGTATTAGCAATAGTTGGAGGAATATTCGTCGCAGAAGCGGTGTCAGTAATTCTTCAGGTTGGATCATATAAGTTAACCGGCAAACGAATATTCAAAATGGCTCCCTTACACCATCATTTTGAGAAGAATGGTATTGCAGAATCAAAAATAGTAATTCGTTTTTGGATAATCGCTTTAATTCTTGCTCTGATTGGACTCGCAACACTTAAGATTAGGTAATTAAATGTTGAAGTCAAAATGTTTTTCAAAGAAAAGCTATGTAGTCATTGGCATGGGAAAAACAGGATGTTCAATTTATAAATCTCTCATAAATAGTGGAGCCGTAGTATATTTTTGGGAAGATAATCCTAAACACTCAAAAAAAATATTAAATAAAGGATATAAAAAGTATTCTTCTAAAATAAGTCAAATAGACTATGTTATACCTAGTCCTGGAATTGCTACAAAAGGAAAGTCAGCACATAAACTGATAAAAAAATTAACTTCAAAAAATACTAAACTGATAAGTGAATTAGATTTATTTCAAATATACCTGGATAATTTAAATATAAGAAACCAGATTAAAATAATTGCGGTTACAGGTACAAATGGAAAATCAACAACAGTATCGCTTATTCATCATATTCTTAAAAAAAATAAATTTAATACAGAGCTTGCCGGGAATATAGGTAACCCGATTTTCGAAACAAAGATGATTAAAAAAGGTTTTTATGTTTTAGAATTATCATCTTATCAATTAGAGAGCTCCAAGATATTTCAACCTGATATTGCCTGTATACTTAATTTAACTCCAGATCATTTGGCGAGACATAATACAATGTCCAATTATGGTAATGCTAAATTAAATATTTTTAAAAATATAAATAGCTCACAAAAAGGTTTTTTTAATAATGATTCAATTATAAAAAAATTAATAAAAAAGAATAATCATTTGAATAAAATGAAAAATTTAAAGCAGATTAATAAAAATAAAAAAAACTCCATTAAAAAATTAAATGAAAATCAATATAATTTACTGAGTAACGACCAAAACTACCACTTCTCATATGAAATTTTGAAAGAAGTGGGCCTAAGCAGCAATAAAATCTTCAATGCTTTTAAATCATTTAGAGGGCTTGAGTTTAGACAACAAATAATTTTTTCAGACAAAAGGAAACTTATTATAAATGATTCCAAATCAACAAATTATCATTCTCTAATTGCTGCGCTAAAAAAATATAAAGATATCATCTTGATATGCGGTGGTCAGATAAAAAGCAATAATATCAGTATATTAGATGACAGTCTTGGCAATATTAAAAAAGTAATAATTATTGGAGAGGAATCTAATACTTTTCACAAATACTTTCATAGTAAAGTTACCACAGTTTATGTTCAAAGCTTAGATAAAGCAGTGGTCGAAATGAGTAAATTTATGAAGACCAATACAGATTTCAATACTTTTTTATTTAGTCCAGGCGCTGCTTCATTTGACCAATATAATAACTTTGAAGAACGTGGAAGACATTTTAATAAACTTATAAGCAAACTTAGCAAATAATGAATAAAAGAACTTATGAACAGTCAATAATTACAAACTGGATTACTGAAATAAATAAGCCAATTTTTTTTTGTATAACAGTATTAATAACTTTTGGTCTATTAATAAGTTTAACTATAAACCCTGGTACAAGCAGGTATCTCAATAACAATCTATTTGCATTTTTTAATATACAGGCTTTGTACCTAGTAATAGGTTTTTTAGTATTTATTTCTATTTCACTGATTGAGACAAAATACATCAAATTATTTAGTGTGATATTATTTACAGTATTTTTTACTTTACTAGCTCTTACTCTATTATTTGGGGATGAAATCAAAGGTTCAAGAAGATGGATAAGTTTTGGATCTTTTTCTCTCATGCCAATAGAATTAGTAAAGCCAGTATTTTGCGTTGTACTGGCTCTGATATTAAATAATCAATACCAAGGTACAAAAATATCATCTCACTCACTAAGTGCTTTAATCTATATTTCAGTTGCAAGTATACTCGTTTTGCAGCCTGATATTAGTCAATTTTTTTTATTATCAACTATTTATTTTGGTTCAGTGCTTATGAGTGGTTTCAGTATTATAATACTCACTGTAATTGTGGTTTTTGGAATTCTAAGTTTTGTGATGATATATTTGCTCAATTTTAACGTTCAAAATAGAATAAATTCATTTTTATTTCCAAATGAATATGACGTAAGTCAAACTGAAATTTCTCTTCAAGCAATTAAACAAGGAGGTATTATTGGTGTGGGACCGGGTAATGGTCTTTTAAAAAATAAAATTCCTGAAGCTAATTCAGATTATATTTTTTCTGTGGTTGCAGAAGAGTATGGTCTCATAGGTTGTACACTTATATTATTAATCTTCTTTATAATATCATATCAAGGTTTCAAAAAAATTTACGGAAACAATGATCACTTTATTCAAATCTGTTTATTTACCCTTATTTTATACGTATGCTTACAGGCCTTAATCCACATAGGGGTAAATATAAGGTTGATACCAACAACTGGAATTACCTTACCGTTTATCAGCTATGGAGGTTCATCGGTCCTTGGCATGTCAATTGCAGCGGGATTAATTTTATTATTTTCAAAGAATCGACATATTCGTGAATAGACTAACTTTATGAAAAAACTTTTTTTAGTAGGTGGAGGTACTGGTGGCCACTGTATACCAATAAATGTTGTTTATTCGGAGGCACCTAAAAATTTTAAATGCTTTATTTTAACCGATAACAGAGGCAAGAAATATTTCGATAATATAGACTCAAATAATGTAATTATACTTAGAAATCTTATTTCTTCTCAATCAAGACTAGCAAATATTATAAATTCTCCGTTCTTATTTATTCAATCAATATTATACAATTTTAAAATCAAACCCGATTACACTATAGGTTTTGGTGGATTTTTCACAATACCTGTTCTTTTCGCTAGTTTAATAATGAGAAAAAAAATTTTTCTTCATGAGGGCAATGCATTTATTGGAAAAGCGAATAAATTATTATTTAAATATGTAGGTAATATCTTTACAACTTTTAACGAAACGCATGGTGAAAAACTAATTCAAAATAAAAATTCATTCAGAGTTGGTTTGCCAACTAGGAGTAGTAGAAACTTAAAAAACAAAGAAACTAATAAAAAAAATCAGCTTAAAATATGTATTCTTGGTGGCAGCCAAGGTGCAAAAAACCTTTCAGATAATATTGCTCATTCGATCATAAAATCTAAGAATGAATGTAAGAAAGAATTTATTGTTTACCATCAATGTAGAAAAGAAGATGTAAACTTAGTAGAAAAACTTTATAGAGAAAATAGTATTGAGTGCTATGTAAATGTATACTTCAGCAATGTCACAGATATTTTAGAAAATACAAATTTGATTATTTCACGAGCTGGCTCATCGACTGTTAATGAAATTATTTGCTTTGGAATTCCCTCAATTTTGATTCCTTATCCATATGCTGCCAACAACCATCAATATTATAATGCATCAGTTCTTAAAAGTCTTAATTGTGCTGAAATAATTAAGGACAAAGATATGAATACTCACTTATTATCAAGTCTGATCAATAAAATAATCAACAACCCGCAACGAAGAGAGTCGATTAAAGAAACTTTAAAAAAAGAGTATATAAGCAATCCTGTTGAAAGAATTTTTAAGCATATAGAAGCAAGTCGATGAAATTAAATAAAAATAAATTAATACATATTGTAGGAGTTGGTGGAATTGGGATGAGTGGAATTGCAGAAATTTTATCAGAAATGGGATATCAAGTTCAAGGAAGTGACATAAAAATTAACGCAAACATTGTTCGATTAAATAAAAAGAAAATAAAAACTTTCAATTCACATAAACAGTCAAATTTAAAAAATGTAAGCTTAGTTGTTTATTCATCTGCAATAAGTAAAAACAATATTGAGCTTGAACATTCCAAAAAAATTAAAATTCCTTCAATTTCAAGAGCTGAAATATTATCTCAAATTGTAAAACTAAAAAAAACTATAGCTATATCTGGGTCTCATGGAAAAACTACTACGACATCTCTAATTTCAGCAGTCTTAAATGGGGCAAGAATGAAACCCACTGTAATCAATGGCGGGATAATAAATCAGTTTGGAACAAATACAAAATTAGGATCAGGTGATTGGTTAGTAGTTGAAGCTGATGAGTCTGACGGTACTTTTGTGAAACTTCCAGCCTCAATTTCTGTGGTAACTAATATTGATAAAGAACATCTTGATTACTATTCAAATTTTCAAAATCTAAAAAACTATTTCAAAAGGTTTATCACACAAGTTCCTTTTTATGGTTTCGCAGTTATATGTATAGATGATAATGAGCTACGTAAGTTAGCTGCAAATATAAGTACTACAAAAATTATTAGAACAGGTTTTCATAGAGAAAGTGATATCAAATGTATTAAATTAAGACATAAATCCAATGAAACAATATTTGATGTTTTTGTAAAAGAGCAAAGCCAAACTATTAAAAATATTAAGTTACCACTCCATGGAGCGTATAATGTAAATAATGCATTAGCTGCTATAGCAGTTGGTCTTCAATTAAATGTAAAACCAGAAATAATTAAGAAGTCTCTAAATTCTTTTAAGGGTGTCCAAAGAAGACTTACTGAATTATGGAGTAATAATAATATAAGAGTTGTTGATGATTATGCCCATCATCCGACCGAAATAAGTAATGTATTAAAAGGATTGGTTGATGCAGACAAAAAAAATAGGATAATAACTATTTTCCAGCCTCATAGATTCTCAAGGGTTTTAGATTTGAAAAGCAAATTCACGACGTGTTTTAAAAATAGTGAATGTGTATTTGTTTCGGATGTTTATGGAGCGGGTGAGAAAAAACCAAAAAATTTCGATTTAAATAAATTTATTAGTAACATTGCAAAAAATTCTAAAGTCAAAGCTGAATATTTTGTTAAAAATGATCAATTATTTGAATTAACAAAGAAGAATAGATCAAAAATAATCTTTTTATTTTTAGGAGCTGGGACAGTTACAGATTGGGCTCAAAATTTTGCTAAAGAGTTAAAAAAAATTTATGAATGAAAATCAAAGGGAATTTTTAGAAAATTGTAAAAAAAACAATGTTATTGGAAAAATTCAAATAAATCATAATTTATCAAAATATACCTGGTTTGGGGTAGCAGGCAACGCTGAGATATTTTATATGCCCCCAAATTTCGAAGAATTAGTAAAAGTTTTAGAAATCAACAGAGATAAATTACCAGTAACGGTGATTGGAGCTGGATCGAATATCATTATAAGAGATGGTGGAATATTTGGTCTTGTAATAAAATTAGGAAAAGAATTTAGTCAAATTAAATTACATAATGATTGTATTGAAGTTGGAGCTGCAACCTACGATAGAGTATTATCGAATTATTGTCAGAAAAATGAAATAGGCGGAATGGAGTTTTATTTTGGAATTCCGGGAACACTTGGTGGTGCAGTTCGTATGAACGCCGGTTGTTATAATTCTGAAACAAAAGATGTTTTTATTAAAGCAAAGTGTGTTGATTATAGGGGGAAAGCCTCAGAAATACGTAATTCGAAGGAATTATTTTCTTATAGGGAAAGTAATATACCTCAAGATATGATTATCTGCGATGTATATATGCAAAAAAAAAATGCAAGCAAAAATGCAATTTCCCTAAAAATGAAAGAAGTTGATGAACAAAGAAAAAAAACTCAACCTCAGCAAATTAAAACAGCAGGAAGTACATTTAAAAATCCAAAAGATCAGACTGATAAAAAAGCATGGGAAATTATTAAAGAAGCTGGTCTTAAAAATTTTGAGCTTCAAGGAATATGTTTCTCTTCTAAGCATTCAAACTTCATAGTTAATAATCAAACTAAATCAGCAAACCTTATCGAAGACTTCGGAGAATATATTAGGTCTGATGTAAAGAAAAAATTGGGAATAAACTTAAACTGGGAAATAAAGATATTTGGTGAAAGATGAATAAAGACAAAAAGATTATGCTTTTGTATGGAGGCATTTCTGCAGAAAGAGAAATAAGCATTATAACCTCAAAAGAAATTAGCAAATCCCTTAAAAGTATGGGTTACAATATTATAGAAATTGATGCAAATGAGAATCTGTTAGTTGATCTTGAACTGCATAAACCTGACATAGTATTCAATGGATTACATGGAACATGGGGAGAAGACGGGAGCGTTCAAGAAATACTTGAAAAATATGGAGTGCCTTACACTCATTCTGGAATTGAGTCATCCAAATTAGCAATGGATAAATACAAATCTGCTGAACTATTTATTGAAAATGGGTTCAATCATCCTTTAACGAAATTGATGAAGATAGAGGAAGTGAAAGATCAAAATATATTTGATTTTCCCTATGTCTTAAAACCAAGAAATGAAGGATCTAGTGTTGGAGTTAGTATTATAAGAAACCATGGGGAATTAAATAAATACCTGTCTAAGAATAAATTTCGAAATGAATTATTGCTTCAGCAATTTATTGAGGGTCCTGAGATAAATGTCGCTGTTATAGGAACAAATAAAACTGGTTCTATAGAAATTGATCCAAAAAACGAATTCTATGATTACGAATCAAAGTACTTTGATGCAGGAAAAACAAAACATATAATTCCACCAAGATTAGAGAGCGAACTGATTAAAAAAGTTGAAGGTTTAGGTTTAGATGCTCATAAATTATTAGGTTGTAAGGGAGTCAGCCGAACAGAATTTATATTAGATAAAGTGACAAAACAATTTTATATACTAGAGCTTAATACCCAACCCGGTATGACACCAACTTCATTAGTTCCCGAAATTGCAAATTATAAAGGTATTAACTTTGATAATCTTATAAATTGGATCCTATTAGATGCAACGCAAAATTAAAATAATAAATATTGTCTCCTTTTCTTTAATCTTTATTTCTCTTACTACAATTTTTGTATTTTTAAAGTTTCCAAGTTTACTAAATAATTCATTTCAAATTAAACAAGTAATCATAGAGGGTTCTGTAAAATCAAATATATATGAGATTGAAAATAATGTGATTGAATTCAAAGGAAATCTAATTGGCTTAAATTTTAATTCCATTAAAGAAATTGTTGAGTCAATTGAATGGGTAAAGCGGGCATCTATAAAAAAAATTTTACCATCAACTTTAATAATTAATATTACTGAGAACGATCCATATGCTATATATTTGCAAGAAGGAAAATCTTTTCTTATAGATCTTGATGGATCAATTATTACTGAAATAAACTTAGATAATTTTCAAGATGACCTTTTATTTGTAAAGGGCGAGAAGTCGCCAGAATTACTAGAGCAATTAATTAGGGATATTAGTATTGCATTTCCAAATTTGAATCAAAATCTGGAAGAAGTTGAGTTTATTGAAAAAAGAAGGTGGAATTTGAGATTAAACAATAGTTTACTTGTAAAATTACCAGATGAAAATGTTCAACAATCATTAAAAAATTTAAAACAGCTTTTTGAGGAGCAGGAGGTAATGCAAAGTAACATTATTGAAATAGATTTAAGAATTCAAGGAAGAGCGGCTCTCAAAGTATTAGATGGAAAAATAAATTATGGTATTGATGAGATTTAATGGGTCAAAAAATAATTAGTGCAATTGACATAAGAGCTGACAAAGTAATTTGCCTAATTGCTCAAGAATTACAAATATTAGACAAAGGGAAAATTCTTCAACTTATTGGAATAGGTACTTCTAAACTGAACGTCAATTGTTTAAAGCCCTTTTCATTGGAAACAGATGAAATTAAAAATCATCTTGATGCCGCTATTTCGAAAGCAGAAGTAGATGCTGGTATAAAGATTAGTAACGTTTATGTCAGTATATCAGAAAACATGAAATCAGATTATGTTGAATTTGAAAATAAAATTTCAGGTAGGATCATAACAGAAAATGATATCAAATCTTTTTTTGAAGATACAAAATTTAAAAGACTATATACTGAAACTGATGAACCACTTCATTCCTTCCCAATAAGTTACAAAGTAGATAATAAAAAAAGCTTATCAGATCCAATTGGTGTGAAAGCTGAAACTCTTCATACAAAATGGCATGTTATATCAACTTCAAAAGACTATTTAAGTAAAATATTAGATTTGTTAAATAATCAAGATATCAGCCTTAAACAGATAGTTTCAAGTCACTATGCTAGCAGCCTTGCAGTTTTATCAGATGAAGAAGCAGATAATGGAGCAGTAAGTATCGATATTCAAAAAAACAAGACAATTATTTCTTATACTTTTGACAACCAACTTATTGGCTATGATACGGTTAAAGTTGGAACTTATAATTTTTCAAATGATATATCACAAATTAAATCAATTTCACTTGAAGAGGCTGAACTAGTAAGAAAGCAAATTGATACAATGAATAGTCAAAGAATTTATGAAAAAAAATTAGAAAAGTATTTTGAGATATACTCATCAAGAGCAGAAGAATTATCAAATTTAATAAAAAATATAATTTATAAATCAAAATTTAGCTCTCTAGTATCTAATAATATTGTACTTACTGGATATGGAGCAAAATCGTTAACTGTGCAAAAATTCATCAAAAGTCAAATGAGTGATAGCAATTTTCGTTTAGGATCGACAAAAAAAATTAACGGATCCAAAACTTATTTAGATAATCCGTCTCTTGCATCGGCATTTGGTCTTTTAAATTATGCCGCAAACCATAACATGGAGGGAGATAAGGATGAGTCCAAAACAGAAAAAAAATCATTATTTTCAGTAGTTTATAATTTTTTTAGAAATCTTTAAGTAGTAACAAAAAGAAATAATCTTTGTTTTTTCCTGTGATTTCAAACAATTTATAAACATTGAAATGCAAAAAACCATTAATCAGTCATTTAATATTGAAGGTGTAACTTTACACAGTGGTGAAAGATCAAATCTGTCTGTTAACCCAGCGACTGCCAACACTGGCATTGTATTTAGAAGAGTTGATATTAAAAATTCTAATGAAGAATCACTAATTGAAGCAAAGTTTAATAACGTTAGCGTCTCAGATCTATGTACAAAGATTACTAATAAATTCGGAATATCAGTTTCAACAATTGAACATTTGATGTCAGCTTTACATGGCACGGGAATTGATAACGCTATTGTTGAAGTAGATTGTGATGAATTACCAATTCTTGATGGTAGCTCCTTAGAATATGTGCGTAACATTGAGGAAGTTGGTCTTAAAAGTTTAAATGTAGAAAAAAAATATCTAAGCATATCTAGACCAATTGTGTTTAGTATGAACGACTCTTTTGTGAAAGTTTCCCCATCTGATAATTTAGAAATTGATTATACAATTTCTTATGATCACAATCTTATAAAGGAACAAAGATTTAATTATGAGTTAAAAGATACAAACCAGTTTAAAAATCTTATTTCGAACTGCAGAACTTTTGGCTTTAAAGATGAGGTAGATTCTCTTAGAAAAAAAGGACTCATTGCAGGAGGTTCTTTGGAAAATGCAATTGTTCTTGATAAAAAAGGAATTGTGAATAATGAAAAACTGCGTCAAGAAAATGAATTTGTTAAACATAAAATACTCGATTTCATTGGTGATATTTATCTATTAGGATATTCGGTGAAAGGAGCTTTTGAAATATATAAAGGCGGTCACAGATTAACCCATGAAACTATGAATTCAATAATGTCAGATCAGTCAAATTGGCGCCTTATAAACGAAGAAATTTTAAATGATAAAAATTATCAAAACACCTATTATACGAAGTCTTTAGCTGCATCATTATAATTTAGAAATTCATCTTTAATCTTCTTAAATAATCATTAAAATTGTGATTATGAAATTAGTAAAAATCTTTATTTTTTTAACTTTAGTAACTTTTACTCTTATTAATTGTTCAGATACAAAGCTGGTCACGCCTGAAACAGAAGGTGAAAAACTTCAAATACTTTACTCAAATGCTATGGAATTAGTTAAAAAAAGAGATTTTGTAGATGCGGCAATACTATTTGAAGATATCGAAAGACAATACCCCTATTCTAAGTGGTCTAATCAAGCGCAACTGATGACAGCTTTCTGCTATTATAAGTCACAATTTCATGACGAAAGCTTAGACGCCCTAGAAAGATTTATAGCGCTTTACCCTGGCAGCAAGAAAATTTCATACGCTTACTATCTACGAGCTTTAAATTACTTTGAGCAGATAAAAGATGTAGAAAGAGATCAGAGTATGACGGTAAAATCTAAAAAGGCCTTTTATGAGGTTATAAACAAATATCCTGATTCTGAGTTTGTTGAAGATGCTTACTTAAAAATTGATATTATAAATGATAGACTGGCAGCAAAAGAAATTGAAATTGCCAGATATTATCAATTTAAACAGCAATGGATATCAGCAATTAACAGGTATAATAAAATTTTAGAGGATTATGATACTTCTGTATATACAGAGGAGGCATTACATAGACTTGTTGAAATCTATTACTCCCTTGGTTTAATTGAAGAAGCAAAAAGATATGCATCAACTCTAGGTTTTAATTTTCCTGATAGTGATTGGTACACAAAAAGTTACGAGTTAGTCAAAGATTTAAGTTAAATAAAAGTAGTGGAAAAATTTCCAAAAAAAAAGTTTCAAGAACTTGTAAAGAATATCCAGTACCATAACAATCTTTACTACAATAATGATAGTCCTGAAATAAGTGATGCAGAGTACGACTCTCTGATAAACGATTACAAAAATATCAAAAAACTTTTTCCAGAAGAAACTATGCAATCTGATATTTTGAACAAAATTGGAGGTAGGGCCTCTGATTTATTCTCAAAATTTGATCATCCCACAAGAATGCTATCTCTTGATAATGCAATGTCAGAAGAAGACCTGCAAAATTTTCAAAAAAAAATATCTAATTTCTTAAACAATAAGGGTATTGATTTTGAATTTTCATCTGAACCTAAAATTGATGGTCTATCAGTTAATTTAATTTATAAAAATGGAAAACTTGTAACAGCTGCTACCAGAGGCGATGGTCAAATTGGGGAAAATATTACAGACAATGTAATTACAATCAAGGATATACCAAAAATCTTAAAAACAAAATATCCACCAGTTTCTATTGAAATTAGAGGTGAAATATTCATCACTAAAAATGATTTTATGAAGCTGAATACAGATAACAAATTTGCAAATCCAAGAAATGCTGCGGCAGGAAGTCTAAGACAGTTGGATTCAAAAGTTACCGCAAAGCGTCCACTCAAATTTATCGCTCATGGGTTTGGATCATTTTCTGAAGAAAAGAGTAGTTATTACGATCAATTAATTGAATTCAAATCGTGGGGGATCCCAATCAGCCCATTCCTAAAAAAAGCCAAAAACCTAAAAGATTTAATAAAGATTTATGATGAAGTTAACAAAAAAAGAGCAGAAATACCCTATGATATTGATGGACTTGTATACAAAGTGAATAATTTATCTTTTCAAAATAGATTAGGCATTGTGGGCAAATCCCCTCGATGGGCCATAGCCCATAAATTTGCTTCAGAAACTGCACAAACTGAAATTAAAAAAATAGATATTCAGATTGGAAGAACTGGATCGGTAACACCTGTCGCAAGACTGAAATCAATTAACATTGGCGGTGTACTGGTATCAAACGCTACATTGCATAATTTTGAAGAAATAGAAAAAAAAGATATTCGTGAGGGTGACTCCGTGATTGTTGAAAGAGCAGGCGATGTAATTCCTCATATTCTTGAAGTTGTATCTAAAAATAAAAAAAATAGACCAAATCTTTTTAAACCACCTAAATCTTGTCCAATATGTAAATCACCAATAGTTATTGACCCTGATGAAGTTGTTGTCAGATGTTCAGGCACTTACGTATGTGATGCACAAAAAATTGGCAGGTTGAAACATTTTGTATCAAGAAGTGCACTAGATATTGAAGGTTTGGGAGATAAACAAATCAATCTATTTTATAATAAGGGACTAATAGAGGACTACGCTGATATTTTTGACCTTGAAACAAAAAGAGATGTAATTGTTAATATAGAAGGATGGGGCACACTTTCGTTTAACAATTTAATAAATGCAATAGATCAAAAGAAAAAAATTGAGTTATCAAAATTTATTTATTCCTTGGGAGTTCGTTTCGTGGGGCAAATAAATGCAAAATTAATCGCATCAGCTTTTTCAAATATAAAGAGCTTTATAAGTTTTTTTGAAGGAAAGAGCGATATACTTAGCATCCTTGAAAATACAGATGGACTGGGTCCAAAAGTTATTCAATCATTTATAGAATACTCATCAATTAAATCTAATAAGAAACAAATATTAAAACTAACCCAGAGGGTTGATCTATTTATAAAAAAAATAGATACCGTTAAATCAAAAATAACTGGAAAGAAGATAATTTTTACTGGAACACTGTCATCAATGTCTAGGGCTGAGGCAAAAACAAAAGCTGAGAAACTCGGCGCAAAAGTCGTTTCATCAATAAGTAAATCAACAGATATACTCGTTACAGGTGAAAATTCTGGATCAAAGTTAAAAAAAGCAAAAGAATTAGGTGTCAAGGTAATGAATGAGAAAGAATGGTCAAATTTAGCTAATTAATCAGGGGGGAAGTTTGGTTTATCAGCCATTTTTTCTCCTGTTCATTCATAAATCGCAATAGATTTGATTTTACATCTGAGTGATACTTATCAATCCACTCAATTTCCTTTTTATTCAACATTTTTTTATTTATTAAATCTCTCTCGAACGGAGCCATTGTTAATGTTTTAAAATGCAAATAACCTTTACTTATTTTAGACATAATTAGGCTCTCAATCCTTATACCGTAGTCATTTTTTTTATAGAAACCAGGTTCATTTGAAACAACCATACCTTCTTCAAAAGATATTCTAGAAAATTGTGAAATAGAAGGGGGACTTTCGTGTACATTCAAGAAACAGCCGACCCCATGTCCAGTTCCGTGTTCAAAATTACAATTTATTTCTTTGAGATATTTTCTTGCAAGATTATCTAATCTTTTACCTTTTTCTCCGTACTTAAATTTACTACGTGCGACCGCAATATGACCTTTTAAGACTCTAGTATACATATCTATTTGGTCTTTTCGCGGCTTATTAAAACTTATTGTTCTCGTTACATCCGTCGTTCCATCAAAGTACTGAGCGCCAGAATCAACTAGAAATAAATCTGATTTTCTAATTTTTTTGTTTGTTAATTTATTTGCACGATAGTGAACAATTGCTCCATTTGAGCCTGTACCCGCAATAGTTGGAAAGCTGAGTGAAAAGAAATTTTTATTACTCTTTCTTAAATTATCTAAATATTTAATTGCATCTATTTCTGTTATATTTTTATTTTGTACTTGGTTTTTAGCCCAAAACATAAATTTTGTTAATGATGCGCCATCTCTTTTATGCGAATTAATCATACCTTTTTGTTCAGTTTTATTTTTTTTTGATTTTAGTAACTGTATGACATCCCCTTGAAGTTTTAATGTCCCATAACTTTTAATCGCATTAGCTAGATTAAAATTAATCGTATTGATGTCACATATGAATGATTTATTAATTCCACACTTTTTGATGAATGGATAAATATCTTTTTGCTTTTTGAAAGAGACATCAATTTTCAATTGCTTTTTTAAATTGTTTTTACAATCAGAAAAAATGTAACATTTTCCAGTTTTATGAATAATTGCTTGAGATAGAAATATAGGTGTATACTCAATATCATTTGATCTTATATTGAATACCCACGAAATTGAGTCACATGCAGTTAAAACATAGTAATCTGTTTTAGATTTTTTTAAAAAATCGACAATTTTATTTATTTTACTTTTAGTACTTTCACCTGAAAAATTTTTTTCTAAAACAAATGGCTTTGAAATACTTTTCTTTGGTTTCGTTTTCCAGATTTGATCAATGAGATTTTTCTCTAGTGGTATTAAATTTGTTTTTTTACCTAAAGATTTTGAATATGATTTAATTTTAAAATAAGGCAAAATGTTACCGTCAAACCCAACATTTTTAGCTTTTTTTAATTTTAGTAAGTTTAATGGAGTT
This sequence comes from uncultured Pelagibacteraceae bacterium, assembly GCA_902564025.1. Lineage (GTDB taxonomy): Bacteria > Pseudomonadota > Alphaproteobacteria > Pelagibacterales > AG-422-B15 > CACNXQ01. Next base: position 20,984 of record CACEZK010000018.1, read on the forward strand.
AGTTTATTGTAATTAAATATCTTATATTGTCTTTTATTTACCTCATTCTGAGCTTGGATGGTATAACGCCCATCAACAAATAAATAAGCTTCTTTTATGCCTACAATGACATCTCCGGCTGATCCAGTAAAGTTGCTAATCCACTCTAGTCGTTTACTGTAATTTGGCAAAAATTCATTCTGATATTCGTCTGAGTGTGGAATTAAGTAATAATCAATTTTATTTTTAATTAATAGTTTTCTTATTTCAGCAATTTTTTTTGAGGTATTCAACATGGTTTTAGAAAATCAGATATTAATTTTTTTGTACCATGTTTATCAAAATCCACAACTGCCTTTGTGCCGTCAATATCTTTTATTCGACCAATACCAAATTTTTTGTGTTCAACTGTTTGCCCTATTTGAAGTAAAACATCATCGTTTATATCTCTAACATTTTCT
>CACEZK010000019.1 GCA_902564025.1 uncultured Pelagibacteraceae bacterium
GACAGCAAGATGAAGGTATAAGAGGAGAGAGACGTTGGAAAAAGAAAAAAATGTGGAGATAAATACAATTCCAAGTCTTTTTTGGGACTCAGTTAAATCTCGTGGAGAAAGAGTTGCCATGCGAGAAAAAGACCTTGGTATTTGGCAAGAAATTTCATGGTCTCATTATGGAGAAAAGGCAAAGCTAACTGGTCTTGCTCTTCATACTCTAGGACTAGAAAAAGGTAATGTGGTTTCAATTGCAAGTGAAGGAAACCCTGAGTGGCTTTATACTGATATGGGTACAATCGGTGCTGGAGGAATTTCCAGTGGAGTGTATACAACAGACTCGGCTGCACAGGTTAAGTATCTAGTAAATGATAGCGCGACAAGATTTTATTTTGCTGAAAATGAAGAGCAGCTTGATAAAATTCTAGAAGTAAGAGGTGAGTGTCCTACATTAAAGAAAATTATTGTTTATGATATGGAAGGGTTAAATGACTTTCATGATGATCAAGTTATTAGCTATGAAGAATTTTTAAAAGTTGGTGAAAAAACTGATCAAGAAAACCCTGATCTTTGGAAGAGTTTAGTTAATAGTGTAAGTCCTGAGGACATTGCAATTTTAGTATATACATCAGGTACAACAGGGCCTTCAAAAGGCGCAATGATTAATCACAAAAACCTGCTTTATTCTATTAATACTGGATATGATATCTTTGATGTTATGGAACACGAGGAGCAATTATCGTTTCTCCCATTATGTCATATATTAGAGCGGTCAGTTTCAGTTATGATCCCTCTAAAAACAGGCGCAGTAGTTAATTTTGCTGAAAGTATTGATACGGTTCCTGAAAATATTCGAGAAGTTTCTCCAACGGTATTTATTGCTGTTCCTAGGATTTGGGAAAAGTTTTATTCATCGATTACGATATTAATGAAAGATGCAACTTTCATAGGCAAGTTCTTTTATCAATTTTCAATAAATGTTGGCTCTAAATATAAAGAGTACTTTATTGATGGAAAAGAACCTCCCTTATCATTGAAATTATCTTATTGGATATGTAATCAACTGGTTTTAAAAAATATAAAAAAACTTCTCGGTTTGAATAACTGTCGTTACGCACTAAGTGGCGCTGCGCCTATATCCCCTGATCTTATAAACTGGTATCTTTCTCTTGGTATAGATATGAGAGAAGGATGGGGAATGACAGAAACTGCTGGAGTTGGAACTGCATTTTACTCCAGAGAAATAAAGTTGGGACATGTTGGTCGAGCAGTTAATGATTCTGAAGTAAGAATTGCACAGGATGGAGAGATTTTATTTAGAGGTCCAGGTGTGTTTTGTGGATATTTAAATAAGCCTGAACAAACAAAAGAAACTCTGATTGATGGATGGCTGCATACAGGAGATGTTGGTGAAATTGATAATTATGGAAATTTAAAAATTACAGATAGAAAAAAAGACATAATCATTACAGCTGGCGGAAAAAATATATCTCCATCTGAAATAGAAAATGAATTAAAATTTAGTCCATTTATATCAGATGCTGTTGTTATTGGTGATAAAAGAAAGTTTTTGTCATGTCTAATAATGATAGATGAAGAGAATGTGATGAAACACGCTCAGGATAATGACATACCATTTTCTAATTTTGAAAGTCTCTGTAAATCAGAGGAAATAGTTTCCTTGATCGATGATGAGGTCAATAAAGTAAATAAAAAATTTGCCTCTGTAGAACAAGTAAAAAAATTCTCATTAATTGATATACAATTAACAGCCGAAGACGATGAGCTTACTCCGACCATGAAGCTGAAACGCAAATTCATAAATCAAAAATACGGCGATATCATTGAAAGCATGTATCAATCTGCTTGATTTTCCTCTGTGAAATAATAAGATTTCCTTTTAAATTCAAGAGGACGAATGATGATAAGTAAGCGATTTTCAATTTTTACAATTTTTTTGGCAATATTTTTAACTTTTGGCCACAATTCTTATTCTCAAGGTGTTTCTGACGATGAAATCATTCTTGGCATGCATACAGATATAAGTGGGCCAGTTTCTTCATTTGGAAAATATTCGGTTGAAGGTGTTCAAATGAGAATTGATGAAATTAATAAAGCAGGAGGCATTCACGGAAGGATGTTAAAAATTATCGCAGAAGATCATCAATACCAGGTTCCTCGTGCAGTTCAGGCAGCAAACAAGCTTCTAAATAAAGATAAAATATTTCTGATGGTTGCAAGTTTAGGTACTCCTATGAACAATGCTGTGTTTGAAGCTCAAGAGAAAAAAGATATACCAAATTTATTTCCTCTATCATCAGCAAGATCAATGACTGATCCTTTACATCGTTTAAAATTTGGAGCTCTTTCTAGTTATTACGATCAAATCAGAGCTGGAGTTAAGTGGGCAATCAATGAGAGAGGAAAAAATAAAATATGCGTTCTTTATCAAGACAATGATTTTGGACAAGAAACATACGAAGCCACTGTAGACCAACTCAACGAAATGGGTTTAGAGTTGCATGAAAAAGCAACTAATAAGCCAACTGATACAGATTTAACCTCTCAAATTACAAAATTAAAAAATGCAGGCTGTGAAGCTGTTGCAATGGGTACAATTGTTAAAGATACAATTCTTGGTTATACAAAAGCTAGGCAGATGAAATGGGATGCATTATTTTTTGGCCAGGTTGCAAGTTTTCATCCTGTTATAGCATCGCAACCTGATGGAGTTACAGATGGATTTTATACATTTGCTCAATTTGATACTCCAAATAAAGCAAATTGTTCACCGGAGATTTGTGATTGGATTGACACCTATGAGTCGACTTTTGGAAATTTACCAAATATAGGTTCAGCTTATGGTTATATGTACATGGATATAACTGCTAGAGCATTAGAAATTGCTGGCCGTGACTTAACAACAGATAGTTTCCTAAATGCATTAGAAAGTATAAATGATTATAAAATACCTTTTGGCGACACAGTACTTTCTTGGTCCCCTGAGAAACATCTAGGTGCGAATGTTGCTTATTTATTTGAAGTTCAAAATGGAATTTTTATTCAAACGGATAATAAAGAATATACATACTAAATGAAAATTTTTGTTTATTTATTTTTTTCATTATTTCTCTCTTGCCTATCGTTTGCTGACCAAGGCATTACAGAAGATCAGATCTTAATTGGAATGCATACTGATCTAAGTGGACCCGCCTCTATGATTGGAAAACAAAGTGTTGATGGCGTAAACATGCGAATTGATGAATTTAATCAAGCGGGCGGAGCTCATGGCAGAACAATAAAATTTATTGTTGAAGACCATCAATATACTGTCCCAAGAGCGGTGCAAGCAGCTAATAAACTGTTAAGAAAAGATAAAATTGGCTTTATGTTGGGTTCTCTTGGTACGCCAATGAATAATGCAGTGATGTCAGATCAACTATCAATGAATATTCCAAGTTTATTTCCTCTAACAGCTGCACGATCAATGTTTGAACCCTATGATCGTTTGAAGTTTACATCAGGCTCAACATATTATGATCAGATCAGAACAGGATTGAAATATCTTATTGAAAATAACAATCGAAAGTCAGTATGTGTTTTGTATGAAGATACTGATTTTGGACAGGAAATCGTTGATGCTGTGGATGATCAACTTGCAGCAATGAATATGACATTAGTTGAGAGTGCATCAGCAAAGCCCACAGATACTGATTTCACTGCTCAAATAAAAAAACTTTATAATGCAGGATGCGATTTGGTTGCCATGGGAACAATTGTTCGAACAACTATATTACCCTTTATGAAAGCAAAGGAAATAAATTGGACAGATGTTGATTTTGTGACAACTTCAGCAAGCTATTACACAGTTGTGGCAGAGCAACCGAATGGAGTAATGAATGGACTGTACTGTTTAAATTCTGTCGTATTTCCTTATTACGATACGGCTAATGAAATTGAAAAAAAATGGTGGGATAAATTTAAATCTATTTATGCAACAGATCCTAATACGGGAGCCATCTATGGATATATTTTTGCTGATATAGTTGTTGAAGCTATCGAAAGGGCAGGAAAAGATTTAACAGTTGATAGCTTTGTTGAGGCAATGGAAACTCTTAAAGATTACGAGGATCCACTAAAACTTGGCTCAGTAACATTTAATCCAGATCAAAGACAAGGAAGTAATATTTCTTATTTCTTTCAGGTTCAAAATGAGAGATTTGAAGTAATTTCTGGACCAATTAATTACTAATTACGGTATAAAATTGATAAAGAGCGCTGTCTTAATTGCAAACGGAAATGTTTCAAAAACAAATTACGTTAAAAAGGTAATAGATAGTAACGATTACTTTATTAGTATTGATGCTAAATCAGAAAATTTAAAAGAATTAGGAGTTCAACCTAATCTAATTTTAGGTGATCTTGACTCTGCTGCAATTGATGATCTTGATAGTAAAATAGAAGTTGTTGAATTATCCGATCAGAACAAGACTGATTTAGAAAAATCGTTAGATTATTGTAAGGAAAATAGTATTAAAAAAGTTGTGATATTAGGAAGTATCGGTTTGAGGGAAGATCATTCAATGGCAAATGTTCTAATAGCCAGCACTTACTCAGATATTTTGCAAATTGAACTGATAACAAGTTTTTATCGAATAATCTTTGTGAGAGAAAATACAAAAATAAACGCTCATAATGAGACGGTATCTATTATTTCATTGTCGTCAGATAATAAAATTACAACAAGTGGATTAAAATATGATTTGAATAACGAAAAATTGAAATCTTTTTCTCATGGCATAAGTAACGAAGTAAATGGAGATAGCTTTACAGTGAAAGCTGAAAGTACAATTGTTGTTTTTATAGGAATTAAGTAGTGAAAAAAATTGGTATAATTGGCGGAGGTATATCTGGTCTTACTTTAGGTTGCGTTCTAAAGGGATCTGGAAAAGAATGTGTAATTTTTGAAAGATCAAGCGCACTAAGTGAACATGGCGCAGGCATATCATTAACTCCCAATGCTTGTAAAATACTAGATGAAATAGATATTTTAGATGCTGTTAGAGCAGAGTCTTGCTCTCCATTAGATATTGCTTGGAGAGATGATCAGGGAAATGTCATAAAAAAAGTTAACATCAATGAATTTGGAGAAGTAATTACATCAAATAGAAAAGTCTTAATAAATAAACTGTATGAGAAATTTATTAATTTAGGTGGAGAAATAAAATTTAATCATGAATTGTTAGACATAATAAATGAAAAAGAATTAGTTTTCAAAAATCAGAAAAATATAAGTGTAGACTACATTGCAGGCTGCGATGGGATAAAATCACTAATTAGAACAAATAAAATAAAAAAGGATAAAATTTCTTTTTCAGGCTATACCGCGTGGAGAGGTATTGGTTCGTCCGATAGCAAAAGGATAAATATATACCTAGGTAAAAATAGCCATATCGTCTGTTACCCCGTTAATGAAAAACTCGAAACAAGTTTTATTGCAATAAAAAAAAGCAAAATAAAAAATAATGAAGGTTGGAGAGAAGAGGGAAGTCATGAGGATTTATTAGAGGATTTCTCATCCTATGGAAGTTTCATTAAATCTTTATTTCAATCTTCAAAAAAAGTTTATAAATGGGGTTTATTTGATCGAAAATCTCTTAATTCTTTTTCCAGTGGTAACATTACTTTATTGGGAGATTCGGCGCACCCAATGATGCCGTTTTTGGGTCAAGGCGGCGCTATGGCACTGGAAGATGCATTCGTATTTGGAAATTTAGTAAACAAATTTGATGATTTTAATTTTATAAGAAATAATTATGAAAAATTGAGGGTTGGTAGGACTAATGCAATTAAAAGATCTTCAAGATATCAGGGATATGTAAATCATTTAGGAAACCCAATTTTGAAATCACTAAGAAATTTTATGCTAAAAAATACAGATATTGCTATGAGAAGAACAAAGAACATTTATAATTATGAACCAATGAAAATTATTAACAATTTATAAGTATGACTACATTGCCAGAAACAAAAGCCTGTAAAGTAAATATAGAAAATGAATGGTTAACGATTTCATTCAATCAACCAGAAAAAAGAAATGCATTAACCAGTGAGTTGACTGATGATATTAAAAATATTTTTGATGTAGCACGTGATGACTTAGGTGTGAGAGGCGTTACCATGAGAGGTGAAGGGGGAATATTCTGTGCAGGCGGAGATTTAAAAATGTTTAAAACTGGTTTTCAAGGTGGAGAGCAGGGAATGAAAGATGTTGAAGAAGCAAGTGCTTTGACTGGTGCATTTTTTGATATGATAAACTCTTATCCAAAGCCAGTTGTAATGTTAGCTGAAGGCGCAGCGATGGCTGGTGGTCTTGGAATGCTTTGTGCTGGGGATATCGTGGTAGTGACTGAAGATTGTAAATTTGCTTTAACAGAAACTACTCTAGGAATACCTCCTGCTCAAATTGCTCCCTTTGTTGCGCAAAGAATAGGTTTAGCTAAAGCTAGACGTATCATGCTTACTGCAGCACGGTTCACAGGTAAAGAAGCATTTGAAATGGGATTAGCAGATTTTATAGCAAAAGATGCTAATGATTTAAAAAATATTGAGTCTGATATAATAAAAGGAGTTATGAATTGTGCCCCTGGGGCAAACGCTATTACAAAAGAAATTGTCCTAGCAACAAGACATTTAGAGAGAAGTGAAATGATCGATTTTGCTGCAAAAGGTTTTGCTGAACGCATGTTAAGCGATGAAGGTAGAGAAGGCATTGCATCTTTTATAGAGAAACGTAAACCGAAATGGTCAAAATGACAGATCAAAATTTAGAATTACAACAAGCTTATGATTTTTGTGATGAAAGCAATGCAGTATACAAACTATTATCATCTTTAAGTGATGATGATTATGAGGAAAAAACTCAGTTTAAAGGTTGGAACTTCAATAACGTTATCGGCCACCTTCATGTATGGAATTATGCCGCAGATTTATCTCTTCAAGACGGAGATGATTGGAAAAACTTTGCCAAAAGTGCTCTTGAAATGCTTGGGAAAGGTTCAACGATGAACCAGTTCGAGGAAACTATCACAAAAGGAATTAAAGGGAGAGAATTGCTAGATACCTGGAGATCGTATTACGAAAAAATGACTGAACGATTTGCGGCTGCTGACCCAAAAAAGAGAGTTAAATGGATGGGGCCGGACATGAGCGCAAGATCTTCAATAAGCGCAAGACACATGGAGACATGGGCGCATGCTCAAGAGTTATATGATACACTTGGTGTTGATAGAATTAACAAGGATCGTATTAAAAACATAGTTATTATTGGAAATAACACATTTAAATATTGTTTCACAATAAACAAGAGAGAACTTCCTGAAGAAACTCCAAGATTAGAATTAACTGCACCATCTGGTGAAGTTTGGGAGTTTAACAATCCGACAAATGAGAATAAAATATCTGGAAGGGCTGAAGAATTTTGTCAAGTTGTTACACAAGTAAGAAATATTGAAGATGTTAATCTTAATGTATCTGGCGATATAGCATATGATTGGATGTCTATTGCTCAATGTTTTGCAGGCGGTGCAGAAACTCCACCTCGTCCTGGTACAAGAAAAAAAATTAATCGAAAAAATTAATTAATCTCAGTAAAAAAATAATTGACCAAAAAAGCATTTCAATATTAATGCCATTAATTAAAGAACTCACTCCAAAGGTAACATTAGCATAAATTATAATTCCAATAATAGTTAAGCAAAAAGTTGTTCCTAGAGTTTTCTGATAAATATTTGGATTAAATACTGACTCTCTTAATCCGTATCCAGAAAAATATGAAAGAATACTAGATGCAGCAAATACCAATGCATTAAGAAAATTACTTAATAAAGAAATATAAATTGATAACAATAAGATTAAGACGAATAAAAAAATTTTACTATAGTTAATAACCATTTATTTTGGTGTTTTCATAGCAACCCCGCTTAAGGGTCCAAACGTGGTTGCATCTGCTCTCACCCAGTTTTCATAATCTTTTTTAGCGGTTTTTGTTAATATCAAACTTTTAACGCGCTTATCATTAATGAGGGGAGATTTTTCAATAAATCCTTTTTGTATTCCCGCTTCAATAATAGATTGTATAGAAGATTTAGATCCCGTTTTAGGTGAAATAGACTCACATAAATGCTGGAAAGATGTTGTTTGGTCACGATCAAATGTTGCTAATGCAATTATTGTCATCACATTCCAATGAAGAGGAGATTGAAAAATAAAGTTAGTAAGTGGTAAGTCAAGTTCGTATTTGTAGAATTCTAGTGCAGATTTAATTGTTTCTGCGATTTCTTTGTTGTATTTCTCTGTCATTGAAACGAAATACTATTAGAATCCCATAATAAAAAATTACCTATGTTTGGTAATAGTTTTTAATTATTTTTTTATTTAAACAGCAATTTTTGAGAGTCTAGAGGCGATTATTTCCTCAGCTTCAGAAACAACTCTTTCAATCAGTTCTTTACAAGTTGGTATATCATGAATTAATCCAGCCACCATTCCACAACTCCAAGCTCCCGCATCCATTGCTCCATCTTGCATAATTTTTGGATAAACGCCCGCTACCTCTCCAAAGATATCTTGTATTTGAATGTCATCTCCTAAAGATTTTTCTTTTTCAAGTATTTTTGTAACTGCATCATTTTTTAATACTCTTTCAGTATTTCTTAATGGACGCATAATTAGTTCAGTATCTAGTTCACTTGCATTAACCAATGCTTCCTTCACATTTTGGTGTACTGGAGCTTCTTTTGTTGCAATAAAGCGTGTTCCCATATTTACACCTTCAGCTCCCATTGCAAGGGCAGCAACTAATTGTTGGCCATTACCCATGCCACCAGAAGCAATAAATGGAATTTTTAATTCTTCAAAAGCACGAGGTAAAAGTATCATATTTGGAATATCATCTTCACCAGGATGACCACCACATTCAAAGCCGTCAACACTCGCTGCATCACACCCAATTTTTTCTGCCTTGAGAGCATGTCTAACAGACGTACATTTATGAATTACTTTTATTCCAGCATCTTTAAGAAGTGGCATAAATTTTTCAGGACTCCTTCCAGCCGTTTCTACAATTTTTACTCCACCTCTTACGATTGACTCTATATAGCCAGGATAATCTGGGTTTGCAAAACCTGGAAGGAAAGTCAAATTAACGCCAATTGGCTTGTCAGTCATATCTTTGCAACGAGCTATTTCGTTCGCAAGGTCTTTCGGACTGGCTTGAGTAAGTCCGGTTATTATTCCTAAGCCTCCAGCATTAGAAACAGCTGCGGCCATTTCAGCAAAACCAACATAATGCATACCGCCCTGTACAATTGGATGATCTATTTCGAACATTTCTGTAATTTTTGTTTTAATCATTGTTTTTCCCAGATTTATAAATAATTTGAATATTAGACTTTATCGAGCTTTTTAAATCAAGCAGATTTTTCAGCTATTTATTTGAAAGGATTATTATGATTAATCGACTTAAGTGGGCTAGCACTTTCTTTATCTTGGTTGGTATTTTACTGACTAATTTAAATATTTATCCCTTAAATATATTTGTTCATGGAACAGGTGCGATTGGATGGACAATGGTAGGATATATGATGGCAGATCGGGCAATATTAACAAATTTTGGACTTCAAATCCCTTTGTTTATAATTGGTAATATATATCTTTTGGTATAAGTAATTTGTATGTCTGAAAAAGAGATGGTTATTAACATATTCGGTGATGAGATTGAAGCTTGTTGCTATGATCCAATGACAGGATATTTTAGAGATGGTTTCTGCAATACAGACGAACACGATTATGGAAGTCATGTGGTTTGCGCGGTAATGACTGATGATTTCTTAGAATTCAGTAAATCTAAAGGAAATGATCTCTCAACGCCAAGACCTGAATTCAATTTTCCTGGATTAAAAGAAGGTGATCGCTGGTGCCTTTGTGCTTTGAGATGGAAAGAAGCATATGATGCAGGCGTTGCGCCAAAAGTACACCTCGAAAGTTGTCATTTAAATTCTTTAAACTTTGTTACGAAAGAGCAATTAGAAGAGCACGCGGTAAATAGATTAAATTAATAATAATGAAATTTTTTATCTCAATAATCTTTTTTTTACTCACCTTTAATTTAAATGCTTCGGAATACAAATTGGAAAAAGTTATTTCTGGTCTTAATAAGCCATGGGGTATGAGTTTTATTAATAACAATGAACTATTTCTTACACAAAAATCAGGTGAAATTCTAAAAATTAATTTAACTACAAAAGAAGTTAAAAATTTTTCCCACAATTTAAAAGTTGTTCAGCCACATTGGCAAGCTGGTATGCTCGATATTATTTATAAAGATGAAGAAGTTTTCGTTAGCTATACAGAAGACAGAGGGAATGATAAGACAAGCACTTCAATAGCTCGAGGTATTATTAAAGATGAGAGTTTTAGTGAAATAGAAAATATTTTTCAATCAGACTCTTCATGGAATAATATACATTGGGGATCAAGACTAATGTTTAAAGGTGACCTGCTTTACGCGAGCATTGGTGAACGAGGGCATGGAAGTGTTGCACAGGATCCCACAAGTTATTTTGGTAAAATGATCAGAATAAATAAAGACGGGTCAGCACCAAAAGATAACCCTTATGCAGAGAATGAAGGCTGGCTACCTGAGATATATCAAATAGGCCTAAGAAACCCTCAGGGAATAATCTTAAACCCTCAAGATGATGAAATATATATAACTAATCACGGTCCAAGAGGCGGAGATTTTTTTGGAAAAGTTGAGGCTGGTACTAATTACGGTTGGGCAGATGTTGCTTGGGGTGGAATAGATTATGATGGTTCAATTATTGGCGATGGAAGTGCCTGGAAAGAAGGTCTCTTAAAGCCAATTTATACCTGGATTCCTTCAATTGCTGTAAGTGATATGACTTTTTATGTAGGAGACTTGTTTCCTGACTTAAAAAACAAATTGCTTATAACTAGCTTAAAAGCACAGAAATTAATCTCACTTGAATTTGATGGAAAAAAAGCAAGAAATGAAACAATTCTCTTTGAAAAGATTGGCCGAGTTCGAGATGTAGAGGCAAATAGCGTGGGTGAAATCTTTGTAATTATTGACAACGATAACAGCGGTATTTGGAAACTAGTCAGTGATTAATGTTTTATTTTTTTTTAATAATTAAAATCATAGCTTATTACTCGCTTCCTCTTTATTTGTTTCAAAAAAGAAATTTTCACAACAAATTATTCAGTATTCAGTCTTTTTTATTGTTTGCATGGCTAGTTTACTTAGCATACTTATCATATTTGCCATTCATAGATTACTACTACACAAATGAACTGAATGTTCAGTTTATAATACCAAATTATGCTGTTTTTATTTTGCCAATTTTATTTGCCCCCATGCCATTATTATATTATTTATTTTTTACAGTCTTAGTATCTAAAGTTAAGATATTGACCATAGTCTTTGGTCTTCTGTTTTTATTAATAAGCTCAATGATAATTTTTGGTATTGAGATTTTTAATCACCAAAAAAGAGTTCCATTAGAAAAGATGTGTTATGATTATCACAGCGACTCAGAAGAAAAACTTTTGTGCTGTTTAAAGGCAGGTTATATTTGGCAGGAGGGATTTAGCTATTTTGAAGATATACCTCTTGGCTGTAAAAAATATATGAATTGGAATGAATAATATGAGTAATGTTAATTTACTTTTAGGAAGAATTATAATTGGAATTTATTTTTTAGTTTTTGGAGCAATATTTAAATTATTTAATTATGAATTTACTCTAAATTATATGTTTGATCATCAAGTGCCGTATACAGAAATATCTCTAATAATCACAATTGTTTTACAAAGCATATGTTCGGTTTCAATCTTAGTCGGCTATTATTCAAAATTATCTGCCTTTGTATTAGCGCTACTGACAATACTTATAAATTACTATATGCACGATTTTTGGAATATGAGTGAGGGCTTGGAGCAAAGACATGAACTTCAAAATTTTGTTAAAAATACTGGGATAATTGCAGGCTTATTAATTTTATCAGCTGTTCACCCAGGCAAATACAAATTAGGTCATTAGATGTACAAATATTTCCTACAAGGACTAAGAATAGGCGTCATTTCTAATTTATTTCTACTTTGGGCCTCTTTAACAATAGCAAACATTAGCAATGACTTGTTCCTTGTCGTTCCTGCTATAATTTTAATATCAGTTTCTGCATTTAGATGTTTGTTTCCTGTAAATTATGCTTCTAAATCAGTTATCATTGACACAGTTCTTTCTTCAGTATTTGTGACACGATTTTTAGTAACCATCGTTGAGGTGACATATATCTATATGTTTAGTTATGTGCTTAGGATTATTAATTTTGATCAGTATATGTTTGTTGATTTAATTTCTTGGTTAATGGTAATCCAAGTACTTATTTCACAGTTTTTTTGCTGGGGCGCAATACTTTTGAAATACGAACGCTTTTATTTTTATGAAGAATTTGGATGGTTTGTAATATTTTTCATTAATACGATTTTAAGTATAGTTATGCTTAGCTTAGATCTATCAAATGCTCATCATTCACTTATTATTATTAACATAGTTTTTGGAGCTTTATATCTACCCTGGCAAGTACTGCATTTAAAATCTATTACAAAAAGAATAAATACCAATCCTGAAATCAAAGTTCAAGAATTCAATATGGATCTATCTAAAGTTAAGTTGGAATTTGAAAGCTCAATCAATGATCGAAAAGTATCTTTTGAAAGTAACGATTGGGGTGGAGTAGTTGGGATGATGTGGATGTACGGATATTGGATATTATTTATTCCAGTTTGGATGTTTTATATTATTTTAATTATTTAACTATTCACCCATATAGGCTTGCTTAACATCTGCGTTATTTTTAATTTCCTCAGGTAAACCAGATGCAAGTATTTTACCGTAATTAAGCGCAAGTATACGATCTGAAACTTTATTTACAAAACTCATGTCGTGTTCAATCATAATTATGGTAATTCCTAATAAAGATTGAATATCTTTTATCCAAAAGCCAAGATCAATTGTTTCCTCATTTGTTAATCCTGATGACGGTTCATCTAATAGAAGTAATTTTGGATCAGTGCAAAGAGCTCTTGCAAGTTCAACATTTTTGCGAACACCGTAGGGAAGGCCGTTTATAAGAGTATCTCGGTAATGTTGAAGGTCTAGAAAGTCAATTACCTCTTCAACTTTAAGTCTGTATTCATGTTCTTGCTTACGGGCACTAGGTGTGAAAAATACCTCAGATAAAATATTTGTTCTTTTATAAATATGTCGTCCAAGGAGTAAGTTTTGTAGAACGGTTGCATTTTCAAATAATTCTAAATTTTGAAATGTTCTCGCTATTCCAAGCTTTGATATATTGTGAGGTTTAGTTTTTGAAATATTTTGATTTTCAAAATATATTTCCCCTTTGCTTGGCTCATAGATTCTGCTTATTACATTAAATAGTGTTGATTTGCCTGCTCCATTAGGACCAATTATTGTAAATATTTCACCTTTGTCGACACCAAATGACACATCATTAAGGGCTTTTACTCCTCCAAATGCTACAGTGATATTTTTTACTTCAAACAAACTCATTATACTCGGTCCGATTTAGTAAATACTTTTTGTTTCTTAAATGTTTGTCTTTTGTAAGTAGGAAACAGTTCAAAGAATAATTTTATTTTCATCCATCTTCCATAAATCCCAAGAGGTTCGTATAAAATAAAGAATACAAGTATTAATCCAAACAACATTGGCTCAAGACCTGGCTGTGAACCAATTGAGCTTGGTAAATAGTCACGACAGATGGCAATTAATTGCGGTAAGAATCCAACAAATATTGCGCCAAACACTGTTCCATGCAAACTTCCCATTCCACCAACAACAATAAGCAAAAGTAACGTTAAAGATAAAAAGATATTAAATATATCCGGAGCCAAGTATCCAATGTAATGAGCAAGTAATGCGCCAGCTAATCCAGTAAAAGCACCAGAAATAGCGAATGATAACGCTTTATAGAGACCTAAGTTTACGCCTAAACTTTGTGCAGCAATTTCACTGTCTCGAATGGCAACAAAAGCTCTTCCTGTTGGCGATCTTAGTATATTGATTGCCGCAAACATCGCTGCAATAAGAAAGACAAGGCAGACATAATAAAAGAACACGCTGTCATAGAAGCTCATGCCCAGGAATTCAGGTTGAGGTACAGGCAAACCTCTGTTACCGCCTGTAAAGTGTTCCCATTTTATAAAAACATGTTCTGCAATAAAGCCTAAGGCTAATGTTGCTATAGCTAAGTACATACCTGTTAAACGTAGAATTGGTATTCCAATCGCTGCACCTACTAAAAATGAAACAACTATTACGATAGGAATTGATGCGTAAAAAGGTATTCCATTAGTTAGTAAGAAGGCATGAGTATAAGCGCCAACTCCTAAGAAAGCAGCATGACCCAAGGATGCAAGACCAGTATATCCAGACAAAATCATGAGACCAATGCCAGCAATGGATAGAATGCAAATATATGAAATTTCACCTAAGTAAAAATCATCCAAGACAAGTGGTAACGCGACCATGATTAAAATAAGCAGTGAATACCAAAAACGATCACCGTTATGTTTTGCAATATTTATATCTTGTGAATATTTAGTTTTAAAAATAAATCTCATTAAACTTTTTTAACCTCAGCTTTATCTGAGAACAAACCTCTAGGATAAATAATCAATGTTAAAATAAGAACGAGATAAGCAGATATTTCTCTCACTCCCTCAAATAAATAATTTTCGTAAGTTCCACATAATTGTTCGACAATGCCTATTATAATGCCTCCAACAATTGCCCCAGGTATTGATCCAAAGCCACCCAAGACTGCCGCAGCAAAAGCTTTTAAGCCAATCAATGAGATTGATGTGTCTACCAATGTAATTGGCGCGAGAAGTACACCTGCGACAGCTGCCACTCCTGCAGATATTGACCATATTAATGAAAAAATAAATTTAACAGGTATTCCCATGTAGTAAGCAGCTAATTGGTTTTCTGAAGATGCTCTCATAGCCACACCAATTTTTGAAAATGTAAAAAAGAAATAAAGTGCAGACATTAAAATTGCAGTTCCAACAATGATCGAGAGGTTTACGTATGAAATTATCAGCCCATTAAACTCAGTTATCTTTCCAGAAAACGGTGTACTGAATGAAAATATGTCAGTTCCCCAATAAATTGATGCAAAGCCTCTAAAAATAAAACCTAAACCGATTGTTAGCATCACAGTTGCAAATGCAGGCTGTCCAATAATCTGTCTCACGACAACTGCGTCTAAGAAAAACCCAAATACTGCAATAATTAAAACAGTAAGGGCGAATCCAGTGAGGTAGTCCATTCCAATTATGCCTATAAGTGAGTAGGCAACGAACGCACCAAGCATAAGGATATCTCCTTGGGCAAAGTTTATTGTCTCAGTTGCTTTGTAGATTAGTACAAAACCTAATGCCACTAACCCATAGATACAACCTGAAGCTACTCCATCAATTATCAACTGAATCAATTGCATATAATAATATTTTGATAATTCACTTTAACTTATTATAGATTTTAAAACACCATACATCATTTTAAGTCTATAAGTTATAAAAATTAGCCCATTTTTAATAAATTTTTAACTTTTTCTTATCTAAAATAAACATCATACTTACGCACTTAATTAAGAATAGGGGAATTAATATGTTTAAAGCTAATGACATGGTCGTAGACATCACAATGGGTATCGTTTTTCTCATTGGTGCTTTCTATGGTTTTTTGATGTTTTTTGATCCCAGTTTTACAATGACGAGATACTCAACTGGAGCCGAATATGATGAAGGAACAATTACTATATTCACGATTTGGCTAGGTATGTTCAATCTTGGTTTCATTGCTGGAATTATGTATATGGGTTACAGAGGATTAGATAGAGCCTTTTTTGCTTATGCTGTCCCATTATTTATTTTAAATTTGATTTGGCAAATACCAATAGCTCAAGACAGTGGAAACTATGTTGGGATTGTCATGGTCTCAGTAAGTTTAGCTGCGCTCTTAATTGCGCGATCTAGATCTGGTTTTGGAAACCCATTTTCTATACCTAAAGCCGATCAAATGTGGGGAGTAAGTGATAACCCAACTAAAGTTTTTTTGTGGTTGGGACTTATTGGACAATCACTTAATATTATAATTTTCGCCGTCGATCCTGGAAATCTTATAAATAATACGGAGTTTCTTGTCATGTCGGAAAGAGCTCAACACTTTTCTTTAATTATGCCATTTTTATCAGTGGCATGGGTAATAACTCTTTTGTATCAATTGCGAGCAGGTCTGAGTATGACGATGGTTGTTGTTGGTACTGTAATTTCAACAATCTGGTTTGTTTTAGCGATTAATTACTTGATTGCTAGCGGTGGTACAGGCGGAGGCAATCCTTTACTGGCTGGAACTATTACACTTAACTTTATAGGTACATGGGTAATATTTCTAAGAAACCAAGCAAACTTTTAAGGGGGACAATATGATAAAACAAAATGATACAGCAACGATAACGTTACTACTTCTAATTTCATTGGTCGCCTTAATATATGCACTGATGTTTTTTTATGCAAACACGGCTGAAGCTTTTATTGCGAGACTTGGTGGAGATTTTGCTCAACAAGGTGAGTCAGGCTATTTTTGGATGAGACAAATTGGCATTATTTACGTGGCGCTTGCGATTGGTAATATAATTGCACTCATGGCACCTCCTGAACAATGTACAGTCTATTACAGAGCAATGTTAGTACTGACATTCTTTGCATTCATGCGTGCTCTATGGATCACAATGACAGTCGAAGGTGGAACAAATAATTTAATGCCATTGATTTCTCAGGGTCTTGTTTGGTTAGGCTTCTTGATAATTTATTCAAGAAGCGGACAACGATCAGGCTCAAATGTTCTTTGGTTTTAAGTTAATTCAAACCCAATTCATAAATTAAGGGCCCGTTCAATTAATACTTGGACGGGTCTTTTTTTATAAAATCCTGATTTTTCCTCTTTTTTCTTATAATGATCCCAATATACAAATTTCCCTAATTGAAATAAACTATTGTTGTTGAAAATGTAAATAATTATGGCGTCTCAATTTACACTATTTGGTTCTCATCATTTAATTTCGATTGCTTCAATATTTTTGATCTCTGTTCTGTTTCCGCTAATTATCAGAGGATTAAACGTTAAATCTGTCACCAAAACAGTTTTGTTAATACTGGGCATCACTTTAATTGCTCATGAGCTCATAAAACCATTTTATAGAGTTATTTATTACGATCATTCAATATATGAGGTGTTCCCAATACATATTTGTCATTTAGCAGCTTTATCGATGGGGATTTATATTTTAACGAAAGTAAAATTCTTCTTTGAGGTTGCTTATTTTTTTGGATTAACAGGAAATCTCTTAGCAATGGTAACACCAGATCTTGACTATTCGTATCCTGATCCAGAATTTATTACGTATTATTTTGGGCATGGCCTTTTATTTTTAACTGTTTTTTATGTATGCATTTGCACTGATGTGAAACTTACCTGGTGGTCAGTATTTAGAGTCCTCTTATTTGCTGTATGTCTCTTACCAGCAATATACTCTCTCAATATGTATCTTGTTGGATACTACAGTGATGTAAATTATTGGTATTTAATGATCACTCCGGCAGCCAACACGCTGTTGGATTTCTTCCCAGCTCCACCATGGCATATTCCATATCTAGCATTGATTACAGTAATCTTATTCACTGCCATTTACCTTCCATTTAAATACTTAAACAGTTATAAACAGACAAGTTTTTAATTGATTAAGTAAATATGATCGAAAACGAAAATTTATTTAATATTCTAAATAAATTAGATGACGCAGTAATTATTACTGGCCGGGATAAAAAAATTATCTTTCAAAATGATTATTCTATTGAGATATTTGAAAATGATTTCACATCACAAATCATTACCAACCTTATAAGAGACCCTAAAATCCTTGAAAGCCTTGAACAGACAATTGATAAGAATATTGAAACAACAACAGATTTTATAATTAATAAAAATATTTCAGATCAATCAGGAGAACTTAACTTTGACGTTAGTATTTATCCTAGCAAGAGCAAAGAGGAAGATAATTTAATTTATATAATTTTAAAAAATGTATCAATTCAAAGAAACATAGAAAAAGTTAAAACATCTTTTGTGGCTAATGTTAGCCATGAACTTAAGACTCCTCTTTCTACAATTATTGGATTTATTGAAACTATTCGTACAACTGCAAAAGATGATAAAAAGTCTAAGGATGAATTTATGGAAATAATAAACGATGAAGCAAATCGTATGGATCGATTGATTG
>CACEZK010000020.1 GCA_902564025.1 uncultured Pelagibacteraceae bacterium
CTCAGCTTCTTGCTTAGCTCCCTCTAAACTCTCTTCATAATCATTGCCATGCACAACAACCTCAGCACCAAAGCTTCTAATTTTATCTGCAAAGCTAGGTGGGACATTTTTAGATAAATAAATGACAGCCTTTGCTCCAAATATTCTTGCACCAGCAGCTAGAGAAATTCCATGGTTACCAGCACTCGCTGATATATAAGTTTTTCCATTTAGAGCCGAACTCCAATTTGCATCCTTACTAAAAGATTTTAAATTTTTTGCAGCATCACTTGCGATTACAAACGCTGCACCAAGTGCTTTAAAACTTCCAAGGCCCATTCGGTCTCTTTCATCCTTCAGCCATAATTTATTTATACCTAATTCATGACTTAATTTGGATGATTCCACTAAAGGTGTTTCAGCTGCTTTGGGACACAAACTCAAAAGCTTTTTTACGGCTTCAACATCTGTACTAACAGGGTCAGTGCCATTATCTCCTGGAAGTCCTTTTTTAAAGTATGGATTTGTAATAAACTTTTTCATTAAATAAAAACCATATCAGATTTAAAAATATGCGTATATTTATTAGCTATATTATAATAAGTTTTTTTTCAGTTTCAGCTTTATTTTCTGATGAAAAGCCTGGAAGAAACTTCACTGATCTTCCTGATGTTGATGACGGTTACAATATTCATATTATGTATGTTCTACCATTAGATGGTGTTGATAAAGGTTATGATCTTGATAGCAAAATAAGTATGTTAATGTATCAAATCGATAAGTGGTTTAACTCAAAAACTAAAGATAGATTATTTGCAGATGGTCAAAATCTAAAATTTGATCGTAAAGATGATAATAAAATAGATATTACTTTTCTAAGATTGGACATTAATGATAATGAAATATCCAAACATGGTATTCAGGCAGTCAATGTATTACAACCTGCAATTAGCCGTTTTGGGTTTAACGATCCAAAAAAAGTTTATTTTATTATTTATGGTGGTTCTAACAGAGATGTTTGTGCGTCTTCTCAGCTTCCAAGTTATGCAACAGAAGGTATAACTGCTAACACAGCAGCCCTTTATTTCCCCGGAAAAAGGAGTGGCTCATGTATAGAAAATGACGGTGGCTTTAAACCTGAATTTAATGAGACAGCAAGAGCAGCTCTTCATGAAATCCTTCATGTTTTAGGAGCCGTTCCACAGTGCGCAGAAGATCATCTCGTTTTTAAAGATGAAGGCACAATAAACGATGGTATAGGAGGTCACTTATCAATCCCTGGCGATATTATGTACAGCGTTCAATCTAATAAAACATATGACAAAGCTAAACATTTAGATTTTAAAAGTTCAAATTATTATAATCACGATAATGAAAATTGTTTAGATATTGCAAAAAGTAGGTATGTACTGCCAACAGTAAGCAATCCTCAAATGCCTACTTTTTCATCAAAATAGTTTAGGGTGTTGCTATGGGTATCGGTGAATAATTATACATAACATAAAGTTGCTGATAACATAACTTACCTGTCTTAACTGCATAATCTTGATGGTAATCTTCTGCAGGAAAAAATTTAACAGTTTCTCTGACTTCTGTGACAATTGGATTTTCAAACTTGCCTGATAAATCTATTTTTTCTATTTTACTCTCTATTATTTCTTTTTCATCCTCGCTATTGTAAAAAAGTATAGATTTATACTGCTCCCCAATATCAGGGCCTTGACGATTTAAGGTTGTGGGATCATGAATAATAAAAAATGTATCAATCAACTCATTAAAAGTAACTTCACTGCTATCATAATCAATTTTGACTACTTCGATGTGACCAGTCTCGCCAGTTAACACATCCTCATATCTTGGATTATCTAAATGACCACCAGAATAACCTGAAGTTGCATTAGTAACTCCAGGCATTTGCTCATATAAGACTTCAACGCCCCAAAAGCACCCGGCTCCCACTATTAAAGAAGATAACATATTAGTTGATATAAATTGCTCGCGAGAAATTCAATAATTATTTTCTGTCAGCCACAAGCATTTCATCATAAAACCATAATCCATCATGATCTCGAATTATGTCTTCAATGCACTTAATGTAACTTTGATCGGCTTCTTTTTCCTTAACCATTTGATCACTTATTTGGGCAACGTATGTACAAGCATTCCATGCAGAAAATACTAACGATGTTGCAATACCGCTATTTATCTCATTAGGTTGAGATCTGAGTTTATATTCAAATATCTCAGGTTCTCTGAAATGAATTTTACCATTTAGTTCATTCGCTGAGTGATTTTTCATATACTGAATAATGTCATGGCCTTTATTTGGAAATGGATTTTGATCAGGCCAAAGTTGATTAATCGCATTTAGACCGGGGTCATTTCCATACGAATGAAAAGCTACCATTTTTCCATTTGGAGCAAGCAAATTAACCATAGGTTTAATCACATTATTAACTTTTTTTTCAACACTTGCTCGTGAACGATATGCTTGTGAGACAATAACTAAATCAAATTCATTGATAGACTCGTTTTTAGATGGAATTATTTGATCTAACGTGAATTCATGATCTTTTCTATATATGCAAATTACAGATGGATTTTCATAAGTTGTATTTCCCTGCTTATTTTCTTCAACTCTCCAATTTTCTTTTAAAAGTGGACCCAACTGTCTTAATTGCTCATAGAAACCAAATGAAGAATCACCATCTAATGCAATGCTGCTCCAGTTCATATTTTGTTGCTTAGACTCGTTATTTGATTTGAGATACCCAGCTTCAGAGTAGTGTAAATTAGATATTGTAAAAACCATATTTGGATGTTCAACAAACCTGTCAGCAAGTTTTTCAATTGTAATTCTTGCATCTTCCATGCTTACATCTTTGCAAGAAACATAAAAAGGAACAGTTGGAAATTTTTGATGGGCAATTCGAAGCACATTCATTAACACTGCTCCATCACCTACACCAGCATCAAATATTTTTAGAGCTGGTTTTATTGGTTTCAATTCATTAATGATATGAGATAGCTTTTCAGCTATTACCGCTTTTTCATTTGTAGTTGTTACAAATAATAAATATCTCTGTCGATTGTCAAAAAAACGGACCTCTTCTGCCATATTTAATCTTAACAAGTTGCCAAAAAAATGAAACACTCAACTTTAATGGATACAGATGATTTAGAGCCAATTATTAAGCCAAAAGAAATTGATTTTGATACATTGAGTATAGAAGAACTCAAAGAATACATTATAGAACTTAATACAGAAATCAAGAGGGCTGAAAACTATATTTCATCTAAAGAAAAAGATCGTCTAAATGCCGAGAGTTTATTCAAAAAATGATAAATAGATACGGCTTAGTTCCATTAGCATTCGCGCTTTTCGTTTTTGTAATTTTTTTTACATCTCTTGTCCCTTCACCGCACAAAAGTTGTATTGATCGTAATCTGGCTGTTTTAAATAATTTAGATGAGACTAAATATTCAGAAAAAGAAATAAAAGAACTTGGTTTATCTATTGGCACTGGCTGCAGAGAAGATAATCTCTTTCAACTTGCAGCCGATTAAAATTTTAGCTTGGAAAATTTAAGAGGGCATCTTCAGTCATAACTGTCATCACCGTTGTCTCAGTTAAAGCTCCTGCCTCTTGCCTTGCTTTAGTTAATTCTTCGTCGTTTTTAAAAGCCATTAGTCCTTCTTTATCATCATAATGCATAATAACTACCATCGAGTTATCATCTTCAGCATGAGATCCAGCAAATATAACTCTGCCTTTAAAGCCCTCTAGTTTATGTTTATTTTCATGAACCATATCTTTCCAAGACTCAAAGCCTTTAGAAAGTTTTTGCGTCAACATTACATACATAATAATTCTCCTAATTTTATGCTGTGAACTTTATAGGTTCATTTGTTAATTCAAATTGATGTGGCTCAAAGAACTCATTGTAGTCAGCAAGCATTGTATTAACATCGTCTGGACTTTTTGCTTTCCAATAACAGAACATTGTCAGTGAATCTCCAGGAGTTTCCCAGCTCATCTGGCACGCAGCATTCTCTCCTGTCATGCTTTGTATTTGTTCTTCTTCAGAAATTCCTTCACCAGCTTTGGCAAAGGCTTCTTTTGCTTCTTTAGACTTAAACGTATGTGTTACTATATAATTATTCATAATTACTCCCTATTTTTTCATTGCATTGAATGCTGTAAGCGTATCGTCAAAAGTCATCATAACTTTCATTTGATTGTTCTCAACTTCGAAGTAATGGCCAAACATAGTATCCATACCGTCAGCAGTTCCTTTTACTAAAGCGAATACTTTGTTGCCCTCACTAATCATTGCTTGAGGTGTAACCATAAAATTATCCCAGTACTCAGGAATTTTTGACATGTTTGCTATGAAATTTTCTTTGCCTTTATGCACACCTGCTAATGGATGTTTGCCTTCTTCTCCTGGAAAAGTCCATGTTATATCGTTATGAACTATTTCACCAAAGAATGTTTCCATATCTCCAGATCCAAATAAATCATAACCTTTTTGTACAACTTCTTTTGCTTCCATTTTTTCTCCTTTTTAAATTTTATATTTAATAAACTTCTTCATGATAGACGATATCAGGTTCCTTAGTTGACATTTCAACAAGTTTTGGAATATCACCAATCTCAATTCTCCAATTAACATATTTTTGATGAGCCTCAACACTGTCCCATACTTCATAAAGGATAACCTCTTGAGTGTCCTTGTTATACCCACCTTTAATTAGCTGACAACCTTCATATGATTGCGTATTGGATAAATTTTCTCTAAACCAATTATTCATTTCTTGAACCATTTCCGGTTTAGGAAAAAATTTAGCAGTAACAACTATGCTCATTTTATGCTCCTGGTTTAGTATAGCTGCCGAGTGCTGTTCCTGCGTTTGAAACGATTTCTGTCATATCTACTGCTTCCAGTATAACTGCATCACTTACCATGCCAGTTGATTGAACAGCTATTTTTGCACCCGCCGCTGCATTAAAATCAATAGCGTCCACTACCATCACAAGATCATAGTCCCCTCTTACTATATCAAAAGATAAAAGACTGCCTCCAACGGATTCAACTAATTTAGCCGAAGCCGCCTTTCTGTCATCTGTAGGTTTACTCATAAATCCTTTTAGAGCTTCTGGGGTGTATTTCGCCATCATATAAAATTTAGCCATATTTACTCCTTTAAATAAAATTATTATGAACTATCTTAGTGAAACTTTTATGACAAATTTTTATACCTTTTAAGGAGGTAATATGACTGATCTCAAAGGAAAAACATTATTTATAACTGGTGCCACGAGGGGTATCGGATACGCTATTGCTGAGCGTGCTGCAAAAGATGGCGCGAATATTGCAATCATTGCCAAAACTACTGAACCGCAACCAACATTGCCTGGCACAATTTTTACAGCCGCCGAAGACTTAATCAAGGCTGGCGGTAATGCAATTGGAATAAAAACAGATATAAGATTTGAAGATCAGGTGCTTGCTGCTGTTGAGAAAACTGTAGAAACATTCGGTGGTATTGATATTTGTGTAAACAATGCAAGCGCTATTAGCTTAACTCCAACAGTAAATACAGAAATGAAAAGATACGATCTAATGCACAACATTAATACAAGAGGAACTTTTCTTGTTTCAAAGTCATGCATTCCTCATTTAAAAAAAGGAAACAATCCTCATATACTTAACCTAGGACCTCCATTGAATATGGAAAGCCAGTGGTTTAGTCCGCATGTAGCTTATACTATGGCAAAATATGGGATGAGCATGTGTACACTAGGAATGTCAGAAGAATTAAAGTCATCAGGCATTGCTGTAAATTCATTATGGCCAAGAACGATGATTGATACAGCTGCTGTTAACAATATTTTAGCGGCATCAATGGATGACCAGGGTAAAAGTAAATGCAGAACACCTGCTATCATGGGTGATGCTGCATATGTAATACTTACTCAGGACTCCAAAAAATTTACTGGAAACATGTGTGTTGATGACAGTACGATGATGAAAGCTGGTAAGACGGATTTATCTGAATATCTTGCAACTCCTGATGCTGAGCCATTTCCAGATTTCTTTGTAAACAAAGATGATGGTGAAGACATTATTTTAAGTTAAGTAATATAATGGAGCAGTTTAGTTTTAAACAGTTCTTACAAATTATTTATAGAATACTCACCTTTCCATTAATGGCACTTGTTGTCTTTTTGGTTTTGATGTTGTTTTTGTATTTTTTTTGATTTGATTATTCGTCGAAGCGTTTAGTGTTACAAGACTTCAAAGTTGTATCATAATGATCATTATGTTCGCCAGAGCAACATGGATAAATATTAATCTTACAATTTGGGCATTGATAGTGACCATGTACATCAATTGGAATTATTGAAGTATTACACCATTGGCAGTTTTGCTGGGTCATTTTTTAATAACAAATATATTTATCAAATATATTAATTGATTCTCATAAAGAATTATCTATAAGGATCATCAATCCACGTTATCATCATGAAAAGCTTAAATACTTTTTGTGTTTAAGCTTTTTTCATTTTTAATTCACATTTTGAGAGTGCTTGATATTATTTAGTTGATGATAATGTGGAGGTTAAAAAGTTGACGCCACCAACATTGTAAGGGGTGGTGTCCACAACCATTTCAAAAATATTCTAAAATCTACAAGACGTAGATGTTTGAAATAAAACTAAAATAAACCCCATCTCTGTAGATGGGGTTTTTTATTTTCCGTTTGTTTTTTTATAAAAATAGACAGATATAGAATAGAAAACTATCGTTCCGATAATCCACGCAGATTGAGATTGAAGCGTTATGTCTCTTTCACCAAAATTTATTAATGTTGGATTAAAATAAGGGCCAAATGGCATTAATGGTGCCCAAGAGATTACTGCATCACCTCCTACTTGATTGTGATAAATAACTGCTTCCACTAAAAAATTTTGACCCATGAACCAAGCAAAAAAAATAGACAAAAACACTAATTGAAATTTCTCATACTCAAGAGCTCTTTTTGGAAAAATCCAATAAACAAGAATAATTGCAAACCAAACAATTCCTGTATCGGCCAATGAGTTTACTAACCAATTAATTTCCATTGGAATTGCACATGTCATTGCACCAGATCTTCTGAGATTAACCGGATCACCATCAATAAGTCCAAAATTAACCCATATTTCCCATCCAAGCGCAGTAATTAAAAATGAAGATAATAATGTTAATGAAATCCATTTCTTCATTTGATTTTTATATATTAGATATAAAGATAAAATTATTGGAGCCATTGCAGATAAATAAACTACTACAGTTCTTCTCCACTCAACAATATCTAGTCCACAATCAAATAGCCACATATCTCTCTATTCAATGAATTCTAATTCCTTAACGTAAATCTCCGCAATATGATCTCTTCCATAAGCTACAATGGCTACTGAGGTTATTTTCTTTGGATTAATTTGCTTTGCTAATAAAGTTCCTGATTTCTTAAAATCTTTAATCGGCATTATAAATTCATTATATTCTTCATTAACTGTAAATTCATGTGAATAGTATTGCCAGGGCAATATCGTTCCTGTCGTTCTTAAAAAAATATAATATTTTTCATTATTTCCTCTTGCATATACCCTTATCGACTTAGTTTTACTTAAATCAATATTCTTAAGTACTCTACGAATTTGAATGAAGCCGCCATTATTTTCTGTACTAACATTGCCACTTAGTAAGGCGTAAACATCACTATCAACTAAATTAAATTCGACTCCGCCGTCAGAAATACCACCCATCACATTATCTGCTATATAAGTCCATTCATTCTCATTCGTGAAATCGTCTTTCAAAATATTTTCTCCATTCGATCCGCTTATAAAAGTAATTAATAGTAGAGGTGCAATAAAAATTTTTTTCATTAAAAAATATTTAACCGTTATTTAATCTCTGCGATCATTTAAGACTGTTACTCTATGCATAACACGTTTATTTGGCATATAGTCACCATTAGCATAGTGCATCGTACAACGATTATCCCAAATAACTAATGTGTTTGGCGTCCACTTAAATCTTATTTGAAATTCTGGTTTGCACATAAAATTAAATAAATATGAGAGTAAGTTATTAGAGTCGGTTGTTGTCATACCAACGATCTGAGACGTAAAACTAGGGTTTATATAGAGAAACTTCTTACTGGAAATTGGATGAACCTTTACGACTGAATGAACAGCATTTCCAAATTCTTCAAACCCTTTATTTAATTTAACTGAAGACTCTTTATTATCATCGTTTATATAATTATTTCGAAAACTTCCCATGTCATGAATTGCCCTTAAGTTTTCAATCTGTGCTTTCAATTCATCAGGAAGTGCGTCATATATTTTTGATAGCGAACTCCATAATGTATCACCACCAACTTCTGGAACTGTTTTACTGTACAAAACAGATGCAAAAGGTGGATCATTTTTAAACGTTACATCAGTATGCCATTCATCTGTATCCGGTGGGTTATCCTTATCATTTTCTAGTAAAACAATTTCAGGAAATCCATCTACATGAGGATAAACTGGGTGCGGTTCTTCAATCGAACCAAAACTTTTTGCAAATTCAACATGAAATTGTGGAGTAATGTTTTGCTCCCTAAAAAATAAAACTTTGTAATTAATTAAGTCGTCATAAATTTTATTTTGAATTTCTTCATTAAAATCTTTTGACAAATCAATTCCACTAATTTCTGCCCCCAGTTCTGGAGATAGTTTATTTAGATGATATTGTTTCATCGTTCATATTAGAACAATTTTGTAACGACAAAGTAAAGTATAATAGAAATAGCAACAAACGAATACCATATGATTACTGTGTTTCTTGCTTTATTTGGATTTAGTTTTTTTGGATTTTTGAGATCCTCCTCAGTAGGTACTGGGCCAAGCTTGTGATAAAATTTTTTTTTCATATTATTAAGTGGCGAGCCCGCTCGGGTTCGAACCGAGGACAACTCCCTTAAAAGCTTGGTGTAATACCATAGGAGTAATGACTGCCTTTATATTTTCGTCTTATAAATTCTAACTTTCTTATGGGATAATATAGTATCTCAACGGCATCATTTCAAACCAATTACCGCATATATCCCGCACACCCTTACGTGTTATTCGTCGCAAGCATCAACTGTATGAAAATCTCCATACTGAAGCTTATACATTTTCTTCACATTGAAAATGTACAAACAGGTGTCATTAGTTATTCTATCAACTCTTAGAACACTCTGAAGTTGATTATTAGAGGTATACGAGGAAATGTATTCGTACCTAAACATATGAATTCCATACAATACAGAAACAATGATAAATGCAATTAAGATTGAGGCTTGATGTTCTTTTATTGTTTTCAGTATATTTTTCATAACTTTTTTAACATATATCCGCTGATGCCTATTCCTGAAAACACAGGCGCACTAATACAGCACCCGGTATTGTCTCAAGTTTGTTCAATCCGTCATATGGGGAACCTTTATTTTTTTCAGCCATAGTAGCTATGCATTGCGTTTTAGTTAATTTATCGAACTGAATAATAGCGGGATACATTGCTTGACCGTTCGGCCAGTTTTTATACTCATACCTATACAAATCGATAAATATAAATATACCAAGAATAATGGCGGCACATACGGCTATGATTGAAATATCTACCAGAGTTAAATTTTTAAACACCTTCATCATAAGTCAGTCACATTTAGCCGGGACTGAAACACCATCTTTTTCTTTAAAAAACTGTATCATTCCGTTTGGACCGTCCATTTGTAGAAATTTATAACCCTCAACACAGAATACAGTCAGCAGGTCTTTCGACGGCATTCCCGCCGCTCTTGATTCAACTTCGTAGATAGTTCCTTTGATAACTTCCTTTATTGGTAACGTTGCTAATGAATTTGTTATAAATTGAAAAATCAAAAAGAATGTAAAAACAATTGGTTTAATCACATGCATCATTAATTAAACATGATTCTTAAGATTGGTGCTAGCGGCTCGCCAATTATTGGTCCATTAAAAACATTGGCAGCTCTTTTCATTTATTATCCCGCCCAGATCCCGCACGGGTTTAATTTTTTTGAAAAAAGTGGCGAGCCCGCTCGGGTTCGAACCGAGGACAACTCCCTTAAAAGGGGAGTGCTCTACCAACTGAGCTACGGGCTCTTAATTTGAGTTTATATATGATTATTATCTAAAATATATAGGTATTTTTGTATTTCAAGTGGATATCTTACATCATGTCTAGTTCTAATCTTGCAACATCTGACATGCGAGACATATCCCATGGTGGATCCCATACAAGATCAACTGCAACATTTTTTACCCCAGGTACAGCATCAACAGCTTCTTTTACTTTTTTTGGCATTTCATCTGCTACAGGACAATTTGGTGTAGTCAATGTCATTTGAATAATAACATCATTATCAGGAGTAACCTCACATTTATAAATTAGACCTAATTCGTACAAATCAACTGGAATTTCAGGGTCAAATACAGTCTTTAATGCATCTATAACTTTTTGATCTTCTACTTTTTCCATTTAGTTAAATAATTCTACAAAATCCTCATAGCCTTCTTCACTTAACTTCTCAAGAGGAACAAATCTTAATGAAGCGGAATTAATGCAATATCTTAATCCAGTTTCAGTTGGTCCATCATCAAATAAATGGCCTAGGTGTGCGTCGCCATATTGACTTCTTACCTCTGTGCGAACCATTCCATGGGATTTATCAACAACTTCTACAATTTCTATTCCTTTTATTGGCTTATCAAAACTCGGCCAACCTGTTCCTGAGTCAAATTTATCTAAAGACGAAAATAAAGGTTCTCCTGAAATTACATCAACATAAATTCCAACATCTTTACTATTCCAATACTCATTAAAAAATGGCCTCTCTGTTCCATTCTCTAAAGCAACAATTCTCTGTTCTTCAGTAAGGTTATTAATAGCTTCCTGTCTTTCTTCAGGCGTTGCAGAACACCAGAAAGGTGTATCCATTACTTCTACTTTTGACATATTGTACTCCTCTAAGTTTATATCGGCAAAAGACCGGTTTCCATAAATAAGTTGCAAAACAATAAATAATACAAGCAGTGCAAGATATACAGGATATAGTCTCATAATTAATCTTTTAAAGCCTGTTTAAAAGCATGCCATGCCATTGTTGCGCACTTTACCCTCATTGGAAATCCACCTACTCCCTTTAAGGCATAAAGTGAATCTTCCTCATTTAAAACTTTTAGGTCTTCATCTGAACCTGAAACAAGATTTGTAAAATCCTTAAATATTTCCTCAGCCACTTCAATTTTTTTACCTTTTAATTTTTCTGTCATTAATGATGCAGAAGCAAGTGATATAGCACATCCCTCACCTGTGAATTTAATGTCTTCTATTATATTTTGATCATTAAGAAGAAAAGTAAGCTTTAAATTGTCACCGCACAACGGATTATGACCATCGGCACTTTTATTATGAGGTTCACATTCGCCAAAATTTCTTGGTTCACGTCCGTGATCTAAAATTATTTCTTGGTAAAGATCATTTATTAAATCATTCATTTATTAAAAAACTCCTTACACTTATGTAGCGCAATAACAAATTTATCAACTTCTTCTAATGAATTATACACACCAAAAGATAATCTGGCCGTTGAATTGACACCGAGATGTTTCATTAAAGGTTGGCAACAGTGATGACCTGCTCTAATTGCTATTCCTTCAACATCTAAAAACGAAGATACTTCATGGGAGTGAACATTTTTAACATTAAAGGATATGATAGAATTCCTTTTATTATCTCCCCCATGAATTTCGATAAAATCAATTTCGTTTAATTTATTAAATGCATATTTAGTAATTTCATTTTCATGCTCGATAATATTATCGAGTCCAATTTTATTCATGTAATCAATTGCTATACCCAATCCGTGTGCTTCGACTAATGGAGGGGTTCCTGCTTCATATTTCGCTGGTAATTCTGCATAACTTGCACCTTCTAGACTCACATCTCCAATCATTCCTCCTCCACCTTGATAGGGGGGCATTTCTGATAAAAGATTTTCAGTTCCATATAAAACTCCAATACCAGCAGGACCATAAGTTTTGTGTCCAGAGAAAACAAAAAAATCACAACCTAGCTTTTGAACATCAATTTTTAAATGAGCAGCTGATTGACAACCATCAAGGAGAATGGGAATATTTTTATCTTTACAGATACTTATAGCCTTTTCATTTAATTCAGTACCAAAAACATTCGAAAGATGTGTCAAAGATACAATTTTTGTTTTATTTGTGAATAGACTATTAAAATGATCAATATCAATTTCTCCTGATGGTTGAATATTTGCAAACTTTAGCACAACGCCATACTTGTCTCTTAAAAAAAACCAAGGTATTAAATTTGAGTGGTGCTCGATTAAAGATAAAATTACCTCATCTCCCTTTTGCATAAACTTTTCATAGAATGTTTGAGCAACTAAATTTATTCCTTCTGTGGCACTTTTTGTGAAAATAATTTCATTTTCAGACCTTGCATTTAAGAATTTTTGAACTTTTTTTCTAGCGTCCTCATATCTAAATGTTGATTCAACAGATAATGTATGAACTCCCCTGCTAACATTAGAATAGTGATTTTTATAGAAATCATTTGTTTCATCAATAACTGTATTT
The DNA here is from genome assembly GCA_902564025.1 of uncultured Pelagibacteraceae bacterium. GTDB lineage: Bacteria > Pseudomonadota > Alphaproteobacteria > Pelagibacterales > AG-422-B15 > CACNXQ01. The sequence goes on from CACEZK010000020.1 coordinate 12,695, forward strand.
GGTTTTTGAGCAGAAGCTGCGGTGTCAAAATAAATAAGATCTTTTTTTTTCAATATCTTTTTTGAAAGAATTGGAAAATCTTTTCTAACATTTAAATTTAAAGTTTTAGTGTCATCCATGTTAACAATTCTCGTTGATAAAATTTTGGCCTTTAGCTTGCATTTCTGCATCTTCAATCTTTTCTATAAACTCTGATAAAAAGCCCTGTATATATATTCTTTCAGCTTCACTCTTTGAAATTCCTCTAGAAGCTAAATAAAACAGTACTTCCTCATCAGCTTTTCCTGAAGCCGCACCATGAGAGCAAACTACATCATCATTATTTATTTCAAGTATTGGTGTAAGATTAATTTTAGATTCCTCGTCAATTAACAATCCTTTGCTAATTTGGTTAGATTGTGTATTTGAGCAATTTTCATCAACAAATACTTTTCCTTTAAACGAAACATTGGATGATCCACGAGTTACAGCTTTAAATGAACAATCTGATACCGCAGACTTACTTAAGTGCCTTATTTCTAAGTTGTTTTCACATTTTGATGAATTGGACATGACAACGCCACTGCCAACATACTTTGCATTTTCTTCATTTAAATTAATCTTAGTCTCGTTATTTGTAAACTCTGAACCATTTGTAAAATTAAAATCCTTAAATATTGAACCATTTGACATATTGCAATTATGAACAAATGAGTTGTTAGTATCGGATTGAAACTTATTAAATCTGTATAATTCAAGTACTGAGCGGGAACCTAAAAATGATTTTAAAATAAAAGATGTATCAATTATATAATCATTTTCGTCAATAATTTCTAAAGTAGCATTCTCGTTTAAATATATATCAGCAAAAATTTTTAAGTTGCTCCTATTACTGCTTAATAATTTTATTCGTGAAGGTATTTGTGAATAATTCGAAGTGATTTTTAATTTTAGTTCATCATTTATTATCTCGTGGGATATAGATAGATCCTTAGAATTGGTTTCAATCGAAAAATTATCCGTTAATTCCATTATTGATGGTTTTAAAGTTTTCATTAACTGTATCCCTCTTGATCTATTCTTGAAGCTAAAGTCTTGTCACCAGTTTCTATAACTGAGCCATTTTGAAATACATGGACGTAATCAGGCTCAATATATTCTAATAATCTTAAGTAATGAGTTATAATAATAAATGATCTTTCATCATTTCTTAATTTATTAATTGCGTCTGCAGTGGTTTTTAGTGCATCAACATCTAGGCCTGAGTCTGTTTCGTCCATAATAACTAAACTTGGATTGAGCAAATCCATTTGAAGGACTTCATTTTTCTTCTTCTCTCCTCCAGAAAAGCCAGCATTTACAAAACGACTGTGCATGTCCATTGGTATATCTAGAAGTTTTGATTTTTCTTTTAGAATTTTTAGAAATTCTCCAGCGTCAATTGGTGTTTCTTTTCTTGACTTTCGATGTGCATTAACAATCTGTTTTAGATAAGAAGCATTAGTGACTCCGGGAAGTTCAATTGGGTATTGAAAAGCAAGGAAAAGACCATTTAATGATCTCTCATAAGGATCTTTTGAGAGTAAATCTTCACCATTGAGATTAACTACCCCTGACTCTACATTATAGTTTGGTTTACCAGCTAAAGTGTGAGCAATAGTGCTTTTACCTGAACCATTAGGACCCATTATGGCATGCACTTCACCCTTTCCAATGTTTAGATTTAAGTTTTTTAAAATTTGTTTTTCTTCAACAGTAACATTTAAATTTTTAATCTCTAACATACTATCCAACGCTTCCTTCCAGACTTATACTTACAAGTTTTTGAGCTTCGACAGCAAACTCCATTGGAAGTTTTTGTAGCACTTCTTTGCAAAACCCATTTACAATTAAACTTTGTGCTTCTTCCGCGTCTAAACCTCTTTGCATACAATAAAACAATTGCTCATCACTTATTTTTGAGGTTGTTGCTTCATGTTCTATAGATGAACTATTAGAGCTATTTTCAGTTAACGGAATGGTATTGGCCTTACACTCACTACCAACTAATAATGAATCACACTGGGTAAAGTTTTTTGCATTTTTAGCTTTTTTGTGAAAGCTGACAAGCCCACGATAAGTATTAGATGACTTTCCTGCAGAAATTCCTTTAGAAATGATCCTACTTTTTGTGTTTTTCCCTAAGTGGATCATTTTTGTACCAGTATCAGCTTGCTGATAATTATTGGTAATAGCTACAGAATAAAATTCACCAGTCGAATTATCTCCTCTTAAAATACAACTTGGGTATTTCCATGTTATAGCAGAACCTGTCTCAATTTGAGTCCAGGAAATCTTAGAGTTTTTTCCTTTACATAGACCCCGTTTAGTTACGAAATTATATATTCCACCTTTTCCATTTTCATCACCAGGATACCAATTCTGAACTGTAGAATACTTTATTTCAGCATCATCAAGTGCAACTAATTCAACATTAGCTGCATGCAATTGATTTTCATCTCTCATAGGAGCCGTACAGCCTTCAAGATAACTTACGTAACTACCTTCATCTGCAATTATAAGTGTCCGCTCAAACTGTCCTGTTTCAGAAGCATTAATTCTAAAGTATGTAGATAATTCCATTGGGCATTTAACTCCTTTAGGTATGTAAACAAATGAACCATCGCTAAATACAGCTGAATTTAAAGTAGCGTAGAAGTGATCAGTTACAGGAATAACGGACCCAATGTATTTTTTCACAAGCTCAGGATGTTTTTGAATAGCTTCTGAAATAGGACAAAAAATGACACCTATTTCGTTGAGTTTCTCCTTAAATGTTGTTGCAACTGAAACGCTGTCAAAGACTGCGTCCACTGCAACACCAGCTAAAACTTTTTGTTCCTTTAACGGTATGCCTAGTTTCTCATACGTTTCCAATAATTTAGGATCAACTTCTTCTAGTGATTTTGGTTTTTCTTTGAAATCCTTGGGTGATGAGTAATAGTATAAATCTTGAAAATCAATTTCATCTATCTCTGCTTTAGCCCATTTGGGAACTGACATATTTTCTAGTCGTTTAAATGCTGACAGTCTCCATTCCAACATCCATTCTGGTTCATTCTTTTTCTTTGAAATCAACTTGATAACATCTTCATTTAACCCTTTTGGAATTTTTTCACTTTCAATATCAGTAACAAATCCATACTTGTACTTTTCTTGCGTAAAATTATCTTTGCTTACTTTATTCATATTATTTTACCAACGTTTGTTCTTTTACTAAATCACTGAGATGTACTGTACTCAAATAATTACCGATGACTCCCTCAAGATTTTCCCAAAAATTATGAGTTAAACACTTTTTGTTAGTTCCTGAACAAAAAGCATTAGGATTATTGCCACATCCTGTAGTTTTTATTTTTTCGTCTATTGCATTAAATATGTCCAAAATTTTAATTTCTTCTGTTTGTTTATTTAAAATATATCCTCCACCTGGTCCTTTTTGACTTTTTACTAATTCAGCTTTCTTAAGGTCGTTAAATATCTGCTCCAAATAAGACAAAGATATATTTTGCCTAACAGAAACATGCGACAAGCTGCAAGGTTTTTGTGATCCAAATTTGGCAAGATCAACCATTGCCAATACAGCATATCTACCACGCGAAGTTATCTTCATTTATTTTCCTCAATTAATTTTTCAAGCTTTTCAATTCTATTTCTTAAATCAAAATTATCTTTTTCCAATTTTTCAACTACAGTAGCTCTGCTGTCATCTCCCTTACTGAGACCATATGCTCTGAATTTCTTTACTCCTGAAGAATTTGGTACAATTGTATATCGAGCTGGATTTCCAATTACACTTTTGTTTGATTCAACATCTTTTGTAACTACTGAGTTAGAGCCAACTTTTGAATTGGCACCAATTGTAATCGGACCAAGAATTTGTGCTCCAGATCCAATTATTACTTTATCTTCAAGTGTTGGGTGTCTTTTCTTATCTTTCTGACTTACGCTATCCTCACTTGGAGAAACTCCTCCAAGGGTTACTCCGTGATAAATAGTTACATCATTGCCGATTTCAGCTGTTTCACCAATAACAACTCCCATACCGTGGTCTATGAAAAAACGCTCACCGATCTTTGCTGCAGGATGAATTTCAATACCTGTTAATATTCTACCGATGTAAGACAATAACCTTGCTAAGATTGTAAGCCTTATTGACCACAAAAAATTTGATAATTTATATATACCAATAGAATGCAAGCCAGGTGAAGTAACCAAAGTCTCAATTCTACCTTTTGCAGCTGGATCTCTATCAATATAAGAGTCAATTAAATCAATGATTTTACTCATTTTAAAAAAAAACCTTGAATTTTAAATGTCAAATTTAGTATACCGTCTCAGAGGTTAAATATAATAACCTACTATTTTAGTCAACTATCTAATACCTAAATATGAATAATCAAGTAAAAGAAATAGTTTTTACAGGTCCAGACGGAAAACTAGTTGGAAAGTACAAAAAAGGTCAGTCTTTAAACCCTCCAATAGCTCTTTTAATACACCCTCATCCACTCTATGGAGGAACAATGAACAATCCAATAGTAATGGACTTGTTTTCTATTTTTGACTCTCTTGGTTTTTCAATTTTTCGATTCAATTTAAGAGGTGTTGGTAAAAGTGAAGGTAAATTTGATAATGGTTTAGGTGAACTTGCTGATGCTGCTGCAGGTCTAGATTGGATACAAAGGCAAAATCCAAATACAAACCAATGTTGGGTTGCAGGATTCTCTTTTGGGGCATTGCTTTGCATGCAGTTGTTAATGAGAAGGCCAGAGATAACAAGATTTGTAAGTATCTCGCCTCAACCAAATTTATATGATTTTAATTTTTTGGCCCCATGTCCTGCATCAGGCTTAATAGTTCAAGGTAAAAAAGATGACTTAGTGCCGCCCGAAGAGACTTCAAGGCTCGCTGAAAAACTAAAATCTCAAAAAAATATAACTGTCGACTACGAGGAAATAACCGGAGCAAATCATTTTTACGATAATGAAACTGATAAGCTTGAAAAAACAATACGAAGTTATATTGAAAGAGAGCTTAATTCAAAATATAGATAACTTAGTAATTTTCCCTCCAGTAATAGGATTTTTAACGCCCGTGGTTCCTGGAAATGATATTGGCAGATTCTTTACTCTTCTTATACCCAAATAAGCAAAAGCCTGGGACTCTATGAATTTTGAATCACCATAAATTTCATCAATTGAGATAACGCTATT
>CACEZK010000021.1 GCA_902564025.1 uncultured Pelagibacteraceae bacterium
TAAAAACTCAGCTAAATAAGTACCTTTCAGAGGTATCTTATTTGAACGCAGCACAAATCTATTAATGCGAAACTCATTATAGTGAAAATTTGTATTTAGATTTTTCATATAAGACGCTACAGAATCACTTAAATTATTAAAAGATTTAATTTTATATTTAGCGTCAGTTTCTCTTTCGTTTGGAATGATACCATCGTTAGTTTTACCCCAAATGTACTGCCCAAAAAGTGCATTACCTTCGTATGCAAATCTGGAAGTGCCCCATCCGCTCTCTATAACAGCCTGAGCTAGTGCGAGTGAAACGGGTATTTCATCAACTTTTATTAATAGAGAATCTAAAGTATCGGCCTTATATTCTTCCATTAAATTTTGAACCCAAATAGCTTCTTTTCGCGATATTTGATCAAAGCTACTTTTGATTAATTTTATATTCTGGTTCAAAGATGAAATTTTTCTATTTTCTTGGACTATTAACGGTAATGTAATTTTTATAAATAATTCTTTTCTATTTTTAATAGATTTTATACTTTTTAGATCCTTAGGTAGTTGAGACACTTTTATATTTGGTATCGATTTAGTTTCTCTGATTTGATCAATCCTAGTATCGTAAATTAGTTCATTTTGCTGGAGAGATTTTGCAGTTTTTAAATCAATTATGTAAGAAGCCTGCATATCTTTTTCAGCATAGTTTAAAGGCATATCTTTCATCGTATATGACTTTTGATAAAAGGTATTGGTATATATCAGCGAAGTTAAAACCGATAGGACGATGAGTAAAAAAATAAAATAATATATTTTAAATAGAAATTTAATATTTTTATCTTGAGTAATTAAAATATTCATAGCGATTATTCTTCTATAGTACCTGCTCAACTTTTTTGACTTCAGGAACATTATGTTTAAGCATATTTTCGATACCGTTTTTCAATGTAACCGTTGCACTTGGACAACCTGCGCAGCTCCCTTTTAAGGAAAGATAAGCTGTACCACTTTCATATTTTATAAATTTTACGTCTCCACCATCTTGCATAATTGCCGGTCTGATCTTTGATAATAGTATACTGTTGATCATATTAACTACTTTCAGGTCATCGTCATGAAACTGTATATTATCTAATTCATTGATGTCATCGTCTCTTTTATCAATAGCTGGAAGGCCAGAGTTAAGATGATTAGAAATTACATGTAATATTGAAGCCTTAAGTTGATCCCAGGTATAATCATTTTTATTAACTGAGATACAATTTTTGTTAAATAATACATTATCAACCCCTTTTATTTTGAAAAGTTCGTCTGCTAATACTGAGTTTCTGTTAACTTGTGATTTATTGAATTCAATTGGTTGCTCACACAGCTCATGATCAGTAAGAATGAACTTTAGTGAATTTGGATTTGGAGTTGATTCGGTTTGTATAAACATAATGTTTCTAGAGTTATATAGATAGATTCATAAAATTTTAAAGTTTAGATGCAGTTATTTATTAAGTTACTGAAATTTAATTGATTTTTAATCTGATCGAGATGCTAAATCATCTATTAGCTCGTCTGAAAGTCCTTGTGGAATTATAACAATAGGCACAGGTAACTTACCAGATTTTTGTCCTGCCAAAAGTGATACAAGTGGTCCGGGTTGATCTGACTCAGCCGCAGCTAGAACAAGAAATCTAATCGCGTTGTCCTCTTCTAGTGTCTCTATGATTTTTTCACTTGTGGTACCCTCTTTTATAATAAGCTCAGGAACAATATTAGTTAGATCATTTATTACCTTAGACCATTTTTGAAGTTTTTCTTGTGCTTTCTCTCTTGCTTCTTGAAGTATTATATCTTCTATTGACTGCCATTGTTGAGGATCGAATTGTTCTATCACATTTAACAATGTTATTCCTCCCTTTGTACTCTGCGCACGCTTAGCGGCAAATCTGATTGCAACGTTCAATTCCTCAGAGTCATCAACTATTACTAAAAATTTTGATCTATGCTTCATTTCTATGTAGTCCTACAATGTCATATACATCATTAATTGTTTTTTGCGCAACTTGATTTGCTTTATTTTGGCCATCTAATAATATTTCTGAAAGATAGCCTATGTCTTGCATTAGTTTTTTAACTTCTGTTGTTATTGGTTTTAGTCGTTCTACCAACACATCAGATAAATCAGACTTAAATTTAGAAAAATTTTGACCTTCATATTGTTCAACTAGCTTATGTTTTTCAATTTCAGAAAAACCTGAATAGATATTAAGCAAGTTATTAACCTCAGCTAATTTTTTTACTTCCTCAATTTTTCCTGGCATTACTGCATCTGCGGTCTTTGCTTTTTTTATCTTTTTTATAATTTCATCACTCTCATCTAAAAGACTTATACGTGAGTATTCAGATAGATCTGATTTACTCATTTTTTGACTCCCATCTTTAAGAGACATAATTCTTGAAATATTCTTATCTATAATTGGCTCAGGAATCGGAAAAAAGTTCTCGCAATTAAAATCCCGATTAAATTTCTGTGCAATATCTCTAGTGAGTTCAAGATGCTGCTTTTGATCATCTCCAACTGGAACATGTGTTGCTTTGTAAACTAGTATATCAGCAGCCATTAAATTAGGATAAATAAATAGACCCGAACTGGCATTCTCTTTATCTTTCCCAGCTTTGTCTTTGAACTGCGTCATTCGATTCAACCATCCCATTCTTGTAACGCAATTAAATATCCAAGCTAACTCTGAATGGGCGGATACACTGCTTTGATTAAATATTACACTATTTTTTGGATCTATACCGGATGCTATATAAGTTGCTGCAACTTCTAGAGTATTTCTTTTTAAAATCTTAGGGTCTTGTTTTACAGTTATCGCATGTAAATCAACTATACAAAAAAAACAATTATAGTTATTTTGCATGTTTACAAAATTTTTAATTGCCCCAAGATAATTACCTATATGAAGATCACCTGATGGTTGAACCCCTGATAAGACAGTATTGTTATTAATTTTACTCATTTTTGCAAAATCTTTTTAATTTCAGAATATTTAAACGGCTTGTAAAATGAAATTAGAATAAAATAAAGCAATATTGAAGAAAGTACTGAAAATAAAAGAAATATAATTTCATAGCCTTGAAGAAAATTAAATAGAATGTCCAAATAGTTTTCTAAAAAAATTAAATACAGATACATGATAAACGAAACAATAATAATAATTGCGCCAGGGAAGATAATTCCTCTACTAATTTGATAATAATTATTTTTATACAAGCTATAATTCATCAATAAAACGCTTATCCATGCTGATAAACTAGTAGCTATCGGAATTCCAATAAAACCTACATTGATAAATAAGACTATACTTAAGGTTGTATTTATAACTAAATTTGTTGCAGTGATATACAAGGTAGGTCTTGCATTCTCATATGCAAAAAATATTGGTGTATAAATTTTCATTAGAATAAAAGCTACAAGACCTAAAGAATAGAATTTGAGAGCTTTAGAGGTAAATAATGAAGAGTTTTCGTTAAATTCACCTCTTTCGAAAAGTACGGCTATTATTTGCTCTGAGAGTGCAAAAATTCCTACAGATGCAGGAACTGCAAGCAGCAATGAGTAAACTAATGTTTGTTCTATTGTATCATGAATTTTTTCAAAACTCTCCGATCTTATCTTACTTGAAATTGAGGGCAGCATGGCAACACCAATTGCTATGCCAATAAGGGCAAGAGGTAATTGGTAGATGCGATCAGCATAATAAAGATATGAAATGGCACCACTCTCATATGAGGCAATGATTGTTCCAATTAAAATATTTATCTGCAACAACCCAGATGAAAAAAAACTTGCAGTAAACAACTTTATAAAACGCTTAACATAACTAGTGTATATTTTTTTAGTAAAGAAAAAAAATATTTTTTCTCTGGCTAGAGCAATAATAAGAAATGCTATCTGTAACAGACCAGCAACAATAACACTCCAGGATAAGAATGTTAAAAAATCAGCTGCTGTATAAGCGGCAGTGATCAGTGCTATTATTAATGTAATATTTAATATTATTGGAAGAGCTGCTGACAATGCAAACTTGTTATGTGAATTAAGAATTGATGAGCAAATTGACGAAATACTTATTAAAATTAAAAAAGGAAAAATAATTCTTGAAACTGCAACTAGCTCATTAAATTTATCATTATCGTTTGTAAATCCAGGGGCTAAAATTGCAACAAAGGATGGCATAAAAACTTCAATTATTAGAACCACCAGAGATGAAGCTACTAAAAAAATCAGAAAAATACTCCCTGAAAATTTTTTTGACTCATGACTAAGATTGTCTTTAATTAATTTAGTGTAAATAGGTACAAATGCTGAGTTAAGTGCTCCTTCTGAAAAAATTCTTCTAAACGTATTTGGCAGCCTAAAAGCAACAAAGAAAATATCAGCTATTACTCCTGTTCCTAAAAAGTTAGCAATCAAAATATCTCTTAAAAAACCAAAAACTCTACTTATCGATGTAAATAAAGAATAAATAAGTGAGGACCTTATAACGTTCATATAAACATTGTTTATTAATCTATTTTGATTTAAATAACTTCAAAAATAAAGGTTCATTCAATATATATCTTTTGAAATTGAAAAGCAGGTAAAAACCTATATAAAATCCAAAAAAAGAAAATATGACAAAAAAAGATAGAGAAGAGCATTTCAGCGAAAAAGAAGCATTAGTGTTTCATACCCAAGGTAAGCCAGGCAAAATAGAAATTAAAGCTACGAAACCTCTAGAGACACAAAGAGACCTTTCATTAGCTTACTCTCCTGGTGTTGCGGCTCCTGTAAATGCTATAGCAGAAGACATAAGCACAGTTTACGACTATACAAGCAAGGGTAATATAGTTGCAGTAATATCAAATGGAACTGCAATATTAGGCCTTGGAAACTTAGGAGCTCATGCATCAAAACCAGTTATGGAAGGAAAATCTGTTTTATTTAAAAGATTTTCAGATATCGACTCAATTGATTTAGAAATTGACACCGAGGATGCTGAAAAATTTATTAACTCTGTAAAGTATTTAGGACCTTCTTTTGGAGGAATAAACCTTGAAGACATTAAAGCTCCTGAGTGTTTTATAATCGAAGACTCACTAAGAGAACAAATGGACATACCTATTTTCCATGATGATCAACATGGAACAGCAATTATATCTGCTGCAGCACTTATAAATGCAATGGACCTTGCAGGAAAAAAAATTAATGAAGCCAAAATTGTTGTTAATGGAGCAGGTGCTGCAGGTATTGCATGTCTGGAGCTTTTAAAAGCGATGGGTATGCCAAATGAAAATGCAATATTATGTGATACTAAAGGAGTTATTCATACTGAAAGAAAAGAAAATATGAACCAGTGGAAATCTGCACATGCAGTGAAAACAAAGTGTAGAACTCTTGAAGATGCATTAAATGGAGCTGATATTTTTTTTGGTCTCTCAATTGGCAATATCATTAGTCAAAAAATGGTTTTATCTATGGCAGAAAAACCAATTATTTTTGCAATGGCTAATCCTGAACCTGAAATATTGCCTGAAAAGATTAAAGAATGTAGAAAAGACGCGATTATTGCTACTGGAAGATCAGATTATCCTAATCAGGTTAATAATGTTCTGGGATTCCCCTATATATTTAGAGGTGCATTAGATGTAAGGGCAAAAACAATTAACCTTGAAATGAAGATTGCTGCTGCTAAAGCAATAGCTGATCTAGCCAAGGAAGATGTACCAGATGAGGTAGCCAATGCTTATCCTGGGAAAAGACCTCAATACGGTCCAGATTATATTATCCCTTCTCCCTTCGATCCAAGACTTATTAGTAAGGTTCCTCCAGCAGTTGCTAAAGCTGCTATGGATACTGGTGTTGCAAGGAAAGCAATTGTTGATATTGAAAATTACTCCAATGAGTTATCTGCGAGGCTCAATCCTTCTGCTGGTCTTCTACAAAAGGTTTTTCAAGAAGTAAAAGAAAATCCAAAAAGAGTAATTTTTACTGAAGGTGAAGAGGAAGACATGATCAGAGCTGCAGTAATATTTCTCAACAATAGAATGGGTACTCCGATATTAATTGGAAGAGATGACGTCATAAAAGATAAAATGCAGGAAATGGGATTAGATTTTTTTGATCAAATGGAAATTCACAGTACTAGGAATAAATCTGAACATGACAGGTATGCCGAACATATCTATCATCGTTTACAAAGAAAAGGATTTTTAAAAAAGGATTGTTTAGATCTACTCAATCGGGAAAGAAATGTTTTTGCAGCATGTATGGTATCTTTAAAAGAAGCAGATGCAATGGTCTGTGGTTTAACAAGAAGTTATGCTGCGTCATTAGAAAGTATTGAGTATGTTCTAGATCCAATACCTAATAAAACCATTCTTGGCCTGACTGTGATGTTATGTAATGGAAGAACTATTTTTGTCGCTGACTCGAATGTACATGATATGCCTAACGCTTCACAATTAGCAAATATTACACAAGAAAGCGCTGAAGTAGTGAGAGAAATATTTGGTATTGAACCGAGAGCCGCGCTGGTTTCATACTCAAACTTTGGTAAGCCATTTACTGAAAGATCAGTGTATATGAGAGATGCAAAGAAAATTCTTGATGAAAGAAACGTTGATTTTGAATACGACGGAGAAATGGGTGCTAATACTGCTCTGAATGAAAACTTGATGAGTCTTTATCCATTTTGTAAATTATCAGGCCCTGCAAACTTATTAATTATGCCAGCTATTCACAGTGCAAGCATATCAACTAAGATGCTTCAAGAATTAGGAGGAGGTACACTAGTTGGTCCATACTTGGTTGGCTTTAAAGAAAGTATACAAATTGCACCTTTAGGAGCAAATGTTGCTGACATTGTTAACTTAGCTGCATTGTCAGCCTTTAAAAGTTAGTTTTTCAAAAAATAAGCTATCTCTTTAAGTGCTTGTTTTGCCTCAGGCAAAAAACCAAATATTTGCCAAACATGAGGTAGATTTTTGTATACACTTAAAATCACTTCATTATTTCCATCTTTTATTTTAGATTCAAGATCCAGGGAGTCGCTATACAATATTTCAATATCACTAACTTGTATCAAGGTTTTAGGGTAGTTAGAGTATTTTGCAAATACTGGGGATATAAGAGGATTTTTATAATCTTGATTTGGGGCGTACCATTCTTTTACAGTTTTCTGCATAGAGAGCGATGTGTTTAACCAATTATCGTAAGATAAATAAGGATCTGACTTTGAATTTTCCTTGATGCTTCTTCCCTCGCCAGTAAGGTCTGTCCATGGAGATAATAAAAATAGTTTTGAAGGTAATTTTTGATTTAGCTCTTGTAATTTTAATGTGCTGACTAAAGTTAAATTACCTCCAGCTGAGTCCCCTCCAAAATAAATATTTTCATTTTTAAATCCTCTTTCTAATAAGGCATTATAACTGCTTATAGTTTCGTCGATTGCTTTAGGAAAATTACTTTCAGGTGATAATGAGTAATCAATAGCAAATATTTGAATTGAAGACAACTTAGCTAATGTTAAAAGCATATTTTGATGTGTCTCCGGTGATCCAGCTACATAACCCCCTCCATGAAGATAAAGTATACATTTTTCTTTATCGGAGTTTTTATTTATAAAATGTAAAGTTCTTGTTTCACTTAAATAAATTTCTTTAATATCGATAGATGATTTACTTTTATTGAAGATTAATTTTTGTAAAAGTTTAGAGCCTAATGAAATATCTTGATCAATGTAACCTTCTTGGTTCATCATCTTTCTTGCTTCGATGTAGGATCTTTCTTCAACAGAAGGCTGAACATCTTTTACATATTTTTTAAGCATGAAGTTGAGTATTTTTGATTGTATGCTCATATCAAATTAATTAGTTTTTAGAAGCTGATCCCAAATTATTTTTGAAATATCAATCTTATGAAGTTTTTTGATTTCTTGTATACAGGTTGGTGACGTAACATTAATTTCCGTTAAATATTTACCAATTACATCAATACCTACAAAAAAAAGTCCTTCATCTTTTAAAAATCCTTTGATTTCCTTGCAAATATTTAAATCTTGTCTTGATATATTGACCGCTTCACAGTTGCCGCCCACATGAATATTTGAGCGTATTTCGTTATTCTTGGGTATCCTTCTCAAAGCTGCAATTGGTTCTCCATTAACAAGAATTATTCTTTTATCTCCATTTTTGATTTCTGGAAGAAATTTTTGAATTATAAATGGCTCTTTAAGCTGGTCTATGAAACGTTCGATGATTTGATTATAGTTTTCATCTTGTTTATCAAGTAAAAATATACTTTCGCCTCCATTGCCGTAGAGGGGTTTAATTACGCACTTTCCATTTTGTTTTATAAAATCATTTATTTCTTTTTTTTCTCTAGTGATAACTGTTGGAGGTATTATTTCTTTATAAGATAGCATTGAAATTTTTTCTGGTGCGTTTCTTATCCCATTTGGATGATTGACAAACTTAGTAGACCCTTTTACTTGTTCTAAGAGATGCATAGAAGAAATATATTCCATGTTATAAGGCGGATCCTGTCGAATGAAAACATAATTGAAATTATCAATCCTTACTTGTTTAGGATTACCAATTATATAATTTTTTAATTTATTATCTTTAAAAGAAATTTCTCTAGCCTGAGCATATACCAAATTATTTTTAAATGTCAGGCTACTTGGTAAAAAATAAAAATTCTTATTTTTTCTTTTTTGGGACTCTAGAATTAATGGTAAGGAACTATCAGTCTTGATATTGAGCTTATCAATTTCATCAATTTGAAAACCTACGTTCATTTAAATTAAAATTCATCAGTTTTAATTGTAATATAGTCTATCACTTCTTCAACACCATATACTTCTCTAGCAATATTAATTACTAAATCTCTTTCATCCTCGCTTCCAGCAATACCTATGATGTAAACCAGCTTATTAACTGTCTCAATACTATAATTTAATGAATTAACATTTTCATTTAATATAAGTTTTCCCTTTACCTTTGTGCTTATAATAAGATCATCAGCAAAGTTAATTATATTATCTGAGTTTGATATTTGGATTTCATTAATAACAGTTTGTACTCCTTTAACTCCCCAAGCAATCCGTGTTGCTTCAATTTTAAGATCTATATTCTCTATTGTCCCAGTTAATAACACTCTTCCTTGTGACACCTCAACATCAATATTAAAAAATAATTTTTCGTTTTGATCAAAATATGTATTTTTTATTAAAGTTTTAATGATTGTATCATCAACAAACTCTCCAATTGATCTATCTTCTTGATTGACTGTAACTACCTTAACAGCTGTGCCAGTTGCTACTTGTGCGCAGTGAGCTATCAAGAAAGAGGGTAGAATTATATAAACTAAAGTATAAACAAAATTAATATGCATTATAAATCATTATTATATATCAAAATTAATATCATTGCTTTTTTTTTATTAGTAACTGATATACCTCTCTTTTTGAAAGATTAAAGAAAGTTGAAATAATTTTTGAAATTGTAGATGTATTAAGCCCTGCAGCAATAAGTTGATCAGATAATATTGAAATTTCTTCATTTGAAATTTTATTTTCTCTATTGTGGCAAAGAGGCTTAACCACAAATGTTATTTCACCTAAAATTTTTTTTCTGTTTCTCAGTTTTTCAATTACTTCTGTAATATTCGAGTTAATGACTTCTTCATTCTTTTTAGTTAATTCTCTTACAAATGTTACCTCACAACTACCATAATGATCATTGATAAAATTAAGTGTTTTTAAAATTCTTAGAGGAGATTCAAAAAATATTACTGCGCATTCAAGTTTTTTTATCAAATCCAATTCTTTTAGAGCTTCATGTTTATGTCTTGGAAAAAAACTTCTAAACATAAAAGATTTTTGAGCAAAGTTTGACAAAACATAGCTTGATATAGTTGCTGATGGACCAGGCAATGAAAATACATTAATTTTTTTTTCGTCACAAAGTTTTATGAGATCTGAACCAGGATCCGAAATTATTGGTGTGCCAGCATCAGATATTATTGCAATTGATAATCCCGCTTGTAATTTTTTTATTATTAATGGAATAGAGTTTTTTGAGTTGAATTTATGAAATGGTTTTAGTTTGGTTTTAATGCCATATTTATTCGTTAATTTTTTACTTATGCGAGTATCTTCACATAAGATTAAATCTACACAAGACAGAATTTTAAGAGATCGAAGGGTAATATCACCTAAATTGCCAATTGGGGTTGCCACAATATATAATCCATTTTGAACCTTTTCGTATTCTAATAATTCATTAATATAACCTTTGTTTAGTTTTATGTTCATATGTATCTAAAAAAAAAATTTATACTACTAATAGCTATCTTTACATTTATTGGCTTTCTAAGTTGTGAGACTCCAAATAATCACCAAAATGAAACTACCACATATAATAAATCTATAAAATTAGATAATAAGAATATAAATAATAATTCATTATCATCGCAGATTTTGAATGAAGAAAAAGATACTGCTCAAAGGGAATTTCTTAATATTGTTTTGATGCTCCCTTTAAGCGGTAAACATTATCAAATAGGTAAATCGTTATTAAATTCTGCTCAATTAGCTGTTGAAAAAAAAAATAATAAGAAAATAATATTTACAATAATTGATACAGGTGATGAAGATCAGTTATTATCTCGATTATATAGAGTACTTGAAGATGATATAGATATAATTATCGGGCCAGTTTTCTCTGATAAAGTAAATCAGGTCAGGGATGTTACAAAAAATAGAGATATACCCATTGTTGCATTTTCTAATAATTCTAAAATACAAGACAACAGGCTATATGTATTTGGGCTTAAATTAGAAGATGAAATAAAGGAATTATTAACCTATTCCATTAAGCGTAATTTAAAAAAATATGCCGTATTAGTTCCAAGAAATGAGTTTGGAAGTCGTGTTGAAAAAGAAATTAAGCAATTTCAGTCTAAAAATAATTTATCGACCTTTAACTTTACTTTCTATAATCCAAATTCTCCAGATTTTTATGATGTTTCAAAGAATGTTTCTAATTTTGAAGAAAGAAAAGCTAATTTAGAAAAGAAGATTAAACAATTGGAAAATGAAAATTCTGAAAAAGCTAAAGAGGAATTGAAGAAGTTAAAAAAATTAGATACTTACGGTGAATTAAATTTTGAAGCCTTGATAATTTTTGCGCAAAATTTTCAAGAAGTATCAAACTTCAGCTCAATACTTCCATATTACGACGTAGATCCTAAAAAAGTGCAATATATTGGAAGTTCATTGTGGGCTAAAAATTTATCACTAAAAGAACCAGGTTTAGATAATGGATACTTCGCTTCACTTGACATAGATAATCGTAGAAAATTTGAGGATATGTATCTAGAAATTTTCAATACTAAGCCACACTCGTTAGCGGCGTTAAGTTATGATATTATTGGACTCATCAGTAATCTTCATCAAGACAAAAACAATTTCACAATAGAAAAGCTGCATAACTCCAATGGCTTTATTGGTATAAACGGATGGTTTAAAATGACTTCAAATGGCAATGTCTCACGTCAACCAAAAATATATAAAATAAGGAATCAAAAATTTAGTCTTTTAAATTAATCTATAAATCTTTCTAAATACGTTTTCATTTTTTTAAATGCTATTGATCGATGACTTATTCTTTCCTTATAATCGAAATTCATTTCACCAAATGTTTTTTTATAACCAATTGGTACAAATATAGGATCATATCCAAAACCATTTTTGCCCAGAGGGGGGAACTGAACATGTCCATATTTTTTTCCTTCGAATACTCTGTAATTATTATCTGGAAAATAAATGGATAAAGCACAACAAAAAAAAGCTTTTCGAGAGCTCTTGTTTACATAATTATTTTTATGAATTTTTTTATGTATTTTTCTGATTGCCGTGTTGAAATTTTTATCCTTTCCTGCCCATCTGGCTGAATATATTCCAGGCTGATTACCAAGAGATAGAATACAAAGGCCACTATCGTCAGCTATGGCAGGAATGCCTGATTTTTTGGCAGCATTTTTTGATTTTATTAGAGAATTTTCTTTAAAAGTTTTTCCGTTTTCGATTGGTTCATTGATACAAAATTTTTTTGCAGAGTAAATTTTGAATCCCATTGGCTTTAATAAAGATCTGATTTCTCTTACCTTTCCTTCGTTATGACTGGCAATAACTATTTCTTTTATATTTTTAATCACTTAAAATTTTTTTTTGCTTTTGGATGATCTCAGAGATCCCTGATTTTGCAAGCTCCAACATTGCATTAAATGACCTCTCCTCACAAAGCCTCTTTTCCGAAGTCATCTGTACTTCAACTAGTTTACCACTTTCTGTTATTACAAAATTTGCATCTACTTCAGCATTCTGATCTTCCTCAAAATCTAAGTCTAAATAAGGTTCACCATTTATAATTCCACAGCTGATTGCGGCAACATATTCACTAATTGGATTTTTTTTTATAATTTTTTTATTAAGCATATGATTTATGCATAATTGAAGTGCAATAAATGATCCTGAAATTGAAGCGGTTCTTGTTCCACCATCTGCTTGAATAACATCACAATCTATTATTATTTGTAATTCTCTTAAATCTTCTAAATTAACTATAGATCTTAATGATCTTCCAATTAGTCTTTGTATTTCCTGTGTTCTACCAGATTGTTTACCTTTGGCGGCCTCTCTAGACATTCTCTCAGAAGTTGATCTTGGTAACATCCCGTATTCTGCTGTTACCCAACCAGTCTCTGAATTTTTTAACCATCTTGGTAAATTTCTATCAAGCGATGCACTGCAGATTACATGCGTGTCGCCACATTTAATTAAGCATGAGCCTTCCGGATTGTATGAAAAATTAGGAATTATTTCTATATCTCTTAATTGGTTAATATTTCTATTATTTCTCATTGAGTGATAAATTATACTATGTATTGACGAAAATAATATAGATCATTACATAATTAAATATGGCCAAAAATAAAAATAAAAAAAATTTAGACCCCAAGCCAGCTAAAGTAGATGAAGATTCTGAAGTAAAAACAGAAGATGCGGGTGCTGATGATAATGATAAGCTAAAAGAGCTTGAAAGTAGGCTTCTAACAAGCCTGGCTGAAAATGAAAATCTAAGAAAAAGATTTGATAGAGAAAAAGAGGACTTAAGCAATTATGTGATTTCAAATTTCGCAAAAGAGATACTATCAGTTCTCGATAATCTACAAAGAGCTATAGCTTCAGTAAAAGGTAAAGAAGTAAAAGAAAAATCAGACAGTCTTTCACAACTATTTGAGGGTATTGAGCTTACCGAAAAACAAATTATATCTACTTTTGAAAGATTTAAGATTGAACAAATTAAATCACTGGGTGAGCAATTTGATCCAAATATCCACCAAGCGATGTTTGAAGTTGAAAAGGATGATCAAGAAGCAGGAACTGTTGCTGAGGTTGTTCAAGAGGGATACAAAATTGGAGATAGACTTCTAAGACCAGCACTTGTAGGCGTGGTAAAGAAAAAAGTTAAATAATATCAATAGGATAGTATAATAATAATTAATAATCTCATTTTACTCTTTTTTTAAGCAAGGGGTTGTACTGCAAAATCAACTACCCATATATAGATCAAATATTATTTCAGAGTAAGAATATGGCAAAAGTAATAGGAATAGATTTAGGGACCACAAATAGTTGTATCTCGATAATGGATGGGAAGGACCCTAAGGTTATTGAAAATGCTGAAGGATCTAGAACTACGCCCTCAATTATAAGTTTTGGAAGTGATGAAGAAAAATTAGTTGGACAACCTGCAAAAAGGCAAGGCGTCACAAACCCTGAAAATACATTTTTTGCGATCAAGAGACTTATAGGCAGGTCTTTCGAAGACCCAATGGTCAAAAAAGATGCTGACATGGTCCCTTTTAAAATCATTAAATCTGAAAATGGTGATGCATGGGTAGAGTCAGGATCTGAAAAATATTCACCATCTCAAATTTCTGCCTTTGTACTTCAAAAATTAAAGGAAGATGCAGAAAGGTATTTAGGAGAAAAAGTTGAAAAAGCAGTCATCACTGTTCCTGCTTACTTTAATGATGCTCAAAGACAAGCTACTAAAGATGCTGGTAAAATAGCTGGACTTGAGGTTGAAAGAATAGTCAATGAGCCAACTGCTGCTGCACTAGCATATGGTTTAGATAAGAAGGATGGCAAAACTATTGCTGTATATGATTTAGGTGGTGGTACTTTTGATATTTCAATTTTAGAAATTGGTGATGGAGTTTTTGAAGTGAAATCAACTAATGGTGATACATTTTTAGGTGGTGAGGACTTTGACACTCGTCTATTAAATTATCTTGCAGA
>CACEZK010000022.1 GCA_902564025.1 uncultured Pelagibacteraceae bacterium
CGATATAAGCCTTCATTTGGGTACTTTAATGGCTGTATTAATTTACTTTAGAACTGATGCACTTAACTTTTTTAAATTTGTGATGCCGTTCTTTTCGTCGAGCAAAATATCCAAAACAAACATGAATCAGAATTTGATAGTTGCATCTTTACCAATAATTTTTATTGGTGGCTTAGCTTATATAACTGGTTTTGCTGAAATCTTCAGAAATCTAAATTTTATAGGTCTATCAACTATAGTCTTTGGTTTAGCGCTTTATTTTGCTGACATCAAGTCTAATGAGGAAAGTCTTAAAGTGGATAATCTATCTTATAAGAAATCTCTTGTTGTTGGTTTTTTTCAAATTTTCGCGATTATTCCAGGCGCTTCAAGAGCAGGTGTAGTTTACATGGGTTCAAGAATAGTTGGATTAAATAGAGTTGAGGCTGCAAAATTTTCAATGCTTATATCAATACCTGTAATACTTATATCAGCCTCAATTCCTGCAATTGAAATAGCAAATGACACAATCTCAATAAATTTTTTATATTTATTTTCTGGCTTTATCATTTCTTTTATTACCGCATACTTATCTATAAGCATATTGTTAAATTGGGTAAAAAGTAATTCGATGACTCCATTTGTAATTTATAGAATTATACTTGGATCAGTAATTTTGATTTATTTCACTTAAACTATGAAATATATGAACTTATAATATTTCTTGGTGAACTTGGTTCAATTCCTAATTTTTCTAAATTATATTCAGTTTTAGAAATGATATTATCTTTTCTGAGAAGTTTTACTTGATCAAATGTTATGAGTGGAGAGGGTAAGGGCAACATCATAAGCGCAATAAAGTTTGCAAAAGATAATGGAACTGGAACTATTAGTCTTTTTATTTTTAATGTGTCTAAAATTAACTGGTATATTTCTTTTAAATTCATTTTTTCTGGTCCACCAAATTCAAAAATCTTACCATTATATTTATTATTCAAAATGAGTTTGTTTATAGCTGAGGCAATATCTTTAACATAAACACATTGATATTTGTTATTAGCGAACAAAGGAATAACAGGTAAACTTTTTAATAATTTAGCTTGAACTGAAAAGAAACCGTCACCAGGTCCAAAAACTATTGATGGTCTAATGATAATTGTGTTGGGATAGCTATTTTGAATATTTTGCTCTCCTAAGCCTTTTGATTTTTGATATTTTGAGTCACTTTCGACATTGGCTCCAATAGAAGAAAAATGTATAAAATTTCCAACCTCATATTTTGCACATAAATCCGCAATATTTTTAGGACCTAATGCATGACAATTTTCGAAAGATTGACTACTAGAACTGTCATTTAAAACACCTACAAAATTAATGACTACATCAGAATTTTTTATAAAAGGCTCAATTGTGTGCTTAAGCATAATGTTACCTTTAACAATATCTAATTGATCTATGGGCGCCATCATTCTCAAGTGGCCTGCCAAATGGGGGTTTCTGCATACAATTTTTAGATTGTGACCCTCTTTTATGAGTTCTGCGATGCAATATTTAGCTAAAAACCCTGATCCGCCAATTAATGTAATCGTTTTTTTCTTCATATTTGATAAATATACCTTTATGTACTGATTTGAAATAGAGTAAATCTTATACAATGCAAACTATTTTACATAAAAATGATTTAAGTGACGGCATTGAATTTTCGAATATTGTAGCAGCTGATTGCGAAATGATGGGACTTCAACCAAATCGTGATCCTCTTTGTCTGATACAACTCTATGATGGTAAAGGTGATTGTCATTTAGTACAATTTATAAATCAAAGCTTTGACGCTCCAAATCTTAAAAAATTATTAAGCAGTGAAAAAACTTTTATATTTCATTACGCTCGACACGATTTAGCAGCTATAAAGCATGATTTGAATATTATGATTAAGAATATTTACTGTACAAAAATTAGCTCAAAGATTGCTAGAACTTATTCGCAAGGACATGGATATAAGGACTTGTGTAAAGAATTACTAAACATCGATATTTCAAAAAAACAACAGTCAAGTGATTGGTCTAACCCTTGTTTATCACAAGAACAAATTGATTATGCTGCAACGGATGTCATGTATTTGCATAATATCATGGAAAAATTAGATGAAATTTTAGAGAGACAAAATAGAAAACAACTTGTTCAAGAATGTATAAAATTTTTGCCGACTCGCGTCGAATTAGATTTGAGAGGTTGGAATAATGATATCTTTTCACATTCCAGTTAAATAATGAAAAGTAGTACGGTAATAAGTAATGGAAAAGAAGTTATTAAGACTGAAATAAGAGGTATTAAAAAACTTGAGAAAATAATCGATAAGAATTTTGAAAAAGCAGTTAAAGCTCTTGCAAAAGTAAAAGGCAGGGTCATTGTGACTGGAGTTGGAAAATCTGGCCATATTGCTAGCAAAATATCAAGTACAATGAGTTCAACTGGAACCCCCTCTCAATATTGCTCTCCAACTGACATGAGCCATGGAGATTTGGGTGTTATTTCAAAAAAAGATGCTTTAATTGTAATATCTAATTCAGGAAATAGTAACGAGTTAAGAAATCTATTGAATTTTGCAAAGGAGTATTCAATTCTCATAATTGGAATATCCTCAAATTCGGAGAGTGAACTCATCAAAGCTTCAGATATAAGCCTAATTATGCCCAATTCTACTGAAGCATGCTCAATTGGATTAGCTCCTACTACCTCAACATCAATGGCTCTAATTATTGGAGATGCCCTGTGTGTATCACTAATGAAATTAAAAAAATTCAATATGTCGGACTTTAAAAAGTTACACCCCGGTGGAGAACTTGGGATTAAAATGCTGCAGGTAAAGGACATTATGCATCGCAAGCACAAGATGCCTATAGTTAAAGAGAATGCCAATATCAAATCGGTTATCATTGAGATGACAAAAAAATCATTTGGTCATGTTGGAGTAAAAAATAGAAAGAACGAGATAGTTGGAATAATAACTGACGGCGACTTAAGAAGAAATATTAATAAGAATTTTTTTGATAGGAAAGCTGGAATGATCATGACTCCAAAGCCTAAGCTCGTTGATGAAAATATCTTGGTGATAGAAGCGTTAAACATAATGAATAAAAATAAAATAACTTGTTTATTTGCGGTAGATAAGAAAAAAAATACTTTACCTAAAGGAATTATTCATATTCATGACTGCTTAAGATATGTTAATTAAGATTTTAAATTTAGAGAAATTAGTCTTAGTAGGCTTAATTTTATTAGTATCAACTTTTTTTATTAAAAGTGAAGAACTTGTAATTGAAATTGATAACCCTAAATTTTCCGAAAAAGGACTGGATGACAATATTTATGAAATTAAGGCAAAAAAGGGTTTCAAATCAGATAATAAATTAGAACTTCATATTATCGAGGGCAAATTTAAAACAGAGAAAAACGGAAAATGGATCTATCTTGAAGCGGATGAGGGGAATTTTCATCAAGCAAAAAATATTATAGAATTAAAAAAAAACATTATATTTTATACTGACGATGGTGAGAAAATCCGATCTAATTACGCAACATTTGACATGAGTAATGATATTATAAAATTAAAAGATAGTGTAAGTCATGAGAGTATTGAAGGGATAATACTATCAGAAAGTTCGGTCATATCAGACAATTTTAATAAAATTATTTATGCTGGTAATGTAAAATCCATAATGAAAAATATAGATTAGATGTTTAAATCTTTAATATACCTCTCTATTTTTAATTTTCTAGCTGTATTTAATGCACTTACTGATGAATTGAAAATTAATTCTGATGAACTTGAATTTGATAGAAGTAATAAAATTTCAGTTTTTTCTGGAAATGTCTATGCTTATAACCAAGAAATCAAAATTTGGGCTGAAAAATTAATTATTAAGTTCAATAATGACAGAGACGAAATTCAAGAAATTACTGCGGAGAATGATGTTAAAATCATAAATCAAGGAGTCACTGCAACAGGTCAAAAGGGTATATATTTTCCAAATAAAAATATTCTTAATATGTATGGTAATGTTGAAGTTGCAGAAAATAATAATTATGTTAAAGGTGATGAGTTATACCTAGATATAAATAACTCAGTAAGTATAATGAAGAGTAGTTCGTCTGAGAGAGTAGAAGCTTTTATAATTAATAATTAAATGTCATTAAAACCAAAACTAGTTTCGTCAAATAGTGGTCTTGTAGTTAACAAGCTAAGAAAATCACTCTCTCAAAAACAAATTGTAAGAGATGTAAGTTTAAGGCTTCAAAGAGGAAAAACTATTGGTTTACTTGGGCCTAATGGCGCAGGTAAAACTACAACATTTTATATGATTATGGGTTTAATTGATTGCGATGGTGGTGAAATATTACTTGATAATGAAAGTCTTACAAATCTTCCCATCTACAAAAGAGCTAAACTAGGTATTGGTTTTTTGCCTCAACAGCCATCAATTTTTAGAGGTATGTCAGTCGAAGATAACTTATTATCAATACTTGAGACTCAAAATCATCCTAAAGATCAAAAACAAAATATATTGGAGGAATTGCTCACGGAATTTTCACTTACTCACCTGAGAAGAGCTATGCCACATATGTTAAGTGGTGGTGAGAGAAGAAGAACTGAAATCGCAAGATGCTTGTGTTCTAATCCTAGCTTCATCTTAATGGATGAGCCCACAGCAGGAGTCGATCCCATAGGCATTGAAGACATAAAAATTCTAATAAAACAACTAGTGAACAAAAATATTGGAGTTTTAATTACCGACCATAATGTAAGAGAAGTACTGGATATTTGCGACTATTCATATGTCATGCATTCTGGGGAAATTATTGCTGAGGGCGAAAGTAATACTATTCTTGGCAACAAGGATGCTCGCAAGTTTTACTTAGGAGACTCATTCAAATATTAGTGGTGGAGCTAGTCGGACTCGAACCGACCACCTCGTCACTGCCAGCGACGCGCTCTCCCTGATGAGCTATAGCCCCTCTTATTGCTCTTCATCATTATCAGAACTACTTTCACCAATATCCAACTCATCAACTTCCTCAGATATCACTTGAACATCACTCTCTGTATCTTCAAGGCTTATAGTATCATCATCAATTGCATCTTCCATCTCTAGATCCTCAACCTCGGCAATTGACTCAGTGGCATCACTGCCTACTAGATTATTATCTGTTACTACGTCAACCTCATCTTTAAAAACCTGCTTTGCGCTCGATGAAATAAAGTCTGTCGCTGGGTCTAGATATTCAGTTCCGCAGTTAGGACAAATGGCGGGTTTTCTGTTGAGATCATAAAACTTAGTCTCACAATTACTGCAGACTATTTTACGGCCCCATGAAATTTTTGGCATTACTAAACCTTTTTAAATTTATGATATATTATTATGATAAAACTCAAAAATAAATAATATATAACCCTAATAAATTAACAATATAAAAGTGCTTAAATTCAAAGGTTCATTAAACATCTCTGGCTGCAAATCATCCTCCCACAGGAGTTTAATCATATCAGCTATGTCTATTGGAAAAACAAAAATTACAAATTTATTGGAGTCGGATGATGTAATGAGAACATTGAAAATTTTAAGAGAATTGGGAGTTAAAATAGTTAAAAAAAGAGACCGCTGGATAGTTTATGGCAATGGCACAAACGGTTTTATTGAACCAAATCGATCTCTTGACTGCGGCAACAGTGGGACCACTGCTCGTCTTATGCTCGGGGCTGTGTCTTCTAATCCGATTAATTGTACTTTTCATGGTGACAGCTCATTGAGCCAAAGAGAAATGTCAAGAGTTACAAATTATCTTAAAAATATGGGTGCTGTAGTCCATTTAACTAACAAGGACTATTTGCCATTGCTTATATCCGGAAATAATAAGTTATTACCAATGAAACATAAGATTCATAAAGCCTCTGCTCAAGTAAAGTCTGCTTTAATTCTTGCGGCTCTAAATATTCATGGAAGAACCAAAATTATTGAACCGATACCAACAAGGGACCACACTGAGAGGCTTTTAAAATTTTTAGATGTAAAAATTAGTATAAGAAATCTTAAAGGAAAAATTAAGCAAATTGAATTAAATGGTCCTTACGAAATAAAGGCAAAGAATATTAGTGTCGCAGGAGACCCTTCAAGTGCAGCTTTTTTTATAGTCGGTGCATTAATTACGCCTAAATCAAAAATTACTCTTAAAAATATAATGCTTAATCCATCAAGGATTGCATTTTTACAAGTATTAAAAGGTATGGGCGGTAAGATAAAAATAAAAAAAACAAAAAAAATTTCTGGAGAGGATATAGGGGATATTACTGTTGAATATAGCAAATTAAAAGGGGTAAATATTCCATCAACTAAGTCAGCATACCTAATTGATGAGTATATAATATTATCAATAGCTGCATCTCAAGCAGAAGGTAAGACAATAATGCGAGGCCTAGGTGAATTAAGACATAAGGAAAGTGATAGAATAAATAGTATAATTTATAATTTTAAAAAATTAGGAATTAATATTACTGAAAGGAATAATAATTTATCTATACTGGGAAAACAATTAGATATAAAAAAACATATAAAAATAAAATCTTTTAATGATCATAGAGTTGCAATGTCATTTTTAATTCTTAATGTAGTTTGTAATAATAAATTAAAAATTGATAACAAAAAGTGTATTGCGATTAGTTATCCCGATTTTGAAAAACACTTAAATTATCTGCTACAAGAATAATGGTTGATATTATAGCAATAGATGGTCCGGCATCTGTAGGAAAGTCTACCTTAGCAAAAAAAATATCAATATATTACAAATCGCCTATGCTCAGTAGCGGCAGACTATATCGAGCAGTTGCCTTTGAGATTAAAAGTAAAAAGATAAATTTAGATGACAAAAGAAAAATACTTGAGTGTGTTGTATCTTTGAATGAAGATAAACTAAATTCAAATAAATTATTTTCAATTGATATTGATAAAATTGCTTCCAAAATTTCAACTAAGAAGTACCTAAGGGATCAATTAAAAAATTATCAGAGAGATTTTCCAAAAAATTATGCAAAAAATAGAAAATTTGCGATTATTGAAGGAAGAGATATTGGAACAGAAATATTCCCTAAAGCTAAATTTAAGTTTTTTATGTGGGCCGACTCAAAGATCAGGGCTGAAAGAAGGTATAGACAAATTAGAGAAAAGGGGGGAAAAACAAGACTTAAGCTAATATACAATGAAATAATTGCGCGCGATATGAAAGATTTTAATAGAAATATAGCTCCACTTAAACCTGCTGTAAATTCACTGTTGCTTGATACGAGTTATCTTGATATAGAACAATCTTTTAATGTAATAAAGAAAATACTTAACCAGTAACGTATATGAAATCAGAACACCTAAATGAAAATTCTTCTACAGAATTTGATTCATTACTTGCCGACTCTATTAACAATAGCAAACTAAAAGAAGGAACTATAATAAAAGGTAAAATTGCTGAAATTGAAGATGATGTAGTTATTGTCGACATTGGCGCAAAAGTGGAAGGAAGAATTTCAAAACGGGAGTTTGCATTTCAAAAAGACCAAAAAGATCTATCAATTGGAGATGAAATTGACGTCTACTTAGATAAGATAGAAAATCATAATGGTGAATGTATACTCTCTAGATCAAAGGCTAAGTCAAAAGAAATATGGGGTGAAATTGAAAAGTCATTCGAGGCAGGAGAGCTAATTGAGGGGGTGATTACTGGAAAAGTAAAGGGCGGCTTGTCGTGTGAAATTGGTGTAACCGCATTTTTACCTGGGAGTCAAATTGATACAAGACCAATTAGAGATGTAAGTCATCTTATTGATGTGCCACAAAAGTTTAAAATACTAAAGATGGATTTAAAAAGAAATAATATTGTTGTAAGTCGCAGAGCGGTGCTTGAAGAAATACACAAAGAAGTCAGAGAAGAAAGATTTCTTCAATTAAAACTTGGAGACATTGTTGATGGAAAAATTAAAGCTATTACAGATTATGGTGCCTTTGTAGACTTGGGTAGCTATGACTCACTGCTTCATAGTAGTGATATAACATATAAACGAATAGGCCATCCTTCAGAGGTGTTAAAAATTGATCAGCAAGTTAAGGTAAAAATTATAAAGGTTGATCCTGAAAAAAATCGTGTCTCGGTTGGAATGAAGCAGCTGGAAGATGATCCATGGAATAAAGTCAAAAATAAATTTAATGTAGATGATAAGGTTACTGGTGTTGTTACGAATGTCACTGATTATGGAATTTTTATTGAAATAGAGAATGGCGTTGAGGGACTCTGCCATAAAGATATGCTCACATGGAGCTCTAAGCAAAACTCAAAGCCAGGAAACCTATACGCAAGATCTCAATCAGTAGAATGCCAAATACTTGAAATAGACCATGAAAAAAGAAGACTTAGCCTTGGAATAAAACAACTAACCCCTAACCCATGGCAAAAATTCAGTGATGAAAATCCTATTGGTAAAACTTTGGATACCTCAATTACAAATATTAAGGACGGTGTACTTTTTTGTAATTTAGATGGGGAAATTGATGGTGCAATTTTTAGTAAAGATTTATCCTGGGATGCAGATCCCAAAGAAGAAATTAAGAAATATAAAATTGGCGACAATTTAAAAGTAAAAATAATTTCACATGATAATGAAAAGGTAGCTCTTTCAATTAGAGAAGTTGAAGGCAATCCTTTTGACGAAATTAAAGAGAAGATTAAGGGTGATATCGTTACATGCAGTGTTATTGAAACGGGTGATTTCGGAGTTAAAGTCAAAATTGGCGATAATGGGCCTATTACTACAATAAAAAAATCAGAGCTTGCATTAAGAAAATCAGATGCGAGACCTGACCGATGGGCAAGAAATGATAAGCTAGATGCGTCAATTACAAATATTGATATAACAAATTATAAAGTAAATTTGTCTATACGTTTAATGGAAGAAAAAATCGAAAAGGAAGCCATGGAAAAATACGGATCAAAAGACTCGGGTGCATCTTTAGGAGCTATACTTGGAAAAGCATTAGGCAGAGAGAAAAAAGAAGACTAAATAATCATTACAATCAATCATTTACAATACAAACTAATATCATATAATTATTTATATGAGCTTAATTAAATCAAAACTTATACAAAATATCACTGAAGCCAATCCACATCTTTTTGTTAGGGACGTAGAAAGAATCGTAAATACAATCTTTAATGAAATAACACAATCTTTAGCAGATGGTAAAAGAGTTGAGTTAAGAGGATTCGGAGCGTTCTCAGTTCAGCACAGGAAAAGACGAACTGGAAGAAATCCTAGAACTGGTGAAGCTGTTAATGTTGAGGAAAAGTACATCCCTCGTTTCAAAACGGGCAAAGAACTAAGAATAAAACTAAATAAACAAGAAAACACTTCTAACGAAAGTTAGAAAGATTTTATAAAACACAAATTTTGACTAAAAATCCAATTTACTGTGCAATTGATACAAGTAGCATAAATGAAGCTGAAAGAATTGTAGATGAAATTTCTCCATATATTGGTGGCATCAAATTAGGATTGGAGTTTTTTACATCTTGTGGGATCAACGGAATTGAAAGAATATCAAAATATAAACTTCCACTATTTATAGATTTAAAACTATACGATATAACTAATACTGTAAAAAACTCTCTAAAAAATATCCTCTCCTTTAAACCTGCCTATACAACATTACATATTTCTGGTGGCTCAAACATGCTTAGAGAATGTGTTAATCTCAAAAAGAAGATAAGTAGCACTACCAACTTAATTGGAGTTACAATGCTTACAAGTTTTAACGACGATGACATA
>CACEZK010000023.1 GCA_902564025.1 uncultured Pelagibacteraceae bacterium
TAATACTATCCATCTAGTTTACCTCTATGATATTCATCTAGTTCCTGAATGTAGGTATCTATTTCTTCTAAACGATTCATATCAATTTCATCATCACTTTCTCTTAAATCATCAATTTCTGTCATTGCCGCTGGAATAGTATTCCATGTACATTTATCCATTGATAATATTTTTTCCGCTACTTCCTTATCTCTTCTTTGAATTTCTTTTTTTGGTAAATATTCGGGTTTTTCATTGTAAATCACCCTTTTTGCGAATTCTTTTGATCTAATATCTGTAATTTTTTCTGCAATTTCGTATTTTTTTTCCCATTCTGCCACGTGAAAATCTGACATCAAATAATTGTCTTTGGAACTTGGAAAACCATTGTATATCTGCTCTTCAACTGGCTTTTCGGTTTGATCTTGGGTTAATTCTCTTTCTTCTCCTCTATCAAGAAGTAAATTTGTAAATTTCTCGATAAAATTCTTATTGCCCCTAACTTTTTTCATTCTTTCATTTACAATTTCTGGCGTAAGTTCTTTATAGTTTTCCGATCGATATAAATATTCTTCATTTAAAAGTATCGGTTGCTCATTTGCTTTGATCATATGAAAACACTTATTTTTTCCTTTAAATAATTTTTTTAGTTCTGATCGATCTAGATCAAAAATATAATCAGGATCGACAGTTAAGTCATAACAATAGACATGGTTTTCATAAGATGGATCTTTTGTTAAAAAGGCAAGACCATGCGTATATTCTTTTCCTCTGAAAAATCGACTTGCACAAAATACTTTATCTTGATTCACATATGTATAAACGTCTTGCTTTGAAGCTGTTTGAAGAGCACTCTCCCAGACATCATTACATTTTTCTTTAACAAGCCTACA
Source organism: uncultured Pelagibacteraceae bacterium (assembly GCA_902564025.1). Lineage (GTDB taxonomy): Bacteria > Pseudomonadota > Alphaproteobacteria > Pelagibacterales > AG-422-B15 > CACNXQ01. Next base: position 873 of record CACEZK010000023.1, read on the forward strand.
CACACCAAGTGTTGCTTCAACATCTGAAAGAGCATCGTGAGCTTTAGAGTGTTCTATGCCGTTTGCTGCAGCAAATTTTTCAAGTCTAAAAGTTATTTTTCCTGTTTCATCATCAAGTGGTCTTACAAAAGCATTCGGATAAACGGCAGCAGCGGAATGAAGAAGTTTCATTGCATCGCCTCTTTTATTTCCATTTGTATTTGTGATGTAAGGTGGAAGCGCTGATTGATAAAGAGATTGTCTTAAGTGCATGTCATCGAATGATATTGAATTGTATCCGATAAATAACGACTCGCCCCAGGAGAGAAATTTACTCTGCATTTGGGAAATCAAACTAAAATTAGAGTTTTCATGATTTTTTAATTGATCTATGGAAACCCCATTTACTAATAATGCTTTTGCTGAAGGAACAGGATATTCCTTCTTCATCCGACCTCTTAAATCAAATTGGTCCAAAATATTGAAATCTTCGTCAGTACAAATTGCGGCTGCTTGTATTATTGATCCATAAGCAGCATTCAACGTTGATGTCTCGAGATCCCAGAAAATATATTTCATTTAATTTCCTTCTTCTCCAAGCATCTAAAATCAACCTCTGGTTTCTGCCCATTAAAATTTATATGACAAATATTTATTTGGTGTCTTTGGCACCATAATTGAATGCCTCTCTCAGTAAAACCTACATCGATTCTTGAGTAATCCTGAAGTGATTTTACATCTGTCTGGCCTGTCATAAATTCATCAGAACACTTAACGCAAACAATTGGCTCTTTGATTTGATTTAAGAGATAACTGAGTTTTCCTATATCTTGCTCAAGGCTATCATCCTCACTCATTCACACCAGTCTTTCTTATTATTTTTATCATACACGACTCCTAAACTGTGTGAGACCATCAATTTTGAAACATTTTCACCATCTACTATTATATAAGATAAGATTCTACCGAAAAAGTCTCTATTGTATTCTGTTTCAAATTCAATTCTTTTTCCTTCTGAAATTAATTGGTTAATATACTCACGAGCTTCAATCCCAAGTATATACTCTTTTTCACATTTATGATTTGAAATTTCAGGAGTATCCAGATCAAGTAGTCTAACTTTATCTTTCTTTCCTTCATATATTACATAGCATGTATCGCCATCGTAACAAAACAGGTCATTTTGTTTTCTTATTTGTATATCTGCAAATGAATTTGAGATTAATAAAATTAGAACAGAGAAAATTCTTATCATTAATAAATATTAATTGATAATTTCGTGAGGGTATACTCCTAGTAAATTATTTTTTTCAATCCAGACTTTAATTTCCTTCTCATCATCTGTAATTGTAATCCTACACCAACTTGAGTCACACTTGTTAATTTTTGCATGAACAAAAGGATCTATTTTAGCAAGTATCTTGTTTTTGTTTGGTTTATCATATCCATAACTGAAAGGTTCTTTTGATGTAAGCGCATATCTTTTACCTGAAAAAAGAATATGAGACATCCAACCAGTTACTCCATCTTTTGGGTCACGCACCTGTCGCCAACCTTCAATATCCCTAATAATCTCCATTGGATAACCTTTAAGTTGATAGCGATAAATAATTGTGGCCTCAGGGAATGGGCCTTTTCTTAAGTTTGCATCACCTTTTAATGAAACCCATCGAGGAACAGGAAGGTCAGATGAAGACGTTGATAATGTTGTAAAAAGTAGAAGAAATATTAGTATTAGTATTTTATGCATCAACAAACTCTTTTTCCTCAATAACATTACTTGGATCGACATGTAAAATTATTTCTGCATCTGGAAATTTATTAAGTATGTTTTCTTCTACTTGATCAGCAATATTGTGCGATTCTTCTAAGCTTACATGCTCTGATACCTCAATGTGCATTTGCATAAAAAACTTTCCTTTACTCGATCCACTTTGACGAGTACGAACATCATGAAATCCAAGAACTTTGTTATGGCTTTTTACAATGTCAAAAATCTCAGACTTGAGATCATCATCAATTTCACGATCAATTAATACAGCAATTGATTTTTGAAAAATAGCAATTGTTGTATAGATCATATAAATCGAGATTAAAGCGGCAATTAATGGATCCGCTCTTGAGAAATCAGCAAACATTACAAGCATAATTCCAACAAAGGCTGCAATATTAGTTAATAAATCACTGAGGTAATGAAGCTTTTCTGACTCTACGCTTAATGAAGCCGTGTCTTTCATTATTCTTGTTTGAAACCTCACCAAGATAAGAGTGGCAAATATTGAGATTGCAATAACAATAAGTGCTATTTCGGAATTAATAATTTTAATTTCAGGATCAATAAAGTTTTGGTAGGCCATATAAAGTATAAATATTGAAATTAGTAAAATAATAATTCCCTCTATAAAAGCAGATAATGCTTCAGCTTTACCGTAACCAAAACGGTATTCATTAGTATTTTTCTTTAATGAGATTCTAACTAAAGTAAATGTAGTTAGAGTGATAATGAGATCAAAAAAACTATCTGCAAGTAATGACAAAATTATAATTGAGCCAGTAGCAAAATACGCAAATGCTTTGATAAAGATTAAAAAAAGAACAACTCCAAGAGTAATTAAGGAAGATTTTTTTATTTTTTCTCCATACTCATTTTGAGAAATATTTGCGTAAGTCATTAAGGATAAAGTCTTGATTTAATCCATTGATCATTTGATAATGTAAAGACAATCCTGTCGTGAAGTCTTGTTTTATAATCGTCTCTACTTTTCCAGACTTCTACTTTTTCAGGTTGTATAACTATCCCTCCCCAATGATCAGGTCTGGGTATCTCTTTACCTTCATAATCGTCAGCAAATTTTTTAAATTCTACATCAAGCACTTCTCTGCTTTCAACTGTTTCTGACTGTTTAGAAATACTTGCTGAAATTTGAGCATTACGATCTCGAGATGCAAAATAATTGTCTGAAATTGAAGCATCAATTTTTTGTACTTCACCTTGAATACGAATAGAAACACCCTGCGTTCGACTGTACCATGTGAGGTGTCCTTTATTATTATGGAAAAGTTCCTTACCTTTTTGAGACTGATAGTTTGTGTAAAAAACGAAGCCTTTGTTTGATACATCTTTTATGAGTATAACACGTGCGTTTGGATTGCCTTCCGCATCGACTGAGGAAACAAGCGCGGCATTAGGATCGAGTTCTACTAATTCCTTTTCTTTTTCGTAAAAATCATTCCACGCATCTAACCAATTGTTGTAATTAGAAATATCATTGCTCATTAGTTTACTTATAGTCAAATTGTAAAAAAATTGAATTGAAATAAGAGCGAATGAGATGCATTATCAAAAATAATGATTGAAGTGTTAAAAAAAATTTGGTTTTTACAACTCAGATTTGTCAAAATTTATCTATCATCAGGTGTGTATCCACCTTTAATTAGAAATAGAAAACGTAATAATTGGAGTAAAAAGAAGTGATTATTCTTGCTTTTCTTGATTCTTGATAACAACTTCAGTAACACGCTGCATTTGACTTTCAATCCTTACAGAATGATCCTTAAAGTCCTGTCGAATTAAATAAACAAGATAAATTAATACACAAACAGCAATGAATGTTAAAAATTCCATGCCATTATTATAGCTCTAAATGCATATTTAAAAATGATAAAAAAGAATAGGAATTTTGCCTACTTTTCACCTCTAATTTTTAAAATTTGTTCGTATGCATCATTAATTCTTTGAAAGTTCTCTTTTGCTTTTTGAATAAGGCTTTTATCAGTAATGCCTTTTGCCCGAACGATATCTGGATGGTTTTTGCGAGCTAAATTTCTGTAAACTTTTTTAATTTCTGCAGACGTTTGAGATTTGGAAACACCAAGCACCTTGTACGGGTCTTCTTTGACAAATTCAGGTCGAGAATTTCTTAATCTATTGAACGTTACTTGATCAATTCCAAAAATCTGGCTAACTTTTTTTATATATTTTAGTTCCGGAGCCGATAAATCATAATCAGCATATCCAATTTCAAAGAGGCCTAATATGACTTGCTCTAACATTTGTGGAGTTCGGTAAAAAGTATCTCTTAACTGCTGAGCGTAAGGTTCAAATCCTGCACTGGTTTGTGCAGCTTCTTTCCATATTGCTCCAACCTGTTTCATATTTTCTTGAGGTATTTTAAATATTTTTTTGAACTTTCTTATTTCATCGTCAGTGACTCTTCCGTCTGCTTTTGCCAACTTTGCACAGAGCACAACAAGCCCTAAAGCATATACACCTTGATTACTATTAAAATTAGCTCCAGGATTTCTAAAGTTTGTTTTCTTTCCAATAAAGTATGCACCTGCAGTGAATGCAAGTGCGCCCAAAGGGCCCGCTATCATGTTTCCTAAAGAAGCTGCTATTAAATATTTCCAAATGTTCATAGGTATAAAATTTGATTAATGATAATCTAATTATTAATAAAATCTATATGAACAGAAATAATATCAAGTTGGGCGCTTTCTATATGCTGATATCTGTTACAGGTTTCAGCATTATGGATATCGCAGTAAAATGGACAACTGCAGAATATTCAATAGGTATGGTCATTGCAGCACGTATGATTGGAGGCTTGATCCCTCTTTTCCTTGTTGTACCTAAAGAAAGGTGGGGTAATTTTTTTCATACTACAAAACCCGGCTTGATGTTTATTAGAGCATTCACTGGAACAGCTGCACTTTTTTGTGTTTATGCAAGTCTTCATTATTTACCCCTTGCAACCACTGTAAGTCTCACGTTTGCATCACCAATTTTTAGTACACTACTGTCAATATTTATACTTGGTGAACTTGTAAGAGTAAGAAGATGGATTGCAATTGTGATTGGTTTTGCTGGAGTCTTGATCATAATTAATCCAACATCCAGTGAGTTTAGTGTCTACATGTTATTGCCAATTTTATTTTGTGTATTCTTTGCGATGGTGTCAATTTCAATCCGTTTATTAAGTGAGACCGAACCATCCTATTTAATTGCTTGGTATTTTACTTTATTTGGTTTCATTGCATCTTTATTTACAATTCCTTTTGGAGGATGGAAAATACCAGTGTCTTGGTTTGACCTTGGAATATTAACAGCCGTTGGGATTTTTGGAGGAATTGGAAACCTTTCTTTGACCTCAGCATTTAAACACGCTGAAGTCTCTTTGGTTACACCTTTGAAATATCTAAGCTTAATTTATGGAATAATATTTGGTTATATGATTTGGAATGAGATACCTGCGTGGAATACTTATCTCGGTGCTGGATTTATTATATTATCAGCAATATTTATTCTAAGACGTGAGACCGCTCTTAAAAAAGATATACAGCCAGAAAAGTTTTCAATACAGCGTTAAGTTTTATTTAAAAAAGTGTCTATACCCTTCTTAGTTTCAGGCATTTGTAGATTTTCAACCATTGCTTTACTTGCAAAGTCGTAGGCATCAGAAATTTTCATTGCTGACTGTTTGTATAATGTTTCTTTCGTGAGCGCGAGTACTTCGGGCGTGTGGTCACAAACTTGTTGCGAAAATAGTTCGACCCTTTTATCTAATTCGTCATCTTCTAAATATTCGTTGATGAGTCCTGCTTCTTGTGCTCTTTGAGCATTAAGAGGCTGACCGCTCACTAATAATTCCATAACATTTTTTGAGGAAATCGCGCGGGCTACAGACACTGACGGTTGATGACAACCAAAATTAAAGTTTATACCACCAAGTGCAAATCTTGCCGATTTAGAACTAAAAACACAATCCATTATACTGACTAATCCCAATCCGCCAGCGGTTGCAATACCTCTTACTTTAGCAACAACAATCTTTGGGCTTGTTCTAATTTTCATTAACATTTCAGAGCACTCAGCAAATAGAAGTTCTTGTGATTTTTTATCATTATTTTTAATCATCTCTTGAACTTCATTAAAACTATGTCCGCTACAAAAGATTTTTGCATTTGAACTTTCAAATATAACAAGTTTGTGATCTTTTGATTTACTAACGCGATCTATCTCCATTTTAATTGCTGACATCATTTCCATGGTCAGGCAATTTGCTGGTGCATCATTAAGAGTGAGCGTTACAACTTGTCCATCATCTTTACTGACTAAAATATCCGTCATGAACTAAACCTTATATTAATTCGCCTATTTCTCTTACCTTTATTTTCAATCTTTCCAATCTCAAGTGGTCCAATTTCATTAGTAGATTGGCAATGTGTTCCTCCACAACATTGAAGATCGATAATGTTTTCTCCCTCACCAATTTGAACTGTTTGTACTTTGTTATCTATAACTGGAGGTGAAACGGCAGCCCCTTTAGCTAAGTGAGGATTTAATTTTAGTTCATCTCCTGTAATTTGATTTATGATTATGGGATAGTCTTTACTTATAATATCCCTAATCTTTTCATTTAACTCTTCTTTATTAAGCATTGATGGATCAACATCAAAATCTATTCTTGATTTAGCACTTCCAACCGATGCGCCTGTTATAAGGGCATCAACTAAGCTGCACAAAATATGGCAACTCGAATGCATTTTCATATGAGCATATCTGAGTTCCCAATTAATCTTAAGTTCGGCAGATTGATTAATTAAGCTTTGATCGATGGGGCTATCAACAATATGCAAAATTTCATTTGGCTTTG
>CACEZK010000024.1 GCA_902564025.1 uncultured Pelagibacteraceae bacterium
AAAGAAGTTAATAAAGAGCATCTAACAATTAATCTGACTGGATCAGCGGGCCAGTCGTTAGGAGCTTTTGCTATTAAGGGGCTAAAAATAAATCTTTATGGGGATTCAAATGATTATGTTGGTAAAGGTTTATCTGGTGCAACTATTTCAATTCGACCTCATAAGAATAGTAATTTAGTTACAAATGAAAATACAATAATCGGAAATACAGTTCTGTACGGCGCTACTTCAGGTGAGTTATATGCCGCTGGGCAAGCAGGCGAGCGGTTTGCCGTAAGGAATTCAGGGGCGATTACAGTTGTAGAAGGATGTGGCTCTAACGGCTGTGAGTACATGACTGGCGGCACTGTTGTTGTGCTTGGAAAAACTGGAGATAATTTCGGAGCGGGAATGACAGGAGGCATGGCTTTTATTTATGATGAGGATAAAAAATTTAATCAGAGAGTTAACGCTGAAACTCTAATTTTTGATACTTTAGCATCTGATTATTGGACAAATGAACTCAACCAAATTATTCTTTCACATTATCAAAATACGGGAAGTCTTCACGCGAAAAGCATATTAGATAACTGGGAAACTGAAATACAAAAATTTATACACGTATGTCCAAAAGAGATAGTAAACATTCTTCCACAGCCATTAGGCTTCAAAGATCAGTTGAAGAAAGTCAACTAGATAAAAGTAATGAACTAAAAAAATTAATAGAGCAGCATGGTTTTGATACTTTTGGTGTTGTAGATATAAACCCGAACTTGGATTTTAAAAAAGAACTAGATGAGTTCTTGGAAAAAAATCATCATGGTGAAATGGCATGGATGGAGAAAAGATCTAATTGTAGATCAAATCCAAATGTTTTGTGGGATGAAGCTCAGTCAATAATTGTTCTTGGCATCAACTATCACTTTGAATGTAATTCGCTTGAGTTATTATCTAAAAAAAATAAGGGTATAATTTCTGTTTATTCAAGAAATTCTGATTATCATAAAATTATTAAAAAAAAATTGAAAAGTCTTTCATTTGAAATTTCAAAGTTGCTTAATTGTAGTTTTAAATACTTTGTGGATACAGCTCCTGTTATGGAAAAGCCTATTTCTATGAAAGGTGGCATTGGTTGGCAAGGCAAGCATACAAATCTAGTTTCAAAAGACTTTGGATCATGGTTATTTCTTTCATCAATTTTTGTAAATACAAAAATAAATAATACTCATCCAGAAATTGATCATTGTGGTTCATGTACAAACTGTATTGATATATGCCCAACTAATGCAATTGTTGAGCCTTACAAATTAGATGCTACTAAATGTATTTCATATCTCACAATAGAACATAGAGGAATTATTGATAAAAATATGAGAAAACTAATTGGAAATAGAATTTATGGTTGTGATGATTGTTTAGCAGTTTGCCCCTGGAATAAATTTGCAAAAAAATCTAAAGAAATTAGTTTTTATCCGAGAGATGATCTTATCAGGCCTGATTTAGGTGATTTTTTAAGTTTAACAGATGAAGATTTCAGAAAAAAGTTTTCTAAATCGAGTATTAAAAGGATCGGTAGAGATAGATTTTTAAGGAATGTATTAATCGCAGTAGGAAATAGTAAAGAAAAAAAATACAAGAAAGATATCGAGGCACTTTTAAATGATGAATCTTCTACTGTAAGAGCAACGGCTGTTTGGTCATTAAAGCAATTAATCGATAGTAATCATATTGAAAACTATAAAAAAAAATATTTTGCTCTTGAAAAAAATAAAAATGTTCAAGAAGAATGGTTAAATTAAACTTATGATCTTTATATTTGGTTATGGATATACAGCCAAACATCTCGCAAGTAAGGTAAGGAATCAAGAAATTTTTGCAACATCTCGAAGTCTAAATAATTCACAAATTAATCAAAAAAACATTCGAGTCATTGATCCTTTGAAGACCCCAAATATTTTCGAAAAATATAAAAATGAAATAACTCATTTAATTATATCTGTGCCACCAGATCAAAGTGGTGATATTTTTTTAAAAAACATAAATTTTAATTTACATGAATTAATTAATCTTAAATGGATTGGCTACTTATCTGCTACAAGTGTTTATGGAGATCATGACGGTCAATTTGTGAGTGAAACCTCAAGATTACTTACTAAGTCTAAAAGAGGAACTAGCCGCCAGCTTGCAGAGGATCAGTGGAGTCAGTTATCTAAAAAATATAATCTACCCTTACATATTTTTAGAATTGCTGGAATATATGGACCAGAAAGAAATATCCTTGGGAGAATTCAATCTCGAAATTTCACAAGAATAATAAAAAAGGGACATTTTTTTTCAAGAATATACATCAATGATTTAACAAATATTATTTTAGCTTCAATGAACAAACCGAATCCTATTTCTATATACAATATTGCTGACGACTGTCCGTCGACTCTTGATGATGTGATTGACTATATTTCAAAAAAGATTTCAATTACTATACCCAATGAAGCTCTTTATGAAACGTTAAGTAAAAAAGAACAAATAGAAAGTTTTTTTTCTGAAAATAAAAAAGTGAGCAACAGGCTTATCAAAGAAGAACTTGGTATTATTTTAGAATATCCCTCATATAAAGAAGGTTATAATCAAATCATTAATTTAAATAATTAAATTCCTGTATTCGACTCAACTTGTAATCTACTAATTGCGATCCCAATTACTACAAGTATAACACCAATTAATAATGAAAATTTCAGTGGTTCATTCATTAATGCCCAGCCATAAAATATTCCAAATACAGGAATTAAATATGCCACCTGCATCATGAAAGTAGTTCCCGCAGTTCTAATCAATATTTGTCTCAGACTAAATGCTAGGCCAGTTGGAATTATGCCTAAATAAAACAATGCAGAAATCGCCGTAAGATTCATTTCATAATTTATTGGTTCAGCAAATAATAGCATCAATGGAATAAGCCATATACTTCCCCATGCGAGCGTATTCATCGTAACCATATCGGAAGGCAAGTTTGAAACTTTTCGAATAATTAAATTTGATACCACATATGAACAACCCGCTAAATAAATCGCTAGAGCGCCGATAAAACTTGACATATCAGTTACAAAAACTTGCACGCCAACCGCGAACACAACTCCAGAAAAACCAATTATAGTTCCTATCATTTTTCTAAGGTTTAATTTTTCATCATCTGTAAAATAATGTGCCAATATCAATGCAAGAAAAGGGTTAGCTGACATTATAATAACACCTATGTTACTAGGCAGAGTTAATAATCCGTAAGGGATCAAAGTGAAAGGGATAGCGGCATTAAATAGTCCAATGATTGCGTAAGTAAAAGTATTTTCTTTAAAAAGCTGAAGGTTTCCTGCTCTATATAGAACTGCTACAAAAAGAAAAATCGCCCCAATAAATGTTCTAAAAAACCCTATTTCAATTGGATTAAACATAAAGTTGCAAAACTTTATTGCAACAAAAGAGGCTCCCCAAACAGCACCAAGAAATACCAAAAGTGAATAATTATTAAGAGTTGAATTCATTACAATAATTCTTCGATATTTTTGTATAAAGTATTTAGATCAGTTTCTCTTGAAAGACTATGATCTCCATCTTCAATAATTGTCAGTTTTTTATTTTTACTTTCCAATAATTCAATAATTTTCTCAGAGGTTGTAAAACTTACTACCTGATCTTTCCTTCCATGAAGAAGCCTTACAGGACAAGAGATATCTATCGGCTTTGTTAAAAGCATATTTTTTTTTCCATCTTCGAGAAATTTATAAGTTATGGTATAATCTTCAGCGTACTTATCCCAATTAATTATAATTTTACCTTCAGACTTAATTTGTTTTTTTTGTTCAACACTTAGCCTATTCCACTCACCTACAACAAAATCTGGTGCTGATGCTATACCTACTAGACCATGCACATAATTTGATTTTTGCTTAGATACGATCAAAGAAATCCATCCACCCATACTCGAACCGATAATAATATTTTTATTTGATTTAAATTTTTCAAATATTTCACTCGCTTCTATTGACCACTTACTAATTCCACCATCTTCAAATCTACCCTTTGACACGCCATGACCAGAATAGTCAAATCTCAAAAAATTCAATTTATTTTCAATGCACCATTTACTCAAAGCGGTTGCCTTAGTTCCATCCATGCTTGAGCTGTACCCTCCAAAGAAGAAAATTGTTGTTTGAGATTTTAGATCATTTTTTGAATAAGCGATTTGTTCATCAAAAGAAGAATTGATGTAATTAATTTTATTTTGCATAATGATTTACTATTAATCATTTAACTATTAGAAATACTATATGCAATCAAAAATTTGCGTATTACAAGTAATACCCAATCTTGATGTAAGTGGTGCTTCTCAAGGATGTGTTGATGTTGCAAATTTTTTGTCAGAGAAGAACTATAATTCTTATATTCTTACTCATTCAGGGCCTAAATCAATAGAAGTAAAAAATTCTAATGAAAAAGTCTTTTTTGCCCCCGTTAACTCTAAAAACCCACTTAAAATTTTTTTGAATACGATTAAAATTATAAAACTTATTAAAAAGCTAAATATAACAATTGTTCACGCTAGAAGTAGAGCACCTGCATGGAGCTCATACTTTGCATGTGCTGTAACTGGCGCAAAATTTATTACAACATTTCATGGCACATACAATTTTAGTAACCCGCTAAAAAAATACTATAACTCTATTATGTTAAAAACAAATGGAACAATTGCAATTTCAGAATTTATCAATGATCATATAAATAATTGTTACCCAATTAAAAATTATAATATTAGAACTATTGCTAGAGGGGTAGATCTAGATTTTTTTGATCCAAATAACTATGAAACTCAGCAAGTAGAATTAATTATAAAAGAATTCAATATTGATAATGATGCAATTAAGATTCTTCTTGCCGGAAGAATAACGGGATGGAAGGGACATAAACTTCTTCTTCAAGCAATTTCTAATCTTCATAAAAAAACAAGTCATAAATTCGAGGTAATTTTTGTTGGTCCTGATGAAAATCATAAACTTAAGACTTCATTAAAAAATTTTGCAAACGAACATAACCTTGCAAAATCTCTTCATTTTGTAGGCCCTAGGAATGATTTAAATAATTTTTATAGTCTGGCTGATTTAGTAATATCTGCGTCAACAGATCCAGAAGCTTTTGGTAGAATTTCTGTCGAGGCGCAAGCAATGGGTAAATTTGTAATAGCGTCAAATCATGGAGGGTCAGTCGAGACTGTGAAAGATGGCGAAACAGGCTACTTATTTGAAAACAATAACTCTGAGGATCTATGTAAAAAAATAATTGATGCAATTTCTAATGAAAAACATAAATCAGATAAGACTTCAGAAGCATGCATTTCACATGTTAGAGAAAAATATTCAAAAATTAAAATGTGTGAGGAGACAATAAATTTTTACAGAGAAGTTATAAATTAAATGGTAAAAAATATTTTGGTCATTAAACACGGTTCTTTTGGAGATATTATTCAAATAAATGGATGTTTAAGAGATATCCGAGAGCATTACTCAAAATATAAAATATATATTTTAACGACACCGGTATTTAATAATTATTTTAGTAAGTGCCCTTTTGTTGATGAAGTAATTTTAGATAAGAGAAAGTCTCGATGGAATTTCATCTATTTATATCGGTTGAAGCAATTATTCACTCAATATAAATTTGAAAGAGTTTTTGATTTACAAAATTCTTATCGAACTGAATTTTATCGAAAGTATCTGTCATCATCTGAGTGGATTTCTTCTAGAACAATTTTAAGATTGAACGAGACAAAAGAAGATTTTGATAAAAAAAGTATCTTAGAGCGATTTAAAATACAACTATCAAGAGCAAAAATAGACACTAAGTTTTCAGAAAAACCACAAGTATCTTGGATGGTTGATAATGACTTTCAAATTTCTTCTGAAATCAAAAAAAACTACACAGTCTTATTTCCTTTTTGCTCTCCTAAACACCATCAAAAAATCTGGCCTTATTATGAAGAGCTCATTTCAAAACTTAAATCAAAGTTATCTGATATGGATATTGTTATTGCTCCAGGACCAGAAGAAATAAAAGCAGCAAGAAAATATAATGTAAAGTTGTGTTTACATAACAACCAGCCAACAAATTTTTTCCAACTAGCTAAATTGCTAATAGGTGCGAAATATGTAATTTCAAATGATACAGGACCTGCTCACTTGGCTGCTCACTTAGGTTGCAGAGGTTTAGCATTATTTGGTGGGCACACTTCACCAGAGAAGGTAAGCATTGAAACAGGCAGTTTTTTATCAATTTCTTCTAAGAATATAAGTAATATAAGTGTAGAAGAAGTCTTAGATAAAATAGATTCTCATTTATAGATACATGATATAATACTTAAATTCTATGAGTAACAACGAACCATTTATTGAAATTTTAAGGCATGATACAGCCCATGTTTTGGCTATGGCTGTTCAGGAGTTGTTTCCTGATACACAGGTTACCATTGGTCCTGTAATTGAAAATGGTTTTTATTATGATTTTGACCGAAAAGAGCCGTTTACTGAAAAGGACCTCGGAACGATCGAAAAGAAAATGAAAGAAATTGTAAATCGTGACGTAAAGACTTCATTTAAAGTAATGAGCAGGGAAGATGCGATTAAGCTATTTTCCGATAAAGGTGAAAACTACAAAGTAGAGATCATTAGAGACTTGCCTGAAAGTGAAGAACTTAAAGTATATTATCACGGTGAATGGTTTGATCTTTGCAAGGGACCACATTTAGAGTCAACAGGTAAAATTGGAAAAGCATTTAAATTAACAAAAGTAGCAGGAGCTTACTGGCGAGGTGATTCAAATAACCCAATGCTTCAAAGAATTTATGGCACAGCTTGGGAAACACAAGAAGATCTTGAAAATTATCTAGATTTGTTGAAGGAAGCTGAAAAAAGAGATCATAGAAAACTTGGTAAAGAGCTAGATTTATTTCATTTTCAAGAAGAGGCTCCAGGTTCAGTTTTCTGGCACACAAAAGGTTGGACATTATTTAGAACACTT
>CACEZK010000025.1 GCA_902564025.1 uncultured Pelagibacteraceae bacterium
ATTTATTTAAAACAACCGATGACTATTGGCTTATACCAACGGCCGAGGTTCCTCTTAGTAATATGACTAGAGAGTCAATTATTGATATTTTAGATTTACCTAAACGATATGTATCTCATACGCCATGTTTCAGATCTGAAGCTGGCGCAGCAGGGAAAGATACAAGAGGTATTATGAGACAACATCAATTTTATAAAGTTGAGCTTGTTAGTTTAACATCAGAAAGTCAATCTAAGGATGAACATGAAAGAATGTTAAGTTGTGCAGAGGAAGTTTTAAAAAGATTAAATCTTCATTATAGAGTTGTCATATTGTCTTCTGAGGATATGGGTTTTGCTGCACAAAAAACATATGATATTGAAGTATGGTTGCCTGGTCAAAAAGCTTACAGAGAAATATCTAGTTGCTCTAATTGCGGAGATTTTCAAGCAAGAAGAATGAACTCTCGTTATAAAGAAGGTAAAGAAACTAAATTTTTGCATACATTAAATGGATCAGGCTTAGCCGTAGGACGAACCTTAATAGCTATTCTTGAAAATTATCAAAATGAAGATGGGACTATTCAGGTGCCAGATGCTCTTATTCCATACATGGGTGGAATAAATCAAATTTCAAATTAATTCATCTATATGTCAGTTATTAATCTTAATGAAGCGAGGATATTAATTACAAATGATGATGGAATATCTGCAGAGGGTATTAAAATACTAAGAGCTATTGCTAATGAATTTTCAAATGATGTCTGGGTCGTTGCACCTGAACATGAAAAAAGTGGTGCATCACATGCTTTGTCTTTTCAAAACGAATTAACACTTAAAAAGTACGAAGAGAAGACATTTTCAGTTAATGGTACTCCTAGCGATTGTGTTGCAATTGGTATAAGCAATGTTTTAAAAGATAAAAGACCAGATTTAATTCTGTCAGGTATCAATAGTGGCTGCAATGTTGGAGAGGATGTTACATATTCAGGTACAATTGCCGCAGCAATGGAAGGTTTAATTAGACGCATTCCATCAATTGCAATCAGTCAAAATTATGAAGCTGGTAGTTGAAAACTGATACCGAATGCAAATATTAGACGCATAATTAAGCTTAAATACTCATTTACCTTAGCTTCTAATTGGATTGGTAATGTACCTTGGCCACCAATCGATTCGAAAGATAGAAAGAATTTGATGGCAAGTGGCATAATAAAATAATAAACCAATGCCGCTCCTAACAAGAATAATATTGGCGTTGCAATTAAATATGGAATAACAACAGTTTTCTCATTGCGATAAAGACCAGGTGCAACAAAAATCCAAATTTGTATCAGTATAAATGGAAGAGAAACAAAAATAGAGGCAAATAGTGCTACTTTTAAATAAGTAAAAAAGGTTTCGTGTAAAGCAGTAAATATAAGCCTTCTGCCAGATTCACCCTGTACAGCATCGGCATATGGTTGAACTAAAAAGTTATAAATTGTGTCTGCAAAGATATATGCAACAACAAACATAACAGTAATCAAAATTAGTGATTTAATAAGTCTGCTTCTTAGTTCTACAAGATGTTGAATTAAAGGTTGCTTTCCTTCATCAAGTGTTTCATTTGTATCACTCATTTTCTTTTTTCTGATTTTCTGACTGAATGATATTTTTATTTATTGAATCACGCATCTCGTCTGTAAAGTTTTTGGGATTTGTATTTTCAACTTTAGACTTAATATCATCTACACCTGTTTCTTTTGCTATCTCATTGATACTAGATCTAAATTCTCTTGAGAAGTTTCTAATTTTACCCCACCACCTGCCAAAAGTTCTTAATACTGCCGGCAAATCTTTCGGTCCAACAAAAATGATAATTAATGCTGCAATGACAAGATACTCTACTCCTCCGATACCAGGTAACATAACAATTACTTAAGGTTAATCTTTGGAGTCTTCGTCTGATTTATTTATTGACTTTGGTTCATCATCGTCGTTGATGCCTTTTTTAAAACTTTTTACACCTTTAGCTACGTCACCCATTAATTCAGATATTTTTCCTCTACCGAAAAGTATAACAAGAAGCGCTACAACGATTAATATTTGCCAAAAACTAATACCCATTTGTTCCTCAATTATTTCTAATAATATATATATATTAATACCTTATTAGTAAAAATTAAAAATTACCATCAAATAAAAGGTAATTAAATAAGGTTTTTTTGAGATGCGGTTGAACTTATAGAGATGACATCTTCAGGTTTGCCGTTTTGAATAAAATTACCATCTTTCATGATTAAAACTCTATCAGACATTGCTAGCGCGTCCTCAGTATCGTGAGAAACAATGATAGTTGTAGTGAGGTTATCACGAAGAATTTTATTTGTTTCAGATCTCAATCTTACTTTTAATTCCTTATCCAAAGCTCCAAAAGGTTCATCCATTAACAAAATTTTTGGATTTGGCGCCATAGCTCTTGCCAATGCAACCCTTTGTTGTTCACCACTTGATATTTCGTGTGGATAGTTTTTTGCATATCTCTCAACACTAAATAACTTTAATAAACTCATAGCTCTCTCGGTATTATTTTTATTCGTACCTTTTATTCCAAATTTTACATTATTCACAATCGAGAGGTGTGGGAACAATGCTCTTTCCTGAACAACCAATCCAATATTTCGTTCCTCGGTATTTACATGATTTAAATGCCCAGAAACAAGTTCATTATCTATCGATACTGTTCCTGCTGATTGTTCTTCTAGACCTGCAATGATTCTTAGTAATGTAGTTTTGCCACATCCAGATGGCCCTAAGATTGTAATTATCTCGCCTCGATTTACTTGTAGAGAAATATCTTTTAAAACTTCATTATCTCTTGTGAAGCTATGTTTTATATTTTTTAGTTCAAGAATTATATCCATTATTAGTCTCTTGATGCAGGTCTAGAACTTCTGATCATTCTAGTCAATATTATTATTGGAATAAGCCCTACCATAACTATTGCAATAGAAGGTGCAGCAGCATCGTACATTCTTTCTTCTGCTGCATATATATAAGTATATACAGCTAATGTATCAAAATTAAATGGCCTCAAAATAAGCGTTGCGGGAAGTTCTTTTATGACTTCTGAAACTACCAATAACATGCTTGTTAGAAAACTAGTTTTTAATAATGGCAAATGAACTGATGATAAAAGAGACCAGCCTGATGTTTTAAGTGTTTTTGCTACATCATCAATTCTCATATTTATACGCTGATATCCAGCTTCAATCGTAGAACTTGAGAGCGCATAGGATTTTATTATATAAGCTAAAACTAATCCAACTAGACTACCTGTAAGCACAAAATCAAAATAATTATCTCCCATGTTTCTGTCTAAAAATGTGAGTAGCTGCATAACGCCAATTGCAAGTATCAAACCTGGCACCGCATAACCAACAGTCAAAAAGGAACTCATAAACTTCAGATAATTATTTTTTTTATATCTAATTGAGAAATTTATAAGAACAGCTAATAAACTGCATAAGAAGGCTGCTATTATTGCTAAGTAAAATGTATTCCATGCAGTCGTAAGAAACTTATCATTAAAAAAATCTAACTTGTAATTAAATGCCCAGTACCCAAGTTCCATCACAGGCAATAAAAAACCAACAAAGATTGGAACGAAACAAATTAACATTGCTAAAATATTTAAACTACCTTTCAGCCTAGTTAAATAAAGCGGCTTAAAGACTGAGCTAGCATTTGAATATCTAGCATTTTTTCGAGAGTAACGTTCAGATATAATTAATAGAATTGCAAATATGAGTAACAATGAAGCTAACTGCTTTGCGGTTTCAATATCATACATGCCGTACCATGTTCTAAATATTCCAGTTGTAAAAGTTGAAATGGCAAAGTGATCAACTGCTCCGAAATCAGATAAAGTTTCCATGATTACGAGCATGAGGCCCCCAATAATTGCTGGTCTAATCATTGGAACAGCTAATTTATAGAATACTTCTAGTTTACCAAGTCCAAGAGTTCTACCCGCTTCAAGAATTGATCTAGATTGATTTATAAAAGCCATTCTGCTCACAAGATATACATATGGATATAGAGTGAAGGAAAATACTACAATCGCTCCAGGAACATTTCTTACTTTAGGAAAAAAAATAAAATCTGCACCGAGCCCAAAAAGATCCCTTATTAAATTATTCGCAGTACCAAAGGTATCGAATAAACCAGTGAAAGTGTAGGCAAGTATATATGGAGGTACAGCAAGTGGTAAAATTAACGCCCATTCAAAAATATTTTTTCCTGTAAAATTATAGTTGGTTACCAACCAGGCAGTGCCGACACCAATTATGGCAACCATAATTGAGACGCCAATAACTAAATAAAATGAATTTTCTATATAACCAATCAGTACGTAATTGTACAAGTGTGTCCAGTTATCAGAGTAATCACCAGCAAGACTGAATAGCACAATAAATACTGGAGCAATAAAAATTGCAAATGTTGCAACTGGTGTTATTTGCCAAAAATCTAACTTCATAAATAATTGCTGTTTCCTATACTATTTATCCAATAAACTCTAATATAACCTTAATTTTAGTTGAGGCAATTTGACCTTGGATACTAATGAGAAGAAAAGACGGTGACCAAATTACCTCAATCTGGTTGACATTAAATTATTGCCAACCAACTCTATCCATCAACTTAACAGCTTCAGGATTGAATTCGCCATAGCTTGCAACTGAAGTCTGATCTTCTTTAAAACCAGAACCAAATTGAGCTATTAAATCACTAGGTGCAACACCTTTAAGCATTGGGAATTCATAAGTGTTATTCACTATGTGGCTTTGAGCTTCTTCACTAAGCAGAAACTCAATGAACTTAATAGCATTATCTGCATTTGGAGCATTTTTCATAAGACCAGCTCCACTTACATTAATATGAGCTCCTCGTCCATCTTGGCCAGGAAAATGAAGTTCAACTTTTCTTGCTGCAGCTTGTTGTTCTTCACCTTTTTTACCAGATAACATTAAGCCAATGTAATAACTATTTGCTACAGCAATATCTGCTTCGCCATTTGCAACTGCCATAATTTGTGCTCTGTCATTACCTTCAGGTTTTCTTGCAAAGTTGCCTACAAATCTATGAGCCCACTTTTCAGTAGCATCAACACCATTATTGGCAATCAATGAGGCAACTAAAGACTGATTGTACATGTTTCCAGAACTTCTTATTGCAACTCTACCTTTCCATTTTGGATCTGAAAGATCTTCATACGTAAGCCCTTCCATATCTTCTGCAGAAACTTTTACTGGATTATAATAAATTACTCTAGAGCGTTTAGCTATTCCCACCCACTCATTGTTTGGGCCTCTTAAATTTTCAGGTACAATTGAATCGATAGTACTTGAGTCAATACTTTGAAACATTCCATCTTTTTGAACTTTCCATAGATTGCCAGCATCTACAGTAATAAAGACATCAGCAGGAGAATTTACTCCTTCTGAAGCAAGTCTTTCCATTAATGCTTTTCCTTTACCTGAAATAACGTTTACTTTAATGCCAGTAGCGTCCGTAAACTTTTGATATAATGCATCGTCTGAATCATAGTGCCTTGACGTATACAAATTGACTTCTTTAGCGATTGAACTGCCAACTGTTACAAAACTAATTACAGCTATTGCTAAGAATCTTAATACTGAATTCATAAATTTTTTCCTTCTTTAGAATGATACTAAGTTTCATTCTATATATCTTAATGAGAATGATTATCAATAGCAAATATGACGCACTTTACTGATTTGAGTTTATAAGGAATTTACAAAGCTAATTAATTGATTTACTTGATTTTTATTTAAAGATTTGAACTCTTCTAACACTTTAGAGGCTTCCCCGCCATGCCATAATATAGCCTCCTCAATTGTTCGAGCTCTGCCATCATGTAAAAATCCATATTCTGCAGATACCACAGATGTCAACCCTATTCCCCACAAAGGCGGCGTTCTCCACTCAGAGCCACTGGCATTGAATTCATAAACACCATCAGACAACTGTTCACCCATATCATGCAACAAAAAATCTGAATAAGGGTATATGATTTGATTGGCTAAATTTTGATGCGTACTTTCATTTTTTGTAACAAATCTCTCAGTATGACAAGAATTGCAACCAATTTTAAAAAATATTTCTTTACCTTTAACCACGTTAATATCTTTCACGTTTCTTCTTACTGGCACACCAAGTTGCGATGAATAAAAAACCACTAGATCCAATTGATCATTAGAAACTTCATAGCCATCATAGCTTTCGCTATTTCCACTGACTGCATTTTGACAGCTCAATTGCACATCAGTACAGTTAAATGGGTTTTCAAAAAGTTTATTTGATAAACCCATGTCATGAAAAAAGGCATCAGCAGTTTGTTGGTAAACCGTAGGTTGTGATGCTTTCCAGCCAAACCGACCAAGGGAATAATCATTTTTTTCATTATGCCAAACAATATTTGCTTTTCCAGATATTCCATCACCGTTTATGTCATTCACATCTGCATTTATTAAAATGTCCGTTTCACTAATGTTTTCAATTAAACCTAGACCAATCATTGGTTGTGCGATTCTTGCTGAAAAGTTTGTATATTGATTGATATCTCCGTAATTAAAATT
>CACEZK010000026.1 GCA_902564025.1 uncultured Pelagibacteraceae bacterium
CTCATTCCATGTAGAAACTACGCCTACAAATGGCTTATTAATGTCATTTTCGTCCATGCCCATAGCATAATAATATGATCGATGAGGAGCTCTTTCAGGTCCAACTGACACGTGACGACTTGGTAATTTGTTTTTATTAAATTTCATTGATTACTCAAAATTTTGAATAGTTTTTGTTAATTTATCTCTAGACAATTGGTACTCTTTTTCTCTTTCTTTTTGTTCTAAGATTATTGCTTCCGGCGCATTGTTTAAAAAATTTTTGTCGTTTAACTTACTGCGTATTTTACTAAGTTCTACTTCGGTTTTTTTTAGGTTTTTTTGAAGCCTTCTTTTTTCTTCTTCTAAATCTATAATACCCTTAAGTGATAAATATATCAAACCATCATTAAAAATGACTTGAACCATACCCTTATCTTTTGAATATTCTTCTTTTTCAAACGAGTCAGATCGTGTAAGTGAAATAATTATTTCTCTGTTTTTTTCAATTATTTCCTCTAAATCAGAACTAAGATTTGAATAACTTATTTTA
This sequence comes from uncultured Pelagibacteraceae bacterium, assembly GCA_902564025.1. Lineage (GTDB taxonomy): Bacteria > Pseudomonadota > Alphaproteobacteria > Pelagibacterales > AG-422-B15 > CACNXQ01. The sequence continues at coordinate 533 of CACEZK010000026.1, forward strand.
ACATTGGACTTAGCGGGCACATTTAGCTCAGCTCTTGTAGACCTGATTGATGATATCAAGTTGATAAATAAATTTACTTTTTCGCTTCTCGAAGATTCAATATCTAATTTCTGCGGCCACCAAGACTGACTTATTCTTTGAGACCCTTTATCTAAAATATCCGCTGCTTGATTCCAAACATATTCTGTAAAAAATGGCATAATTGGGTGCAGCATTACTAAAATTTTTGAAAGTACGAATGAGGTAATTTGTCTAGTCTCATTAATTATTATTTTATCATTTGATGAATATATAATTTTTGTAATTTCAAGGTACCAATCACAAAATACACTCCACGTGAATTTATAAAGCTCGTTTGCTGCTTCATTAAACTTATAGTCTTTAATTGATTTTTCTGTTTTTTTTCTACAAATTTCAAGCTCATTTAAAATCCACAAATTAAATATATTTTGAGTATTTTTAATTTCAAAGTCTAAATATAGACATTTATTCATTTCACATAACTTTACTGCATTCCAAATCTTAGTAATAAAATTCCTATAACCTTCTACTCTCTGCTTTGATAGTTTTATATCTCTACCTTGTGCAGCCATTGAACAAAGAGTCATTCTTAGAGAGTCTGCACCAAATTCGTCCATCAAGATTAAAGGGTCTATAACATTTCCTTTTGACTTAGACATTTTCTGTCCTTTTTCATCTCTGACTAAAGCATGAACATATACTTCACTGAATGGGACTTGATTTGTAAAATATAAACCCATCATCATCATGCGAGCGACCCAAAAAAATATAATATCAAAACCGGTCACTAGAGTTGTTGTAGGATAAAATTTCTCAAACTCTGGAGTTTGCTCAGGCCATCCAAGTGTAGAAAAAGGCCATAAAGCTGAAGAAAACCAAGTATCAAGAACATCTTCATCTTGAACAAGTTTTACATCTTTTTTATACCGTTCCCTAGCTATCTTGTGAGCCTCATCTGAGTTTTCAGCAACAAAAATTTCTCCATCTGGCCCGTACCAGGCCGGAATTTGATGACCCCATATTAATTGTCTTGAAATGCACCAGGGTTGAATATTTTCCATCCAATCAAAATATGTTTTCTCCCAATTTTGAGGAATGAATATTGTTTCTCTTTTTTTTACCTTGTTGATTGCATTTAATGATAATTTTTTAGCATTTACAAACCATTGATCTGTAAGCCATGGCTCTACCACTTCACCTGACCTATCTCCATATGGCACGGTATGAATATTCTCTTCAACTTTATTTAGCGCTCCAATAGCTTCTAATTCATTTACGATTTTCTCTCTTGCTTTAAAGCGATCAAGATTTTGATATTCGATTGGGCAGTTTTCATTAAGCTCAGCATTTTCATTAAAAATATTAATTACTTCAAGATTATGTCTTTTTCCTATTTCATAATCATTAAAATCATGAGCAGGAGTTATTTTAACAGCACCTGAGCCTTGATCCACTTTTACATACTCATCGGCAATAATAATAATTTTTTTATTAAGGATGGGAATATATGCATACTTACCCACAAAATCTCTAAACCTTTCGTCATCAGGATGAACAGCAATTGCCGTATCTCCAAGCATTGTCTCAGGTCTAGTTGTTGCAATTGTTATTACCTTATCTTCATCTTCTAATTTGTAGTTTATATACCAGAGAGAACCTTTTACTTCTTTTTGGATGACTTCTAAATCTGAAATAGTAGTTTTTAATTTAGGGTCCCAGTTACTTAATCTTTTATCTTTGTAAATAAGTTTATCATTATATAATCTAACAAATACAAATCTTACTGCTTTTGACAAACCTTCATCTAGAGTAAACCTTTCTCTAGACCAATCACATGAACATCCCAATCTTTTTAATTGATTAATAATTTCATTACCAGATTGATTTTTCCATTCCCATACATGTTCTACAAATTGTTCACGGGATAAATCTTTTTTATTTATATCTCGTTTTTTTAGTTCCCTTTCAACAACCATTTCTGTAGCAATACCTGCGTGGTCTGTACCAGGTTGCCACAAAACACTTTTGCCCTGCATTCTATAAAACCTAACCAATATATCCTGGAGAGTGTTATTTAGAGCATGGCCCATATGAAGTGTTCCTGTAACATTTGGAGGGGGGATCACTATGCAGTAAGGATCACTTGAAGACTTTAAAGGTTTAAAATCTCCCTCATTTTCCCATGCTTTATAAATTTTATCTTCAACGAGACTGGGTTGATAATACTTTTCCAACATTAGTTTTTTTTGTTTTCTGTGCTAATGATGATTTTTGATGAATTTAATCTCTCTTGTATAATTTTTGTTAGCTCTTCATTAATAATTTTGTCTAATTCTGACTGCGGTAATGAAGCTACTGCATCTCGTACCGCTTGTTTAATTTGCTCTTCATTTACTTTATCTTCAATGCTTTTATTTAATTCGGCTTTATCATCTTCAGTATTTTTTATCTTTTTATCATTAATTGGATTAGATAATTCTAGTATGTCTATCTTCTCATCTTCTCTTTGCGCCACTTCATCAATAGGATTTGTGAGCTCAATTATATCTTTAGGCAGTCCTTCATCATGATGCACAGATTTCTCCGACATCATATTTTTAATAGCATCAAGTATCTCTTCTGTATTTGGACTATTTTTATTCATTTTAATACTTTTATAGCGATAAGTAGTTAGAAACTAAAGCTATTTTTTTTAATGAACATGCCTAAAACTGGTATTGAACAATTAAATAACTTTTGTTCACTTATTGAAAGCCTGTTCTTTTTGAATAATTTGGCTGTACAGATTTCTCCTTCTTGAACAATAGCAAAAAGCCTCCCTCCTTCGTCTAATTGATCAATTATATTTAGTGGAACTTCTTGTATAGCACCTTCAATTATAATTGCATTAAAAGGTGATTGTTCATTATATCCTTTCACAATTTTACTTTTAATGAAGACTACATTATTTATATTATTTTTTTTTATTGCATGTTCAGAATTATTTAGAAGTTGCTCATTTTCTTCAACAACGATGACTGTTTCCGCTTGATGAGATAAAATTGCACTTAGATAACCGGTAGTTGCTCCCAATATCAAAACATTTTCGTTAGCTTGCAAGTTTATACTTAAAGCTATTTGAGCGATTAGGCTTGGCTTCAAAATTATTCTTTTATCCTGCAATATAATATTTTTTTCAACATATGACATTTCCCTCTGAGCCTCAGGCATGAAATCATTTCTATCAAGGGAATAGAAAACGGAGAGTAGTTCCTCACTCATACCATTTATTGGCTTTATTTGTCCTTCAATCATGTTTTTATTGAGTGTTGCTTCTGCCATAATTTTGTTGATACGTTTTTATAGTATATGATTAGCTACTTTTCAAAAGTATTCACGTTTTGTCATTATTAATGATATATAGAACTTACATTTGGGCCACGTGGCGGAATGGTTACGCAGAGGACTGCAAATCCTTGTATACCGGTTCGATTCCGGTCGTGGCCTCCATTCATTTTAAATTAGATGCTTTTTGAGAGACTGAATAATCCTATCTGCTTGATCATCACGTATCCATGAATGAAAATTTTTTATCATCGCAGGTGAAAAATTAGGCAATAATTGATTGAGTTTACTTTTCATTGACCTTATCGATATACCTTTTTCATGTGAAGCAAGATAAGCAATATAAGATTGAGGATATTCTGGCTGCAATCTTATTAGTTTTTCTGAATATTTTTGTGCATCCTTTATTTTTTCGTCGATAAAATTAAATCTCCAAAGCTCATAATATGTTCTCCATTGCCCATAAATATCCTCGTATAATTCAAGTGCTTTTTCCATCTCCTGATAGGCTCTCTTTTTCTCATCGATTTGAAATAAAGATGAGCCAAATAATCGACGTCCATGTGCAAACTTCTTATTTAACTTGATTGAGTTATAAGAGTGATTCAAAGCAAGGTCAAAATTTCCACCATAATAATATGATAAACCAAAGGCAAATTGACAGAGAAAATTGTTTTCATTTAATGAAACTGAGCTTCTTGCAAGATTTAAAAGTGTTTTTCTAACTTTGTTTGGATCCCTTACATTAAACATCCAGAGTTTATCAGCATAGGACATTGCAATTTTTGAAATTGTAATTGCCAAGTCTTCTTTTGGTATCGAATTACTCAGTTTGTCGTATGAATTTTTTGATAGTAAAAATCTAATTGTTCTTTTATCTTTTTGGTTTTTTGATTTTCTTATTACTCCATTCTCCTCAAGATATTTTAGCCTTCTCCAAAGAGTTCTTTCTGGAGACTGAGTAAAGTATTGAATATCATAGAATGAAAGACCTTTATAAAAATTCACATAGAGTCGAAATACAATTTCTAAATCCAATAAACTTGTAAGCGCAAGTGATTTAAGTACTTTAAATAACCCCCCGTATAAAAAGCTAAATACGGCCTCATCAAGTAAATTTACATTTTTAGATACTTGATCACTTCTTCCAAATCCAAACTCATATATATTGTCTTTTTGTACTGTCATTGAGAATATTTATATATTTCTTATTAAAGTAAAACTAGATATAAACTTTATCTTTTGTTATAACAAATTGCCTATTCCCCGGTAGCTCAGTTGGTAGAGCAAGCGGCTGTTAACCGCTTTGTCACTGGTTCGAGTCCAGTCCGGGGAGCCAAATTATAGAATTTGGCTTAAGAATGTTTTGGTTCGCTCACTTTCAGGATTGTCAAAAAAGTCTTTTGGATTTTTTGCTTCCACGATTTGACCCTCATCCATAAAAATAATGCTATCGGCAACCTCTTTAGCAAATCCCATTTCGTGTGTGACAACAATCATTGTCATACCGCCTTGGGCAAGGCCAACCATCACATCTAGTACTTCTTTAATCATCTCCGGATCTAGAGCTGAGGTGGGCTCATCAAAAAGCATTATTCTTGGCTCCATACAAAGAGCTCTTGCAATTGCAGCCCTTTGCTGCTGTCCTCCAGACAACTGAGCCGGATACTTATGTGCCTGATCATCAATCTGAACGCGTTTTAAATACTCCATAGCTTTTTCTTTAGCTTCAGTCTTCGGTAGTTTGCGTACCCAAATAGGAGCAAGAGAGCAATTGTCTAAAATTGATAAATGTGGAAATAAATTAAATTGTTGAAATACCATTCCAACTTCTCCACGAATTCTTTCAATGCTTCTACTATCATTAGTAAGCTCTGTTCCTTCTACTATAATATTACCTCTTTGATGCTCTTCTAATCTATTGATACATCTGATAAGCGTTGATTTACCAGATCCGGATGGACCACAAATTACAATCTTTTCTCCTTTATTAATTTCAAGATTAATATCATTTAGTACATGCAATTCACCAAACCATTTGTGAACGTTTTTCATTTCTATCATTAACTCAGAACTCATACTTATCTTCCTGTATCTAATTTCTTTTCAAGACGTTGACTATACCAACTCATAGCATAACAAAAAACCCAAAATACTGCAGCAGCAAAAACATATCCCTCATGAGAAAAGCCTAACCAATCTGGATTTGTTCCAACAAACTGAATAATACCAAGAAAATCAAATAAACCTATAACTAAAACCAGAGTTGTATCCTTAAATATGGCTATAAAGCTTCCTATAATCGCAGGGATTACCATCTTAAGTGACTGAGGTAAAATTACTAATGCCATCATTCTCCAATACGTTAACCCAACAGCTTGAGATGCTTCGTACTGGCCCTTTGGCATTGCCTGTAAACCACCTCGCACAACTTCTGCTAAGTACGCAGCTGAAAAAAACATAACTCCAATCAAAGCCCGAATTAATTTGTCAAAGTTGACCCCCTCAGGCATAAACAGTGGAAACATATTTGAGGCCATAAATAAAACTGTTATAAGCGGGACGCCTCTCCAAATTTCAATAAATATAGTACACAAAA
>CACEZK010000027.1 GCA_902564025.1 uncultured Pelagibacteraceae bacterium
AAAGTAAAAATTCTACCAGCTATAAACTTTTGTAAAAAAAAGAAAATATCTGTTGAAGGGCCTTTGCCTGCTGACTCAGCATTTATAAAAAATAATCAAAATAAATATGATATTTTTATTTGCATGTTTCATGATCAAGCTTTGATACCCGTCAAGATGATAAGTTTTGATGAAACGGTCAATTATACCGCTGGACTGTCATTTGTAAGAACGAGCCCTGACCATGGAACTGGACTCGATATTGCAAAGAAATTTATTGCATCACCTAATAGCTTAATAGCAGCTTTGAAATCAGCTTCAAAAATTGCTCAAGCTAGAAGAAAATGACACTGTCACTTTATTCTGCATTATTCATTTTTGCGACCATTATGGTTATAACACCTGGCCCCGCAAACTTATTACTTATGAGCGCTGGAGCGCAACACGGATTTTACAAGTCAGTACCCTTTGTAATAGGAGTAACTTGTGGGAAATTATTTTTAACAATTGGTTTAGGAATTGGATTTTTAACTATTTTGAACTCAAATCCGATATTGGTTAATATTATAAAAGTAATTGGTACAGCCTATATATGCTGGCTTTCGTGGAAAATACTTTTTTTAAGTTTGCAATCAACAGAAAGTAATCAAAATGAAAAGGCACCTAATTTCTTAGACGGTTTAATGATTCATCCATTAAATCCTAAAGGCTGGGCAATGGTAATCGCCGCTTATACACAATTCACTTCCTTTGGGAATACATACACTTCTTCAAGTTGGGTATTAGAAGTTATTATAGTAGCAGGAACCTTTTTTTTCATTCAATCAATTTCACATTCTATATGGTGTTGGTCTGGAAGTTTAATATTTAACTTTTTGAGTGATAAAAATCTAATTAGACAAATTATAGTTACTATTCTTGCGCTTCTTACAATTGGGACGGTAGTGTACAGTAATTTTTTTATCTAATTTTACTCAGACTATTTTCTTCAACTGATTTGCTGAAGCTAGCAAATAATTTTTTCGAAAAATCATCTGTAGTTGCTGAATATTCTGGATGCCATTGAACTCCATAAAAGTATCCGCTGTAATTTGATAAACTGATAGCTTCAACTGTTTCATCTTTAGCAACACCTTCAATAACAAGATTATTTGCTATTTTATCTATTCCTTGAGTATGGAGTGAGTTTACCTCAATAGTTGGCGTGCCGGCCAACTTTTCAAATTTACCATTTTCAGTTAAATAAACTTCATGCTGTTTTGAAAACTGAACTTCTGGGTCATCAGACTCTGGGCATCTGTGATCCATTCTTCCTGGTACATCATGAATATCCGCATGAAGAGAGCCTCCCATTGCAACGTTAACTTCTTGAAAGCCCCTACAAATAGCTAACATAGGAATTTCATTTTTAAATATGAAATCAATCATAGGAAGAACAGTCTTATCTCGGTCTATATCTAATGGCTCAACTATTTTGTCTTTATTATAAAATTCAGGATAAACATTTGAGAGACTGCCCGTTAGCATTACCCCATCAAATTTTCTAAGAGTGTTTCTGTAGTCAATTGTTGAACCAAGGGCTGGCAAAATGACAGGTATACAACTTGTAGCTTCAGTCACAGCTTTTATATAGTTCGTTCCTGACGCATGATATGTTCGATGCAATTCTGCTCTTTCAATTACGTCGGCAAATACAGCAATTAGTGGCTTATTTTGAGTATCCATAAAAAAATTAGTTTACTAATATCAGGATAATATCATATAACAACTTTAATGGTTATAAATATTCAAGATAAACAATCACAACATAAGGCAATGTCTGCGTGGGATGACATCCTAGTCATCGACGATCAACTTTCAAGTGAAGAGAAAATTTTAAAGTCGTCAGTGAGATCTTATTGCCAGGAAAAACTTTTACCTAGAATCATAGATGACAACAGAAATGAAAATTTTAGTAGAGAGATTTTCAATGAAATGGGTGAGCTTGGAATTCTAGGCTCTTATTTACATGGATATGGATGTGCGGGCACGAATTATGTCTCTTATGGGCTTATTGCTCGGGAAATTGAAAATATTGACAGTGCATACCGATCTATCATGTCGGTTCAAACAAGCCTAGTCATGTTTCCTATTTATCAATTTGGCACTGAAGCACAAAAAGAAGAATATTTACCAAGACTTGCAAAGGGTGAAATCATTGGAAGCTTTGGTCTGACGGAGCCTGATGCTGGTAGTGATCCTGGCGCAATGAAAACCAAAGCGATAAAAGTCAAAGGGGGTTATGAATTGACTGGTACCAAGACATGGATCAGTAATGCACCCTTCGCAGATGTAATTATTGTTTGGGCCAAGGATGAAGATAATGTAATCAGAGGATTTATAGTGGACAGAGAGTCCAAAGGACTATCAACACCTAAAATTGAAGGTAAACTATCTTTACGCGCTTCAGCAACGGGGCAAGTTGTTATGGAAAATGTTTTTTGTTCGGAAGATAAAGTTTTACCAAAAGCATCAGGTTTGGGCGGACCTTTTCAATGCTTAAATAGTGCAAGATACGGAATTTCATGGGGCGCTCTAGGAGCAGCAGAGTTTTGTTTTGCAACAGCTAGGCAATATGCGTTGGACAGAATGATGTTTGGAAAACCTATTGCTGGCACGCAGCTTGTTCAGTCTAAATTAGTTGATATGCAAACAGAAATTGCTTTAGGTCTACAGGCTGCGCTTAGAGTTGGGCGTCTGATGGATGAAGATCAGTCAGATAGCAACATGGTAAGCCTCATAAAAAGAAATAATGTTGGAAAAAGTTTAGATATTTGTAGGAGTGCGAGAGATATTCTAGGTGGTAATGGCATTTCAGACGAGTATCATGTAATGAGACATATGGTAAATTTGGAAACCGTAAAGACATATGAAGGTACACACGATGTGCATACTTTAATTATGGGAAGAAACTTAACAGGCATACAGGCTTTTAAATAATTATGGCTTATCTAAATCGTACAACAAAGCAATGGCAGGAAATTGATACAGCTCATCATCTGCATCCTTTTACTGATTATAAGTCGCTTGCAAAAGAAGGTAGTATCATCATTACAAAAGCAGATGGTGTTCACCTTACTACATCAGATGATAATCAGTTACTTGATGCCATGTCTGGCTTGTGGTGTGTAAATGTAGGTTATGGAAGAAAGAATCTTGCGGATGTTGCCTATAAGCAAATGCAAGAACTACCTTATTATAATTCTTTTTTTAAAACAGCGACACCGCCATCAATTGAACTTGCTAAAGAGTTAGCTGAAATTAGTCCACACGATTTAAATCATGCATTCTTTTCTTCAAGTGGCTCTGAAGCCAACGATACTGTTGTAAGAATGGTGAGGAGATATTGGGATTTAAAAGGTAAGCCAAATAAAAAAACATTTATTAGCAGAGAATATGCTTATCACGGAAGTACGATGACTGGAATGAGTTTGGGCGGCATGACAGCGATGCATGCTCAAGGGGATATGATGCCTGGTTTTGAACATGTGTTGCCTCCTTATTGGTACAAGTATGGAGGTGATATGTCTCATGATGACTTTGGTATTCATGCAGCTAATAAAATTGAAGAAAAAATAAATGAAATTGGCCCAGATAATATTGCTGCGTTTATAGGAGAACCAATTCAAGGAGCTGGAGGAGTTATTATTCCACCGGATACCTATTGGCCAAGAGTTCAAGAAATTTGTAAAAAATATGACATTCTTCTTGTAGTTGATGAAGTCATTTGTGGATTTGGTAGAACTGGAAACTGGTTTGGATCAGATACTTATAACATCAAACCTGACATTATCACGATGGCCAAAGGGATTACTTCTGGATATATCCCACTGTCTGGAATCATGATTTGCGACAGAGTTTGTGAAACTTTAATTAATGAAGGTGGCGAATTTTACCACGGTTATACTTATTCAGGCCACCCAGTAGCTTGTGCTGTGAGCCTTGAAAATCTTAAAATTATCAAAGAAGAAAATCTTATTGAACAATCACGAAATGTTTCGGTTTATCTGGAGCAGCAAATGCGCGAAATTGAAAAGCACCCTTTAGTTGGTGAAATTAGAATGAAGAGTTTTATTGGAGCTGTGGAATTAGTGAAAGATAAAGAAACTAAAGAAATGTTTGAAGACACTGGCACAGTTGGAACGATTTGCAGAGACTATTGTATTGAAAACGGTTTAGTAATGCGAGCTGTAAGAGATGGCATGATCTTCTGTCCTCCTCTTATATTCAATAATAACCATGTGGATGAACTTTGTGAAAAGCTAAAAACATCGCTGGACCAAACACTAGATCATATTTCAAAATAAAACTTACTTAATCTGTAGATAGTAATCGTAGTATTCGGTATCTCGTTGATAATTTAATGACTCATAGAGACTTTGAGCATTTTTATTTGTTATAGCAGTCGACAATTCAACACTCGTTACACCTTTTTCTTCAGCAAAACTTTTAGTAGCATTCATCAGCATGCGGCCAATACCTTTGTTTCTGTATTCAGATCTGACATATAAGTCGTAGAGTATTATTTTTTTGCTTAACTCCAGCGAGTCAAAAGTTGTATATAACTGGGTCATGCCCATACATTCTTTTTCATTTTCAATATAAAATATTTGTGCCTCATTATTACTAAGGCGTTCCTTAATATAGTTTTTACAGGCTTCTACATTTGACTCCTTTTTATAAAACTGCCGATATAAATCAAACACCTCACCAATTTTTTCGAAATCATCTGGTTGAGCAATTTTTATTTGTAAATCATCTGACATATACTTTATCTCCAAATCGTTCGATATATTGATATCACTAAGAAAATAAAAGTAAAAGATGTAACTGTATAGATAAAGCCCATTGGTCCAACTGCATCCATGACTCTTCCTCCAATTAAAGGACCAATAAGCGAGCCAACCTCAAAGACCATCACAAGAATTGCTGTAGCACCTGCAACTTGAGATGCGCTATATCTCTCACCAAGCATAGTGAGTGAAATTGCAAAAAGTCCACTAGCAGCGCCGCCCCATATAAAACAGCTCGCTGCCATTACATAAAAATTATCTAGATAGAAAGCGAATAGAATTGGACAAAAGAACGTAATTAAAACTGCTATGTTCAATAGCAGTCTTTTATTAAATTTGTCCAGCAATACGCCAATCAAGGGTTGGCACATCACACCTCCTACAAGAGTAATAGTTACATATTGTAATGCAATCTCTTGAGTAAATTGGTTCTTAATCATGAAAATGGGAAAGAAAGATACAAACATTACATCATCTAAACCGCATAGAATAGCTGCGCCAAAAATAGTTGGAGCTGCAATGATAGCCGCAAATACTGGAAGAGACTTTTTATCAGGTAATTTTGGGTCTTCAATCTCAAGCATAATAAGTGGTAAAATGGCGATAAAAGAAAGAGAAGAAATAACAATAAAAGGTAACCAGCCTTCAATTCCAGTTAGGGACAATACCATCGGGCCACTTGCAAAACCGATTACAAATACTGTGTTATAAATCGTTACTATTTTACCGCGATTTGTATCATCAGCCATTGACAGCATCCATGTGTCAAATGCGTTCCAAGCAAGCGCTCCAGCAAAACCAATTATGAATCTGATAATAAACCAAGCTGTCAAACTATCAAAAATTGGAAAAGTAAAATAAAGAATTATTGTAAATATTTGAGCAATGATAATTGATTTCGCTAAACCTATCTTGTGAATAATTATTGGTGTTATTCTTACAAATAATATTACAGCAAGGGGTTGTGCTACTACATTGAGGCCAATTTCAGTATTGCTATATCCTCGTGCTTCTAAAATAAGTGCAAGTAGAGGAATTAAAGTACCAAGCTTAATACCAATAATTAATGCACAAAGAAATAGGACAATATATGTTTTGTAATTTGTTCCTAAAAGATTCTGAACTGTAGTGTTCATGCAAACCTATCTTCATTAACATAGATACTTTTAAAATATTTAAGCACTAAATTTTTACAAAATTCATTTGTGTATATTTTTGGATCAAACAATATTCGCTGCCATAAACCATCAACCATGGAATGATAGGTTTCACTTACTTCTTTTGGAGTAAATTCCTTTTGATTTGCAATATTATTAATTTCACTTACTAACTTTTCCATTTGTTGAGAATAAATTTCATCTTGTCTTTGACAAATCGCTAAATAAGAAGGTCTAA
>CACEZK010000028.1 GCA_902564025.1 uncultured Pelagibacteraceae bacterium
TTGGATTTTTTAAGATTTTTGTCTTTACGAATTATATTTTTAATTTCAGATACAAATTTATTTCCTTTATTTATGCTTACGCCTGAACTTGAGTATGATAGCTTCTTCATTTAGATTTCTTATATATGATTTTTAATTCCAATACTAAGCAAATAAGCTTTGTGGTTGTTTTTTTATTTGCTCTTATCAATTCCTGTCTTGCTAATGAAAATATAGATTTTTTTTCATCATCTGGCATAAAGGTAAATTTATCTTTTTCAAATGAGACTGATATTAGAAATACAGCTATATCTAAAGCTGAAGAAATTGCTTTTAAAAGAGTATCAGTTAAACTTCTTACGCCAGAGGATTACAAAAAATTAAGCAAATTAAAAGATATTGATATTTCTTATTTTGTAGAAAGTATTGAGTTTATTGATGAAAAAATTTCTACAGAAACTTACCTTGGCGAGTTTAATATATATTTTAGTCCGTTCCGTATCAAAGAATTCTACAAATCGAATTCCTTGACATTTTCTGAGGTAAGTTCTCAAAATATCACAGTTAATGTAGCATTTTCTAATTCTAATCAATTTTTTATTCTATTTAATTTGTGGAACACCGAATGGAAAAAAATTAAAAATATAGGTAATAAAATAAACTTAGATGTAAAGACCTTTTCACAGACTGAAATGGGCAATACCGATTTATCTAATTTTTTGGAAAATAAAGACATAAAAGGAAATAATTTAAATGATGAAAATGATACAATATTAATATGGTGTAGCCCTATTTATGAAAAATTAAATGAGCTTAGATTTGATTTAATAATAAAGTTTAATTTGAATCAAAAAGAAAAGATAATTAGAAAAAGTTATTTGACTGATTATTCTTTATTTAGGGATGATATTTTTTCACCATTAATTGAGGATATAAAAAATGAACTTTTACTTACATGGATTGATCTAACAAAACAATCTGATGAGGTTTACAGATTTAAGTTTGTATACGATATCGAAAAGATTTCTGATTGGGTTGAGTTGCAAAATCGACTGCAATCAGTAAGGCTTTTGGAACAATATAAGCCATCTTTATTTACTACGGATAAGGTTGAGGGGTACGTGGATTTTTTAGGAAATGGAGATAAGTTTGTTCTTCTGCTCTCTCAAAATAAAATTAATGCAGTAAATCTTGGACCATATTATAGAATTTCTTTAGATGATTAAAAATTTGCCAAATTTTATATCAATTTACCGTTTGGTTACTATTCCATTTGTTGCGTGGTTTCTTTTGGAGGAATTATATAATTATGCGGCTCTATTTACTCTATTAATCGCTGTAAGTGATTTTTTAGATGGATTTATCGCAAGATATTTTAAAGTTCAAAGTGAACTAGGTTCATATTTAGATGCAATTGCTGATAAAGCATTCGTAATTTCGATTTTTATACTCATTGGAAATCTCGAACTGTTACCTGTATTCATAATCATAATAATAATTTCAAGAGATATAATTATTTTGGGGTCGTTTGCAGTCACTTTTTTGGTTGGTAAAAAAATTGAGGTTAAACCAACTAAAATCAGTAAATTAAATACATTCTTTCAGTTTTGTCTTGTTATTACAACTATGCTTAGCAATATCAACGGATATGAGAAATATTTCACTGCATTAATGTTAAACGAAGTATTAATTACTGTTGTATTGATATGTACTCTATTATCTTTAATAAATTACATAAGTTACTGGTTTAAAAATATAAACTAAATGGAAAAAGGACAATTAATCTTTAATTTAAAAAATATTGAAACTTATGATCCTGAGGATTTTTATATTAGTAAAAGTAATTTTAATGTTTCAACTTTACTGAAATCTTCACAGGATTGGTTTAATAGATCAGCTGTAATATTTGGGCAAAAAAAATCAGGTAAAACACATCTTTTAAATATATGGTCAGGCTATAACAATGCTAATTTAATTAATTGCCTTGATGTGCAAAGCTGGAATGACATTTCGTTTAATACTAATATAGCAATTGATGATTTTCATAATTTAAAAGATGAAGAGGGTTTTTTTCATTTTTATAATAGTTTAATTTTAGAAAAGAAAACAATTTTAGTAACGGTTGATATAAATTCAAATTTTGAAATCAAACTAAAAGACTTAAATTCAAGGTTTAAATCCTTTACTTCATCTAAAATCGAAAATCCAGAAGATGATCTCTTAAAAGCCATAATCATGAAATATTTTAGTAATGCCCAAGTTCAAGTTGACAAAAATGTAATTGAATATTTATTAAAGAGGGTAGATCGTGATTATCAAAAATTATTTAATATTCTTGAAAAAATTAATATTCTATCCTTGCAAAGAAAATCAAAAATAACAACACATCTCATTCGAGACATAATGACTTAACATAACTCTCAAAAACTTCTAAACGTTGATCATTTTTATTTTTACCTTTTTTTAATTCTCCCAGTCTATTTTTACTTGCCCTTATAAGATTTTTATCAGAAACAATCCAATTACGAGGAAGGTCATCTTTTTGGGCATAATTTTCTCTCCATTCTGAAAATTTTTTAATTAGTTTTTTTTCATTTTTTGAAAAATTTTTGATTTTTATTCTTTTATAGGATTTTTTTGTGTTGTAGACATCTTTGGTATCTAAATCTTCTTCAATTATTTTTTTTATTCTTTTTACGAAATTTCTTTTTTTAATTTTTTGCAATAAGTTCACATAAATTTTAGGCAAATAATATACATCGTTAATTGCATAATTAATTTGCTCGGATGATAAAGGTCTCTTAGTCCAATCAGAAACTTGATGTTTTTTTGAAAGTTTTATTTTGAATAGTTTTTCTACTAGACTAGTATATCCAATTGTTTGTCCTCCATAAATTGAATTATAAGCAATTTGAGTATCAAAAACATTCACAACACTAATTTCAAAAGCATAATTTAATACTTCGATATCTTGTCGAGCAGAGTGGATAACTTTTAATATTTTTTTTGATGTGAGTATTTTTCTAAAATTTTCGAAGTTCATTTTTTCCCTTGATAACATATCAATTAAGAATTCTTTTCTTTGAGTTTTAATTTGAATTGTGCATAAAATTGGCCAATATGTATTATCTCTTTTGAATTCGGTATCTAGGAAGATAATTTTATACTTATTCAATAATTTACATAGCTTCTCGAGGGATTTATTATCTTGGACTATTTTCATAAATCAAACTATATATGATCCTTAATTAAAAGTATGAATAAATATAGAACGCACAATTGTAACCAGCTTAGATTAGAAGATGCTAGTTCTAAGGTATCATTAGCTGGGTGGATAAATAGAAAACGAGATCACGGCAATGTACTGTTTGTTGACTTAAGGGATCATTATGGCGTTACTCAATGTGTAATTGAGAAAACAAATACTAAATTGCTAAAATTAGTAGACAGCTTAAGAGTTGAGACCGTTATTAAAATTGATGGCACCGTTATAAAAAGAGAGCCTGATACTATTAATAAATCACTAAATACAGGGACCATTGAAATTGCAGTTGATAGTGTAGAAGTATTATCTGAGGCAAAGGAGTTGCCCATGCCAGTTTTTGGCGAAAACGACTATCCAGAAGAAATTAGATTGAAGTATAGATTTCTTGATATTCGAAGAGAGGAATTACATAAAAATATTGTTTTAAGATCCTCAATTATTTCCCACATTAGAGAGCTCATGTCTGACGCTGGTTTTTTAGAAATGCAAACACCAATACTTACAGCTTCTAGTCCAGAAGGGGCTAGAGATTACTTGGTACCAAGCAGGATTCATCCAGGAAAATTTTACGCTCTTCCTCAAGCCCCACAGCAATTTAAGCAATTAATTATGGCGGGAGGATTCGATAAATATTTTCAAATAGCCCCTTGTTTTAGAGATGAAGATGCAAGAGCAGATAGAAGTCCTGGCGAATTTTATCAATTAGATATGGAAATGGCATTTGTTGAGCAAGACGATGTGTTTAACGCCATTGAGCCCATTTTACATTCTGTATTTACAACTTTTTCTAATTTTAACGTTACAGAAACACCTTTTCCAAGAATTACATATGCCAATGCTATGAGCAGATATGGAACAGACAAACCTGACCTTAGAAATCCAATAAATATTTCTAATTTAACTAAGGAATTTAATGATGACAAAGTTGAATTTAGTGCATTTAAAAAAATTATTGAAGAGGGGGGCGAGGTTATTGGAATACCAGCACCTGACTCGAGTCAAAAACCTCGAAGTTTTTTTGATAATCTTAATAATTGGGCAAGAAAAGAAATGAATGCAGCTGGTTTAGGTTATATTGTTTTTGATAAAAGCTCTTCTGGCGTAGAAGGAAAGGGGCCTATTGCAAAATTTATCCCCTCTGAAATTCAAGAAATGATATTAAACAAAGCAGGTCTTAAGGCCGGAGACTCAATTTTCTTTGCATGCGCTAAAGGCAAAGAAGTTTATGATATTGCTGCTGCAGCCAGAGATAAAATTGCAATAGACCTGGATCTAATTGAAAAGGGAGTATTTAAGTTTTGTTGGATTGTCGATTTTCCTATGTATGAAAAGGATAAAGAAACTGGAAAAATTGATTTTAGTCATAATCCTTTTTCAATGCCGCAAGGTGGATTAGAAGCGCTAAATAATAATGATCCTATAAATGTCTTAGGTTATCAATATGATATTGTTTGTAATGGCGTAGAGCTATCATCAGGAGCTATACGAAATCACGTTCCAGAAATTATGTATAAGGCCTTTGAAATAGCTGGCTACAACAAAGATCAAGTACATGAAAAATTTGGAGGAATGATAAACGCTTTTACTTATGGTGTGCCTCCTCATGGTGGCATTGCACCAGGAATTGACAGAATAGTGATGCTACTTGCTCAAGAAAAAAATATTCGTGAGGTAATATTATTCCCAATGAATCAACAGGCCCAGGATTTGATGATGCTGGCCCCTGCTGAAGTCGATAAGACTACACTTGATGAGTTGAATTTAGAAGTTAAACCTACTGAAGAATAAACTATGAGCAGCCAGTTGTGGCGCCACACGTATCGCATTTTAAGCAAGTACCATTTCTAACAAGAGTAAAAGAACCACACTCAGGACAAGCATCACCTTCATAGCCCATCATTCTTGCAGCTTGAACTCTACTCATTGATTGATCGGATGTAGAACCTGTACTTACCGCAGCACTAATCGGCGCTTGTTCAGCTGACACAGTCTCCATACTTCCGTTTGAACTAACTACCGAAAGTCCGTCCTGGCCTCGTAAGTAACCTTGGCTTGAAACTTTTTTAACAAGCTTCCAAGGAATTTCATTGTTTTTTAATGTTCCCTCCTCAGCCCCAGTTCCAAGTGAGAAGTCAACATCTGTATTATCAGCATGCGCCAAATCATTTCTGCCTAAGTAAGAAACAGCAAGTTCTCTAAACACGTAATCTAAAATAGATGTTGCATTTTTAATTCTATTATTTCCCTGTACTACCCCAGCAGGGTCAAATCTAGTAAAAGTATAAGCTTCCACGTACTCTTCTAGTGGAACTCCATATTGAAGACCAATTGATATTGCGATTGCAAAATTATTCATCAGACTCCTCAGGAAAGCTCCTTCTTTATGCATATCAATAAAGATTTCACCCAAGCTACCATCCTCATATTCTCCGGTATGGAGATAAACTTTATGACCTCCTACAATAGCTTTTTGAATGTATCCTTTTCTTCTATCAGGAACTTTATTTCTTGAACCATATACAACAGAATTCATAGCCTCTTTAGCAACAGCAATTGTTCTATCAATTTGGTTATCTGGCTGTTCTATTTCTTCTTCAAAATCCTCGTCAACAAGTTTTGATGCAAGTGGTTGACTTAATTTTGATCCATCACGATAGAGAGCGTTTGCTTTTGTGCCGAGTTTCCATGACAATAAATAAGCTTCATTACAATCTTCCACATCAGATTCAGCAGGCATGT
>CACEZK010000029.1 GCA_902564025.1 uncultured Pelagibacteraceae bacterium
TTCACAGGTGGAACAAAACAACAAGGCGCAGCTGGTGAAATTTTATTGATTAATATTTTGCAACAATCAGGGTTAAGAGAAGGAAAGGATTTTAAAGTACAAAAAAAGTTTGATGATGAAGTAAATGGTGAATTGAAAAGAAAATATCCTGATATTATTTTACATTTACCAGACAGCAGGGACATAATAATTGACTCAAAAGTCTCACTCAGTGCTTGGCAAGAATATTGTAATTCTGAAGATCAATTAAAAAAAGAAGATGCTCATAAGAGGCATATTCAATCGATACGTAGTCACTTAAAAAAACTCAGTGAAGCTAATTATCAAAAGATATATGAAATTAAAACATTAGATGCAGTTATAATGTTCATGCCCTATGAGAGTGCCTTTGACACAATGCTAGATAAAACTGAGGAAATCATTCTTGAGGCAAATAAATATAAGATAATTTTAGCAAGCCCATCTACTTTAATATCTGTACTGAAAATAATTGATAACATGTGGTCAATTAACGAGAGAAATAAGAATGCAGATCTAATAGCAGGCACAGCTCTTGAAATTTATTCTCAGGTTGAAAAGGTATACAGTGCTTTTGAAAATGCAGGATATGAACTGAGTAAATCAATGGGATCAATTGAAACTGCAAAGAGTAGATTAAGAGATGGAAAAGGAAGCTTGGTATCGCGTGTCAAAAAAATGATTAAACTGGGGGGTTTGAAACCTGATAAAGAAATCCCAGAAACAGAAGAAATTTCGTCCACAAAAATAAAGAAAATCAAATAATATCAGTTATTTAGGGTCAAATTATATTGTATTTAGCCTTGACTTTGGCCCCCCTCATACATAAATTACAGACAACTCTAGGGAAGGAATCACTATGGCAACTATTAATGTAACTGACGCATCTTTTGAAGAAGAAGTATTGAAATCAGATAAGCCTGTTGTGCTTGATTTTTGGGCACCTTGGTGTGGACCTTGTAAACAAATTGGCCCCTCTCTTGAAGAGATATCAGATGAAATGGCTGATAAAATCACCGTTGCTAAAATTAATATTGATGAAAATCCTAATACACCCACACAGTTTGGTGTTAGAGGAATCCCAACTATGTTAGTTTTTAAGAATGGTGAGGCTGCTGCAACGAAAGTAGGGGCGGTTTCTAAAACTGCAATCGTTGAGTGGATTGAAGACTCAATCGCTTAATTCATATCTAAAACTTTTCCCGCTAAATATAAAGATCCACATATTAGGATACGTGCATCTTGGTAATTATTATTTAAATTAGCCAATGCTTCCTGAATTGAGTCGGCTCTATTTACATTTTCATAATACTTTTTAAGTCTTGCATACAATTCATTTGAGTCAATTGCACTTGTTTCATTTGGTATCGTAATAACAGTTAGAGCATCAATTTTATCAAACTTACTTAAATAACTAATTGGATCTTTTGTATTGATCATTCCTAAAATTATACACAACTTTTTATTCGTAAGCTGATTAATTGTTTCATTGAGATTACTCGCAGCATCCTCATTATGAGAACCATCTAAATACAATTCATTTGTTGGAGCTATAGTAGTTCCTAATTTACCATCAGATATCCTCTCCATTCTTCCTGGAAAATAAGTTTTATTATGTAATTTGTTAGAGACAAAATGCTTGATATCAATATTGGGCAGTTTAGATGCTGTAGCCAACGCTAGTCCAAGGTTCTTTTTCTGAAATACATTATGTGTATCTAGGTTATCAAATTCAATTTTATTTTGGTTATCTTCATATATTAACTTGTCATTATGTTCCGTTAAGTTCCAGTGAATTCCATGGGCAAATATCGGAGCTTTTTTATACTTCGCCTGATCCATAAGCATTTCCCTAGCTTCTGGGTAAGGCTGATAACCAATAATAGCTGGGATATCACTTTTAATTATTCCAGACTTTTCAAATGCTATCATCTCAATGCTATCTCCTAAAAAATCCTGATGATCCCTAGAAATTGAGGTAATAACCGAGATTGCAGGAGTTATTACATTGCTGCTATCCAGTCTTCCACCTAAACCTACCTCAAGAAGTGTATAATCAGCTGGGCTATTTGAGGCTGCTTCAAAAAAAGCGGAACTAGTTATTTCAAAGAAAGTAATCGGATCGCTATGATTAAAATCTTTCACTTTATTTAAGACGGAATACAGCTCCTCATTTGATATTTCTTTATCCAAAAGCTGAAACCTCTCATTAAATCTAATTAGGTGAGGCGAGATATAGGCATTCGTTGATTTACAATTACTTTTTAATATGTCCTGAATAAATTTCAGTGTAGAAAATTTTCCATTAGTTCCAGCAATATGAACAATATTATTTATTTTATTTTGAGGGTTATCTAATTTTTCTAATAGGTTACAAACTCTATCAAGTGATAAATCTATTCTTTTTGGATGAAGTTCAAGAAGCTCGTCTAAAAGCTTATCAATTTGTTCATTTGATATTTTCAATTAGGCTACTCTTTTAAGTAATAATGAAATAATTTTAGATAATTTATCTTTAAGCTCTTTTCTATGAACCACTTGATCTATAAACCCATGTTCTAATAGATATTCTGATCTTTGGAACCCATCAGGCAGTGTCTCACCTACAGTATTTGAAATTACCCTAGGACCTGCAAAACAAATTAATGCGTTTGGTTCAGCCAATGTAATTGATCCCAATGATCCAAAAGATGCAGACACACCTCCGCTTGTTGGATTTGTATTAACAACTATGTAAGGTAACTTAGCATCTTTAACCATTTGACAAGCTATTGTTGTTTTTGGAAGTGATTGAAGAGAATGCTGATTTTCATCCATTCTTGCACCTCCCGAACAAGTGAATACAATTAATGGAGTATGGTTTGTGACCGAGTGTTCTGCCGCTTTAATCATCGCCTCTGCAGCTGAAGCTCCCACAGAACCACCCATGAAATGAAAATTTTGAGCAGCAATAGTTACATTGATATTATTTATTTGCCCGTAACCGATAAGAAAACAGTCATCCATGTCTGTTTTTTGACGAGCATCATTAAATCGCTCTTTGTAAGTTTTTAAAGCTTTAAAATTAAGTGGATCAGTGAATCCAGAGGGATATTTTATTTCTTCAAATACTCCACCATCAAAGAGATTTTTAAATCTAATTCGAGGATGAATTTGTAAATGTTCATCACAATTAGGGCACACAAAAAGAGTTTTTTCTAGATCACTCGAATAGAGCATTGTTTGGCATTGAGAGCATTTAATCCAAGCATTTTCTGCGATATCTAAACTTTTTTTCTTTCTAGGAAATACCTTTGAAATAGTTCTTGTTAACCAATTCATGAGCTAAGCTTTTGTTTTAAGTCAGCTACCATATTGCCTACATTTGTGGCAGGATTAAGTTCCTCATCAATTGACCTTGTTATTTCTCTGCACAGAGCTGATCCTACAACGCATGCATCAGTATCCTTAAAATCATTTATTGTATCTGCTGTAATTCCAAAACCAATTATACATTTTTTATTAGGAGATATCTTTTTAATTAAATTAAATCTTTTCTTAATTTCATCTGAACTTACTTTTAATTTTTGACCTGTAGTTGAAAGCATTGAAATATAGTAAACAACCTCATGAGCATCACTTAAAATACTTTTTAGTCGCTCTTCATTTGTAGTAGGACAAAGCAGTTGAATGAATACAATACTATTTTCTTTACATTTTTTTGCAAAATCAAGATTAAGTGGCCACGGCCAATCAACACATATTATACCTGAAACTTTACTATTGACGCATTTCTCTAGGAAATCATCTTCCCCGTAAGCCATAATTTTATTCTGATATGTCATTATGATTACATCTGTTTCGTAATCCTTTTTGAACTCTTCAATAATTTCAAAAATATCATCTGTTTTAATCCCACTAGATAGTGCCCTGTAAGTACTGTCTTGAATTGCGCCGCCATCACCAATATTTGCTCCGTGTCCCAGTCCACATTCAATAATATCAACACCGGACTTTGCAATTGATTTAAATATATTAAGAGAAGTTTTTTTATCTGGGTCTCCTCCAACGGTGTAGGTTAATAGCGCAGCTCTGTTATGTTCTTTTGCTCGATCAAAAGATTTAATTAAAGTAGATGATGTCATATTTTGTAACCAAGTCTCTCAGCGATAATTTTAGAGTCTTTTGCAGAGTCTCCGCAAGAATCTACAACAATAATTGTATCTTTATTTAATTTAGGTGCAATTTTGATTGCTTCTGCGAATGCATGTGAAGGCTCAAGTGAGGGGCTTACAAAACCTTCATTTTTACTTACTAATTGAAAAGCTTCTATTGCTTCCTCGTCACTCGCAGACGTGTATCTTGCTCTTCCAGTTTCTTTTAAGAAACAATGAAGCGGACTTACACCAGGATAATCGAGTCCCGCACTTATTGATTCTGTTTCTTCAATTTCCCCCTGATCGTCTTGAATAACATATTGAGTTGCTCCATGAAGAACCCCAATTGGTGAGTCATTTGTCAAAGGTGCGGCATGTTTTGAAGACCCTTCTGGTCCGCCAGCTTCTACCCCTATTAGTTCAACATTATCATAATCAATCCACTCATTCCAAAAACCCGCAGCTGACGATCCACCTCCAACGCAATTAATTAATTTCATATCTTTTGGAACTTCTCCAAATTCGTCTATTACTTGTTTTTTCATTTCTCTTGATATTTGAGCAGTAGACCATGCACATATTTTGACAAAAATAGTAGGGCCAACCGTGCTACCAACACACATATGAGCTTCTTCATTCTCACTTGTCCACCATCTCATACATTCTGACACGGCATCTACTAAAGTTTGTGAGCCGGAGTTTACAGGCACGACTTCAGCACCATAGCTTCGCATAGAAAATACATTTATAGATTGTCTTTCTACATCCTTTGCGCCCATGAATATTTTACATTTTAAATTAAATTTTGCCGCTGCCATACTTAGCATCTTTCCCGCATATCCGGCGCCAGTGTCACCACCTATATAAGTTTTACCTAATCGCTTGCATATTAAGCTGTGAACGACTGCATTATAAGCTTTGTGAGCCCCACCTGTTGCTTTAGAAACTAGTTTGCAATAAATTTGAGCTCCACCAAGATGCTTCGTAAGGTTCTCTAATTTTATAAATGGAGTTGGTGCTCCAACAAAATTTTTAAAATAATAATCTCTTTCAGCAATAAAAGTCTCATCGTTTCTTAATTTTTCAAATTCACGAGTTAATTCTTCAATTGGATAATTGAGACTTTCAGCTATTTGGTTTCCACCAAATTTACCGCCCCAATATCCGTTTTCATCATGTTGGTCAATGAGAGGAGTTCCTTTTTCTAGTTTCATTTTACAGCTTTGTTTGCCTTTAATATGAATTCAGATATTAATTTTTCATCTTTTATACCCTCTGAATTCTCAACGCCAGAACTAACATCAAAATATTCAGTTTTTTTTAAATTTAATGCTTCTGATATATTGGCAGTGTTAAGTCCCCCTGATAGAAAAAATGACTTATTCGGGTGAAAATTTCTTATAATCTTCCAATCAAATGTCCGGCCAGTCCCTCCAGGCATATCTTTCTTTTGTTCCGAGTCTAATAGAATATGCTCTATGAA
>CACEZK010000030.1 GCA_902564025.1 uncultured Pelagibacteraceae bacterium
TTTTATCTAGTGCGGATTCACCATCTAAACAGTAATCCACATCATAATTAGCTTTTGATAGATTGTACTTTAATAACTCTACTATCGGCAGCTCATCTTCAATAACAAGAATTTTAGCTTTCATATTAAGTCTTAATATCTAAGTCTTCCCATTGACCGGCATTGTCAGATTTTCTCTCCAAGGTTTCGCCTGTGACTATGAAATGAATATCTTCAGCAATATTTTGTGCATAATCACCAATGCGTTCAATATTTTTTGCAATTGTGAGCAAGTGAGCACATCCATTTATAGTTTCTGGATTGTCTGCCATCATTTGTAATAATTCACGGTAAATTGATAAATATGTTTCGTCTATATCAATGTCAGAATCCCATACAGTAATTGCTTTCTTTTCAGACATTTTGATAAAGGCATCAAGAACATTTTTAATCATGTTTTGAACATCGTCTCCCATCTGAACAATTTTTGATATCGATTGACTTGGCATGGATACTTTCACATTGGCTACACGTTTAGCTACATTCGTTGCATGATCGCCCATTCTTTCTAAGTCATTTGCAATGCTTAGTGCAGATACAACGGTACGCAAATCATTAGCCATAGGTTGCCTCATTGCTATAATTTTATAAGCAAGTGCATAAATTTCTTTTTCAAGATTATCAATTTTATCGTCTTTTTTAAGTATCTCTTCAGCAAATTCTGTATCCATGTCATCAAGGGCCTTTAATGAATCCTTCACTTGCTGCTCAACAAGTCCACCCATCTTTACTAAATTAGAATTAATTAATTCTAATTGTTTATCATAGGACTCAACTAGATGATCACTCATTATCCAAACCTTCCAGTTACATAATCTAGAGTTTTATCATTTGCAGGCGTAGAAAAGATTGTTTCAGTATCATTAACTTCAATAAGATTACCTAAATGAAAAAAACCAGTTTTTTTAGATACTCTTGCAGCTTGTTGCATAGAATGAGTCACAATAATTATTGTATACTCTTTTTTTAAATCTTCCATTAATGCCTCAATTTTTGCTGTTGCTATGGGATCTAATGCAGAGCATGGTTCATCCATCAGTATTACATCAGGATTTACTGAAATAGCCCTAGCTATACAAAGCCTTTGCTGTTGACCTCCAGATAAACTGGTGCCAGTTTCATCCAATCTGTCTTTAACCTCATCAAAAATTGCAGCTTTTTTTAGACTTGTATGAACAATCTCCTCTAATTCAGTTTTATCTTTTGCTAGACCATGAATTCTTGGGCCATAAGCTACATTTTCAAATATTGACTTTGGAAATGGATTAGGTTTTTGAAATACCATCCCTACTCTCTCTCTTAACTTTTCTACTTGTATATCTTTGTCATATATATTCTGTCCATCGATCTTAATTGAGCCTTCTACTTTACAAATATCAATAACATCATTCATTCGATTTAAACATCTAAGAAATGTAGATTTGCCACATCCAGATGGTCCAATAAGAGCCGTAATTTCATTTTGATTTATATCCATACAGACATCAAATAATGCCTGTTTCTCACCGTAGTGAACGTTTAAATTTTCGACGCATACTTTAACTTTATTTTCCATTTAAATTATTTTACCACTTTGTTTCAAATTTTCTTCTAATAAATACAGCGATTAAATTAAATAAAATCAAAAAGCTTAACAATATAATGATAGCAGCTGATGTTTTTTCCTCATAGGCTCTTTCAGCACTATCATTCCATAAATATGCTTGAACTGGCAGTGAAGTAGATGGGTCTAAAGGTGAAGACGGCACATCAACAATAAAAGCGACCATGCCAATTAACAGTAATGGTGCTGTTTCTCCTAATGCCCTTGCTATTCCTATAATGGTTCCTGTTATAGAGCCAGGTAATGCCAAAGGAACAACGTGATGCATTACTGTCTGAACTTTCGATGCGCCAACAGCAAGTGCACCCTCGCGAATTGATGGAGGCACTGACCGTAACGAAGCTCTCGTAGCAATAATTATAGTAGGTAAAGTCATAAGTGATAAAGTTATGCCTCCTACTAAGGCTGTTGACCTGGGTAGTTCAAATGTATTTAACAAGATGCCTAATCCAAGTAATCCAAATACAATTGATGGAACTGCAGCAAGATTATTAATATTTATTTCAATAAAATCTGTAAATCTGTTTCTCTTAGAAAATTCTTCAAGATATATTGCGCCAAAAAGACCGAATGGAAATGATAAAAGCAATACAATGATCATTGTAAAAAATGATCCAATTAACGATCCACCTAGACCAGCTAACTCTGCTTCCCTTGAATCTCCTCTTGAAAAAAATGGCAAATTAAATTCAAATTTTACTTTATTTTGGCCCACGAGTTCATCATAAATAGATAACTGGAAATTTGAAACTCTTCTTCGTTCCTCTGGAATATCTCTAGAATAGTTACCTTTATGTATTTGATCAATATCATCAGAGGCAGAAATATATAGATTGATTGTGTTGCCTAAATTATTTTTATTTTTATTAATATAAGTTTTTATCTCTTCTTCAAATTCAATACTAAATAACTTTATAATCTTTTTTTTATCAGATTTTTTTTCAATATCTGGAAAATTACTGTAAATATTTTTTTTCGAAAATGAGTATAAATCCAATTTATTAATTTCAGTATCAGACATCTGTTTAAACATTTCAGGCTGAACTTTATCGTTAAACTCTATTTTTATCTCTATCAATGTTCTGTAAAAGGCTGAATAACCTTTGCTGATGATATTGGTAAATAATATTAGTACAAAAATTAACGCTAACGATATTGCTATAACTCCATAAAATTTAAATCTTCGTTCAGCATTAAGTCTACGCTTTAGATTTTCATTCGAAATTTTTAGAGAATTACTATTCATATTTTTCTGTGTATTTTTTTACAACTCTTAAAGCTATGAAATTGAGTATTAATGTCATTACAAATAAAGTTAATCCTAATGCGAAAGCCGACATGGTCTTTGGGCTGTCGAACTCCTGGTCACCTATTAATATTACAACTATTTGTGTAGTTATTGTTGTTGAAGCTTCAAGTGGATTTGCTGTAAGGTTTGCGACCAAACCTGCTGCCATTACAACAATCATTGTTTCACCGATGGCTCTAGATACAGCCAAAAGAAATGAGCCAATTATACCTGGTAAAGCAGCAGGTATTATAACTTTTTTTATGGTTTCACTTTTTGTTGCGCCCATTGCGTAAGATCCTTCACGCAAGCTTTGAGGCACAGAGCTAATAACGTCGTCAGACAATGAAGATACAAATGGAATAATCATTATTCCCATTACTAATCCTGCCGCAAGAGCACTTTCTGATGAAACATCAAGACCGATTGATCCCCCCAATGACCTAATAAAGGGTGCGATTGTGATAACAGCAAAGAATCCATAAACCACTGTTGGTATACCAGCGAGTATTTCAATAATTGGTTTTGCAGTATTTCTTACAGAGCTTTTTGCATATTCTGACATATAGATCGCAGTAAGTAAGCCTACTGGGATTGATACGCACATAGCTATAAATGCAATCAAAAATGTACCTGAAAATAGAGGTACTGCACCAAATGCATTTTCTATATCTGCCGCGTCGGCCGCATCCCTTACAAAAGCTCTTTGGGGACTCCAATTTGTCCCAAATAAAAAATCTAAAATTGGAACTTGGCTAAAAAAACGGACAGTCTCGTATAATAATGAAAATATAATTCCAACTGTAACTAGAATTGCAATAAGAGAACAAAGAAAAAATCCAATAAGTATAAATTTTTCAACAATGAGTCTTGCATCAAAATTTAAGTTTATTTTTCTATAGCCATATAATAAAAACAAACTTGAAACACTAAAGACTGTAATTATTGAAGTGATATCAAATATTCCTTCTATATAATTTAATTTATTTACTGCATTTACAATAATTTCATCTTCACTATTAAATAGCTTTATGCCATTTCTTGTATTTTCTATTTGAGTAAACAATAAACTAATTTCTGATTGATCAATTCCTTGAGAATAGAATTCAGATAAAACGTAATTTTTTACAATAAATCCATCAAAAATAAGTATAGCAAAAAGAATTATAACCGCTGGAACTACTGACCAAATTGCAAGGTAGTAACCATAATATTTATCGAGAGAAAAAGGCCTTTGTTTTTCAATAACTCTTACTCTATTTGACCTGAAGTACCCCAAGTAAAAGCTTGTTATAGCAAATAAAACTAATAAAAAAAAAGTTATTAAACCCATAAAAATCTCTATTTAATCAATATAACTAGAAGAAAAAAAATCTCTTCCAGTTATACTGATATTAAAAATTATTCTGTTGATAATGTTGTTAAATTGCTAACTCTTTCTCTTATTTCATCAGCATCATCATCAGAAAGTGCTACAAGCCCAATGTCAGTAAGATATCCATCTTCACCCATCGCTCTAGAACTTGTAAATTCTTGTAAAAACTCCTCAATACCAGGAACAGAACCAATATGTGCTTTCTTAACATAAAACTGTAATGGCCTTGCTATTGGGTATGAATAGTCTTGTATTCCTTCCAATGTCGGCTCAATACCAGCAATTGAAGTAGGTTTTATTTTGTCTTCATTAACTAACAGGTAACTGTATCCAAAATAACCAAACCGTTCAGGATCCTCAGTTAATTTTTGAACTATCAATGCATCATTTTCACCCGCTTCAATAACACGACCATCTTCTCTTGATATCCTACATTTCTTTTTTGCCTTTTCGCCAAGTTTTGACCACATATCATAGGCTCCCGCGGCTTTGCATCCTTTAACCATAATTAGAGAATCCCATGCATCTCTTGTTCCTGAAGTGGGAGGAGCTACAAGGACTTCAATTTTATGATCAGGAAGACTTGGATCTATCTCGCTCCATTTCTGAAAAGGGTTTTTAACAAATTGACCATTGACTGGAACTTCGTCTGCAAGAGCTAAGTATAATTGCTCTTGATTAAAGTCTGCATTGGAAGCTTCTAAGCTGTGAGCAAGTGTTAAACCATCGTTTCCGATTACAATTTCAATTATTTCGGTAACACCATTTTTCTTGCAAAGCTCTATTTCACCTTCTTTTATTACTCTGGAAGCATTGGTAATATCGGGATGGTTAACGCCAACACCAGCACAAAAGAGTTTCATTCCACCCCCTGTTCCAGTACTTTCAATCACTGGCGTTTTAAAGCCTGATTTACCAAATCGTTCAGCAACAATTGTTGCATAAGGGTAAACAGTTGAAGAGCCAACTATCTTTATTTGATCTCGTGCATATGAGGTGCCAAATAAAGAACCAAAGGCAATTAATGTTGCAATCAAAATTTTTAATAAATTCATATATGTCTCCTCTTTTAAGTAAATTTTTTGATTCATCAAAAATTACTGAATGGAAGTTACAAATGTATTAAAAGAATGTTACAAAATTATTACACTGTTGGATTTATAACTGATTGATTTTATTTAATATTCTTATGATATTGGCGCCTCTGGTAACTGGATTGTAAATATACTTCCCTTGTTCAGCGTACTTGATATTTCAATATTGCCACGATGCTTGTTTAAAATGTGTTTAACAATAGTTAATCCAAGACCAGTTCCCTC
>CACEZK010000031.1 GCA_902564025.1 uncultured Pelagibacteraceae bacterium
TAATATATTGTTAGACTGATATAAATTCGGTCATATTATTAATGAGATTCTATATATGTCAATAATTATGACATAATAAAATATTATGCTTAAATTTACTGATCTAAATCAAGAGTATCCTGATAAGAGATTGTCAAAAGATAGGAAAAAAGACTTTCGAGAAATCTATGATAATTTCATTAAAAATAGTGCAAAAGAGCAGTCTAGCAGATGCTCTCAATGCGGCGTTCCATATTGCACAGTCCACTGTCCACTTCATAACCATATACCTGATTGGCTAAAGCTTGCCGCAGAGGACAGATTGGAAGAGGCTTACGAAATCTCATCAAGTACAAATAATATGCCTGAGATATGTGGCAGGATCTGTCCTCAGGATAGATTATGTGAAGGTAATTGCGTAATCGAGCAATCAGGACATGGATCTGTAACAATTGGCTCAGTAGAAAAATATTTAACAGATAATGCATTTGAGAATGGATGGATTACCCCTCTCAAGGTTGAAAAGAACATTGAAAAAGAAAATAGCATAGGTGTAATTGGTGCAGGACCAGCAGGATTAGCAGCGGCAGAAGAGCTTAGAAAAAAAGGTTACAAGGTTCATGTTTATGATCGTTATGACAGAGCTGGTGGTTTGTTAATTTACGGTATCCCGAACTTTAAATTAGAAAAAGATATCGTTCAAAGGAGAATGCAATACTTAAAAGATTCTGGAATTAATATTCATCTTAATGTTGAAATTGGAAAAGATATAAAATTTGAAGACCTTCAAAAAAAACATGATGCAGTTTTAATAGCTACAGGTGTTTATAAAGCTAAAGAAATTAATCTGGGTGAAATTACAAGTAACATAATTCCAGCATTAGAATACTTAACCGCATCTAATCGAAAAGGACTTGGAGATGAAGTTGAGAAATTTGATGAAGGCGAGTTGGATGCAAAAGGTAAAGACATTGTGGTCATTGGTGGCGGTGACACGGCAATGGACTGTGTACGAACTGCTGTAAGGCAAAAGGCTAAATCTGTAAAATGTTTGTATCGTAGAGATAAAGAAAATATGCCTGGTTCTGCAAGAGAGGTAAATAATGCTGAAGAGGAAGGTGTCGAATTCATGTGGCAATCTCTCCCAGTTAACATGAATGTTTTAAAAAATGGTTACCAAATTGAATGTGTCAAAATGAGATTGAGTGAGCCTGATGCCGATGGAAGAAGAACGCCTCAACAAATAGATGGATCTGATTTTAATTTGAAGGCTGATATGGTCATAGCTGCTCTAGGTTTTTCTCCTGAAGATTTGCCCACACTTTTTAATGTTAAAGACTTACCAGTGACAAAGTGGGGCACAGTAAGAGTTGGTTTCAATACTATGATGACTGATATTGATGGAGTCTTTGCTGCAGGAGATATTGTTCGAGGGGCTTCATTAGTAGTTTGGGGAATAAGGGATGGTCGAGATGTGGCGAATTCAATACACAGTTATATTGAAGCAAAAAAACTGGCAGAGACTAGTAAGGTTAAAGCATCATGAGTTCAGATTTAAATAGATACAGAAAAAATAAACAAGTCTTGGAAGAAGGGCACCTTTATAGTTCTAAACAAGAGCACGACGCATGTGGTGTTGGATTTGTAGCATCAGTTGATGGTAAGCAAAGAAGAGAAGTTGTCGAAGGCGGAATTGATGCGCTAAAAGCTGTGTGGCACAGAGGCGCAGTAGATGCTGATGGCAAAACAGGAGATGGCGCCGGTATACTAACACAAATACCTATAAACTTCTTTGATGATGAAATTGCCAAAACGGGTCATGAAAAAAGAGATGAGCCTCTAGGAATTGGTATGATGTTTTTGCCAAGAAACGACTATGCAGCATTAGAAAAATGTCGAACAATAATCGAGTCGGAACTTCTTGATCATGGATACTACATATATGGCTGGAGACAAGTGCCTATTAACAATAGTGTTATTGGTGAAAAAGCTAATTCAACTAGACCTGAGATTGAGCAGGTTATGTTCGTTAATAACATTGAAAGAGAAAGTAATTTTGATTATTCAAAAGAATTATATCTAGTAAGACGTCGACTCGAAAAGAGAATAGCAAAACAGCAAATCAATGGTTTTTATGTATGCTCGCTAAGTTTTGAGTCAATCATCTACAAGGGGCTATTTTTAGCTGAACAACTTTCCATATTCTATCCTGATTTAGCTAATAATAATTTTATGTCTTCTTATGCAGTGTTTCATCAAAGATACTCAACAAATACCTTTCCATCCTGGGGTTTGGCGCAACCATTTAGAATGTTGGCTCACAATGGGGAGATAAATACAATTTCTGGAAATACAAACTGGATGAGAAATCATCAAACAAGAATTACATCAGAAATTTTTGGCGATGATAGTGAACAAGTCAAACCAATCATAGAAAAAAATGTTTCTGACTCTGCCGCCTTAGATGCCGCATTTGAATTATATGTTAGAGCTGGAAGATCAGTTCCTCTCGTTAAAACTCTTCTAATACCTGAGGCATGGTCAAAAAGAAGTGAACTGATGCCAATTGAGCATAGAAATATGTATGAGTTTTCAAACGCCATTGTTGAACCATGGGACGGACCCGCCGCAATAGCTGCAGTTGATGGAAATTGGATTATTGGTGGGATGGACCGAAATGGCTTAAGGCCAATGCGGTACTCTGTATCAAATGATAAAATAATATACGTTGGCTCTGAAACAGGAATGGTCAGAGTTGATGAGTCAAAGATAGTTGAAAAAGGCAGATTGGGCCCTGGAGATATAATTGGAATAAATTTAAAGGAAGGTAAGATTTATCGTAACTCTGATTTAAAAGACTATCTTGCGAAAGAAGCTCCTTATGAAGAGTATGTCAAAAAAATAATTCGATTAGATAAAAGAGTAACAGTATCAAGAGAGTCGACAGTTATAGAAACAGAAAAATTAAGAAAGAGAATGATCGCGGCTGGCTTCACAATGGAAGAACTAGAACTTATTCTTCATCCAATGGTGAGTGATGCAAAGGAATCTACTGGAAGCATGGGTGATGATACTCCTGTTGCTGTATTATCGGACAAGTATCGGCCATTATCACATTTTTTTAGACAAAAGTTTAGTCAGGTAACAAACCCTCCAATTGATAGTCTGAGAGAGCAAAGCAGGATGAGTTTAAAAACCCGATTTGGAAATTTGCAAGATATTCTATCTTCTAATCCGTATGAAGAAAATGTTTTTGTAATTGATAGTCCATTTATAACAAATGGATTGTTCAAAAAGATTTCTGCTCGAGGACAAGAATCTACAATTGTGATTGATTGTACAGTTCACAAGGATAATTTTAATTTAAAAGATGAAATAAAGCGTATTCAATTCGAGTCAGAGACTGCAGTTTTAAGCGGAAAGTCTCATATCGTGCTGTCTGATATTAGCGCGGACCATGACAAATTATCTTTACCAATGATATTGATCACTGCTGCAGTTCACACAGATTTGACACGTAAAGGTATAAGATCTTTTGTTTCATTGCACGTAAGGTCTGCAGAGTGTCTAGATACTCATTACTTTGCTGTACTCATCGGTGTTGGTGCCACGACAGTAAACCCATACTTAGCATTGGACTGTATTTATGAAAGACAACAAAAGGGACTTTTTGGAAATTTATCTTACGAGCAATGTGTTGAGCGATATAAAAAAGCAGTAGACCAAGGCTTGCTTAAAGTTATGTCTAAGCTTGGAATTTCAGTTATTAGTGCGTACAGAGGTGGATTTAATTTTGAAGCTGTTGGCTTAAGCCGCTCAATGGTCAATGAATATTTCCTTGGTGTACAAAGTCGTATGTCTGGTATTGGCTTATCTGGAATTGAAAAAAAACTAACCGATCTTCATGATTATGCGTATTCAGATAGCATACAAACATTGCCTATCGGTGGCATATATCGGTACAGAAACGGTGGCGAAACTCATGCTTATGAAGGCAAGTTGATACATCTTCTACAAACAGCGGTTGCGGATGACTCTTATGAGATGTTTAAAAAATATTCAAACTCCATGAGCAACTTTGCTCCAATCAATATTAGAGATTTGCTCGAGTTTAAAGAAAGTGAAAGTTCAATTGAATTAAGCGAAGTAGAGTCAATAACGTCTATAAGAAAGCGCTTTGGGACAGGAAGTATGTCACATGGAGCACTTTCAAAAGAAGCCCATGAAACACTAGCAATAGCAATGAATCGGATTGGAGGCGCTTCCTGTTCAGGTGAAGGTGGTGAGTCAATAGAAAGATCAAAACCTCTTAATAATGGAGACAGTGCCAACTCAAGAGTGAAACAAGTAGCTTCAGCTAGATTTGGTGTAACAACTGAATATTTGAATAACTGTGAGGAAATAGAAATTAAAATAGCACAAGGAGCTAAGCCTGGTGAGGGTGGTCAGCTTCCCGGATTTAAAGTAACTGCTGAAATAGCCAAGCTTCGCCACTCAACAGAAGGTGTTACACTAATAAGCCCTCCACCACATCACGACATCTATTCAATAGAAGACCTTGCTCAGCTGATTTATGACCTAAAACAGGCAAATCCAGAGGCTAGAGTTTGTGTAAAGCTTGTTGCGTCATCTGGAATTGGAACAATAGCGGCAGGTGTTGCGAAGGCTAAAGCTGACGTCATTTTAATTTCAGGACATAATGGTGGAACTGGAGCAAGTCCTCAAACAAGCATTAAATACGCCGGTATTCCGTGGGAAATGGGCTTAACAGAAGTGAATCAAGTTTTGACACTTAACGGCTTAAGGCAAAACGTTGTGCTCAGAACTGATGGAGGTATCAAAACAGGTCGTGACGTTGTAATTGCTGCAATTATGGGCGCCGAGGAGTTTGGTGTTGGCACAACTTCACTGGTTGCGATGGGCTGTATAATGGTAAGGCAATGTCACTCAAACACATGTCCAGTTGGAGTTTGTACTCAAGATGAGGACTTAAGAGCGAGATTTTCAGGTAGCCCTGAAAAAGTGGTTAATCTTTTTAGTTATATAGCTGAAGAGGTAAGAGAAATCCTAGCAAAACTTGGATTCAAAAGCCTAAACGAAATTATTGGAAGAACTGACCTATTGTATCAAATATCAAGGGGATCAACTCATTTAGATGACTTAGACCTTAATTCATTGCTTATTCAAG
>CACEZK010000032.1 GCA_902564025.1 uncultured Pelagibacteraceae bacterium
GAGTTTAGAAATTTCATCGGAGGATGTTGCAACAATGAACTTTCCTGTATTAATGTGAGGCACATTAAATTTTTGACAATATTCATACATTCTACGATTACCATCGGCACAAAATTTAGCCTTCATTGAGTCCTTGTCATAATAAACACCTGCATGAATTACTCCGCTGTTTCTTGAACTGGTAACAGAACCAAAAGTATTTTCTTTCTCCAATACAATTACTTCACGACCTTTGGCGGCAAAACTTTTAGCTATGGCTAATCCAATAACCCCTCCACCAATTACTAATACATCTACGAAATTAGGATTCATTATATATTTTTGACCATTAATGAAACTTTTTTTGTATTATTTTCAGTAAACTGAACTCCAACATTCTTATAGTTTAAACTTTCATGAAAACTTTTAGAAATTGGGTTTGGAGGCTCTATATTAAATTCGCATGCAATCATATTATATTCATCTAGTGATTTTTCGAGATCAAGATACAGACTTTTACCTATACCCATTCCTCTAAACTTACTCGATATAGCAATCCTATCAATG
Source organism: uncultured Pelagibacteraceae bacterium (assembly GCA_902564025.1). Classification (GTDB taxonomy): domain Bacteria; phylum Pseudomonadota; class Alphaproteobacteria; order Pelagibacterales; family AG-422-B15; genus CACNXQ01. Next base: position 547 of record CACEZK010000032.1, read on the forward strand.
TACGCAAAATCACTATATCTATCAGTAAACCACTTATAATTTAAACTCTGATAATCAAGGCCAGAAGGTAAAACAAGTAAAAACCCACAAATATTTTTATCATTGTTGATAGCAACTTTAAAATAAGTTTTTTTTTCATAAAAATTTAAAAACTCCTCATGTGATACGGAGTTCACAGCAGGAATAGCATCTTCATTAATCAAAATGATATCTTTTATATCCTCTATCGTAACATTTCTTAATTTAAACATCACAAGTAACTTCATAGCTATTTTTATAAATTTCTGGCATTCTTACAGGCTTAAAACTAACTAGGCTCACACACGCATAGTCAACATTTGAAGTAAAGACAGTTTGATTTTTTGCAATATTTATTATTTGAAAAAATCTGCTCAATCTGACTTTTTTATCAGTCTTTGTAATCCATGTTGAAATCGCAATTTCATCGCCAATGAAAAGTGATCCAGAAAAATTATTTTCACTCCTAATAACAACACATGCACATTGATATTTTTTATATACATCAGGAGTAATACCTAATTTAGCTGAATGATCCCAACTGACTAGTTCACACCAATTCAAATATACTTTATTATTAACATGTCCTAAAATATCAATATCACTCTCTTTTATGGTGAACTTTAAAATATGAGGGTTACTATAATCCCATTTTAAATCTTTTATGTTAACCAACTCTCAATTCCTTAGGTAATTTAAAAGTTACATTTTCATTTCCTAAACTGAGCTCTTCAATCGTAACTTGATAAAATTCTGCAAATTTATTAATTACGTTTTTAACCAGTATGTCAGGAACCGATGCACCTGAAGAAATACCAATTGACGTCATAAGCTCATAGTCTTTTACATTTAGATTAACTTCGTTTTCCAAGAGAATTGAGTTCTCACAACCTGCATTTTTTGCGACTTCCACCAAGCGATTAGAATTAGATGAATTACTTGATCCAACAACTATAAAAGCATCACATATTTGAGCGTATTCTTTTATTGCTTTTTGACGATTTGATGTTGCATAGCAAATATCTTCTTTTGGAGAAGAAATTATTTTAGGTAATCGAACTTTTAATGCTTCTATTATTTTTTTTGTATCATCTAGTGAGAGTGTTGTTTGAGTTAAATAGGCGAAATTATCATTGTCATTTATAGACAGTTTCATTACATCACTTACTGTTTCAACAAGTTCTATGCTGCCGCTTGGAAGCTGGCCCATGGTTCCTATTACTTCAGGGTGGTTTTTATGTCCAATAAGAATAATGCGGTAACCCAATTCAAAAAACTTCATAGCTTGAACATGAACTTTGGTTACAAGTGGACATGTTGCATTAATAACTATTTTATTTTTTTTATTTGCATGTAGCTCAACATCCTTTGAAACACCATGAGCGGAAAAGATGAATGGACGATCTGGTGGCGCATCATTAATATTATCTAAAAAAACTGCACCCTTATCACTCAATTCATTTATGACATATTTGTTATGAACAATTTCGTGATTCACGTAAACTGGTGGGCCATATTTTTTGATTGCTAGTTCAACTATTTCAATTGCGCGGGTAACGCCAGCACAAAATCCACGAGGTGATATTAAATATATTTTCTTACTAGTTTTCATAATGTTTTAATTTATAAAAGAAGGTATATATTTTTCCATATGAATTTAGAAGACAGAATTGAAATATTTGGCAAGATTTTAGTAAACCATCGTATTAAAGTAATATTAGGCAGTTTATTAATCATTTTCACAATATCATTTGGTATGAAATTCCTAGAAACGCCCTCAGGATATAGGGGCTTTGTTGAGGAAGATTTTAAATACTACAAAGATGTACTGGATTTAGAGGAAAAGTATGGAAACATAGATGTTCTGACTTTTGTTGTTAAACCAGAAAAGGGTAACATATTTCAAAAAGATGTATTAAGTCTTATTCATGAACTCACTGAAATTTCCTGGCAAACACCATATTCATCAAGAGTAAGCTCACTTACAAACCATCAATACACTACAGTAGACGGCGATGACATATCAATAAGTGACTTTGTTGATAATGTTGACTCATTAAGTACAAATGAAATTGCAAATTTATATAATGCTGCAGTTTTAGAAGACGCGGTTGTAAATTTTGTAATGTCTGAAAGTGGAAAAATCGGTTTAGTTAATATTAATCTTGAAATGCCTGAAGATATCGCTTTCCAGGAACCAATTTCATTTGCCTGGAAACAAAAAAATTATTTTGAAGACAGATATGAAGACATATTTGTTGGTGTAGCAGGCTCTGCTCAATTCTCACATAATTTTCAATCAACATCGGAGTCTGATGCATCAAAAATGTATCCAAGTTTTTTACTGCTGATAATTATCTTAACTTATATTTTATTAAGATCTGTCGTAGCTTCAATAATTTCACTAATTGTAATTATATTGTCTATTCTGCCGTCACTTGGAGCTGCTGGATGGCTTGGGTTTGAAGTACAACCTCCACTTATTACTGCACCAATAATTATACTTACAATATCGCTAACGCATGCCATACATATGTTGTCAATTGGTTTGACTAATATGACTGAGGGAATGACAAAGAATGATGCTATTATTGAGAGTTTAAAAATAAATTTTGTACCAATATTTCTTACAAGTTTCACAACAGCTGCAGGGATCGCAGGTATTAACTTTGGGGATATACCTGCTTATAGCGAAATGGCTAATACTGTTGTTATTGGCGCAGGTATTGGATTTATTTTAAGTGTGACGATGCTTCCAGCTATGTTTTCTTTACTTCCAATCAATGCAAGAAAAAGAAAAAGTTATGTACTAGAAGTTCTAAAAAACTTAGGTGAATTAATTTATAAATTTAAGGAGAGGTTCGTTATTGTAATAACTGCAATTTGTATAGCAGTTTTTAGTTTATTACCAAATTTACATTTTGATGATTATTTTAGTACTTATTTTGATAGAGTTCCTGAATGGCTAGAAGTAAAAAATACTGTTGACCCTGAATTTGGAAGCTCTTTTTATATATTTTCTGATATGCAATCAAATGAGCCGGATGGTATAACAAATCCTGAATACCTTAAAAAGCTTGATGAGTTCGAAAGCTGGCTCCTTACTCAACCTGAAGTAGCTGATGTATCTACTATTTCAGATGTTATTAAGACTTTACATAAAAACATGAATGGCGGCTTGGATGAGTATTACGCAATTCCTGACAATAAAGCACTCATTGCGCAGTATCTGCTATTGTATGAGTTTTCAGTACCATATGGGATGGATTTAAAAAATCAAATGACTGCGGATAAATCAGACTCTAGAATTCTTATTAGAACAAATAACTCTACATCAATGGAGTCAGTTGCATTCAATGCACGTGTGGATGAATGGGTTAATGAAAATATTTCCCCTTTTAGTACAAATGGAGTTGCTGGGATTCCAATTATGATGCCACAACTATTTGTTGAAAACACAAGAGGGTTAGTAATTGGGCTTTTAATCTCTTTTACGTTTATAATTATGGTTGTTGGAATTTCTTTGCGAAGTTTTAGGTACGGCATAATAAGCATTGTTCCAAATATTATTCCTTTTGTACTTGGTTTCGGTCTTCTTACTCTTGCCACCGATATGGTAACGGCCGCTCATCAATTTGCTGTTCTTATTTCAATAGGCCTTGTAGTAGACGCAACTATTCACTTTTTATCAAAATATAAAAAAGCTCTTGCAATAAATTTACCCCCAAGAGAAGCAATACAATATTGTTTTAGATTTGTTGGTTATCCTATAATTGTTGCATCAATTTGTCTTTTTTCTGGGTTCTTATTTTTAACACAATCAATGTTCTACTATAATTTTATTATTGGTGGGATGTGTGCTTTGATAATTATTATAGCTTTACTCATTGACCTATTGCTTTTACCGGCTTTGCTTTTAATATTTGGAAAAAAAGTTTAAAATGAAAAAAATGAAATTTGCAAAAATTATATTTATCATATTTGCCCTTTTTCCATTTTATCTCAACGCGGAAACAGCTGAGGAACAGGGGCTCAGAATAGCTAAAGCGTCATATGAAAATGGCAGAGGCTTTACTGACATGGTGTCAGATCAATTGATGATACTTATTGATCCCAAAGGTAATGAAGTAACACGCGAAGTATCAGGTAAAACACTTGAGAATTTAGATCCAAACGATGGTGATAAAAGCTTGACTTACTTTAAAACTCCCAAAGACGTAGAGGGCACAGTTATGCTGTCACATACACACATAAGTGACGATGATGACCAATGGCTATATTTGCCTGCTCTGGGTCGAGTGAAAAGAATTTCTTCTAGTAATAAATCAGGAGCATTTATGGGCAGTGAGGTAGCTTTTGAAGATTTTTCGGGAACTGACTATAGAAAGTACGAATGGAAATTTCTTGGTGAAGAGATGGAAAATAATGAGACTTTTTATAAGTTAGAGTCTTATCCTAATTATGAAAATTCAGGATATTCAAAAAGAATTTCACTTATTGATAATTTAAATCGATTATACAAAGTAGACTTTTATGACAGAAAGGGTGAACTGTTAAAGACGCTGTATTTAGAGGATTATGTTT
>CACEZK010000033.1 GCA_902564025.1 uncultured Pelagibacteraceae bacterium
AATGCATTTTGGTTGGGTAACTGTAAAAGATACTGCTCGGGTTCATGTTGAAGCAATGACTAATCCAAACGCAAATGGTAAAAGATTTATTCTGGCTGAAAAATGCATGTGGATGTCAGATATGAATAAGCTCCTAAGAGATAATGGATATACAAAAGCGCCATCACTAAAAGCGCCAAACTTCCTGATGAAACTTCTCGGCATGTTCAGTAAAGAAGTTGGGGCAATTTCTGGATTTGTTGGTAAAACAAAATTTACTAATTCAGAAAATGCTAAAAATATTCTAAAATTTAATTTCGAAAGTGCTGATGAAGGAATAATTCAAACAGCTCAACAATTAGAAAGACTGGGATTGATTAAAAAATAATGGAATACAGAAAGCTTGGAAGGTCTGATATTGATGTAAGTTTAATTTGTTTAGGAACAATGACTTGGGGAGAGCAAAATACTGAAGCGGATGCTCATGATCAATTAGATTACTCCTTAGACCACGAAGTTAATTTTATCGATACTGCTGAAATATATGCTGTTCCTACAAAAGCTGAAACTCAGGGTTTAACAGAAAAATATATTGGCACTTGGTTTAAAGCACGAGGCAACAGAGATAAAGTTGTTTTAGCTACCAAAGTAGCTGGTCGTTCTGGAATGTCATGGCTTAGAGAAAATGAAGAAATACCAAGGTTATCAAAAGAACATGTTTTCTATGCAGTTGAGCAAAGTCTTAAAAGACTGCAAACAGATTACATTGATTTGTATCAAGTTCATTGGCCAGACAGACCGTTTGGTGCATTTTCTGGACGACTTGAGTACAAACATATGGATACATCAGACTCAATTCCTTTAGAGGAAACTCTTGAGGCTCTCGGTGAATTAGTTAAGCAAGGCAAAGTAAGGCAAATTGGATTATCTAATGAAACGCCATGGGGAACGATGAAATATTTGGAGCTCGCTGAAACAAACTCTCTTCCACGTGTTGCTTCAATTCAGAATGCTTATAATTTGGTTAATAGAGGTTTTGAAATTGGTTTATCTGAAGTTGCAATGCACGAACAAGTAGGCTTGCTTGCTTACTCGCCTTTAGCACAAGGAACATTAACTGGAAAATATTTAGGTGGACAGATGCCTCAAGGTTCGAGACTCGCGCTATTTGGTGATGGTCCTTTAATGATGAGATATAAAGGAGATAAGACACAGCAGGCAATTGAAATGTATGTAAATCTTGCAAAAAAATACGAAATTGATCCCGCTCAACTGGCTATTCAATTTTGTAATATTCAACCATTTGTCACATCTACAATTATTGGAGCGACTACAATGGAACAATTGAAAACTTGTATAGACAGTGTTGATCTTGATATAACAAAAGAAATTATGAATGAAATACGAGGGATCCATAAAGAAATTCCAAATCCTGCACCATAATGAAAAAAATCTCTAAAGCTGAACTTACTAAAAAATTAAAAAGATTGTCAGGTTGGAAGATGGTCAAAGGACGAAGTGCTATAACAAAAACATTTAAATTTGATAGCTTTCAAGAAGCTTTTGGTTGGATGACATCGATGGCAATCTATGCAGAGAAAAAAGATCATCATCCAGAATGGTTTAATGTCTACAGTACTGTGGAAGTTACTTTATCAACTCACGATGCTGGTGGAGTGACAAATCTGGACTTAGATATGGCCAGAGAAATGAATAAAAAAAGTAAGTAAATAACAAGGTATTAGTTTAACTCAATTTCTATAAGTATTTCCAACAAAGTTTCGCAAGGATGTTGAAATACTGTATTACTTCAGCAGGCGATCGACAAAACTTAAGTCCATAACTTTTCTTTTTTCTAAAGCTTTATAGTTTTGACTATGCATTTCTTTAGCAATCTTTATAACTTTTTCCATATAATTTTTTTTATCTGGATAGTTCTCTATATTATAACTGTGCCAATCACTACGAGTATAATCAATTCTTTTATCCGATGTAATATCAGCATTAAATTTTGGATTGATGCCAATATACATTGCAGCATAAGCTTCCTTTGTAATTAATAGTTGGTCTATCCATACAATTGCATTAGGTAAATCGATATTTTTACTTTCTAATTTTTTATAAGCTTGTACAAATTCGTCAGCGTAATCATAAGTACCCGCATACAAATTATTTTCAGCCCATACTGAGATACAAGAACCTTTGCTAACTGCGTTAGCTAATCTTTTTTTATAAGTTGATTTGTGATAATTTGATTTTTGGTCATCCCAATCATTACAGGTTGAACTATCAGGCGTGTACCAACCGTATTCACTTGGATCTGTAATAAAATCTAACCAAATTACCGCCGAAAGCTCATTTGACTGAACTTGTCCTAATATAATGTATGACTCGTTATTATGAGATAATATTCTATTTATTCCTAATACCTCCCACTCACCTTTTGGCAGTTTTAAATTGTATAAATAATGCTCTACTTTTTTTAATTCCCCTGAATACATTTCACCTTTTTCAAACTTAAAAGCAAAAGCATTTGATGAGAAAAGTATTATTGCAAAAGTTACTATAAATCGTTTTAACATAACAATTATGATAGCTTAATAAATATACTATGTCACCATAGTGTGACTAATTGAACATAATGTTATTAAATATAAGCTTTAACTGATGAGAGCCCTCACTGGTATCTAAAAACGGCGTATTTACCTAGATAACTACGATTTATAAAAAGTTGTTGTGAGTGCAATTTTGCCAGTAGCTTTTCTTGCAAGAATTGTTTCAAGTGCCTCTTGTCCTCTTTCGAGTGGGAGAATTTCCGTGACAGGCGCCTTTAATTTACCTTCTTCATACCAACCAGTAAGTTGGTTCATGTTAGCTAAATGCTCCTGTGGCTCGAGAGCTGTAAATTGACCCCAAAAAACTCCAACAGCAGAACAGCCTTTAATTAAGTACAAGTTCATTGGAATTTTTGGAATATACCCAGCCGCCCAGCCTATAACTAAAAAACGTCCATTCCATGCAATACTTCGCAGAGCTGGCTCGGTGAAATCTGCTCCAACTGGATCATAAATCACGTCTGGTCCTTTACCACCCGTTGCTTTAGAAATCTCTGCTCTGAATTCTTTCACATGATCTCGATTGGTTAAATCATACTTTCCGTAATTTATAACTTCATCTGCTCCATACTCTTTACATACTTCTAGTTTTTCATCAGAAGATGCGCCAGCTATGACCCTTGCACCCATTGCTTTTCCAATTTCAACAGCTGATATACCAACACCTCCTGCAGCACCTAGGACGAGTAAATTTTCACCCTCTTTAAGTTGGCCACGATTTTTTAGAGCATAATGTGATGTGCCGTAAGTTAATGTAAAACAAGAAGCGGTAGTAAAATCCATACTACTTGGTTTTCGAAATATATTGGATGGACTCGTTATCACTTGTTCCCTAAAACCACCAAAACCTATCATAGCAACGACCTCATCACCAACCTTCCAATCAGAAACGCTTTCACCAATCGCGCTAATGACTCCTGAAATTTCACCACCTGGTGAAAAAGGGAGCGGAGGTTTAACTTGATACTTATCTTGAATGATTAAAGTATCTGGGAAATTGACGCCAGCAGAGTGAACATCTATCAATATCTGACTCTTTTTAAGTTCAGGTAATTCAACATCCTCATAAACAAGTGAGCTAGGAGGGCCAAATTCTTTACAAACAATTGCTTTCATAATTGTGAATCTCGATATAAATTAGCGATTATGAAATTAGTAAATTTCAAACTTATTCTATCAATTTTACTGTTGAGTTCAATAAGTGCTTTTGCAGTAATTGATGTCGTGCATCTGGGCTCATTTGGCAAAAGCGGTGCCTGGCAAGCTAAAGAGTTTAAAGATGGTACAGCAAAGATCTGTTATATCATATCTGAGCCGATAGCGACGAACCCGTCAGATCTTAATCGTGGCGAGCATGCTCTGATGATCACGAATTTCAAAGATGATAAGACTTTTCATGAGCCAAGTGTAGATACAGGTTTTACTTTCAAACCTAAGAGTATGGTCGAAGTGAGTATTGGTAGCAGTAATTACAAATTTTTTACAGTTGAATCAAGAGCTTGGCTAGCAGATGGGGAGAACGGCAAGCAGCTGATCAAGGATATGAAAAATGGAGCGCGCGTGAAAGTTAAAAGTATCTCAAGCCGTGGAACTAAAATTACAGATACATATTCTTTAATCGGATTTACAAAAGCACTAGCAGCAATCGATAAAGCCTGCTCTTAAAATACAATGACAGATGATAAACTCGACTTAATTGGTTTAAGTCTTAAAGAAATATCTGAAACTTTAATTAATAAAGATTTAATACAGGCTAAAGAAAAATTCAGATCCAAACAACTTTGGCATTGGCTTTATTTTAGAGGTGAAACTGATTTTGACAAAATGACGACAGTTTCGAAAGACCTTAGGAAAAAA
>CACEZK010000034.1 GCA_902564025.1 uncultured Pelagibacteraceae bacterium
TTGATGATTTAATTGAAAAAACAATTAAACCTTGTGATGCCGCTCTCAAGGATGCCGGTTTGAGCGCTGGTGAAATTGACGAGGTAGTCTTGGTTGGTGGAATGACAAGAATGCCAAAAGTCATAGAAACTGTTAAAAACTTTTTTGGTAAAGAACCAAATAAAGGAGTAAACCCAGATGAAGTTGTTGCACAAGGTGCAGCTATTCAAGCTGGTATTCTTCAAGGGGATGTTAAGGATGTATTACTGCTTGATGTTACACCTTTATCCCTTGGTATTGAAACACTTGGTGGCGTCTTTACAAAATTAATTGATAAAAATACAACAATTCCAACAAAAAAAAGTCAGGTATTTTCAACTGCTGATGACAATCAAACTGCTGTAACAATACGAGTGTGTCAGGGTGAGAGAGAAATGGCTGCTGATAATAAATTACTTGGTAACTTTGACTTAGTAGGCATACCACCTGCTCCTAGGGGTGTTCCTCAAATTGAAGTAACATTTGATATTGACGCTAATGGAATTGTAAATGTGTCTGCAAAAGACAAAGGTACAGGAAAAGAACAGCAAATTAAAATACAAGCATCGGGTGGTTTAAGTGAAGAAGAGATCGACAAAATGGTCAAAGAAGCTGAAGCCAACGCGGAGGCAGATAAGAAAAAGCGAGAAGGCGTTGATGTTAAAAACCAAGCAGACACAATGATACACTCTGCCGAGAAAAATCTAAAAGAATTTGGTGATAAGGTTTCTGAGCAAGAAAAGAATGCAATTGAAAACGATATTAAGGCTTTAAAAGAAGCTGTTGCTTCAGATGACACCGATAAGATTAAAAGTGGACTTGAAGCATTAACTCAATCGTCTATGAAATTAGGTGAAGCAATGTATAAGGCTCAACAGCAAGATGCTCCCAATCCAAACGAGCCATCTGACAATACAGCTGCTGGATCTGACCAGAATAATGAAAAAGTTGTTGATGCTGAATTCGAGGAAGTCAAAGAAGATAATAAGCAATCGTAAGCAGGTAAGCTTATGTCAAAAAGAGACTATTATGAAGTTCTTGGTGTCTCCAAGTCAGCCGATGATGCTGAGATAAAAAAAGCCTACAGAAAATTAGCAATGAAATATCACCCTGATCGTAATCAGGGCAATGCAGATGCAGAAGTCAAGTTCAAAGAGGCCAGTGAAGCCTACGCCATACTTCATGATAAAGAAAAACGATCAGCTTACGACCAATTTGGTCATGCGGCAGTGGATGGTAATGCAGGCCAAGGAGGTTTTGGTTTTGACTTTAATTCATCAGCTTTTCAGGATATTTTTGAAGACTTTTTTGGAGACTCATCTTTTTTTGGTGGTGGAGGAAATCGTAGAAGAAAATCAAATAATCGTGGCTCAGACTTAAGATATGATATTACTGTTAGTCTTGAAGAAGCGTTTAATGGTAAGAAATTTAAAGTAAAAATTCCAACTCAAGTTCAATGCGACTCTTGTTCAGGTTCTGGCGCATCTCAAGGAAGTCAGCCAGTAACTTGTCAGTCATGTGGGGGAAGGGGACAGATTCGCTCGCAGCAGGGTTTTTTTTCAATTCAACAAACTTGTCCAACTTGTCAGGGAAGTGGTTCAACTATTTCAGATCCATGCAGACCATGCAGTGGAACTGGGAGAACACAGAAAACAAAGAGTTTGATGGTGAAAATACCAAAAGGCGTTGATGACGGTTCTAGAATAAGACTATCTGGAGAAGGTGAAGCGGGTCTAAACGGCGGGCAGCAGGGGGACTTGTATATATTTGTAAATGTAAATGAGCACGAAATATTTGCTCGTGAGAATGAAAATTTATTTGCTGAGGTCCCAATATCTATGGTCGATGCTGCTGTTGGTGGCGCTATTGACATACCGACAATAGATGGCGGTAAAGCAAGGCTAAAAATACCTCAAGGCACTCAATCTGGTGACCAATTCAGATTAAAATCAAAAGGTATGCCTAATGTTCGCAACGGTTATTTAGGTGACTTGTATATTCAAGCAAAAGTTGAAACACCAGTAAATTTAAGTAAGAAGCAAATTGAAATATTAAAATCCTTTCAAGAAACAAGTGATCAAAATGAGAGTCCTTTAGCATCGGCATTTTTTAAAAAAGCTAAGGATTTTTGGAAAACAAAAGCTTAAAAAACTTACTTTTTCAATTATTTCGATTATCCTAAATTAATGAAAAAAATAAAAATTGTCATAACTGGCGTAACCGGACGCATGGGAATGCAAATCGCTAAAAGAGTTTTGAGAGATAAATCACTTGTTTTGTATGGTGCAACCGAGAGAAGCGGCCATAAAGCTATTGGCAAAGATTTAGGTCAATTACTCAAGACAAAAGGATTAAAAATTAAAGTTACCGATAATATAATTCCATTATTCGCTAAAACTGACGCTGTTATTGACTTCACAACTCCTGAGGCAACTATGATGCATACAAAATATGCAGCTCAAGCAAGAATAGTACATATAATTGGAACTACAGGTTTTAATAGCTCACAGTTAAAAAAAATTAAACTCGCTGCGCAGCATGCAACAATCATAAAATCAGGTAATATGAGTTTAGGTATAAACCTGATAAATAAATTAATTAAAATAAGTTCCTCAAGTTTAAAAAATGATTTTGATACAATAATAAACGAAACGCATCATCGACATAAAATTGATGCGCCTTCAGGCACTGCAGTAATGATGGGACAGGCTGCAGCAGAAGGTAAAAATAAAAAATTTGAAAAAATTAAAAAAATCTCTCGTCTAAACACAAAAGCTAAAAGCACTAAAGATAAAATTGTAGTCTCGTCCTTCCGCAAAGGTGAAGTAATTGGTGATCACGAAATTATTTTTTCAAGCAGTGATGAGGATATTACTATCAAGCATACAGCGAAAGATAGGGGTATTTTTGCTAACGGAGCAATACAAGCTGTGAAATGGGGCATGAACAAAAAACCTGGCCTATATGATATGTCAGATGTGCTAAATATAAGTTAGGTTGAAAAAGAACCATAATGTTAAAGGCTGATAAGGCAAAAAAAATTATTAGTATTTTAAATAAAATTTATCCCGAAACCCCGATTCCACTAAATCATAAAAATAATTTTGAATTATTAATTTCTGTTCTTCTAAGTGCGCAGTGTACGGATAAAAGAGTCAATGAAGTAACTCCTTTGCTTTTTAAGAAAGCAAATAATCCTGCAAAAATGGAGAAGCTGCCAGTCAAAACCATTTACAATATTGTGAGACCCTGTGGTCTTGCTCCACAAAAATCAAAAGCTATCTCAAAGCTATCAAAAATATTAATGAAAAATTATAGTGGTAAGGTTCCAGAAACCTTTGAAGATCTAGAGGCGCTTCCTGGAGTAGGGCATAAAACAGCTAGTGTTGTAATGTCACAAGGTTTTGGTCACCCAGCATTTCCTGTTGATACTCATATTCATCGACTTGCCCAAAGATGGGGGTTAACAAATGGTAAGAGTGTAAAGCAAACTGAACATGATTTAAAAAAAATATTTCCTGAAAAACTATGGAACAAGTTACATTTACAAATAATATTTTATGGAAGGGAATATTGTGAAGCTCGAAGTTGTTTTGGAATAGAGTGTAAAATATGTAAAACTTGTTATCCAACTAGAAAAAAGCCAATTAAAACAAAAAAAGCATAAATAGTTATAAAAATAAAACACCTTTAACTGTCTATTGTTTGCTGATAACTTTATTCATTATGATTAATAAAGAAGTAGCACTCATTATCGGCGCGGGTGACAGCCTTGGTTCTGCGGTAGCGAGGGTATTTGCACAAAATAACTTCATTACTGTAGTCGCTAGAAGGAACGGGGATCAATTATCGCCACTTAAAAAAGAAATAGAAAAAAATGGCGGTAAGTGTTTTGCATATAGTTTAGACGCAAGAAAAGAAGAAGATGTAATTAACTTTATTGATAAGATTGAAACAGAGATTGGTGAAATTAATGTGGCCGTATACAACATTGGAGCCAACATTCGTTTCAACATTTTAGAAACAACCTCAAAAAAATATTATAAAGTATGGGAAATGGCGACTTTTGGAGCATTTCTAATGGGGAGAGAAGTAACAAGAAAAATGATACCAAGAAAAAAAGGGACAATCATATTTACCGGCGCGACAGCAAGTATAAGAGGTAAAGAAGGATTTGCTGCATTCTCCGGTGCTAAACAAGCGAAAAGAGCTTTGGCGCAAAGTATGGCAAAAGAATTAGCGCCAAAAGGTATTCATGTCGCTCATGTTATTGTAGATGGAGCAATTGATACGCCGTGGGTGAATAAACTTTTTCCTGAGTATGTCAAAGAAAAGAAAAAAATTGATGGTTTGAT
>CACEZK010000035.1 GCA_902564025.1 uncultured Pelagibacteraceae bacterium
GCAGCAATAAATAATATTGATAAAGTAAATGACTTATATTACATGATGATGGGTAATTACTTGTTAACCTTCGAGGAAATAAATAAATCAACAGAAGCTATTTTAAATTTAAAAAAATCATTACTTATCAACTCAGGAAATGCCTATGCATGGTATTTATTGTCGAGAGCATACGCACAAACTGGATCAATTACACTAGCTAACTATGCCACTGCTGAACGTTACTTTCTAATTGGTGAACGTGAATTATCTTATGAATTTGCGGTTAAAGCATTAAAACAGATTGAGAAAAATTCTCCAGAATGGTATCGATCCAATGATTTAATTGAAATTTTGCAGAAAGAAGTTTCAAAAAGATGATGATTAGAAGTATAATATCAGGATGAGTAAAAAGTTTATACAATTTGTCGATGGGCCTAATTTAAATATGCTTGGTGAAAGAGAGCCAGAAATTTACGGATCTATGACTTTGGATCAAGTTCATAAGAATGTTAAGGATTACGTCGCTCAAAACTATAAAGAAATTGATGTGAGTTTTTTTCAATCTAATTCTGAAGGTGATATTGTAAATTGTATACAAAAATCAAAAAATACTGCATCCGGCCTAATAATAAATGGGGGTGGCTTATCGCACACCTCAGTAGCAATATTAGATGCACTTTTAACAATAGAAATACCAAAAATTGAAATTCATTTATCTAATTTATTTAGAAGAGAAGACTTTAGGCATCACTCATATATAAGTAAAGGGGTACACGGAGTTATTTGCGGATTTGGGCCAAACAGCTATGTGCTCGCGGTTGAAGGAATGGTTAAATTAATATAAAAGGATATTCTTATGAGTGATAAGTCTAAAAAAAACATCGACCCAAAACCGATAAAAGATTTAACAAAAATTCTTGAAGAATTAAATTTAACTGAAGTTTCATATTCAGATGGCGATTTTTCAGTAACAGTTGCGAAAGGCACTCGCTTACAGCCTGTTGATACAAATATTTCAGTTCAAAATAATTCAGAAATACAAGCAAGTGAAGATGATTACAAAAATGATCCAAGAGCAATCAAATCTCCAATGGTTGGAACCGTTTACCTCCAACCAGAGCCAGGTGCTAATAAATTTGTGAATATTGGTGACTCTGTTAAATCAGGTCAAACAATTCTTATTGTTGAAGCAATGAAAACAATGAATCCTATAGAATCTTCACTGCAAGGAAAAGTAATCAAAATTTTAGTTGAAAATGAGCAAGCGGTAGAATTTGGCCAACCATTAATGCTCATAGGATAATGTTTGACAAAGTTCTTATTGCTAACCGAGGTGAAATTGCAGTTAGAATAAATCGAGCTTGCCAAGAACTTGGAATTTCAACTGTAGCTGTTCACAGTGAAGCTGATACTGAGTCTATGCATGTCAGAATTGCCGATGAGAGTGTTTGTATAGGACCTAATCCAGTTAATAAAAGCTATTTAAATGCACATGCCATAATTTCAGCATGTGAAATTACTGGGGCTCAAGCAGTTCATCCGGGATATGGCTTTCTTTCTGAAAATGCTTCTTTTGCCAAGATGCTTGAAGATCATAAGCTAACTTTTATTGGGCCAAAGTTTTCTCATATTGAAATGATGGGCGATAAAATTGAGGCTAAAAAAATAATGAAAAAATTCGGTGTACCAACAGTTCCAGGTTCTGAAGGTGAAGTTAAAAGTGAGTCTGATGCGCTGGCAGCTAGTGATGAGATAGGATACCCTGTTTTACTTAAGGCCAGTGCTGGAGGTGGTGGCAGAGGGATGAAAATTGTTAATTCTAAAAAAGAATTAAAGGATGCATTACCAATTATTAAACAGGAAGCAATTTCTTTTTTTGGAAATGATTCAATATACATTGAAAAATTTATTGACTCACCTCGACATATTGAAGTTCAGGTAATTTGCGACACTCATGGTAATTTTCTTCATTTACATGAAAGAGACTGCTCAGTGCAAAGACGTAATCAGAAAGTTGTCGAGGAAGCTCTTGCGCCTAATGTAGATGAGAAAAAAAAACAGAAACTATTTAAGACATGCGTTGATGCAATGGAAAAAATGGGTTATTTGGGCTTAGGCACTCTCGAATTTTTATTCGACGGTAAGGAATTTTATTTCATGGAAATGAATACAAGGCTTCAGGTGGAACACCCTATTACGGAAATGTTAACTAGAGTGGATCTCGTTAGAGAACAAATATGTGTTGCTCACGGAGATAAAATTTTTACAAATCAAGAAAACATTAAACCTCTCGGACATTCAATTGAATGTAGAATAAATGCAGAGAGCTCAAAAGATTTCAAGCCATCTGCTGGCAAAATAGAAATGTATCATCCTCCCGCAGGTAACGGAATTAGACTAGATACCTTTATTTATTCTGGATATAAAGTACCGCATTATTATGATAATTTATTGGCGAAGTTAATCTCTACTGGCAGAACAAGAAATCATGCTATAAAGCGCGCATTGAGGTCTCTCAATGAAATTGTAATTGACGGAATAGATACGAACATTGAGCTTCATAAAAAAATACTATCTTCTCCCGAGTTTAAGAATGGAGGAGTGGCTATAAATTGGTTAGAAAATAATATTGAGAAGCTATAGTTTATAGCAATCATCTACCCATAGATCGTATATTGGGTGTTCCATTGATGAGATTGATGGCAGAGATTTTATCATCCACCCATTAAATATTTTTTTCATCGTTTTCTCGTTATAAATATTCAAATATACTGCTGTTTCTGCTTTTTCTAATGGCTTACTATTATAGCAATCGATTACATAAATTTTTAATTCTTCATAAAGATAGTTTTCTTTCAATTTAATATCTATGGTTTTAACTTCTGCTGTAATTTTGTTTAATAAACTGACGGTAGCGAACGGCTCTTCAAAATTTTTATTTTTACTCTTAATAAAATCTTTATCATTTAAATCATTTTCAATGTTTTGATCTAAAACTTCATCTTCATAGGTGGGTTCAAGTTCATTTAAATTTATTAATGGTAGATCTTCAATGTTTTGAGCAAAGAGATTAGAAAGCAATAATAAACTTAAAAATAATATATAAAATATTATTTTAATCTTTTGGACTCCATTTTTTATAATCATCATTTTTAGCAACTGACTTCATTTCTTTTTTACTATTTTCTGGATCATAGGCAGCATCAGTGCCTGTTAAATTCGGCACATGGTTTATCTGCCAATCATGTTTTTCAGATTCTGATGGTTTTGATAATGAAGTGTATCTAAGCCAATTGTTCCATTCTGGGTTAACAAGAGTTGACTCAACTAAACTGCTGTAAATAACCCACCTCTTAGTATCTTTTTTATTTTTATAATATTTATTACCCTGATCATCAGTTCCAACCAAAACTCCATTAAAATAGGACCAAATTCTGGTGCCTATGGTCTGCCCGTTCCACCAAGTAAATATCTCTCTCAACATGATTATTTATGAATTATTAAGCTTAAAATTAACAGTTTTTTCAACAATTAGTGAATTATCTTGAGTTGATAAAACACTGAAAATATTGACTTTTTTTAATTTTAATAACATTTTATATACCTTATATAGTGGTTTTCAATTTTTTTTACACAATATGTTGACTTCATTTTTCAAATAATAAATTATCAATAATCTAGAAAGTTACTCATTTAGCATTCTGGCACAATTTACGGTCGAGACCATTAAATTATTGATATTGGTTTTTTTATAAGCTCGTCTGTTGCAATGACTATATTTTAGAAGGGAAAATAATGAAAATAAATAGAGAATTTACAAATGCTAATCAATCACC
>CACEZK010000036.1 GCA_902564025.1 uncultured Pelagibacteraceae bacterium
ATAAAAATCGTATTCTTCTGAAGGTATGAAACTGTTATCCATATGTTCAAATTCACCTTCTTTGGCTGATACGTATAAATCAAGATACTCTTTTCCTAAATACTTAGATAAAATTTTTGATTCTTTAAAACGATTTAGTGCAGACTCCATATTTTTTGGCATTTCAGGATCAGCAGTTTTATCAGCACCTTCAGTGTTATCAAAACTTACTTGGTCTGTTGGTGATAGTTTTTTTGTAAGTCCATGATGAAGTCCAGACAGGATACAGGCTAAAACAAGGTATGGATTTGCATCAGCTGATGCTACCCGGTGTTCAATTCTTTTCGCGCTATCTGATCCAGCGGGTATTCTCAATGAAACATCTCTTCGATTCCAAGACCAACTTTTATTTACAGGAACAAAATTTCTGGTTTGTATTCTTCGATAACCATTTCTATTTGGAATAAAAATTGGAAATGAATCATAAAAAGTTTCTTGAAAACCAGCTAAAGCATTTTTTAACTTATCATTTCCGTAACGATTCTTAGTTGCAAAAATATTTTTTCCATCATCATCGTACACTGAAATATGCAGGTGCATTCCATTTCCAGTCTCCTCAAGAAATGGCTTTGCCATAAATGTTGCTTCAAACCCATGCTTTGCAGTTGTTTCTTTTATTATTCTTCTTAACATTGCAGCATCATCCGCTGCTTTAAGCAGATCACCGGTATGCTTTAAATTAATTTCGTACTGGCCAGCAGCAAATTCACTTGAAGCTGTTGTTGCAGGGATATCTTGAATTTTACAGTTCTCGTTAATTTCATTAAATAAATCCCCAAACATATCAAGATCAGGAATTCCATATACATGAGTTTTACTTGCACCTAATGCGGGAACTGGCTTGCCTTCCTCATTTCTTCTTTTATCCAACAAATAAAACTCTAATTCAAAAGCCACTACTGGATTAAATCCAGTGCCTTTGAATTTATTCATTACTTTTTCTAAAATATTTCTTGGATCAACTTCAGCTGGATTTTCTATTACACCCCATTTTTCCTGTTCTTTTCTCATAGAAATTAGCACTTGAAGAACCTTGCTATCCCAAGGGACGGGCTTTATGGAATTTTTAATGGGCATTAAAACACCATCTGGATCTCCGTCAGTCCAACCAAGATTCATCGTGTTGGTTACGCCACCGAGGACATCTAAATAAAATGCTGAAAAAGGTAACAATACACCATCTGAAAAAATTTTATCTGCCTCTAGTACTGGAAATCTTTTTCCCCTCACATATCCACAGAGGTCTGTAAATATTGCGTCTACATACTGAATATTATGATGACGATTAAGCACTTCATCAAATTCTGATTGTGTTGCAAGTTTCATATAGGTTTTAAATTAAGATCAGACTAAGTCGTTCAGGTGTGTCTGTAAATGATTAAGGTAAAATTTCTGATATTGAACTAAGCTTGTCTCTAAATCCCCATATTTGCCAGGCTGATAGGACCTGCTTTCAATTCCCTTTTGGTTCATTTCACATAACTGGGAATCTTCAGTAGAAGTTTGGTCCCACAAAAATATCATTTTATTAACATCAACTTCCGCATCTTTATGAGTTACCCAATATTGGGTCACTACTGTTTTATTTTGACTAATTGGTGAGAATAAAAAAAGTATCACAAATTCGTTATTTGCAACAAAGCTATTAAATGGGCTGAAACCAATTGCAGTATAACCATTGTCAGCACCAATCTCCCTAAAATCACCCATCAATGTTGAACAAGAATAACTGCCATCTATTGTTTCTGATGCAATACCTTCAGGTAAAGGTGTGCGCTCTGCAATTCTAAAATATTTTGAATCATCTTCACTGAACTCTCCAACAAATAAACCTCTTTTTAATGTTTGTTCTGTCCACTCTTTAATGCGTTTTGTAAGTTTAGGGGCCTCAATGCCTGAACCAACACCTGCTCCATAAGAATTGCAATAATCCTCACCATGAACACTGAGATAATCTTTGTGTGTAAATTCACCTCCCCAGCAATGAGCGCATTCTTTAAAATTATGAATTGTAGCCAAATGTGAAGCATTAAATATAAAATCTTTTTGAAAAGCAATTTTACCATCGTTCAGTCCATGTATTTTAATGTATGGTTCAAGTGGTTTAATAAATTCATCAAATGAATAAGGAGAGCTTGATAAATTAATAAATACTAAACTCTCATACACTCTTAAATCACACTTAATATTTGGATCAGATGCGGAAATTGAAAGTTGACTATTATCTGTTTTTTTTATCTCTATAAATCCTTTATTTAAGCTGTATGTAAAGATATCGTTTTGATTAAAGTACGAGAGATGGGTAAGAAAAACCCATTGTTTTTTGAAAATTGCATCATAACTTGCATGAAATATCTCTGAATTTGTAAAGAAAAGTTGGTTCATTCCTTCACGTGGATCTTGACTCTGTATTAAACTTTTAATTTTTTCACTTATCATAAATAATTTTCAATATATTTTAATAATTGTTAAATTTAAATAAAAAATCGTCATGAATGATACTGATATTGAAATTTGTTATTTATCCGCTTCAGATACGTTAAAGAAGTACAAAGAAAAAAAACTATCTCCAGTTGAAGTCCTGTCGGCTGTAATTAAAAGAATAGAAACAGTTAATCCTAAGATAAATGCATTTAATTATCTTGATTTTGATAAGTCTTTAGAACTTGCAAAAGAGTCTGAAAAAAAATTTTCCAATAATAATGATGTTCTGCCTCTTGAAGGTATACCTTTAGCTATCAAAGACGAAGTGAATATAAAAGGACAACCAAACCGTAATGGTTGCTTACTTCTCAAAAATAATATCGCACAGAAAACCGATATTGATGTTGAAACAATAGTCAATTCTGGAGCGATACTTCACGGTCGTACAACCAATCCTGAATTTTCTCTCACTTCTTTTTGTCACTCAAAACTAAATGGCGTCACAAGAAACCCTTGGAACTTAGATATGACACCTGGTGGATCAAGTGGAGGCAGTGCGGCTGCATTAGCTTCAGGTTGTGCAATGTTGACAACAGGAAGTGACATTGGAGGCTCAATAAGAATACCAGCGGGCGCATGTGGCGTAGTGGGATTCAAACCACCACATGGAAGAAATGCTCAAAGTTATCCTTTCAATCATGACCCTTACTGTGTAACTGGACCGCTCGCAAGAACAGTAGTTGATACTGCAATGATGCAAAACATTATGTGTGGGCCAAACCAAAAAGATATAACATCTTTACGGCCAAAAAAAATATTACCATTAAATTATGAAAATATTAAAAATTGGAAAATAGCTTATTCAATGGACTTAGGATTTTTTGAGATTGATAGAGAAGTTGAAAAGAATACGCTGACAGCATTAAAAAAATTTGAAAGTCTTGGATGTCAGGTCACAGAGGTGAAACTTAAATGGAAAAAAGATGAAGTAAATTCAGTTTGTTTCAGTCATTATGCAAATTCATTTTATAAAGAAATTTCTGAACTTTCAGTTTCTGAAAAGGAACAGCTAAGTGATTATACTAAAATGTTTAGTGGTGTTACTGAAATACACATTGACTCTTTAAAAAATAATAAAAAAACTTATCACGAACAAATTGGTGCTCACTTGGGTTATGGCGTTGAAGAAAGTGCAATGGTAACTGGAAAAATGTACGAAGAAATTGGCCCAA
>CACEZK010000037.1 GCA_902564025.1 uncultured Pelagibacteraceae bacterium
TGTCATTATTTTTATGATATTTGTCTATAGATATTTTGGCCTGCTTGCAGATATAGCATTAATTATAAACTTATTTATGGTCCTTGGCGTTTTATCTTTGTTTCAAGCAACCCTAACATTACCTGGTATCGCTGGAATAATATTAACAATTGGAATGGCTGTGGATGCAAATGTTCTAATTTTTGAGAGAGTAAAAGAAGAAATTAGAAATGGATCGAATATGATGAATGCTGTTGAAAACGGGTATAAAAGAGCTTTATCAACTATATTAGATGCAAATATAACAACATTGATTGCTGCAATAATATTATTTTTTATGGCTTCGGGACCAGTGAGAGGTTTCTCTATTACATTGGCTATAGGAATCTTTACATCAGTTTTCACTGCCTTTACTTTCACAAGGTTACTAATTTCACTCAATGCTAAAAGATTAAAACCAAATTTTGTAGGTCTAAGTAAAAATGCTTAATATATCTGGAACACAAATTAATTTTTTAAAAGTAAGGGTAATTACCTTTATTCTTTCTGCAATATTGATATTTCTTTCAATAGGGGCTTTTTTTGTAAATGGATTGAATTTTGGAATTGATTTTAAGGGTGGTACACTTATTGAAATCGAAACATCTCAAGAAATAGAAATTTCTGGTTTAAGAGATAACTTAAATACTCTTGAATTAGGGGACGTTCAAGTTCAAGAATTTGGATCAAGTAAAAATTTACTAATTAGAGTAGAGCAACAACTAGGTGGAGATCAAGTTCAACAAGATGTTGTTCAAATAGTAAAAGATAGCTTAGGGTCTTATCTTTCTACCGATATTAATTTTAGAAGAACTGAGGTTGTAGGGCCTAAGGTTAGTGGAGAATTAATACAATCTGGTGCTATAGCAATTTTTGTCGCTGTATTTGCAATGCTTGTTTACATTTGGTTTAGGTTTGAATGGCAGTTTTCACTTGGAGCAGTTCTCGCACTTGTTCATGACGTCATATTAACCATAGGTGTTTTTTGTATAACTCAATTAGAGTTTAATTTACCCATCATTGCTGCAATACTTACTATTGTTGGATACTCTATGAACGATACAGTTGTTGTGTACGATAGGGTCAGAGAAAACTTACGTAAGTACCGTTCAAAGGAAATTACAGATTTATTAAATTTGTCAATTAACGATACTTTATCAAGAACAATCGTAACTTCTGTGACTACGCTTTTAGCTTTGTTATCGTTATTCATTTTTGGAGGTGAAGTGATTAAAGGGTTTACGTTTGCAATGATTTGGGGAGTAATAGTTGGAACATATTCATCAATTTTTGTAGCAGCGCCATTACTGAGATACCTTGATGTAAAACGTGAGTGGAATACGACGTCAGCAGTAGACTCAACTAGATAATTTAGTAAAGATTTTGTGCAACTACCATGGCTAACAGCATAGGAATGGAAAGCACGGTGTTTGTTCTTGAGAATAGCATTGCTGTTCTAGCTGATTTTGCTTTTGTATCTGCATCAACTTCAACAATTCCCAATGCTTTCTTTTGATTTGGCCAAATAACCATCCATACATTATAAGCCATTATGATAGCAAGCCACATACCAATTCCTATTGTAAGTTCTTTACCATTAAATCCATAAGCCAATGTAAATGTAAGAGCATTGACTGATCCCTCATGTCCATAATATAGAGCTAGAGTTGTAAGACCTGTAATCAATGTTGCCAAAGCAGCCCATCTGAACCAGAAAAGAGCCGCAGGGGCAATAACTTTTCCTATCGCTGGTTTTTGCTCATCAGGAATATTTGGCATATTAGGAATCTGTACGAAGTTAAAGTAATAGAGGAGGCCAATCCACATGACACCAGATATGACGTGAAGAAATCTAGAAAGTGAGGCCCAATATAGTTGGTCAAAGCCACCATAGTGACCTGTAACCATAATGAGTAAAAGAATTGCCAACAAAGTTCCAAGAATGACTGTTCTTTGCAATGATTGTAATATTGATGCCATTAACGATTCATAGCATGTTTTATGCGTGTGTGTAAAATATTTATGTGACTATTTGAGAATTTTATTTAAATACTGTCCTGTATAACTTTTTTTGAGTTTTGCAATATCTTCTGGTGAACCGCTTCCTATTATTTCACCGCCACCGTCACCCCCTTCTGGGCCCAAGTCAATGATCCAATCAGCTGTTTTTATGACGTCTAAATTATGCTCTATCACAACAACAGTGTTACCTTGATCTACTAAAATTTGGAGTACCTCGAGTAGTTTCTTAATGTCATGGACATGAAGTCCCGTAGTTGGCTCATCAAGTATGTACAAGGTTTTGCCTGTGGCTCTTTTTGAAAGTTCTTTTGAAAGTTTAATTCTTTGTGCTTCACCACCCGATAAAGTAGTAGCTTGCTGACCAATTTTTATATAGCCAAGCCCTACATTTTGAAGTGTATCGAGTTTCTTTTTAATCATTGGTATTGCTTCAAAAAAAGAACATCCTTCTTCAACTGTCATATCTAAAATATCTGCAATACTCTTATCTTTGTACTTAATCTCAAGCGTTTCTCTGTTGTATCTTTTGCCCTCACATTCATCGCAAGTGACATATACATCAGGAAGAAAGTGCATCTCTATCTTAATTACACCATCACCTTCACAAGCTTCGCATCTACCGCCCTTAACATTAAATGAAAATCTTCCAGCTTTATAACCTCTGGCTTTTGATTCTGGCAAACCGGTAAACCAGTCTCTTATAAAAGTGAAGGCCCCGGTATAAGTTGCAGGATTTGATCTTGGGGTCCTTCCAATTGGAGATTGGTCAATATCTATAACTTTATCTAGCTCGTGAAGACCCTTTATTTCCTTGTGCTTTGCAGGTGTGTACCTTGACCCGTTCAACGTTTGTGCGACTGACTTAAAAAGAGTATTAATTGTTAAAGTTGATTTACCGCTACCAGAAACTCCGGTAATACAAGTAAGTGTTCCAAGAGGAATTTCGCAGTCGACATTTTTAAGATTATTGCCCTCAGCTTTTATAATTTCTATATATTTATTATTTAGTGCTTTTCTTCTATTGCTAGGTATTTCAATTTTTAGTTTACCAGATAAGTATTGACCAGTTATGCTATTTT
>CACEZK010000038.1 GCA_902564025.1 uncultured Pelagibacteraceae bacterium
TATATAAACTTAGATTACCCGTGTTTATCGCGGGGTGGAGCAGTCTGGTAGCTCGTCAGGCTCATAACCTGAAGGTCGTAGGTTCAAATCCTACCCCCGCAACCAATTAAAATATAATTAGAAGTTTAAATATAATTTATAATCAAGTCAGCTATCTAATCTTAAGATCTGTAAATAAATTTTTTATTATCAGGTTATAAATTACTTTTATACCGTATTCATTAAAATGTGTCTCAGAGTCTGCTAAATATAAAAAATTATCAGTAATTGCATCTGAAAGTTCAATTGTAGGATCATAGATTTCAATATTAAATTGAAATAAATCCTTTTTCAGATCCTCAACAATCGAAACTTGTGTATTATAATAGTTGTCGAACCCTGGAAATAATTGATAACCGTAAACCGATGCTGGTGATGGAATAGTAATTATTTTAGCCTTAGCGCCATTCTGTTCTGCTAAATTTATTACTTCAGTCAATGCTTGATTCGTTTTTATTTCCATCTCCTCATTTTTACCGGGGTACCACAAATAATTAATTCCAATTTTTCTATATGGAAGCTCAATAATGTACTTACTCTCATCAAAAGAAGGGGCACTAATTCTCTCACTTACAATTTTAAATGCTCCAACTAAAATATTTATAGTCCAAGGAAGAAAATTTTTTCCAGAACCAACAGGGCTAACTATATAAGGGTATCTTATTGAATCATTAAAATCATTTCCTACAAAAAGACATATTAAAACGTAATCATGCTTCACATCCTTATCAATTATATATTTTTTATATACATCTCTGTAATGTTGTGGTGAGAATCCAGACATTCCCATATTTAAAACAGAAATATTATCTTTTCTGAAAAGATTACCTACGTCAATTTCTGACCCTCTAGCAAACATTATTGAGTCTCCTAGAACTACTAAGTCTACATTATTTTGAAATGAAACCTCATTTCTAAAACCATTTTCGTCAATTTTTATATACTTATTAAATTTTAACTCTTGAAACGGATGATAATGATAAATAAATGTATTTTCATCGTTAATTGGACCTCTAGTTTTCTTAATCGTTTTAATACCATTTGGTGATAAATGTTCTACGAGGTTGGAGGGTATCCAATCATCAAATGTACGCAGCATTATTTCTGATATTATTAAAACAGAAATAATTGTATACAAAATGTAAAATAGTCTAGATTTAAGCACAGTTTTCTCTTAATAAAGTTTACTTACAACTTAAAATAATTTTTTTATTAAAAAAATAATCATTTAAAATTATTATTAATAATAACTTCGTCAATAATTTAATTTATTTAAAAATTTTAATAATAATATAGGCAATTATTATTGATCTTTTTTTGCCATTAAGTAATTTTCAATTACTAAATAATCAAGCCCAGATTTGATAAAACAATTATACGCATCTTTAGGAGAGCATACAATTGGTTCATCCATTAAATTAAAAGATGTATTTACCAGCATGGGACAACCAGTTATTTCTTTAAATTCTCTAACTAATTGATAAAATTTATTATTTAAATTTTCTTTGATTATTTGAACTCTCGAAGAATAGTCAACATGAGTTACTGCTGGCACAAGAGATCTATCAATTGAGAGCAATTGGAGTCCTTTAAATTGTCTCTCTGCAGTTGTTAAGATCTTTCTTTTATTTTCTTTTAAAATAGATGTTGTAAGCATAAATTCATTTTTTGTGCTCGGATCGAACCATTCTGATAAATCTTCTTCTAAGATTGCTGGAGCGAATGGTCTAAAACTTTCCCTGAATTTGATCTTTTGATTAAGATCACGTTGCATTGTTCTTATTCTTGGATCAGCCAATATTGATCTATTGCCTAATGCTCTCGGACCAAACTCCATCCTTCCCTGAAACCATCCAACAGTTTTACCTTGAGATAAAATTTTTGCTGTTGAAGAAATGATTTCATCATCATTAAGTTTTTTATAATTACAATTATTACCTAACAAAATCTTTTCAATTTCATTATTTTTAAATACAGGGCCCAAAAAAGAGCCTTTCATGGAATTAGTTTTTTTAATTATTCTCTCTTTCTTTAATCCGATATGCCACAACGCCAAAGCTGCACCGACAGATCCACCTGCATCTCCTGCAGCAGGCTGAATCCATACGTTTTGAAATTTATTACTTTTAATAATCTTGGAGTTTGCGACACAATTAAGGGCAACTCCTCCAGCGAGACATAAATTTTTAGAATTAAAATTTTTATGAATATAATCTGTAATTTTAATCAATACTTCTTCTGTTACAGACTGAATTGAGGCTGCAATATCCATGTGAAACTGTTCAAGCTTTTCGTTAGGACTCCTTCTATTCCTATTAAAAAGTGCGCTAAAATGCTTATTAGTCATTTCTAATCCTGTTGAATAAGAAAAAAATTTTTGATTTATTTTAAATGATCCATCTTTCTTGAGATCAATAATGTTATCTAGAATAAGATTTTTGTACTTTGGATTACCATATGGTGCTAAGCCCATAACTTTATACTCGCCATCGTTAACTTTAAAGCCTAAATAAAAAGTAAAAGCTGAGTAAAGTAGTCCTATTGAGTGTGGATAATTTATCTCTTTTTTAATTTTTAAATCATTGCAATGTCCCTCTGAAATGGCTGTTGTAGCCCACTCCCCAGTTCCATCAAGTGTTAAAATAACTGCGTCTTTATATTCACTTGGAAAAAAAGCACTCGCGGCATGACTTAAATGATGTTCTGAAAATTTAATCTTACCCCTAAATTCAGCATCAATATCTTTTAATTCTCTCATTAAGTAATCTTTTTGAAAAAGTTTTTCTTTAAGCCATATGGGCATGGATCTTCTAAATGATTTAAATCCTATAGGTACATGAGCGAGGTAAGTTTCGATTAACCTCTCAAATTTTAAAAATGGCTTCTCATAAAATGCAACGTATTCTATATCTTTAAGAGATATTTGATTTTCCTTTAATAAAAATTTAATAGAATTTATTGGAAATCCCTTGTCATGCTTTAATCTTGAAAACCTCTCTTCTTGTGCTGCATTTAATATTTCTCCATC
>CACEZK010000039.1 GCA_902564025.1 uncultured Pelagibacteraceae bacterium
GCATATCCAATCCCTTTAGATGATCCAGTTACTAGTACTCTTTTACCTTTTAATCCTAATTTCATTAATTATGTGCCTTCTATTTTAACGGTTTGATTGCTTTGCCTACTACCATGAGTTCACGAGACCACCTAATAAACTTATTTCTACTCCTTATTGGTGAAAAAAAGCTGATTAAATATGAGACTATATTCAGTACTGGGTACTTCCATAACAATGGTAATTGCCTAAAGGTATATGTTTCTATTTTTGAAAAACCATAAACCTGATAAGCATCGTATAAAGAATACTTTGTGTATGGTGTTTTATGAGTAAAATCATCATAGTAAATTTTGTAATTAGACTCCCAATCTGGTACCATTGTAATCATTAATCCTCCAGGTTTTAATACACGAAAGGCTTCATTAAAGAAATTATCTGGACTATAGAGATGCTCTATTAACGACTTATTAAAAATCATATCAAACTGATTGCTTTTAAATGGTAATTTTTCATTTTCTATATCACAAACATATATTTCATCTTCTTGAAAATAATTTTTAGCCTCTTCAGATATATCTGTACCTACAATATTATTTCCTAATTCTTTAAACGCTTTTAAAAAATCGCCTCTTCCACAACCTATTTCCAAAACTTTACTATTTAATTTAATGTCATACTTTGAGGACAAATATTTACATAATTGAATTGGATAGTTTGTAAGAGGCCTGTCATCATCGTTATAAATTGTTGATATATAATTATTTTTTGACATAGTAAAAATTCTAAAGTTCTTCAACGACTTCTATTAATATACCCTCTGGATCGTAACAGTAGGCTACTTTTACTGTTCCATTCAAATTTTTTGCAGGAGGATTTATCTCTGTTCCCCCATTTTTTTTTATTAATTCGCAAATCTCATTTGCGTTATCCACTGTCATAGCAAAGTGTGAGCAACCTAGAGAATTTGGTTGAGCGCTTTGATTTATTATTGGTGAGACTGGATTTAAATATTTTATTAATTCGATCATTGAACTATTTTCAGTTTTCATTTTTACTGTATGTAACTTTGATTCTTTTAATCCTGTTAATGTATCGATAAAAGTACCTTCCTCAATATCTTCATTTACAATTTCAAATCCTAAGCTCAGATAAAAATCTTTTATTTTAGAGATATCATTTACAACTAACCCTGTGTGTCTGATATTTTTAATCATTTAGACTTTCTGCGATGGCTTCGTCTAAAACTTGAAGTCCTTCTTTTAGTGCTTCATATGATATGCTTAAAGGAGGGCCAACTTTAATTGACTCCCTTCCAGTATGAACAAGAATTAAACCATTTTGCATTGCAATTTCGCATATCTTAGAACATAAATGTGAGAGTGGTTCTTCATTATCATAAAATAAAATTCCTGCAATTAAACCTTTTCCGAAAACATACTTGATATACTTTGAATATTTATTTTTAATTTTATTAAGTTCCTGATGCATAAATAATCCCAGTTTATGTGAATTTTCTATTAGACCATCTTCTATAATAGTTTTAAGATTTTCTTCCCCAGCAACACAGCTTAAAGGGTTTGCAGAATGTGTTGAACTCATAGATCCAATTTCAGGCAGATCCATAATTTTCTTAGATCCAAGCACTATAGACAAAGGTAAACTTGAAGTTGTTCCTTTACCACAACATATAAGGTCTGGTACTATATTATAGTGCATATATCCAAATAACTTCCCAGTCCTTCCAAATCCAGCCTGCATCTCATCAAAGGTGACTAATAAATTGTTATCTTTTGCAAATTGTGCCATCGCCTCAATGTACTCATTTGGGTAAAATAAACCTGCCCAGCCTTGAAAAGTTTCCAACATAACTCCACAAATATCTTTTTTAAAATCAATTTCATTTTTATTTTTTAAACTTTCTAATTCATCTAATAGAAATTTCTTTGGATTAGTCGTTCCTTCTAGCCATGGATATGGAAATCTTATGTGGTGAATATTTTTGTCGTCAAAACCGATCCAACTTCTTTGATTTTCATTATCACTCATTAATTGAGCTCCAGTGGTTCTTCCATGCCAGTTTCCCTTGATGCAAATTATGCCATTTTTTCTTTTTCCTTGTTTAGTGCCGTGCAACCGCATCAACTTAAAAGCCGCCTCAGTAGCTTCTGTGCCGGCAGAAACCAAGTAGGCTTTTTCAAAATTTTTGGGTGTATTTTCTATCAGAAATTTTAGATAACTTGATCTTTCTTTGCTTGCATATGTATAAGTATGCAGTAAAGGTTTGCTAATGGTATTATTTATTTTATCTATAATTTTTTGGTTGCCGTGACCTGCGTTACTAACAAAAATCGTACTTGAAAAATCTATCCATTGATTACCCCAATAGTCAGAAACTGTGAAATCCTGAGCCTTGTTCCATACAATTGGCAATTGACCATGCATCGACCTTGATTCATATTTAAATATTTCTTGAATAATTTTTATACTCTCAGGAACAGGTATATCAGTGACTATTTTTCTATATTTTGTAGAAATTTTTTTTACTTTTTTTGGATCAAGTGAAAATGTCATTTTAATTTTTATTACTTCTTTAACTCACAAAGGTAATCATACAAATATGATCCCTCTTCATTAATTTGATACTTTAAATAATTCATTTCAGCTATTGAATCAACTTCAGTACATGGTGGGGTTTGAAATGCAATCATTTTTTTTCCGTGAATATCTTGATTTTTTGTCATGTAGGAGGCCCTTACTACATCAACATATC
>CACEZK010000040.1 GCA_902564025.1 uncultured Pelagibacteraceae bacterium
CGGACATGTAGGAAGTATCGTTTCTAACGACTTTACCTCATCGCTTATTAAAGTTGAATTAACTGAGTTTAATAGAAAAACTGGAGAAAAATTAGATTACTTGCAATTAGGTAAAGACATTGAAGAAATCAGAGATGAATTTGAGCAAGGAATATACAGAGTTGAGATAACTGGCTTTGCAAAAATGATATCTGATATTGCTAGTGAGGCATACAACGTTGTAATATTTTTTGCTTTAGCTTTTTTACTCACTGTATTAGCAGTTTATTGGTACTCACGTTCATGGACGTTAACCTTTCTTCCTCTGGTTTGTTCATTAACATCATTAGTATGGCAATTTGGAATGTTAAAAATTTTAGGTTTTGGGCTCGATCCTCTTGCGATATTGGTTCCTTTCCTAGTCTTTGCAATCGGTGTTTCGCATGGAATTCAACAAGTAAATCAGATCACAAAAGAAGTTATAGAAGGACAATCAGCCGAGTTTGCTGCAAGAGCGTCTTTCTCGAGATTATTAGTTCCTGGAACTATGGCATTAATTACTGATTTAGTTGGATTTGGAACACTTATATTACTTCCAATTGGGATGATACAAGAACTTGCAATCACTGCATCAATTGGAGTTGCTTTCAAAATAATCACGAACCTCGTTATGCTCCCGCTTGCCGCTTCATATGCAAGGTATAATGAAAGTTTTGCGACTAGAGCACAATCTGCCATCACGTACAGACAGAATTTGATGGGATTTTTTGGCAAATTAGCTAAACCTAAACCGGCTGTAATAACTTTATCATTTAGTGCATTATTATTTGCTGGAGCTACATATTTAGCTAGTGAGAGACATGTTGGAGATCTCCATGCAGGCGCTCCAGAGCTTCGAGCAGAAGCAAGGTACAATCAAGACATTACAGAGTTAACAAAAAGATATAATGTTACAACTGATGTATTAGTTGTTATAGCGGAAGTTGGAGCCGCTGTTGGAATTAATCCTTGTCGATCTGACGATGTAATGGCGGCACAGGATAATCTTCATTGGTATCTAGAAAATATTGAGGGAGTTACGAAAGTAATTTCATTATCAAGTGTTGCAAAAAGAGCTTTAAGTGGTTACGCAGAGGGTAATCTTAAGTGGACATATTTACCAAGAAATGAAAGAGCGTTAGCTTTTGCAACAAGTGTTGTAGACCCCTCAACAGGATTAATTAATGAAGCATGTTCTATAATGCCTATTTATGTTTTCACTGAGGATCATAAAGCGACAACCATCAGTCACATTATTGAAACTGTTGAGTCATATAATGATAAATATCGAGACCTTGACGAATCTATTACATACAGGGTGCAGATACAAAAACCAACAGAAGGTACAGACATAATTCCTTTTGCAGCCTTTTCAGGTACAACAATACAACCACTAGAGGTTCTTGGTTTGAAAAATCCAGCTGTTTTTAGTGATGACGAATTCACTAACTTTGCTTATGAGAATGGATTTAATAGTCGAAATCTCTGGGTCGGAAGCCTTGGAAATTATTATAGAGACATAGATTCATTCGATGAAAATGTAAATTTTAGAGTTAAAGATATCAAGCAGTCAGAAAAAGTATTTAAAAAATTTTTTGAGGATAATCCAGAGTATTCAGATATCGTATTTGAGTCAGATGAAATCAAATATAGGCTTGCTAGTGGTACAGTTGGTATTCAACATGCAACCAATGAAGTTATTGAAAAAGGTGAATTGCCAATGATGGTTGCAGTTTACATTGTTATTATTATCTTAGTGTTTACTACTTATTTAGATTGGAGAGCTACAATTTGTTGCACAGTCCCTTTAACTTTTGCAACGATGCTGGGTTATGCTTTTATGGAATTAGCTCAAATTGGATTAAAGGTTTCTACTTTACCAGTGATGGTCCTTGCAGTAGGAGTTGGAGTTGATTATGCATTTTATATATACAACAGACTTAATATGAGAATGAAAGAAGGGTTAGATATCACAGAAGCATTTGAGCATACTTTTGCAAATACAGGTGCTGCAGTAGTATTTACCGCTATTACTTTAGCAATAGGTGTTTCTACATGGTCATTCTCTGCTCTAAAATTTCAGGCAGATATGGGATCGTTACTTACTTTTATGTTTATAATAAATATGGTTTGTGCGATGACTACACTACCTGCTCTTGCCGTTGTACTTGATAAGTTATTTCCAAGAAAAAAAATTAATTCCTAGTTAATTTAAGAAACACATCTTCAAGTTTAGTCTCATTTATTGTTAAATCTTTAATCTGTATACTAGATAATTGTAATGCATCTAAAATTTTATTGAAACTTATCTCGCTAGGTTTGTAACTAATTATTAGATTGTCACTATTTATTTCACATTCTACATCTAGTCCCATTATTGGATCTATATTAAAGTTTTTACTATTTAATGAAATAATTATTTGCTTTCTGTCAATTAACGATTTTATGTTTGATGTTGTATCCTTTGTTATTAAATTACCATTATCAACTATTGCAATTTCATTACACAACTCTTCTGCTTCATGTAAATAATGAGTTGTAATAATAATTGTCTTACCTTCATTGTTTAATTTATTTATGTTGTTCCATAAATTTGCCCTAAGCTCAACATCCACTCCTGCAGTTGGTTCATCAAGAATCAGTATTTCAGGATCATGAACCATTGCTTTAGCTATAAGCAACCTTCTTCTCATACCTCCTGATAAAGTTC
>CACEZK010000041.1 GCA_902564025.1 uncultured Pelagibacteraceae bacterium
TCCAATTGCATTTTATATTGCAAAAGTAGCACAACCCAATTCAGCAAGGTTCTTAATCATTGCTTTAATAATACCTTTTTGGATTAATGAATTATTAAGATCATTTGCTTTGAGAGTTCTCTTAGCAAATGAAGGTGTTATTAACACTTTCTTAACTCAAATAGGTCTAATTGATACAGGTTTGTTATTTATCACTAATAATGTTGGCCTATATTCTGGTCTGACGTATGCATATTTGTTGTTAATGATGTTTCCATTATACAATGCAATAGAAAGTCTTGATAAAAATCAGTTAGAAGCAGCAAAAGATCTTGGTTCATCCACTTTTTGGACACATATCAGAGTTGTTATTCCACATGCAAAGCCTGGGATAGTCTCAGGTTGCACAATGGTTTTTATGTTAACAGTAGGCGCGCTTGCAACTCCTGTTGTTTTAGGGGGTCCTAATACACTTTGGTTTCCTGAATTAATTTATCAGTGGTTTAAAATGAGCAATAACTGGTCAAGAGGTGCAGCATATTCTTTTCTTTTGCTTATTATCTCTGTGATCTTTGTTCTTACTATGATGAGATTATTTAAGGTTCGAATTGGGGAAATAATAAAATAATGTCAAACAAGTTAATTAATTATTCACTTATTTTATATATTATTACTTTCTTTGTTTTCCTGTTTGGTCCATTAATAATCATGAGTATAACTGCTTTTAACTCAGCTGATTTCCCAAGAATATCCCCTTGGGACTGTCTTAGTTTTAGATGGTTTAATGAAGGTATGGTAGATTATGTTGGTCAACATCAAGCAGGACTTTTAACAGATCAAAAGCTTAAAGAAGGTTTTTATAACAGTATTTTTATTGGTTTTTTTGTAGTGTTGCTTACTGTTCCTATTGGATTAGCTGCAGCACTTGTATTAACTCAAATTAACCCAAAGTTAAGAGAGTTATTCTATTCACTATCAATAATGCCTGTGTTATTTCCAGGAGTAATAATTGGAATATCAACAGTAGTATTATGGAATCGTCTTTCTGGGTTAAGTGACGAAGGTATTTTATCTGAAGTGGGAAGAAATGGTATTTTCCTTACTATTTTGGCTCAAACATGCTTTATATCAACATACTGCTTTTTAATTTTTGTTGCTAGATTGCAAAGGTTTGATAGATCTCAAGAAGAGGCAGCATTAGATTTAGGTGCAACACAGACACAAGTATTCTT
Source organism: uncultured Pelagibacteraceae bacterium (assembly GCA_902564025.1). Classification (GTDB taxonomy): domain Bacteria; phylum Pseudomonadota; class Alphaproteobacteria; order Pelagibacterales; family AG-422-B15; genus CACNXQ01. The sequence continues at coordinate 1,212 of CACEZK010000041.1, forward strand.
TAAGATCTTACTTCCATATTTAGCACCTGCAATCGGTTCATCTGCGGTAATAGCTTTTTTAGCATCTTTTGAAAATTATAATACTACTGTATTTAGTATTCTTTCTGACAGAACCCTGACTACAGTAATTGCTTCCAAAGTAAGACTTGGAATTACACCCGCTATCAGTGCACTGGCTTTTGCAATAATAGCTATTACAGTATTAGCGGTAATTATATATGAAGTTTACAAGAGGAGAGTTGAAAGATTAAAAAAAATAGAAGAACAAACTCTATTAGCCTCTCAAAGCTCTGATAGTAGAGTTCAAAAAATAAAAATACCAAAAATTAATTTTATAAAGCCATTGTCATTTTTTATCATTATTGCAATTATTTTATCAATCTTGTTCACGCAAGTTTTAAAAAATAACTTATATGGTGACGCCTGTATAGCTAACGTTGAAGAGGAAAAGAAAAGAAAAATTGAAGAACAACGAAAGCTTGAGGAGGAAAAGTTTAAGCTCAGTGAAGAGGATCTTCAATCAGGCAATAAGGGTGGCAATTCTGCTTTTGGAGATATATTTAATTCTGATCTTTTTGAATACTAGAGATTTACTTTATTTATGATATTCTTATTCAAATGAAAAAAAAAGATCCAGTGCAACCGGTTAGTGGAACAATTGTTCCTCGCTATGCAGGTCCATCAACTTTTGCGAGACTTCCAGAGTTAAGAGATGTTGAACAATGTGACGTAGCAATTATAGGCGTTCCATTCGATGCCGGAACAAGTTATCGCCCTGGGGCTAGATTTGGTCCTCAAAGTGTAAGACAAGCCTCTCGACAACTAAGAACGAATTATCATCCAAACTATGATGTTGAACCTTTTAAAGTGCAACAGGTAGCGGATGCTGGGGACATAGCCTGTAATCCCTTTGATATTGACGAGGCAATTAAGCAAATTGAAAAAGGATCTACTGAGCTGCTCCAAAAAGTTGGTAGTATTGTAACTATTGGCGGTGACCACACAATTGCATTGCCATTACTCAGATCAATTAATAAAAAGGTTGGTGGTCCGGTTGCCTTAGTTCACTTTGACGCTCACTTGGATACTTGGGACACATACTTCGGAGCTCCTTATACGCACGGTACACCATTTAGAAGAGCAAGAGAAGAAAAGCTATTTTTGGATGATGCATCGATGCATATTGGAATTCGTGGCCCTCTTTACAGTACAAATGATTTAAAAAATGATCGTGAATTAGGTTTTAAAACAATTCACTGCGATGAATTCCAAACAAACACAATTGATCAAATTGTTAAAAGAATAAAAGATAGAATTGGCAATAATCCATTATATATATCCATAGATATTGATGTTTTAGATCCAGCACATGCTCCTGGAACTGGAACTCCGGAAGTTGCGGGAATGACCACAAGAGAAATTTTAAACGTACTAAGAGGATTGGCAGGTTCACAGCTTGTTTCAGCAGACGTCGTGGAAGTCGCTCCAGCCTATGATCATGCAGAACT
>CACEZK010000042.1 GCA_902564025.1 uncultured Pelagibacteraceae bacterium
AAACTTTGTAGTGATGAAGACGATATTTTATTATCAACAAAACATGGAAAGTGTATTCGAACTCCTGTTTCAAAATTGAGAACAACTAAAAGTAGAAGTTCTGTAGGTGTAAGGGGCATCAAGCTTACAAAAGATGATAAAATTATTTCAATTTCTGTCATTTCTCATACTGATGTATCGTCAGCAGAAGCAAAAGCTTACTTAAAAATGATTCCAAAGGAAAAAGGAATGCAAGAGGAAACTGAGAGTGACGATAATGATATTGATAACTCTGTTTCTGACATTGAAATATCTAAGGATCGATATGATGAATTAAAAGCAAGAGAACAATTCATTTTAACCGTTACTGAAAATGGCTTTGGCAAAAGATCTTCTTCTTACCAGTTTAGAGTTTCTAATCGTGGAGGATCAGGCATTATGTGTATTGCGACATCAGATAGAAATGGTGATGTTCTGGCTTCTTTTCCAGTCAATAATGATGATGATATAATGCTAATAACTAAAACAGGTCAATTAATTCGCTGTCCGGTAAAGGATGTTCGCATAGCTGGTAGAAATACGCAGGGAGTAAGTATATTTAAAACAACAAAAGAAGAAAAAGTTGTTTCTGCAAGTAGAGTTGAGCTAGATAGTTAATAAATTACTAGAGGTCTTTAAATAATCATTATATATTCCAAACATGAGTAGAACTGGCATATATCCTGGAAGCTTTGATCCAATACATAAAGGGCATATTGATATTATCAATAGGGCTACAAAACTTGTTGATAAATTATATATTGCAGTCGCTGATAGCCCGCATAAATCACCTTTATTTGATTTAGATGAAAGGAAAGAAATGATAGAAAATGAGTTTTCTTCAAATGATAAAATTGAAGTAATTGCATTTGATAATTTATTGATTGATTTAGCTAACTCGCTAGATGCAAAGATACTCATAAGAGGCCTTCGCGTTGTTTCTGATTTTGAATATGAGTTTCAAATGTTGGGAATGAATAGACAATTAGATAATAATATTGAAACAGTATTCTTAATGGCAGACGCTCAACGGCAGTCAATTTCCTCTAACTTCGTAAAGGAAATTGCACGCCTGGGAGGAAATATAAGTAATTTTACAAATAAGTTTGTTGAGCAAAAATTAAAAGATAAATTTAAATAAATTAAAATGAAATTAATAAGAACTTTAATCTTTGTATTTTCATTTTTTATAGCGTTAATCGCAGAAGGAGTCGTCATGGCAAATGATCCAGAAAATTCAATCCAAATAGAGCTAAAAGATGGTAATGTAATAATAGAATTACTGCCTGATATTGCTCCAAATCACGTAAATAGGATTAAAGAACTTGCAAGAGAGGGCTTTTATGATGGAGTACCCTTTCACCGTGTTATAGAGGGCTTTATGGCTCAAACTGGTGATGGTGAAAATAGAAATGGAACAGGCGGTTCAACAAAACCTGATTTGAAAAATGAATTTGGTGATACGCCTCATCTTCGCGGAACAGTATCAATGGCAAGAACAGCCGACCCGGATTCAGCTAACAGTCAATTTTTTATATGTTTTGCCGAGGCTTCACATCTAGACGGCCAGTATACTGTTTTTGGTCAAGTTGTAGAAGGGATGGAGTTTGTTGACATGATCAAACGTGGAGAGCCAGGCTCTGGAAGTGTAGATGACCCAGATGAAATGATAACTGTAAGAGTCATTTCAGATCTATAATTTTCATGAAATTAAGTCAATTTGACTTTGAACTACCAGATAATCTGATAGCTGAAAGACCGTGTGAGCCTCGGGAAGAGTCGAGGATGTTAGTTTATAAAAATGAGATATCTGATACAAACTTCAGTAAATTTATTGATTATGTTGGCCATAATGACTTGGTCGTGATTAACAATACAAAAGTTATCCCTATTTTCCTTGAGGGATTTCACTCAAAAAAAAATATTAAGGTTACGCTTCATAAAAAACTATCAAGCAATATATGGCTTGCATTTTTGAAACCTGCAAAGAATGTAAGTGAAAACAGTATAATCAGTTTCACTAATGAGATCTTTTGTATAGTTAGAAAAAAATCAAATTATGGTGAGGTTGAATTAGAATTTAATTGCAGTGAGGAAGAATTTGATAATTATCTGAATCAATTTGGACTTATGCCGCTGCCACCATACATTCAAAAAAAAAGGAAAAGTGATAAAAAGGATTTTACTGATTACCAAACTGTATATGCAAAAGAAAAAGGTTCTGTAGCGGCTCCTACTGCTGGCTTACATTTTAATGATGAAATAATAAATAAACTGGTTGATAGTGATCAATTAGCGGAGATCACTTTACATGTTGGAGCTGGTACGTTCTTACCTATAAGAAACGAGGATGTTGATAATCATGTAATGCATTCTGAGTACGGTATAATTGATGAAAAAATTGCACTGAAAATTAATCAATGTAAGAAAAAAGGTGGAAAAATTATTGCTGTTGGAACAACGACACTGAGACTTTTAGAAAGTGCTGCAAAAAATAATGTAGTAGAGAAATTTAATAGAGAAACTAATATATTTATAAAGCCTGGATATAAGTTTCAAATTGTTGATATGCTATTGACTAACTTCCATTTACCAA
>CACEZK010000043.1 GCA_902564025.1 uncultured Pelagibacteraceae bacterium
AAAACCAACACCAAATTGACCAATGAGTGAAAGGTCTTTTGTTTTAGACTCAGACAGTTCTTTTAAAAAATGTGCAGTACCAGAGCGTGCGATTGTTCCAAGGTTAGAAACAAGATCCTTTTTATTCATTCCAATTCCGTTATCAGAAATTGTGATTAGATTATTTTTGTTATCAATAGTGATCTGAATTTTGAAATTAGGATCATCCTTTATGAGTTTTTCTTTAGTATTTGATAGGTATCTTAATTTATCACATGCATCAGAAGCATTGGATACAAGCTCCCTTACAAAAACTTCTTTTTCTGAATAAACAGAATTTATCATCAATTTAAGTAATTGACTGACCTCAGTTTGAAACTCTAATTTTTCTGATTTAGGCATAATTTTTATTCTCAGAAACTATATTGGAATTATTCATCGAAATTCAAGGCGATTTAGATGATGTTATCGTGAAATTTTTCCCTATTTTCATTGTTTTTTTTACATTTTTCAAGGTAACATGAGATAACAATGACAATACACTACATTAGTCCTAATTTATCCTACAAGAGCTCTAATCGATCAAAAAACAAGTTTACTAGCTTTCATAAAGCTGAACTTAATCTCATACTTTCTGTTTATGCTCAAAAAGTCAGTCAAGGACATTGGAAAGACTATGCAATAGATCATGGAAAATACAATGCAGTTTTTTCAATTTATCGCAGTACTTTCGAAAATGCTTTTTTAAGAATAATTAAAAATAAAAACAAAGGAAAGCATGTAACATTCACATTAATCGATTTTAATAATAAAAAAATTAAAGAAAGTGAATATCTATCAGATATTACAAAATATCTTAAAGTTTCTGTAAAACGTATAGCCTGATTTTATCTTCTTTGACCAAAAAGTCTCAGTAACATTATAAATAGATTTATAAAATCAAGGTAGAGTGTTAATGCGCCCATGATAGCTTTTTTAGCAGCAACTTCTCCACTATCATACGCCATGTACATATTTTTAATCTTTTGAGTATCGTAAGCTGTTAAGCCAACAAAAATTAAAACACCTAGAATAGATATACCATAATATAATGCAGGTGATTGCATGAATATATTTACAATTGATGCGATTATAATTCCAATCAGCCCCATAAATAAAAATGACCCAAAATTAGTTAGATCTCTTTTTGTTGTATAACCATATATGCTCATTGCACCAAATGTACTTGCAGTAATAAAAAATACTCGCGCGATACTAGCACCTGTATAAGTTAAAAAAATAGTTGATAAAGATAAGCCCATAAGAAATGCAAATACCCAAAACATTGTCTGTGCTCGCGAAGCTGACATTCCTCTTATTCCAAAACTCATATACATAACAATACCAAGAGGCGCTAATGCAACTACCCACATCATAGGACCTGTATAAAGAGTAACGCCTAAGTTTGTTAGACCAACTATTTCTCCTGTTGGACCCATTACGGCTGTGGCCTGAAATAGCATGTATGCAACTAAACCTGTTAAAGCTAAACCTGATGCCATATAGTTATAAACACTTAGCATGTATTGTCTAAGACCAGCATCAATTGCGGGTGATGATTGAGCTCTAGTTTGATATTCCATATAGAAAAACCTCTTGTATTATTTATTAACTGTATTTTAATACATAATTATAATTAGGATCAATACAAGTTATTAATTGTTAAGATTTTATTAAATAATTTCAATTAGATAGGAGAAATGGATGGAAAAGGTTTTAGTCACTGGAGCTTCAGGATTTATAGCTGAACATTGTATTATTGAACTTCTTAAAAATGGCTATTTAGTAAAAGGGTCACTACGCAGTATGAATAGAGAACAAGAAGTGAGAAATGCGATTAGAACCGCGACTGATGATTCAAACTTGGAATTTTGTAAACTTGATTTGTTAGAAGATGACGGCTGGGAAGATTCAATGCGAGATTGTGATTATTTAATGCATGTTGCTTCACCCTTTGTAATTGAAGATCCAAAAGATGAAAATGAACTTATTAAACCTGCTAAAGAGGGAACTCTCAGAGCTTTGAATGCAGCGAAAAAGGTAAACATCAAAAGAGTTGTTCTTACTTCATCAGTAGCAGCTATAAACTCACACATGATGTCAGGAAAATGTGATCACAATACATGGACTGATATTAATAGTAAGTATGTTACTCCTTATCAAAAAAGTAAAACAATCGCAGAAAAAGCTGCTTGGGATTTTTATAATAACCAAGATGGTGATAAAATGGAAATGACAGTCGTAAATCCTGGTGGGGTAATGGGACCACAACTTGGAAACGATTTAGAAGGAGCTTCAACACAAATAGTATCTCAACTGATATCTGGAAAATTTCCTATGATACCTGCAATGTCATTTCCCTTTATAGATGTTAGAGATGTTGCAATCCTGCATTTAAGAGCAATGAAAACTCCTGAAGCTGATGGAAAAAGATTTATTGCGGCACACGCAGAACCAGCATGGATGTTTCAGGTTGCTGAAGTATTAAGTAAAGCTGGCTATGATAAAATTAAATTAAAGAAAGCACCATCGTTTATGCTCAAACTGATTGGCTTGTTTGATAATAAAACAAAAAGCCTAATACCA
>CACEZK010000044.1 GCA_902564025.1 uncultured Pelagibacteraceae bacterium
TTTTAAAAAAATTGTCATTAAGAAGTTGTCTTAAAATACTTTTATTGATTTTGCCTTTAGAAGAATATGCTCCATTATTATCATAAGGTTGCTTCTTTTTGAAATTTACATATTGATCCAGTAAGCACATTCCTGGTCCAATATCATGCGCTGTCAACCTACCTCTTTTGTCTAACAGGGAAATATTAGATATGCCTCCAATATTTATAAAAGAAGAAGGTTTTTTAAGTTTTAGTTTATTGATTAAAAGCTTATGAAATATTGGTACTAATGGAGCTCCCTCTCCGCCGTTCAAAAGATCATCTTGTCTAAAATCAGTTACAATAATACTGTTAGTTTTTTTGGCAATATACGAACTATTACACAACTGAATCGATGATTTATCTTTAGATGAATGGTAAATAGTTTGACCATGTAAGGCGATAAGATCAACTTTTTTGATATTTTTAGATATTATAAATTTTCTAATGGCATTTACATAATCTTCACTAACTAAATTTTCGCAATTGCTTATATTTGATATGCTATTTTTATTTTTCGTAAAGTTGTTCACAAGATTATAAAGAGACTTTCTAGTTGAATCCCTAAACTTAAATAAAGAAGAGCAATTATGAGTAAATATGCTTTTTCCGTCAGAACTTACGTATGAAACATCGATTCCATCTAATGAAGTGCCGCTCATAATGCCAATTGCGTGAAGTTTATTATTGCTCATATATTTTGTATTATTAGTCTAAATAATTTATACATTACTGAATATAGAAAATGACACTTATTGAAGAACTCAAATACCGCGGTTTCTTACATCAATGCACTGATGAGGAGTCTCTCAATAAAAAATTAAAATCTGAAAATATTACATTTTATATAGGTTTCGATTGTACGGCAAAATCATTGCATATAGGCAGCTTAATACAGATAATGATAATGCGCCTATTTCAAAAATACGGTCATACTCCAATAATATTAATTGGTACAGGAACTACCCGCATTGGTGATCCTTCTGGTAAAGATGAAACTAGAAAAATACTTACTGACGATGAAATAAAGAATAATGCAATCAATCTTAAAACTGTTTTTGACAAATATTTATCTTTTAAGAATGAAGAGAATAGAGCGTTAGTAATGGATAATGCAGATTGGTTAGATAAGCTTAGTTATGTAGATTTTTTAAGAGATTTTGGTAAACATTTTACAATAAATAAAATGTTAACATTTGATAGTGTAAAAATACGTCTTGAAAGAGAACAGTCTCTCAGTTTTGTAGAGTTTAATTATATGATATTTCAAGCTTATGACTTCTATGAGCTAAATAATCGAAATTCGTGCACCTTACAGATTGGAGGCTCTGATCAATGGGGGAATATTGTAAATGGAGTGGAGCTCATAAGAAGAGTAAATGGCAAAGAAGTTTTTGGACTTACAACTCCTCTTCTAACTAATTCTAATGGCGACAAAATGGGCAAGACAGCTGAAGGAGCAATATGGCTTAATGAAGACCTTCTATCAGCATACGATTACTGGCAGTTTTGGAGAAACGTAGACGACAGAGACGTAATTCGTTTCATGAAGCTTTTCACAGATTTAAGCAAAGAAGAAATTGAAAGCCATGAACAAAACTCATCGAGAAATATAAATGATTTAAAAATAATACTTGCAAATGAGGTAACTGCTATGCTTCATGGGGTTGAAAGCTCAAGAAAAGCTGAGCAGGCAGCAAAACAAATATTTGAAAATAAAAGCTTGTCTGAAGATATGCCTACTCTCAATTTAAGCAATGAGGATGTACAAAATGGTGCTCTATTATCAGATCTTATCGTTCAAATGAAATATGCTAACTCAAAATCTGAAAGTAGGAAATTGATACGTGGGAAAGGTGTGAAATTAAATGGAAAAATAGTAGAAAATGAGCTTCAGTTGTTAGACTATGATCAAATTAAACAGTTTGAAAATGTAATAAGTGTTGGCAAGAAAAAACACTTTAAAGTGATTATTGGTTAGTAGAGCTATTTTCAATAGCTTCTATTGCTCTTTCTATTATTCTCGGCTTTATTATAGTTAATGGATTAGACTCTACTTCGGGATCATCAGAAGATCCCGTCATTAAAAAATCTATTGAAAACATTCCTTCTCCTTCGTTTCCTACGATTATTGGTCCCAAAATAGGTAATTTTTGAATAATAGCATTTACAAGATGCATCGGACTTATTTCTCCCTTCATATCAATAATCTTTTCTTTTCTATCAATATTTCCATCCATAATAAGACCCAAACTATCGCTAACAGCAAAAGCTTCAATTTCACTATATTTATTTTCTGTTTCTACATAATTAATTTCTCCGTATCCAAAGCGAATTCCCTCTTCACCTTCAGCAATGCTAACTAGGCCTGAGATTGAAGGGAGAGATAACAATTTGAGAGAAGCTGGTGTATTTATCAACACAAAGTCATTTAAGTTTATTTTTACATCAGCGTCTTGAGTATTTAAATTTCTTATTGATGTCATTTTAAATTCTCCATCACTTAAGAGTTTTTTTGCTGCGTGGTTATCGTTTACAAAATATGTGATATCACTTGAATC